>NZ_JBIATP010000021.1:0-126525 GCF_042891915.1 Streptomyces sp. NPDC001848 | reverse complement strand
TGGTACTGCAGGGGGGACCCTGTGGGAGAGTAGGACACCGCCGAACAATTCTTGAGGAAACCCCCGTGCTTTTCGGCACGGGGGTTTTCTGCGTTTAGGGTCGTAGTCATGCGCTACGACCTCGTGATCTTCGACAACGACGGCGTCCTCGTCGACAGTGAGCCCATCTCGAACCGGCTCCTGGCCGCCTACCTCACCGAGTTGGGGCACCCCACCACGTACGAGGACTCCATTCGGGACTACATGGGCTCGGCCATGCACCGTGTCCACGACCTCGTCCTGGAGCGGACCGGGCAGCGGCTGCCGGACGACTTCGACGACGTCTTCCACGCTCGCGTCTTCGCCGCTTTCGAGCGGGAGTTGAAGCCCGTCACCGGCGTCGACAACGTTCTGGAGAAGTTGGCGGCCGACGGAGTGCCGTTCTGTGTGGCGTCCTCCGGCAGCCACGACCGGATCCGGGTCGGGCACCGGACGACCGGGCTCGACCGGTGGTTCGACGACGACCACCTCTTCAGCTCGCAGGACGTGGGGAGGGGGAAGCCGGCGCCCGATCTGTTCCTGTACGCGGCAGAGCGGATGGGGATCGCGCCGCAGCGTTGTGTGGTCGTCGAGGACAGCCCACTCGGTGTGCAGGCCGCCGTGGCCGCCGGCATGGACGTGTACGGGTTCACCGCCATGACGCCGGCCGACCGGCTCAGCGGTGCCACGCAACTCTTCTCCGCCATGGGTGAGTTGGCTGACCTGCTGGTATGACCCGCAGCAGAGGACCGGCACTGACATTTGTCATGGCGAGCTCGGGACGATCGTTTCTACTGGTGGACCCGTCCCGGCGGCGAAGCTGAAGCCATGACGACGAACACGGTGTCCCGGAGCCAGAGCCAGAGCCAGAGCCAGAGCCAGAGCAAGAAGCAGAACTTCGCACCGCTCATCATGGACGTGGCGGTGCCCGTCGGGTCGTACTACCTGTTCAAGGACGCCCTGGGTATGAGCACCTTCGCGGCGCTCGCCTGGAGCAGCGTCCCGCCCGCCGTGCGCACCGCCCTCGGCGTGGTGAGGGAGCGCAAGGTCAACGCCCTCGCCGTGCTGATCCTGTTCGTGAACGTGGTCGGGCTGCTGCTCAGCTTCGTCTCCGGCGACCCGCGGCTGATGCTCGCCAAGGACAGCGGTGTGAGCAGCGCGATCGGAATCGGGATCCTGGTGTCCGTGGCGCTGGGCAAGCCGATGATGACCGCCGCCATGAAGCCCTGGCTGGTGAAGGGCGACGCGGCCAAGGAGGCGGCCTGGGCGCGGCTGCAGAGCGGGTCCGCGGCCTTCCGGCGGGCCGAGCGGGTCTTCTCGCTGGTGTGGGGCGTGATGCTCCTCGGTGAGTGCGTCGTGCGGGTCGTGGGCGCCTACATGCTGCCCGTGGAAACGATGGTCTGGCTGGGCTCCGTCATCCTCGCCGTCGTGATGGTGCTTACGTTCTTCCTCAGCGGTGCCCTCGCCGCCGGTCCCATGGCGCGCATGCTCGCCGCCGAAGCGAGCGAAGCCAGGGAAGCGGGCGAAGCGTCCGAGGCCGCCGGGAGGGACGAGGTGGACCGTGGAGCCGCCCCTGCCACCGCCTCCGCGCCCGTCCTCGCGCGGTGAACCAGGTAGAGCTGAACAAAAATCATCTTCGGCTGGATCTACCCACCAGTAGACCGGGGCCCTACGCTCGCCGCCATGACAGATGTGCTGCGGCGCGGTAGGGCCTCGCTGGCGTTCAGCTTCTTCGCTCAAGGCGCCGCCTTCGCCCTGCTGGTGACGCGGATTCCGGCCATCCAGGACCGGTACGGCGTCTCCGACGCCCTGCTTCCCGTCTTCCTCGCCGCGGTGCCCGTCCTCGCCGGTGTCGGCAGTGTGACGACCGAGCAGCTGGTGAAGCGCGTACGGCCCAGCCGGCTGCTGCGCTGGTCGCAGCCCGTCGTCCTGCTCGCCCTCCTCGGCGTGGGGGCCGGTGGGCACATGGCCGAGCTGGCGGTGGCGCTGGCCGCGTTCGGGCTGACCGTGGGTGCGCTGGACGCCTCCATGAACATGCTGGGGGTGAGCCTCCAGCGGACGTACGGGCGCAGCATCATGCTCGGGTTCCACGCCGCGTACAGCCTCGGCGGGATCGTCGGTGCCTCGCTGGCCTGGGTGGGCGCGCACTGGCATCTGGCGCTGTGGGTGTCGTATGTGCCGGTGGTCGCGGTGCTGCTGCCGGCCGTGCTCGTCGGGAGCCGGTGGTACGTCGACGCGGGCTCGGCCCCGGAGGCCGCGACGGCCGGGGAGGTGCGGGAGGGCGAGGCCGGGGCCGTCGTCTTCCGGCTGTTGCTGCCGCTCTGCCTGGTGATGACCTTCGCCTACATCGGGGACTCCACCGTGTCCAACTGGAGCGCGAAGTACCTCCAGGACACGCTCGGCAGTTCGGAGCAGCTGGCGACCGTCCCGTACAACGTCTACATGGTCACCACGCTGCTGGGCCGGTCGATCGGGGACTTCGGGGTGCGGAGGTTCGGCGCCGTGGCCGTCGTGCGGCTCGGGGCGTTGGTGGCGGCGCTCGGGTTCGCCGTGGTGGCCGGGGCGCCGGGGGCGTGGGTCGGGATGTTGGGATTCACCCTGCTGGGTCTGGGGCTGTGCGTGCTGGTGCCGCAGACGTTCGCGGCCGCCGGGCGGCTGTTCCCGGGGGCTTCGGACGCGGCGATCGCGCGGCTGAACATCTTCAACTACGTGGGCTTTCTCATCGGCTCGCCCTTGGTCGGCGCGCTCGGGGACGCCTGGAACTACCGGGGCGCCATGCTCGTACCGATGGCGTTGGTCCTGGTGACACTGGTGTACGCCCGTTCGTTCAAGCCCGGACAAGACCGATACGGTGGCGGACATGAGCGGCCGCGCACAGCTGATGTGGGACGAGGCAGTAACGGGCTATGACTTCGGCCCGGACCATCCGATGGATCCGGTCCGGCTCGCGCTGACCCGGAGACTGGTCGACGCCTTCGGGCTCGACCGGGACGTCGACGTGGTCGCGGCGAAGCCCGCGGGCGAGTCGACACTGCGGCTGGTGCACCGGGAGGACTACGTGGAGGCGGTGAAGGCCGCGTCCGCGAACCCGGGGGCCGCCGACGGGTCGTACGGGATCGGGACCCTCGACGATCCCGCGTTCGCCGGGATGCACGAGGTGTCCGCGCTGATCGCGGGGCAGTCGGTGGGGGCGGCGGAGGCGGTGTGGCGCGGGGACGCGCTGCACGCGGTGAACTTCGCGGGCGGGCTGCACCATGCGATGCCGGGCAGCGCGTCGGGGTTCTGCATCTACAACGACGCCGCGCTCGCCATCGCCCGGCTGCTGGAGCTCGGGGCGGAGCGGGTGGCGTACGTCGATGTGGATGTGCACCACGGGGACGGGGTGCAGGCGGCGTTCTGGGACGATCCGCGGGTGCTGACGGTGTCGCTGCACGAGCATCCGCGGACGCTGTTCCCGCAGACCGGCTGGCCGGAGGAGACGGGCGGGCCGAACGCGGAGGGCAGCGCGGTGAACGTGGCGCTGCCGGCGGGGACGGGCGATGCGGGGTGGGTCCGGGCCTTCCACGCCGTCGTGCCGGAGCTGATCGCGGACTTCCGGCCGCAGGTGCTGGTGACGCAGCACGGGGCCGACACCCACTTCGAGGATCCGCTCGCGCATCTCGCGGTGTCGTTGGACGCGCAGCGGGCGGTGCAGATGGCGTGTCACGACCTGGCGCACGAGTACGCGGACGGGCGGTGGATCGCGCTGGGCGGGGGCGGTTATGCGGTGGTGGAGGTCGTGCCGCGGTCCTGGACACATCTCGTCGCGATCGCGGCGGGGCGGCCGGTCGAGCCGGAGGCCGTGATCCCGGAGGGGTGGCGGCAGGAAGTCTTCGCGCGGACACGGCAGTTGGCGCCGGCGCGGATGACGGACGGGCGGTGGCCGGTGGCGTTCGCCGGGTGGGAGGCCGGGTACGATCCGGCGGATCGGCTGGACCAGGCGGTGCTGGCGGCGCGGAAGGCGGTGTATCCGCTGCGCGGGCTGCTCCCGTAGCCGCCGGCCGCGCCGCCCCCGGTTGGTCTGGCCCCCGGTTGGTCTGGCCCCCAGTTGGTCTGGCCCCGCCGCTCCTGCGTGGGGACGGATGGTGGGGGCAGCGTCGGATCCTGGGCCCAGTGTCGCGTGATTACGCCGACTGTGGGATGTTCTCCGCATTCCGGGCATGTGGCGGAAGCGATTGGGACAGCATCGCTGGCGTGTTGAGCACCGGCGCACTGCGTGCGCATCTGCTGGCCGCCCGGCTGGCCGGGCCCGTGGCCACCTCCCGGGAGGACAGCCTGCGCAGCTATCGACTCTTCGCTGCCCGCGATCCGCGCGCGCTGATCGGACTCGATCCCGAATGGACATGGAGCCCTGAGGATTTGATCGAGTTGATGGCGGACAAGTGTGGGGTTTCGGCCGATCCGCGGCATGTCTCCGGTCACGATGTGATCGATCCGGAGCGCACGCTGGAGGGGCTCGAGGCGTTCGCCGAGCGCGTCGCCAGGGCCGCGAGCCACCGCGAGGCGGTGCTGCTCGGCACCGGGCACCCGCACCGGCTGCTCGGCTTCTACGCCGCGCTCGCGGACGCCCTGTCGGCGGCGGGATGTACCGTCCTCACCCCGGCGCAGGGTCGCTGTGTCGACATAACGACCCGGTTCGGCCTACGTACGTACAACGTCGATTACGTACGAGGAGTCGCCCTCCTACGAGAACCGGGATCCGGAAGAGCCGGTTGTGAGCCCGGCGCACACACGCACTCGCCGCTCCCGGTTCGCACCGCTCTGGCCGCCGCGGCGGAAGCCGGCGGGCCGTTGCCGGAACTGGTCATCGGGGATCACGGCTGGGTCTGCGGAGCAGGTCAGCTGGGGTTCGACGCGATCGGCCTGGCCGATACGGACGATCCCGCGCTCTTCGTCGGAGAGGCCGAGGGACGGGTGTCCGTCGCCGTTCCACTTGATGACGCTGTGCGGTCTGATTACTACCGACCGCTTACTCGCTATGTACTCAATCGAGCGTGTCTGTCACAGTAGGCCGCTGATGCGATCCCCTCTTCCCCACTTGCATCATCCGCACCTACATTGGGGAGTGAGCACGCAGCGACGAAGAGTCACCGGAAGGGGAAGCCGGTGGCCGTCGAGTGCGGAAGGTGCAGGTGTGTCATGGCTGCAGCTGGCGAGAGGCCTCTGAACGAGGTTCAGTTCCTGACCGTGGCGGAAGTCGCCTCGGTGATGCGAGTGTCGAAGATGACCGTGTACCGACTGGTGCACAGCGGTCATCTGCCGGCGATCCGGGTGGGGAGGTCCTTCCGGGTTCCGGAGCAAGCGGTTCACGAGTACCTCCGCGACAGCTATGTGGGGGTGGAGACGGTCTGACGGCGGTCCGCCGGAGGTCGGTCGCGGTCTTCGGCGGGACCTCGATTACAAGCTCGCCGCTCGGAGCGGGTAGGCTAGCCCCTCGTAGGTCGTGTGGGCCCATGGCGCCCAGCACCGAGTGATGAGAAGTGAGCGAGGGTAGTCGTGGGCTCTGTTATCAAGAAGCGGCGCAAGCGGATGGCCAAGAAGAAGCACCGCAAGCTGCTCAAGCGCACTCGCGTTCAGCGTCGCAACAAGAAGTAGGGCGCGGCCCCGTCCCGGGGCGCCCTTGCTTCTGTGCGTGAGCGCGCGGAAGACCCCCCACCACCGGTGGGGGGTCTTTGTCGTTTTCCCGGTGAATCCCGGTGAATCCGGTGAATCCCGGTGGCTCCCGGTGAATCCCGGTGGCTCCCGGTGGCTCCCTTTGGTTCATGGTGATGGCGGGTGGTTCCGGGCGGTTCCCGGTGTTCATGGTGGTGGCGGGTGGTTCCGGGCGGTTCATGGTGGCCTGAAGTCTCATGCGGAGCACTGTGTGTACGCCTGTGACGCGAATGGCTTGGCCTGGTCGTACGTACGGGTGTGTCGTCACTTCGTGCATCGGGCGGTCATCACAGTGCAACACCGACCCGCTAAGTTGGCCGTATACGGGGAACGCGGCAGGCTGGCGAACAGAGCTGCGTCCACTGCTGGACGCGACGGGAAGAAAGGCGCTGATCTTGGGCAAGGTCGTGCTCGTGACCGGAGTGGCCCGCCGGCTCGGCGGCCGGTTCGTACGACGGATCCAGCGTGACCCGGAGGTCGACCGCGTCGTCGCGGTGGACGCGGTACCACCCGAGCACCATCTGGGCGGCGCGGAGTTCGTCCGGGCCGACATCCGTCAGCCCACCATCGCGCGGGTGCTCGCCGAGCACTCCGTGGACACGGTGGTCCACATGGACGTGACCGGCACCGCGCCGGGCAGCGGAAGCCGGGCCACGGTCAAGGAGACCAACGTCATCGGCACCATGCAGCTGCTGGGTGCCTGCCAGAAATCCCCGAGCGTCAAACGGCTCGTCGTGAAGTCCAGCACGAACGTCTACGGGTCCGCGCCCCGCGACCCGGCCGTGTTCACCGAGACGACCCCGCCCAAGTCCCTGCCGAGCGGCGGTTTCGCCAAGGACACCGTGGAGGTCGAGGGGTACGTCCGGGGCTTCGCGCGGCGGCGGCCGGATGTCGCCGTGTGCGTGCTGCGGTTCGCCAACATCCTCGGCCCGCACGCCGACACACCCCTCGCGTCCTACTTCTCGCTGCCGGTCCTGCCCACCGTGTTCGGCTACGACCCGCGGCTGCAGTTCGTGCACGAGGACGACGTGATCGAGGTGTTGCGGATCGGCGCGCACGAGCCGCGGCGCGGCACCCTCAACAGCGGCACGTTCAACATCGCCGGCGACGGGGTGCTGCTGCTGTCGCAGTGCGCGCGGCGCCTGGGCCGGCCCACCGTGCCGCTGCTGCTGCCCGCGGTGACCTGGGTCGGGACCGCGATGCGCACGCTGAGCATGACGGACTTCTCGCCCGAGCAGATCAGGCTGCTCACCCACGGCCGGGTCGTGGCGACGGACCAGATGCGTGAGACGCTCGGCTACGAGCCCAAGTACACGACCGCGGAGACGTTCGCGGACTTCGCGCGCAGCCGCGGGCCCGGACTGCTGCCGCCGGAGGCCCTCGCGGGGGCCGTCGACCGGATCGCCGCACTGCCCGTCCTGGGCGGTGGCCACCCCCCGACGCCAACCGCCCACTGAGGAGCGCATCAACGATGGCGGACGCCAAGGTCATTCCGTTCGACGACGACCGGTCCCGGGGGGCTGCCGTGCAGCGGCCGTCGCGGCGCCGGAGCACGGGGAGCAGCCGGCTGAAGGGGGAGCCCGCGGCGGTCCGCGAGGTGCAGCCCCTGCACGGCGGGGCCCTCCCGCAGGATGATGTTCCCGTGACACGCGAGGAAAGGCCGCCGGCCCGCTCCCGGGAAGGGAGCCTGGAGCGGCGTATCGCCGGGGGGCTGGCCTTCCTGCGCCGACGACTGACGGGCGACTACGAGGTCGACGACTTCGGCTACGACGAGGAGCTGACCGATCAGGTCCTGATGTCGCTGCTGCGGCCGGTGTACGAGAAGTACTTCCGGGTCGAGGTGAAGGGCATCGAGAACATCCCGGACAAGGGCGGGGCGCTGATCGTCGCCAACCACTCCGGGACGCTGCCCCTGGACGGCCTGATGATGCAGGTCGCCGTGCACGACAACCATCCGGCGGGACGCCATCTGCGGCTGCTCGCGGCCGACTTGGTGTTCGTGTTGCCGGTGGTGAACGAACTGGCCCGCAAGGCCGGTCACACTCTAGCCTGTGCGGAGGACGCCGAGCGGCTCCTCGACCGCGGTGAGGTGGTCGGGGTGATGCCGGAGGGATTCAAGGGGATCGGGAAGCCGTTCGGCGAGCGGTACAAGCTGCAGCGGTTCGGGCGTGGCGGGTTCGTGTCCACGGCACTGCGGGCCGGGGCGCCGATCATTCCGTGCTCGATCGTCGGCGCGGAGGAGATCTACCCGATGATCGGCAACGCGAAGACGCTGGCCCGGCTGCTGGGGTTCCCGTACTTCCCGATCACCCCGACGTTTCCTTGGCTGGGGCCGCTCGGGGCGATTCCACTGCCGACGAAGTGGACGATTCAGTTCGGGGAGCCGATCGCCACGGACGGGTATCCGCCGGAGGCCGCGGAGGACCCGATGCTGATGTTCAACCTGACGGATCAGGTGCGGGAGCAGATTCAGCACACGTTGTACAAGCTGCTGGTGCAGCGGAGGTCTGTGTTCTTCTGAGCCGTGCGGCGTGGTGCCGAGTGTGGTGCCGTGCCGTGCTTTCCGGTACGACGATGGGGCGCCCCCTGGTGGAAGGGGCGCCCCATCGGTTTCCTGGTTCCCTACTTGTTCTCCTCGCCGTCGATGCCCAGGCCCGGCAGCAGGCCCGGAAGCAGCGGTGGGAGCGTGACGTTCGGCCCCGAGGACGGGGTTTTGCTGGTCGACGGGGAACTGCTGGCGCTGTCCTTCGGGGGGTCCAGGAGCCCGCCCGTGCTGCCGCCGAGCAGGCCGTCGCCGGTGCTGTTGGAGCTGGACGGCTGGGGTTTGCCGCTGCTGCTGTGGGTGCCCGGGGCGAAGCCGCCGGTGGTGCTCGGGGCCGGGGCGTCGGTGCCGGCGGAGCCGGTGGAGCCCGGGGCGGAGCTTCGGTGGCGGCCCGGACCGCCCTGGGACGGGGTCTGCGGCAGCAGCGACTGCAGCGGTGCGACATCCCGGTCTATGGCGTCGAAGACCGACGAGACCTCCTGACTGACGTCCCCGAGCTGGGCGGGCAGCCGCTCGCGCAGGGCGCCCCAGGCCTCACGGTGCGACTGGGAGAAGGTGGAGAGGGTCTGGATGGGGGCGAGTGAGCCGTCCCGCTCGTACGCCTCGTGCAGCAGGCGGTGGCCTTCGGCCGCGTCGTGCCGCATGCCGGACAGGGTGCGGCGGACCTCGGTGAGGGACTCGTGGTCGAGGTGGCCGCCGCGGCCGCGCTCCATCAGTCGGCGGGCCTCGCTCAGCCGGGTCGACGCCTGGTCCAGGTAGAGCCGCCCACGGTCGTTGTCCCCGTCGGCAAGGTCGAGTTTGACGTCCTCGATGCCGCGTTTGAGGCCGTAGAGGGAGTCACCGGGCAGCGCGTCGGAACTCGCGGCGGCGACTCCGCCGAAGGAGGCCGCGGCCACGCCGACGCTGAGCCCGCCCGCGGCGAGGCCCTTGGTGAGCCGGGTCCGCGGCCGCAACTTCCCCAGCGTGGTTGCCCGGTGGGCGCCCCGCCCCTTCCGCTGCTCCGGCACCGAAGGGTTCGCCGCCTCGCCTGCCGGGGCCGTGCCCTCCCGGAACATGGCCTCCATCGCGGCCACCAGCCGCGCGCGCTGGACGACCTTGACCTCGGGGTCGAGCGCCGGCCTGGGCAGCTCGCCGAGGCGGGTCGCGAGGCCCAACAGGCCGACCTCGCCGGTCCGTTCCGCAGCAGCCGGGGCCGGTCCTTCGGGCTGCTCGGCCGCCGTGCCCCGGTCGTCGGACTGCTCCTCCAGGGCCTGGGCGAAGGCGTTCGCCCGCCGGTGCGCCGATACGTTCGCGATCACTGGCGGCACCTCCTCTCGTCATGACGGTCGACTCCCCAGGGGGTCCTGAGGGTTGCACGCGCTGACCGCATCCACACGATCGAGTGATCAAAGAGGGTCAGGGTGTGACCACAGGGAGCCTGTATCCCGCACAACGAGCGGCTCGGCACTTGGGTTACGGACGGCGGATGATCGGATCGCGAACACAACAGGCTTGTACGGACGGTGAGTTGATGGTTGCGTTGAGTGTTTGTGTCGGGGGTGGGTGAAGGCGGTCCCGCGGCCGGCCCTGCGGCCCCGCGGCCCCGCGGTCCTGCGGACCCACGGCTCCCGGGGGTCTCAGCGGGCGTCTTCGGGGAGGAGTCGGGCCAGGGTGCGGACGGCCCGGTACTGGAGCGTCTTGATCGCGCCCTCGTTCTTGCCCATCACGCGGGCGGTTTCGGCGACGGACAGGCCCTGGAGGAAGCGGAGCGTGACGCACTCCTGCTGCTGTGGGTTGAGCCGCCGCACGGCGTCCAGGAGGGCGGCGTTGGAGAGCGACTCCAGGACGGAGTCCTCCGGGGAGCGCTCGACCTCGTTGGCGTCGAGCATCTCGCCGGTCGTCACCTCCAGCCGGAAGCGGCTGGACTTGAAGTGGTCGGCGACGAGGTTGCGGGCGATGGTGACGAGCCAGGCGCCGAAGTCGCGGCCCTGCCAGGTGAAGGTGCCGATGCGGCGCAGGGCGCGCAGAAAGGTCTCGCTGGTGAGGTCCTCGGCGGTGGCCCTGCCTCCGACCCGGTAGTAGATGTAGCGGTAGACGGTGTCGCTGTACTGGTCGTACAGGCGCCCGAAGGCGTCGGCCTCGCCGGCCTGGGCGCGCTCCACGAGGTCCATCATGCGGGCGCTGTCGCTGTCCGCGGCCGGGCGGCGTGCGGGGGCGGCGGCCGCGCCCGAGCGGCCGCGCCTGCCGACCGCGGCGCTGCCGTCCGCCAGTGCGTAGCACGGGCCGACGGGCGTGGCGGTGGCGAAGGCGGGGGCGGCGTACGCGGTGGGGACGAAGCCGCGCAACAGCTCGTGGACCGTCGCGCGGAGCGTAGCCAGGCCCGAGGCGTCAACCCCGACGTGTGGGTACACGGGACTCCCAGAGGCAGAGCTTCCATCACGTGCAGTGCGGGACCGTTCACCCGTCGTAGCGACGGAGGGGTACCGGTTTGCGTCTGAGGAGAATAACGCTTAGTACAGGCAGCACTACACCCAGTTGCTCAAATCATCGATTACGTCGCTTCTGTAACCGATTGACGCCTGCTCAAGTGCCGCACTATGACCGTTTGTTGATCGATTGAGTCTGGCTTCCGTCTGAGTACGGGGCGTGTTGTGGCCGGGTGCGGTAGGGGAGGAGTGCGGAGCCGGGCGGCCGGGTAGAACCCGCCGAATGCACTCACCGGCACAAGTCGCCGCCGACCGCGGCACTTTGCCTCGCCTCCGCCGCTCCTACCCGTCCCCACCCGGGGGCTCCCGCCCCCGGACCCCCGCCGAGGAGCGGTTGACGCAGACGCGAAACACAGATGCGGGAACGCTCTGTGTACGGTGCGTACAGGGAGCCGGGCTCGGAGCCGGGGCTGATCGCCCGTCAGGGCCTGGCGCAACGCCGCCACGCCTGCCGGCACGGCGCCCGCGGGCCTGGCGGCGCAGGGGCGGGCCACCACTGCCGCAACGCGGTCACTGGGGGGTGGGCCGAGGCGATGGCTTCGTGCCGGTGTGAGGGGGCGGCGGCTACCTGTCGGTTTGAGCGGCGGCGGTTTCGCGTCGGTGTGAGGGGGCGGCGGCTACCTGTCGGTTTGAGCGGCGGCGGTTTCGCGTCGGTGTGAGGGGGCGGCGGCTACCTGTCGGTTTGAGCGGCGGCGGTTTCGCGTCGGTGTGAGGGGGCGGCGGTTTTGCGGCGCCGTGACGGGCCGACGGTTCGCGTCGGCCGAGAGGCACTCCAACCCAGCGGCACCCCGACCGAGAGGCACCCCAATCCAGCGTCACCCTGGCCAAGAGGCACCCCGACCGAGAGGCACCTTGGCCAAGAGGCACCCCGACCCCGAGACACCCGACCCGGCAGCACCCCCAGCCCAAAAAAGTCCGAGTTCAGCGGCGCCTGCGGTGCAGGGCGATCGCTGCTGCCGTGCCGCCGGCCACCGCGCCCACGCCGGCCGCTGCCGGCAGGCCGACCTTCGCGGCCTTGCGGGCCGTGCGGTAGTCGCGCAGGCGCCAGTCGCAGGCCCGGGCGTGTTTGCGGAGCTTGGCGTCCGGGTTGATCGCGTAGGGGTGGCCCACCAGCGACAGCATCGGGATGTCGTTGTGCGAGTCGCTGTACGCCGCGCAGCGCGAGAGGTCCAGCCCCTCGGCCACCGCCAGCGCGCGGACCGCCTCCGCCTTCGCCGGGCCGTGGAGGGGTTCGCCCACCAGGCGGCCGGTGTAGACGCCGTCGACCGACTCCGCCACCGTGCCGAGGGCTCCGGTGAGGCCGAGCCTGCGCGCGATCACCGTGGCGATCTCCACGGGTGCCGCCGTCACCAGCCACACCTTCTGGCCCGCGTCCAGGTGCGCCTGCGCCAGCGCCCGCGTACCCGGCCAGATCCGCTCGGCCATGTACTCGTCGTAGATCTCCTCGCCGATCGACATCAGCTCGGAGACACGGTGGCCCTTGACGATCGAGAGCGCGGAGTCGCGGGCGTCCTGCATGTGCTCGGGGTCCTCCACCCCGGCCAGCCGGAACCACGCCTGCTGCCAGGCGAACTTCGCGAGATCGCGGGTCTCGAAGAACTTCCGCTTGTACAGGCCCCGGCCGAAGTGGAACAGCGCGGCACCCTGCATCACCGTGTTGTCCAGGTCGAAGAACGCCGCCGCCTTGTCGTCGCCTTGGACGGGGAACTGCTGTTCCTGGGCGGAGACGTCCTGCGAGGTCTTGCGCGCTGCCTCCGCAGAGGCCTCGCCTGCCAACACGCTCCGCGCCGTGGCGGAGCGCCTACGGGGAGTGAGCCATCCGAGAGCGGCCATGACGCGAGCATAGCCACTCTGTTCGGTGGTTCCGGACGCGAGAGGTTTGGAGGCTGTGAACTCTCCGCGACCGAGTCGTTAAAGGACTCATAGGGAGTCATTGCGCCGATGGGGCGCGGACGGCGAGCACCTGCTCGCCGGGGCGTGGGCGGCGAGGGCTGCCGCCGCCCGCCTTCGGAGTGAGAATGGCCGACATGAGCCCCATCTTTCGGCGCAACGGCAGCAACAGCGGTAACAGCGGTAACAGCGGCAACAAAGGCAACGGCAGCGGGCAGAGCCCGCACGCGCGGCTCGTCACTCTCATCCGTAAGCCGGGGTGTCATCTCTGTGACGACGCGCAGACCGTCATCGAGAAGGTGTGCGGCGAGCTCGGTGTGCCCTGGGAGCAGAAGGACATCACGCAGGACCAGCGGCTCCACGACGAGTACTGGGAGCAGATCCCGGTGGTCCTCGTCGACGGTGCCCAGCACACCTTCTGGCGTGTCGACGAGCAGCGCCTGCGCAAGGCGCTGACCGAGTAGTCCAAAGAGGTTCGCGATGTCGCCTAGGATCGAGGGCGACTGGTCTTGGGGGCGGGATCGTTGAGGAGAGTGTGCGGTGGTGCCCCCAGGAGAACCGTGCGTGACCCCGGTCACGTTGGCCGGGCAAATCGGACACCATCTTTGTGCACGCGTTCACAAAGACATAGCCTGCATTCGACGGGGCGGTCTGGGGACGTATGACCGCCCGCAGCCCCGCTCTACCCGCAGGAGCACCGTGGCAACTGGCCGAACTCACCGACCGGCGACCCGCAGCCGAGGGATTCCCGAGGCCACCGTCGCCAGGCTTCCGCTGTACCTCCGAGCCCTGACCGCGCTGTCGGAGCGCTCGGTACCCACGGTCTCCTCCGAGGAGCTGGCCGCCGCCGCGGGAGTGAACTCCGCGAAGCTGCGCAAGGACTTCTCCTACCTCGGCTCCTACGGCACCCGGGGCGTGGGCTACGACGTCGAGTATCTCGTCTACCAGATCTCCCGCGAGCTGGGCCTCACCCAGGACTGGCCGGTTGTGATCGTCGGTATCGGTAACCTCGGCGCGGCGCTGGCCAACTACGGCGGGTTCGCCTCCCGCGGCTTCCGGGTCGCGGCCCTCATCGACGCCGACCCGGCCCTCACGGGCAAGGCCGTGGCCGGCATCCCCGTCCAGCACACCGACGACCTCGAGAAGATCATCAAGGACAACGGGGTCTCGATCGGAGTCATCGCCACCCCGGCCGGCGCCGCCCAGCAGGTCTGCGACCGGCTCGTGGGCGCGGGTGTGACCTCCATCCTGAACTTCGCGCCGACCGTGCTGAACGTCCCCGACGGGGTCGACGTCCGCAAGGTCGACCTCTCCATCGAGCTGCAGATCCTCGCCTTCCACGAGCAGCGCAAGGCCGGCGAGGAGGCCGTCGCCGAGGCGCTGCCCGACGGCCTGCCGGCCGCTGCCGCCACGGCCGCGGAGTCCGCCGACAAGGGGCCCGACGGGGACGTCCCCGCCGTGATGCCGGCATGAGTCTCCTCGTCGTCGGGCTGAGCCACCGCAGCGCACCGGTCAGCGTCCTGGAGCGGGCCGCGCTGACCGCGGACGCCCAGCTCAAGCTGATCCAGGACACGGTTGCCGCCGAGCCGGCCACCGAGGCGGCGGTGCTCGCCACCTGCAACCGCATCGAGCTGTACGCGGACGTGGACAAGTTCCACGCCGGTGTCGCCGAGCTGTCCACCCTGCTCGCCCAGCACAGCGGGGTCGGCCTCGACGAGCTGACCCCCTACCTCTACGTCCACTACGAGGACCGCGCCGTCCACCACCTGTTCTCGGTGGCGTGCGGGCTGGACTCCATGGTCGTCGGCGAGGGGCAGATCCTCGGGCAGATCAAGGACTCCCTGGCCACCGCGCAGGAGCAGCACACCGCCGGACGCCTGCTGAACGACCTGTTCCAGCAGTCCCTCAGGGTCGGTAAGCGCGCCCACTCCGAGACGGGCATCGACCGCGCCGGGCAGTCCCTGGTCACCTTCGGCCTGGAGCAGCTCGCGGCCGGTGCGCCGGTGGAGACGTGGGCCAAGGACAAGCGTGCCCTGGTGATCGGCGCCGGCTCCATGTCGTCGCTGGCCGCCGCGACGCTCGCGCGGGCCGGGGTCGCCGAGGTCGTGATCGCCAACCGCACCCTGGAGCGCGCGGAGCACCTGGCGCAGATCCTCACCGAAGGGGACGACACGGACGTACGGGCGCGTGCGGTGCCGATGGAGACGGTTCCGGACGAGCTGACACGTGCCGATGTCGTGGTGTCCTGTACGGGCGCGACCGGTCTCGTCCTCACCGCCCAGGCGATCGCCGCGGCCCTGGAGGGCCGGGTGCCGGGACCGGTCGCCCCGGACACCGGATCCGCGCCTGCCGCGCGCACCACCGGCCCGGCCCCCATACACCGCGACCTGCCGCCCACCAGCCTCGGCACCGAGGACGGCTGCCCGCTGGAGAAGTCGGCCGTGCAGGGCACCGCCCACTTCTCGGTGCTCGGCGAGGCCGCCGTCGCCGGGATGCCGGCCGCCGAGCTGGAGCAGCACGCCGCCTGGGTCGACAAGGGCGCCGAGGAGCCGCGCGCCGGTCGTACGGCCGTCGTGGCGGACCCGGAGAGCGAGGCCGAGCTGATCGGCGCGCTCGCCGCGACCGTCGCCACGATCGGCCGGATCCCGGAGCGCCGCCGCCGGGAGCCCGTCGTCGAGACCCCCCGCCCCGCGCCCGTGCTGTCGCTGCTGGACCTGGCGATGCCCCGCGACATCGACGCGGCCGTGCACCGGCTGCTCGGAGTGCGGCTCGTCGACATCGAGTCGCTCGCCGAGGCCTCCGCCGACGCACCGATGGCCGCCGACGTCGACCAGGTGCGGCGTATCGTCTCCGACGAGGTCGCCGCGTTCGGCGCCGCCCAGCGCGCCGCCCACATCACGCCGACCGTGGTCGCGCTGCGCTCGATGGCTGCCGACGTGGTGGCCGGTGAGATCGCGCGCCTGGAAGGGCGGCTGCCCGGCCTGGACGACAAGCACCGTGCCGAGATCACGCAGACCGTGCGGCGCGTCGTCGACAAGCTGCTGCACGCCCCGACCGTACGGGTCAAGCAGCTCGCGGCCGAGCCCGGCGGTGCCGGGTACGCGGACGCGCTGCGCACCCTGTTCGACCTGGACCCCGAGACGGTCGCCTCCGTCTCCCGGGCCGACGACGCCAAGAGCATCGAGAACACCGAGAACGCCAAGAACCGAGGGCGAGCATGAGTGAGCATTCACCACTGAGGCTCGGGACCAGGCGCAGCAAGCTGGCCATGGCCCAGTCCGGGCAGGTCGCGGACGCCGTGCGCCGGGTGACGGGACGGCCCGTGGAGCTCGTGGAGATCACGACGTACGGGGACACCTCCCGCGAGCACCTCGCGCAGATCGGCGGCACCGGTGTGTTCGTGACGGCCCTGCGGGACGCGCTGCTGCGCGGCGAGGTCGACTTCGCGGTGCACTCGCTGAAGGATCTGCCGACCGCGCAGCCCGAGGAGCTGACGCTGGCCGCCGTGCCTGTGCGTGAGGACCCGCGTGACGTGCTCGTGGCGCGCGACGCCCTGAAGTTCGCCGACCTCCCCCGGGGGGCGCGCATAGGCACCGGTTCCCCGCGCCGCATGGCGCAGCTGAACGCGTACGCCCGCGGCCACGGCCTCGACATCGAGACCGTCCCGATCCGCGGCAACGTCGACACCCGGATCGGATACGTCCGCGCCGGTGAGCTGGATGCGGTGGTCCTCGCCGCGGCCGGGCTCAACCGCATCGGGCGGATCGACGAGGTGACCGACTTCCTGTCGGTCGACACGGTTCTGCCCGCCCCCGGCCAGGGGGCACTGGCGATCGAGTGCACCGCGGACAACGCGGACCTGATCGCGGCGCTCGCCGAGCTCGACGACCCGTGCACACGGGCCGCCGTGACCGCCGAGCGGTCCCTGCTCGCCGCCCTGGAGGCCGGTTGCAGCGCCCCCGTGGGCGCGCTGGCCGACCTGTTGGCCGACGGGCAGGTTGTCAAGGAAATGCGCCTGCGCGGTGTCGTCGGTACGCCCGACGGCGGCACGCTGGTGCAGCTGTCCACCACCGGTCCCGTGCCCGAGACGCACGACCAGGCAATGGCGCTCGGTCGCGAACTCGCCGCCGAGATGCTCAGCAAGGGCGCGGCCGGTCTGATGGGGGAGCGAGCACATTGAGCCCCACCACCCTTCCCGCCGGCCTTGAACACGGGCACGTCACCTTCCTCGGTGCCGGACCCGGAGATCCGGGGCTTCTCACACTGCGCGCCGTGGAGGCGCTGGCCAACGCGGACGTCCTCGTCGGCGAGCACGAGGTGCTCGACGTCGTGCGCACGCATGCCAGAGCGGGCGTCGCCGTGCTCAACACGGACACGGATGCCTCCACGGGTACGTATCCGGGCGTGGGCACGCCACAGCTGACGGTTGTTGACGGCGAGTCAACAACCGCTGGTGCCTCCGCGTTGCGGGATGCCGCACATCTTGTCATGGAGGCTGCGCGGGGCGGCAAGCGGGTCGTCCGTGCGGTGTCCGGCGACCCCGGCCTGGACGCGTACGCGGCCGGGGAGATGCTGGCGTGCGCCGCCGAGGGCGTGCCGTTCGAGGTCGTGCCCGGCATCGCCGCCGCTGTCGGCGTGCCCGCGTACGCGGGTGTGCCGCTGCGGGACCCGCAGGGCGCGGACGTCCGGTTCGTGGACGCCCGGACCGCCTCCGACCGCTGCTGGACGGAGGTCGGCGCGTCCGACGGCACGGTCGTGGTGTCCACGACGCTGGACTCGGTGGCGGCCGCGGCCGGGGAGCTGGTGGCCGCGGGCCGCAAGCCGGACACCCCGATCACGGTGACGATCGCCGGTACGACCACCCGGCAGCGCACCTGGTCCGCCACGCTCGGCTCCATCGCGCAGACGCTGAAGCAGGCGAAGGTCCTGCCGTCCCCCGAGGGCGGGCGGCCGGTGATAGCCGTGGTCGGTGAGCGCAGCGCCGCCGCCCAGCGCGACCAGCTGTCGTGGTTCGAGAACAAGCCGCTGTTCGGCTGGAAGGTCCTCGTGCCGCGCACGAAGGAGCAGGCGGCGTCGCTCTCCGACCAGCTGAGGTCCTACGGGGCGGTGCCGCACGAGGTGCCGACGATCGCCGTCGAGCCGCCGCGCACGCCCCAGCAGATGGAGCGGGCGGTCAAGGGTCTGGTGACGGGCCGCTACGAGTGGATCGCGTTCACGTCGGTCAACGCGGTCAGGGCGGTGAGGGAGAAGTTCGAGGAGTACGGCCTGGACGCGCGCGCCTTCGCGGGCATCAAGGTCGCCGCGGTCGGCGAGCAGACGGCGAAGGCCCTGGTGGCCTTCGGCGTGAAGCCCGACCTGGTCCCCTCCGGCGAGCAGTCGGCGGCCGGGCTCCTGGAGGACTGGCCCCCGTACGACCCGGTCTTCGACCCGATCGACCGCGTGTTCCTGCCGCGCGCCGACATCGCCACCGAGACCCTGGTGGCGGGCCTGATCGAACTCGGCTGGGAGGTCGACGACGTGACGGCCTACCGGACGGTCCGCGCCTCGCCTCCGCCGGCCGAGACGCGTGAGGCGATCAAGGGCGGCGGCTTCGACGCGGTCCTGTTCACCTCCTCCTCCACGGTCCGGAACCTGGTCGGCATCGCGGGCAAGCCGCACAACGTGACGGTGATCGCGTGCATCGGCCCGGCGACCGCGAAGACGGCGGAGGAGCACGGCCTGCGGGTGGACGTCATGGCCCCGGAGCCGTCGGTCCACAAGCTGGCGGAGGCGCTGGCGGACTTCGGCATGAAGCGCCGCGCCGCGGCGCTGGCGGCCGGGGACCCGGTGACGCGGCCGAGCGAGCGGAGGCCGGGCGCGCGGAGGCGTCGGTCTACGACGTGAGGATGTGAGACCGGGTGGTGGCGGAACGTGCCGTACGGGGCGCGTCCCGCCACCACGCGTTTTCACCCGCTCCGCCCGGGCGGGCGGCCGTGGCGCGGCTTGCGGGCCGCGAGCGGAGGGTTCGTGCCAGGCGCGGCCCCCGAAGGCGCAGGCTACCGGCCCACGTTGTGGCACAGATCCTCCGATCGCCGAGGGGGCGGCGACAGAGCGTCGGTAAAGGCATCGGTGGGGCGGGCGTAGCGTAGGAGGCATGACGAAGTACGGATCATTTCCTGGTACACGTCCCCGGCGGCTGCGCACCATCCCCACCATGCGCCGTATGGTCGCCGAGACCCGGCTGCACCCGGCCGACTTCATCCTCCCGGCCTTCGTGCGGGAGGGCGTCAGCGAGCCCGTGCCGATCGGGTCCATGCCCGGTGTCGTGCAGCACACCCGGGACAGCCTGAAGAAGGCCGCGCTGGAGGCCGTGGAGGCCGGGATCTCCGGCATCATGCTCTTCGGGGTGCCCGAGGAGTCGAAGAAGGACGCCGTGGGGACCGCGGGTACCGACCCGGACGGGATCCTGCAGGTCGCCATCAGGGACGTGCGCGCCGAGGTCGGTGACGACCTCCTCGTCATGTCCGACCTGTGCCTGGACGAGACCACCGACCACGGGCACTGCGGCGTGCTCGACGCCAGGGGCCGGGTCGACAACGACGCCACCCTCGAGCGGTACGCCGAGATGGCCCAGGTCCAGGCCGACGCCGGCGCCCACGTGGTGGGGCCCAGCGGGATGATGGACGGGCAGATCGGGGTCATCCGTGACGCCCTCGACCAGATCGGGCGCGAGGACGTCGCGATCCTCGCCTACACCGTCAAGTACTCCTCCGCCTTCTTCGGGCCGTTCCGCGAGGCCGTCGCCTCCTCCCTGAAGGGCGACCGGAAGACGTACCAGCAGGACCCCGCCAACTGGCGTGAGTCCCTGCGCGAACTCGCCCTCGACCTCGAGGAGGGCGCCGACATGGTGATGGTGAAGCCCGCCGGGCCCTACCTCGACATCCTGGCGAGGGTGGCCGACGCCGTGGACGTGCCCGTGGCCGCGTACCAGATCTCCGGTGAGTACGCCATGGTCGAGGCCGCCGCCGAGAAGGGCTGGGTCGACCGCGACCGGGCCATCCTGGAGACCCTGACCGGCATCAAGCGCGCCGGTGCGCGGAACATCCTCACGTACTGGGCCACCGAGGTCGCCCGCAAGCTCCGCCAGGACGCCTAGGGTCTTCCGTTCGGATCAGGCCGGATCAGGGAGCGGGGCCATGGGGGTGCCTGCGCGCGAGCGTGTTCGAGCGTGGGGGAGTTGGCGCCGACGGCAACGCCGCTGGGGGTCCCCCCACGCCCTTGAGGCAGTGGGGGAGTGCGTGCCAGGCCCCGCGAGCCCGGCATGATCCGAACGAGAGGCCCCAGGGGCGCGCGGGAACGTCCGCTGCCCTCGGGCGGGGGCACACCGGCGGGCTCCTCCTGCGGTGTGCCCCCGTGGCCGGTTCACCGGCGGGGTTTTCACGGCCGGGCCGCGCCGGGCGGAGTCAGCGTCCGTACGGTCTCCGGTTCGGCGAGGACGAGGTCCAGGACCTGCCGGAAGTGCCGGTGGTGGCCGCCGGCGAGGTGTTCGCGCAGCGCCCGACGACCCGGACCAGGCGCTGATCGCCCACACGGTGGAGGAGGGTTCGCCCTCTCAGACGGCACTGCGCCTGCCGGCCGTCTGGGCCGGCCAGACGGTGCCGACGGGCTGAGGGCGTCTTTCGCCGGGCTCAGTAGGTCAGCGCCGCCTTGGGGCTCGGCAGCCAGCACGTCACCCGCAGTGTGTCGTCCACGTACACGCCCTTGGACGGGAGCGACGGGCGGGCGGCCGGGCCGGTGGGGAGCGTGATCGTGAGGGATGTGACGGTGTGGCCGTGCCCGCCGGTGCCGTTCGCCGCCGACAGCAGCACGCCCGCGTAGGCGGACTTGCCGGGGGAGAGTGTGATCCAGTGCCCACGGGGCTTCGGTCCGCCGGCCGGCGGCGCGAGGAGACCGGACTCGCCGAAGCGGGCCATCGGGTAGCCGTTGAGGGAGCAGTTCACGGCACCCGTGTTCGTCACCGTCAGCAGCAGGTGGTTCACCGGCTCGCTCACCCGCGTCACCGCCGTCCGCATGTGCCTGCCCGAGCAGGGGACCGCCCTGTCGGGACGCCCGGTGTCGTGTACGGAGGAACCGGGCAGTGAGGAGGGGCCCTCGTCCCGTACGCCCTCGCCGTTCTCGCAGGCCGAGAGCGCAAGTGCGGCGAGCGCGACCGTGACGGCGGCGAGCAGCCGGGGACGGGCGGCGCGGATGGGGCGGGCGGTACGAGCGGAGGACATGGTCGGGGCCCTTCGGACATGCGAGTTGGGGGGTGACACCTCCGCTCGACCGGTCGGCGGGAGCGGAGGCCTCGACGGCCCAGCTTGACCGGTGGTTCGCCCGCCCGCCACAGTCGCCGCCGAATTCGGGACGCCGGGGCGGCGGGACGCCTCTCGACCTGCACAAACGCCGTCCCCTGGGAGGGGAATCCGGGACGGCGGTCCCTGGCCGGAAGCGGTCGGGCACTTCCAACTGGCCTCAGGAGTTACGTTGTTGACCATCACATCGGTCGCTTCAGGCACAACCGGGGGACGGCCGGCCGACCGATGGAACGACCGACTCCTTACGCCGACCCGCCGACCACCAGGGAGACGCCATGTCCGAGGACGCCCTCAGCCACGACCCGGCCGAGCTGCGCAAGCGGATCGACACCACCAAGGCCCATCCGGCCCGCGTCTACGACGTCTTCCTCGGCGGCAAGGACAACTACCCGGTGGACCGCGCGGCCGCCGCCGCCGCGCTCGCCGCGAACCCGCGCGGCTACCTCGACGTCCGGCACAACCGCGACTTCCTGCGCCGCGCCGTGACCCGGCTGGCGAAGGAGGACGGCATCCGGCAGTTCCTCGACATCGGGACCGGCCTGCCGACCGGGGAGAACGTCCACCAGATCGCCCAGCGCATCAACCCCGACTCACGGGTCGTCTACGTCGACAACGACCCGGTCGTCCTGGCGCACGCCCGCGCCCTGCTCACCAGCGGACCCGAGGGCCGTACGGACTACCTGGACGCCGACCTCCAGGACCCCGCCCGAATCCTCGAACAGGCCGCCAGGACCCTCGACTTCGACGAGCCGATCGCCCTCGTGCTGGTGGCGGTGCTGCACTTCGTGGAGGACGAAAAGGCGTACCCGATCGTGCGCGCGCTGATGGACGCGCTGCCCTCCGGGAGCCGGCTGGTGCTCAGCCACCTCACCGAGGACCTCAACCCGGAGAACATCCGCGCCGTTCAGCGCACCTACACCGAGCGCGGCTTCACCTTCGTGCTGCGCTCCAAGGACGAGGTCGCCCGGTTCTTCACCGGCACCCCCGGCGTCACGCTGGACGAGCCGGGCGTCGTCCCGGTCCACCACTGGCACCAGGACGGCGCGGCACCTCTCCCGGCGGCCGTGGACCCCGCCTACCTCGCCACCCTCGACGACATCGAGAAGGTCCGCTACCGCGACATCAACGACGTCACCGACGCCGACATCAACGTGTACGCGGCCGGCGGCCGGAAGGCCTGACGCCGGGCCGTCCAGGCTCCGGTGAGGGCCTCAGCCGTCCGTGCCGAACCACAGCTCGGCGAGCGCGTCGAAACGTGGTTCGGCCGGATGCGGCAGCTCGTGGAGGTAGAAGGGCAGATCGCTGAAGACGTGCAGCAGCGCGTACGCCATCAGCTGGTCCGGGTCGTGCGGGGCGCGTCCGTAGGCCTCGTAGAAGCGGCGCAGCTGGCGCGGGTCGGCGCGGGTGATGAACAGGGCGGCGCTGACGAAGTCGTACGCCGGATCGCCGATCATCGCCGGCTCGAAGTCGAACAGCCCGGTCAGCACGCGCCCGCCGCGCATGTCGATGGTCAGGTGCTCGCTCATGAACTCGGTGTGCAGCAGCACGCGTTCGGTGGACGCGGGCAGCGGCACGGAGTCCAGGAAGTCGGGGATCCGGCTCAGCCAGGGCTCGGTGACCCCGCGCTGACGGTGCCATTCGACCGCAGCGGCGCGCTGTTCCCGCAGGAACGCCGTCCAGTCCTGCGGCCCCACGATGTCCGTCAGAGGGTTCCAGAACATCCCGTGCAGCGAGGCCAGCGCCTCGGCCGACTCCGTGACGATACGGTCCTGTTCCGCCGCGGTCAGCCGGTGCCAGACGTCGTTGAGGGTCCAGCCGGGCAGCCGGGACATCAGCACCCACCGCCAGCCGTTCACGAACTCCTCGGTGCCGATCAGGCGCGGGGTGGGCAGCTTGAGTTGGCCCCACAGGTGGTGCAACACCCGCGCCTCACGCACGGCCGCCCGCGCCTCGAAGCGCGGATACAGCTTCAGCACCATGTCGCCCCCGACGGCGTACACGGGCAGGGTCCCGTCCGGGAAGCGGCGCACCGCGAGTCCGACGAGGCCCACCTGGTCGAGCAGATGCAGCACGGCCGGGCGTAACACCCCCTCGTCCGAGGCCATGGCTGTCAACTCGTCGTTCGTGTCCACGCTCGGCAGCATGCGCCGCATGCTAGGGCCCACGGACCGTCGTCCGCATGGCGAAACGAGACTGTTGTAGGGGGCAGCGATATCCCTAAGGTGCACGAACGAGCCGTTTTCGAATGGTGTTCCACATGACGTGTTCCGTCCGGGAACGCCCCACCCACCAGGAGCCGCCCTCGTGACCTCCAGCGACAGCACGCCCAGCGGTCCGCCACAGCCCGCGCTCGCCGCCCGGGTCGCCTCGGTCGGCGGTTCCCCCGTTCGGGACATCCTCGCCGTCACCGCGCGTCCCGAAGTCGTCAACTTCGCGGGCGGCCTGCCCGCCCCCGAGCTCTTCGACAGCGAGGGCGTCGCCGCCGCGTTCCAGGCCGTGCTGACGGAGGCTCCGCAGCGGGCCCTCCAGTACGCGACGACCGAGGGCGAACCGGCGCTGCGCGCCGCGCTCGCCGACCGCACCACCGCGCGCGGCCTCGCCACCGGCCCCGACGACCTGCTCGTCACCACCGGCTCCCAGCAGGCCCTCTCCCTGCTCGCGACCGCCCTGCTGGAGCCCGGCGACACGGTCCTCGTCGAGAACCCCTGCTATCTCGCCGCCCTCCAGTCCTTCGGCTTCGCGGGCGCCAGGGTCGTCGCCGTCCCTGGCGACGAGGACGGCCTCGACCCGGCAGCGCTGGTGGAACTCGTGCGCCGGGAGCGCCCCAAGCTGCTCTACACCGTCCCCACGTTCCAGAACCCCACCGGCCGCACGTTCCCCGCCGACCGCCGCGCCGCGATCGCCGGCGCCGCCGTCCGGCACGGCCTGTGGATCGTCGAGGACGACCCGTACGGGGAGCTTCGCTTCGAGGGCGAGCGGGTGCCGTGGATCGCCTCGTACGAGGACGCGTACGACCGCGCCGTCCTCCTCGGCTCCTTCTCCAAGGTGATGGCCCCCGGCCTGCGGCTCGGCTGGCTGCGGGCACCGGCGGCGCTGCGGCGGGCCTGCGCGATCGCCAAGCAGGCCGCGGATCTGCACACCCCGACCGTCAACCAGCTGGCCGCCGCACGGTACTTGGCGGACCGCGACCTCGACGCGCACGTCGCCCGGGTGGCCGCGGTCTACCGCGACCGCCGGGACACGATGCTCGCCGGCCTCGCGGACGCCCTGCCCGAGGGCTCGGTCTGGAACCGCCCTGCGGGCGGCATGTTCCTCTGGGCGCGGCTGCCCGAGGGGTACGACACCACGGCGCTGCTGCCGCGGGTGGTGGAACACGACGTGGCGTACGTCCCGGGCGCGCCGTTCTACGCCGACGCGCCCGACCGGTCGACCCTGCGGCTCTGCTTCGTCACCCACACGCCCGTGGAGATCGAGGAGGGGCTGCGGAGGCTGGGGAAGGGCCTGGCCTGAGCCCCTTCCCGTGCCTTGCGGCTCAGTCCCACCAGAACGACCAGACCCGTTGGCCCAGGACCGCGTGCGCCGCGTAGGCGCGCAGCGTCTCGTGGTATCCCTGGGTGATGGTGTCCGGGCAGAAGGCGAAGTGCTCGGCGGCCACCGCCTCCGCCTCGGTCATGGTGGTGGGCGGTGCGGCGACCGAGAGGACCAGCCGGTCGAAGGTGAGCGCGACGACCCGTATGCCGAAGCGGTCCTCCCACGAGCGGAGCACGGAACACAGGACGGCCGTGTCGCTCTCGTAGTTGAGCGCACCGGTCCAGCCCATGGCCGCGGGGATGTCCGCGGAGCGACGGGCCGGGACGAGGGCGAGGCGCGGCTCCTCGAACCAGGAGCCGTCGTCCAGGAAGTGGTCCGCGACTTCGGCGGCACGGGCGTCGGGGTCCGCCTCCAGCCGGGGCGCGGGGGCCAGGCCCGGCCACTCACGGCCGAAGGGGGCGAGCGTCTCCGCGAGCTCTTCCGGGTCGTCGTCCACGCCGGACGCGTCCGCGGTGTAGTCCTCCCACAGCTCGGCCAGCACCTCCTCGGCGTCGTGATCCCCGGGATACGACATCCTGCCGGGCATCAACGGCCAGGCCTCCGGCCCGCCTCCGCTGTCACCGACGTCGACCAGCACCCGCAGCAGCCCGGCCCGCGCGGCCAGCGCCCCCAGCCGCGCCCAGTTGCCGGAGGACGCCGGGCGCCCGGCATGCCACAGCAGCGGCTCGTGCCATGCCCCCTCGTCCGTGGAGTCGATCAGTCTCCCGGGCGGGAGCTCAAGCCCGAGCGCACGCCCGCTGGGGTCGGCCGCCAACTTGGGCAGGAGGTTGGGAAGTGTCGCCATGCCAGTGACTTTAGGGGCAGCCACTGACAACCGGTCCTAGCGGACGGCGTAGGTGGTGAAGGCGGCCCAGGTTTCGGGGGAGATCTGGAGGGTGGGGCCGGTGGGGTTCTTGGAGTCGCGGATGTGGACCGAGTGGGGGCAGGCGGCGACCTCTACGCACTGGCCGCCTTCGCTGCCGCTGTGGCTGGACTTGTGCCAGATGTAGGCGACTTCGAGGCACTGGCCACCCTCGTCACCGCTGTAGGTCGACTTGAACCACTGAAGCGATTCGGTGCTCATGTATCTCCTAGCAGGCGGTCGAGCAGCCCCATGGAGTCGTGAGTCGTCAGGGCTTGTGTTCGCAGCATCGCATATTTGCGCGCCAGGATGGACACCTCATCCGGGTCGGAAACCCACTGGCTGCCGCGTTGGGACTCGGTGTAGGCGAGGTGTTGGTGGTCCGGGGTCTCGAGGAGGGTGAAGGGGCCGTTGAGTCCTGCGTGATGCGGGCTGCTCAGCGGAAGAAACTGCAGGGCCAGTCCTGGCAGTTCGGCGATTGCGCGAAGGTGCCGTAGCTGCTCGCTGCGCACGCTCGGACTGCCGATGCTCAGGTACAGCACCGGCTCCCACACGACGAAGCTGAGCGTGGGCGGGACCTTCCGATGCAGGATCTCCTGCCGCTCGACCCGGGCTGCCGTCCGGGTCTCGACCTCGTCCTCGTCGTACGCGGGGACCCGTTCGCGCAGTACTGCCCGTGCGTAGTCCTCGGTCTGGAGCAGGCCGGGCAGGACCGTCGCGTCATACCACGACAGGGAGATGGCTTCACGCTCGTGGTGGATGTACAACTCGGCCCACATCGGGAACTGGTCGATCTCCGGGAGGTTGGCCACCCCGGCCGTCAACAACCCCTTCGTGTCGAGAAGTTCGTCCAGCGCGTCGGCCAGGTCCGGTTTCAGCGGCCGTCGCCCCTGCTCGATCGACGCGATGGTCTCCTCGTCGACCATCAGCTCCCTGGCCAGGGACCCCTGCGTGTACCCCGCCGCACGCCGTGCCGTGCCCAGTTGGACGCCCAGCATCTTCATGGCCGAGACGTTCTTCTTCCGTGGAGGCTTCCTGGAGGTCATGCTGGTCCCACTCCCCACCCGTGCTCGTGCGCGACCTCGAACGAACCCGTACAAAAAATTGGTACGGGTTCACTCAGTGATCCACGGTAGTGACTCTCCGCAACACTCGTCTCGTGAACGAGATGATCCAACTCCCGCCGCTGCGCGAGAGGTTCTTCCGGCGGGAACGCCGATCCGTCCCGGCCGCGCGGCAGTTCGCCTGCGAGGCGCTGGCCGGCTGGGGACTGGCGCAGGCCGAGCGGAGCGACGACGTGCTGTTGTGTGTCAGCGAGTTGGCGACGAACGCGCTGGTGCACGGGGTGCCGCCGGGCCGTTGCTTCCGGGTGTTCCTGCGGTACGACGGCGCGGTGCTGCGGGTGGAGGTGCACGACAGCGGCCCGGGTGAGCCGCGCATTCCGCTGGAGGCGGAGGGGGGCGGCCGGGGGCTGCTGCTGGTGGCGGCGCTCTCGGACAAGTGGGGGGTGGGGGAGCGGGACCCGGGCAAGGTGGTGTGGTGTGAGTTCGAAGCGGTGCGCGAGTAGCTACCGCGCCGTCACGCGGCCCTCGAAGCACTCCGGTTGCCCGCCCTGCGCCGGTCGGAAGCATGCTCGGACGGCGGTGCCGGCGCGGGTGGCGGTCATGGGGGTGTAGACGTAGAGCTGGGCATCGTCGGTGTCCTTGACCCGGGCGGACTGGGTACGCCCTTCGGTGGTCACCTCGATCCGGTCGCCGATGTGGGCGCCCCACATCCGGGCCCAACTCGCGCCGCACCCCACGCTATAGCGCAGTTCCATGCCGACGCCGGCGATGGTGTGGTGCGACGCCAGGGTGTCCGGGTGGGGACCGCAGTGCAGGGCCAGCGGGTCCCCGCCCTCGCAGGCGGCGCCCCGGCAGAGCGGGGCGAGCACGGGCGCGGGTGCGGGCGGGGACGGTCGTGGCGCGCCGCCGGGGTGCGGCAGGAGGAAGAGGGCCAGGGCGACGGCTCCGGTGGCGAGGGCGCATACGGCGGCGAGCAGCGCGGTGGCCGTGCCCTTCCGGATGGCGTGGCCGGTTTCTTCCGCCGGGTCCCGGCGGGTGTTCGCGGCCTCCGCCGTGTCCCCGTCCGGGTTCCCGTCCGTGGCCCTTGCCGTGTCCGCGTCCGGGGAGGGGGAGGAAGCGGGAGGCGCCGGTGGGGGCGACTGCGGTGCCGGGGCCGTGGCGGGCCCCTCCTCCCGTGCGCGTCCGCTCGCCTCCGACTCCGCCAGCTCCCACAGGGCCAGACAGCGACCGGCGGGTTCGTCGGCGAGGCGGCACAGGTCCAGTACGGCCTGGCGCGGCGGCAGCGTCTTGCCGTTGAGATAGCGCTCCCAGGACGACTTGCTGTAGGGGGTGCGCTCCTCGAGGCGGGCCAGGCTCAGGCCGGTGCGTGCCTTCAGCTCGCGCAGTTCGGCGACCAGCCGCGTCCGTTCCGGAGACGTCGTCCCCCGCGCCCCCGTCGGCCGGGTCATTTGCGCAGCGCTTTCCAGGTGTGCGGTCCGACGATGCCGTCCGCGGGCAGGCCGGCCCGCTTCTGCAGGTCCTTGACCGCACGCTCGGTCAGCGGACCGTAGACGCCGTCGACACCACCCGGGGCGAAGCCCGCCCGGCGCAGCAGACACTGCGCCTCGGCCACGTCCGGCCCCGCCAGGCCCTGGGCCAGGATCGCGTCGTGCGTACGGCTGTTGCCCGCATACCAGTGGCCGTCGATCCGCTGGATGCGGCAGGTGTACGAGGGCGCCGACCCCGACGTCGGAAAGGACCCGGCGGACGACGCGGGCCGGGGCGTCGCCGCTCGGTTGTCCGTGCCGTGGTCCGTGAGGCGGACCACCAGGAGGACCGCCGAGACGATGGCCAGTGCGAGGGCCACGGCCCCGGCCGCCACCGCGATGCGCAACGAACGTCCGTGCGGTCGCGCCGTCTTGCCGTCCGCCGGGGACGGGGTCTCCTCGCCCCCTTCTGCTTCCGTCTCCGAAGTGAACTCTTCGTCCGCCTCCGTCTCCGAAGCGGCCTCTTCGTCCGCCTCCGCCCCGGTCGCGCCCCGCCGCCGCTTCTCCCAGGCCTCCGCGGCCAGTTCGTGCAGCACCAGCAGCCGTGTCGGCTCCTCGCCGCCCACCTGGGCCAACGCCTCCACGGCCTCCCGGGGCGGCAGCGACCTGCCGTTCAGATACCGCTCCCACGACTTCTGGCTGTAGCCGGTCTTCGCGGCCAGCCGGTGCATGCTCAGATCGCCGTGGTCCTTCAGCCGCCGTAATCGCACCACCAACTGCCGCACACGCGGATCCAGATCTGCGGGCAGCGCTTTCCAACGGGACATGTTCCCCCTACTCGCGTCCCGGGACCCTGGCCGATGGGTCCCTGTTTCCGCCGCATTCTGCATGAACTCTCACGGCGTGCCCCACATACCGGTTCCCGTCCCGGCACCGAACAGGCCACCCGCCCGCCCGAGCCGTCCCCGCCGACGGGCCGTCGAAGCGTCCCGGCCAGGCGTCCTGAGAGGGCGCATCCCCGCAGGTCAGAGCCTGGGACGTCCCGCGAGGACGTCAATTCGGCGGTGCTCGTGGCGGACCTCGCCGCCGACCCCGCACTCTCGAGTCGTCAGCGGCGCCCACCACGTCGGACGCCGCCCGATCACCCGAAAGGGACACGCATGCGACCGAACCTCATGGCCAGGACCCTCGTTGCCGCCACCGCCGTCGCCGGGATCGCCGCCGGAAGCCTCGCGGGTGCGACCGCCGGCTTCGCGGCCCCCGCGCCGGCCGCCAAGCCGGCGGTGAGCGCCCAGGACGTCTCCGCGCAGTCGGTGGACAACCTGGGCCTCAACACCAAGGAGGCCAAGGGTATCCAGCGGGTGCTGAAGGAGAACTGGGGCTACACGGGCAAGATCGACGGCCTGCTCGGCACCGAGAGCTGGAAGGCGATGCAGCGCTACCTGCACAAGTACTGGGGCTACAACAAGAAGATCGACGGTGTCGTCGGAAGCGACACGGTGAAGGCGCTGCAGCGCATGCTGAAGAAGTACGGCGGCTACAAGGGCAAGATCGACGGAATCGCCGGAAGGGACACCAAGGCCGCCTTCAAGAGGTTCGCCGACCACTACGCCTGACAACGGCTGCCCGCGGGGGCCTGAGGAGTCCTGAGAGTCCTGAGGGGTCCTGAGGGGTCCTGAGGGGTGCTGTCCACAAGGCCGCGGCCCGTCCTCCCACGGGGGGGAGGACGGGCCGCGGCCTTCCGTGTGACGGTGGGTGCCGGGGGTCAGAGCCGCTCGGGCGTCCGGATCCCCAGCAGCGCCATCCCCTCGTGCAGCGTCCGGGCCGTGACGTCGCACAGGAACAGGCGGTTCTCCACCTGCTCGGGGGTCTCGGCCTTCAGGACCGGGCACTTGTCGTAGAACGACGTGTACAGGGACGCCAGCTGGTAGAGGTACGCCGCCATCTTGTGCGGGGCGTACTCCGCCGCCGCCTCCGCCACCGTCTCCGCGAAGGCGTCCACGTGCAGGCCGAGCGCACGCTCCGCGTCCGTCAGAGCCAGCTCCGGGTGCGCCGACGGCCGTACGTCGCCGGCCTTGCGCAGGATCGACTGGATACGGGCGTACGCGTACTGCAGGTACACGGACGTGTCACCGTTCAGCGACACCATCTGGTCCAGGTCGAACTTGTAGTCCCGGTTCGCCGACGTCGACAGGTCCGCGTACTTCACCGCGCCGATGCCCACCTGGGCACCCCGCTCGGCGATCTCCTCCTCGGACAGGTCCTGCGCCTTCTCCCGGACGACGGACGAGGCGCGGTCGATCGCCTCGTCCAGCAGGTCCACCAGCCGCACCGTCTCGCCCTCACGGGTCTTGAACGGCTTGCCGTCCTTGCCGAGGACCGTGCCGAAGGCGAGCTGGTACGCCTTCACGTCGTCGTTCAGCCAGCCGGCCCGCCGCGCGGTCTCGAAGACCATCTTGAAGTGCAGCGACTGGCGGGCGTCCACGACGTAGATGATCGAGTTCGCCTTCAGGTTGAAGACGCGGTCCCTGATCGCGGACAGGTCCGTCGCCGCGTAGCCGTAGCCGCCGTCCGACTTCTGCACGATCAGCGGGACCGGCTTGCCGTCGGGGCCCTTGATGTCGTCGAAGAAGACGCAGAGCGCCCCTTCGGAGCGGACGGCGACGCCCGACTCCTCCAGGAGGCGGCAGGTCTCGGCCAGCATGTCGTTGTAGCCGGACTCGCCGACGATGTCGGGGTCCCGGATCTCCATGTCCAGCTTCTCGAAGACCGAGAAGAAGTAGATCTTCGACTCGTCGACGAACTTCTGCCACATGGCGAGCGTGTGCGGGTCGCCGGCCTGCAGGTCGACCACCCGGCGCCGCGCCCGCGTCTTGAACTCCTCGTCGGAGTCGAACAGCTTGCGCGCGGCCTTGTAGAGGCGGTCGAGGTTCGACATCGCCTCCTCGCCCGTCACCTCGGCGGCCTTGTGGTCCAGCTCGTGCGGGTGCTCGTCCAGGTACTGGATGAGCATGCCGAACTGGGTGCCCCAGTCGCCGATGTGGTGCCGGCGGATCACCGTCTCGCCGGTGAACTCCAGCAGCTTGACGACCGAGTCGCCGATCACCGCGGAGCGCAGGTGACCGACGTGCATCTCCTTCGCCACGTTCGGCTGGGCGTAGTCGATCACCGTGGTGCCCGGCCGCTCGGTGTACGGCACGCCGAGGCGGCCCTCGGGGTCGGCGGCGCGGGCGGCGAGGTTCTCGGTGATCGCCTTGTCCGTGACCGTGATGTTGAGGAAGCCGGGGCCCGAGACCTCGACGGTCCCGATCACGTCACCGGTGACCACCTGGCCGACGACCTGTGTCGCCAGCTCCCGCGGGTTCGCCTTCGCCTTCTTCGCCAGCGCCAGGATCCCGTTGGCCTGGAAGTCCGCCCGGTCGCTGCGTCGCAGCAGCGGGTCCGCGTCGGCGGCCTCGGGCAGGGCAGCCGAGAGGGCGGACGCGAGGCGCTGGTGGACGGCGGACGTGAGGGACGTGACCGAGGCCATAGGTATGGGTGCCGTTCTCCTCGTGGGGATGGATAGACACGGCCAGTATCCCATGGGGGGTAAAGCGAATTTTCCTCTCGCCGGGTGAACGGCGGGCCCCGTCCGCCCGTCCAACGCGTTGAAAAGGCGTTTTCGTGGATGTGCCGCAGCCTGGGACAATGGAGCGGTCAGCCGTGCGACCGTACCGGCTGCTCGTGGAGAACCTTCAGAAAAAGAGGACGTGCCGATCGTGGCTCAGAGCACCGAGACCACCGACTGGGTCTCCCGTTTCGCGGATGAGGTCATCGAGGAGTCGGAGCGTCGGGCCCCGGGCAAACCGGTCGTCGTCGCGTCCGGACTCTCGCCGTCCGGCCCCATCCACCTGGGGAACCTGCGCGAGGTCATGACCCCGCACCTGGTCGCCGACGAGATCCGCCGGCGCGGCTACGAGGTGCGGCACCTGATCTCCTGGGACGACTACGACCGGTACCGGAAGGTGCCGGCCGGTGTCGCGGGCGTGGACGAGTCGTGGGCCGAGCACATCGGCAAGCCGCTCACCTCCGTCCCGGCCCCGAAGGGCTCGGCGTACCCGAACTGGGCCGAGCACTTCAAGGCCGCTATGATCGCCTCGCTCGCCGAGCTGGGCGTGGAGTTCGACGGCATCAGCCAGACCGCGCAGTACACCTCCGGCGCGTACCGGGACCAGATCCTGCACGCGATGAGGCACCGCGGCGACATCGACGCGATCCTCGCCCAGTACCGCACCAAGCCGAAGCCCGCCAAGAAGCAGCAGCAGAAGCCCGTCGACGAGGCCGAGCTGGAGGCCGAGGAGGGCTCGGGCGCCGCCTCCGAGGACGACGGCAGCTCCGGCGCCGCCGGTTACTTCCCGTACAAGCCCTACTGCGGCGAGTGCGGCAAGGACTTCACCACGGTCACCGCATACGACGACGACTCGACCGAGATGACGTACACCTGCACCGCGTGCGGCTTCTCCGAGACGGTCCGGCTGAGCGAGTTCAACCGCGGCAAGCTGGTCTGGAAGGTCGACTGGCCGATGCGCTGGGCCTACGAGGGCGTGATCTTCGAGCCGAGCGGCGTCGACCACTCGTCCCCCGGGTCGTCGTACCAGGTCGGCGGGCAGATCGTCGGGATCTTCGGCGGCAAGCAGCCCATCGGGCCCATGTACGCCTTCGTCGGCATCTCCGGCATGGCGAAGATGTCGTCCTCGCGCGGTGGCGTCCCGACCCCGGCCGACGCCCTGCAGATCATGGAGCCGCAGATCCTGCGGTGGCTGTACGCCCGCCGCAGGCCCAACCAGTCCTTCAAGATCGCCTTCGACCAGGAGATCCAGCGCCTCTACGACGAGTGGGACAAGCTCGCGGGCAAGGTCGCCGACGGCTCCGCCCTCCCGGGCGACGTCGCCGCGTACACGCGCGCGGTGGGCACCGCCGCCGGTGAGCTGCCGAAGACGCCCCGCCCGCTGCCGTACCGCACCCTCGCGTCCGTCGCCGACATCACCGCCGGCCACCAGGACCAGGCGCTGCGCATCCTGTCCGACCTCGACCCGGCCAACCCGCTGGCCTCGCTCGACGAGGCCCGCCCCCGGTACGACAAGGCCGAGGCGTGGATCAACACCCACGTCCCCGCCGACCAGCGCACCATCGTCCGCGACGAGCCCGACGTCGAGCTGCTGAAGTCCCTCGACGAGCCCTCCCAGCAGTCGATCCGGCTGCTGCTCGACGGCCTGGAGGAGCACTGGTCGCTGGACGGGCTGACGCATCTCGTCTACGGCGTACCGAAGGTGCAGGCCGGATTCTCCGCCGACGCCACGCCGAAGGAGCTGCCGCCGGAGATCAAGACGGCCCAGCGGTCGTTCTTCGCGCTCCTCTACCACCTGCTCGTCGGCCGCGACACCGGCCCGCGCCTGCCCACGCTGCTGCTCGCGGTGGGCCAGGACCGGGTGCGCAAGCTGCTCGGCGCCTAGTCTCCTTGTACATGTGACGGGGGGCGCCCGGTGTCACCGGGCGCCCCCCGTCGTGGTACGTCAGTCCACTCCCGCTCTATGCGATGTGGTCCTCTTCCAGTTCCGCGTTGAAGCGGTTCGTGAAGCGGTTGACCATGCGGTCGGCCTCACGGGCGGGGAGAGTGGTGCCGTAGGTCGCCTCCACCGCGTCGGCGAACTGGTGCGGGGTGGGAAAGCTGCCGTCTATCGACTTGCGGAAGACCTGGTAGTAGTCCTCCTCGGTCGGCTCCGGCTGGGGGGTGCCGCCGCCCTCGCCGAGTTCCCGGGTGCGGTTCGGGCCGACGGGGATGGGGAAGCTGCCGGTGTCCTCGGGGGAGGGCTGCGGGGGCCCCTGCGGGCCGGACTGCTGGAAGCCCTGCGGGACGGGCGCCTGGAACTTCTGCGGGACGGTCTGCTCGAACTGCTCCGCGTGCTGCTCCTCGTACCAGTCGTCGTACGGGGGCTCCGGCTCGTACGTCGGGTCGTAGTCGCCGTGGTAGTCCACCTGGCGTGGGGCCTGGAACCAGGGGCTCTGGTCGTCCGGCTCCTCGTATCCCGGATACCCGGGGTCGCCCTCGAGCTGGGGGCGCTGCCCGCCGAGCGGTGCGGCCGGCTGCGGGGCCGGTGCCGCCCCGGCACCACGACTGCCCGCAGCGGCGCTCAGCTGCGGCGCCGAGGGTATCAGCGCCGGTTCGATGCCCGCCGCCGCCAGGCCCGCCGACGCCGTCTCCGCCAGCGGGACGCCGTACCTCGCCAGCCTCAGCGGCATCAGCGACTCCACCGGGGCCTTACGACGCCACGCCCGGCCGAAGCGGGAGCGCAGGCGCGCCTGGTAGACGAGACGTTCCTGCTCCAGCTTGATCACCTGGTCGTACGACCGCAGCTCCCACAGCTTCATCCGCCGCCACAGCAGAAACGTCGGGACCGGCGAGAGGAGCCAGCGGGTCAGACGGACGCCCTCCATGTGCTTGTCCGCCGTGATGTCCGCGATCCGGCCGATCGCATGCCGGGCCGCCTCGACCGCGACCACGAACAGCACCGGGATCACCGCGTGCATGCCCACACCCAGCGGGTCCGGCCACGCCGCCGCACCGTTGAACGCGATCGTCGCCGCCGTCAGCAGCCACGCCGTCTGACGCAGCAGCGGGAAGGGGATGCGGATCCACGTCAGGAGCAGGTCCAGAGCCAGCAGCACACAGATGCCCGCGTCGATGCCGACCGGGAACACGTAACTGAAGTTCCCGAAGCCCTTCTTGATGGCCAGCTCACGAACGGCCGCGTACGAGCCCGCGAAGCCGATCCCGGCGATGATGACAGCACCGGTGACGACCACACCGATGAGAACCCGGTGCATCCGTGTCAACTGCAGTGGCGCGGCCACCTGTACTCCCCTCCCAGTGCCTGTTGTTGCGCGCAACAGGGTGGCACACGCGTGCGGTGAACGGGTGGCCGGTATGGGGAGACCCCACACACGCACCGGACCGGCCCCCGCGACCGCCCTGCGCGCCAAGCGTTCCGCGGCGGCCGGCTCAGCTCTTCGGCGAGGCGGACGCCGACGGGGACCCGCTCTTCCCGGGGCTCGCCGACGCGGACGACGACGCCGACGCGGACTTCGACGGCGAGGCGCTCTTCGACGCCCCCTGCGACGGAGACCCGCCCCCCGCCTTTCCGCCGTCGCCGTTCGCCGCCGACACCGCGGACACCACCTCCTTGACGGCGTTCTCCGCCGCCTTGGTCAGGTCGTCCGCGTTCGGCGTCTTGTCGCCGGCCAGGCCCGCGCCGTTGTAGTCGACGGTGACCACGACGTTCTCCACGCGCGCCACCACCGTCTGCTGCTTGAAGTCGCCTTCCTTCTTGTTCAGGTCGTACGCCACGGCCGTCGCCGCGTCGCCCGCCCCGGAAACCGGAACCGCCTTCGTGTTCTTCGCTCCCTCGACCGCCTTGGCGTCCTGCACCTGCTGGTCGTAGTACTGCTGCGCCAGCTTGTTGCCGTCACCACGCGTGGCGTCCGACTCGAAGCGCAGCAGGGAGACGTTCAGCCAGCGGAACTGGGAGCCCTTGACGCCGTTGTTCTGCAGACTGCTCCACGAGCAGCTGGACCGCGTCTTCGCGTCGTCCGTCGAGCCCGCCTTGCCGGACTTCACACCCTGCGGGACCAGGTCGCCCAGGGTCTTCTGCGACAGCACCGAGCACGGCTGGGGCAGCGTCGCGTACGCGGCGGCCTGCACCGCGTTCGCCGACGCGCTCTTCGACGGCTGCGCGCTCGACTCCTGCGCCTGCGGCTTCGCGTCACCGCCCGAGCCCGAACCGGAGGAGCCCGAGGAACAACCGGCGGCGACGAGCACCACCGGGACGGCCGCCGCGCAGACGAGGAGGCGGCTCACGCGCGAACCCCGCCGGCCCGGCCGGCGCTCGCCCTGATCGCTGTGATCGTTCTGGTCTCGCTGTGCAGGTCGGTGCATGGTTCCTTCACTCATGACGCTTGTGACGCTCGTGGTCGTGCGGTCGGAACGGTTCCGAGGGGCCACGGTACGCGGTGGGGACGCATGCGGGGTGAGGTTCGGTTCCCTCGCGGGGGCGGTGCGAGGGCGTCCGTCAGCCGAGCGAGCCGGCCAGCTGTCCGGCCAGTTTCCTGGCCTTGTCCTGCATGTCCTTGCTGCTCGGGGTGGTTCCGGGGGTGGTCGGCTGCTCGTCGTACTCGATGGTCACGATCACGTTGGACGTGCGGAACACCACAGTCACGGTCCGCTGCTGGGCGGTGCTCAGCTGGTCGTCGATGAACGCCTCGTCGCCGAGGTCGTCGAGTGTGCGGGGCTGCAGATCGGCCGGGGTTCCGGTGACGGAGGGACTGCCGGAGGGGGATCCGGAGGCCGATGCGGAGGGCTTGGAACTGCCACTGGCGCCGGCGGCGGACGGGGACGCGGAGGAACCGGAGCCGGAACCACCACCCGGGCTCGAACTGGAACCCGAGCTGGAGCTGGAGCCAGAACTGGCACCGGCCCCGGCACCGGGCTCGGGAAGATGCGCGGCCAGTTCCTTGGTGACGTAGACCTGGTGGGCGGCGTCGTCGTCGGAGACCGTGTTGTCGTACGACACCACCCGCTCGAAGTCGACGAACAGATGGTCCGTGGCGTCGGGGGACTCCGCCTTCCAACGGCAGCCCGAGCGACGGTCGTTGTTGTAGGTGAGGGCGGCCTCGCCCTGGTACGCCTTGTCGCGCTGCTCCTGGTCCGCTATCTGCTTCAGGCCCGGCAGGAGCGAGTCGAGGGTGTCATGGCCGACCGCACCGCAGGCGTCGGCGAGGGTGCGGTACTTGCCCGGCTGCGGCGCGGCGGCGCTCGTGGTGGAACCGGCCTTGGGGTCCGTGGCCCGGCCACCACTGCCGGAACCGCCGGTGCAGGCGGCCAACAGGGCCGCGAGGAGCACGGCGGCGCCCGGTACGTACGCCTTCCGCTGCACGGTGAGGCTCCTCTCGACGGTGTTCCGCGGGGTGGGGCCGCTGGTTATTCGGTTGCCGCACGGGGCGGACCCCTGGAGACAATGTGTATCGCACGCACTGCCGTGGACGCCGGTCCGTTGTCCTTTACGTCGACCTTGGCGCCGGTTTTTGCGTTTACAGACTTCTGTTGTGATTCCGGGGGATTGAGGACGATATGTCGTACGTAGAGGTGCCGGGGGCGAAGGTCCCGATCCGCATGTGGACGGATCCGGCGACGGTCGAGGACGCCGCGATGCAGCAGCTGCGGAACGTGTCGACGCTGCCGTGGATCGAGGGCCTGGCGGTCATGCCGGACGTCCACTACGGCAAGGGCGCGACGGTCGGCTCGGTGATCGCGATGCGGGACGCGGTGTGCCCGGCGGCGGTGGGGGTGGACATCGGCTGCGGGATGTCGGCCGTGAAGACGTCACTGACGGCGAACGACCTGCCGGGGGATCTGTCGCGACTGCGCTCGAAGATCGAGCAGGCGATTCCGGTGGGGCGGGGGATGCATGACGACCCGGTGGATCCGGGGCGACTGCACGGGTTCGCCACCTCGGGGTGGGGGGAGTTCTGGGGGCGGTTCGGTGGGGTGGCCGAGGCGGTGAGGTTCCGTGAGGAGCGGGCCCTCAAGCAGATGGGAACGCTTGGATCCGGGAACCATTTTGTCGAGGTGTGCACAGATACAGACGGTTCCGTCTGGCTGATGCTCCACTCCGGCTCCCGCAACATCGGCAAGGAACTCGCCGAGCACCACATCGGCGTGGCCCAGAAACTCCCGCACAACCAGGGCCTGGTCGACCGTGACCTCGCCGTCTTCGTGGCGGACACCCCGCAGATGGCGGCCTACCGCAACGACCTGTTCTGGGCGCAGGAGTACGCCAAGTACAACCGCACGATCATGATGGCGCTCCTGAAGGACGTGATCCGCAAGGAGTTCAAGAAGGCGAAGCCGACGTTCGAGCCGGAGATCTCCTGCCACCACAACTATGTGGCCGAGGAGCGGTACGAGGGCATGGACCTGCTCGTCACCCGCAAGGGCGCGATCCGTGCCGGCCACGGCGAGTACGGGATCATCCCGGGCTCGATGGGCACGGGTTCGTACATCGTGCAGGGCCTCGGCAACGAGCTCGCCTTCAATTCCGCTTCCCACGGCGCCGGTCGGCGCATGAGCCGCAATGCGGCCAAGCGCCGGTTCACGGCGAAGGACCTGGAGGACCAGACGCGGGGCGTCGAGTGCCGCAAGGACTCCGGCGTCGTGGACGAGATCCCGGGTGCCTACAAGCCCATCGAGAAGGTCATCGAGCAGCAGAGCGACCTCGTGGAGGTCGTGGCCAAGCTGAAGCAGGTCGTCTGCGTGAAGGGCTGAGGCAGGGGCCCTTGGGTTCTTTACTTGGCGTGCCGCACGGCGTAGATCATCACGAACGCCACGAGGTGGATGCCGAAGAGGAAGTACGCCAGGTAGTACCAGACGTAGCGTTCGCGTTTCTTCTCCAGGGCGAGGCGCTGCTGTTCCGCCGTGCGGTCGGGGTCGGCGTCGGGGTCGGGCATCACAGATCCCGGTGGACCTTGGTGTTCGAGGCCTGAGCGCGGGGGCGGACCACCAGGAGGTCGATGTTGACGTGGCTGGGGCGGGTGACCGCCCAGGTGATCGTGTCGGCCACGTCGTCCGCCGTCAGGGGCTCGGCGACGCCCTCGTAGACCTTCGCGGCCTTCTCCTGGTCGCCGCCGAAGCGGGTCAGCGAGAACTCGTCCGTCTTCACCATGCCGGGCGCGATCTCGATCACGCGGACCGGGGTGCCCACGATCTCCAGACGCAGGGTCTCGGCGAGGACGTGCTCGGCGTGCTTGGCCGCGACGTAGCCGGCGCCGCCCTCGTAGGTGGCGTGGCCGGCGGTGGAGGAGACGACGACCACCGTGCCGTCGCCGCTCGCCGTCAGGGCGGGGAGCAGGGCCTGGGTGACATTGAGGGTGCCGAGGACGTTCGTCTCGTACATCCGGCGCCAGTCCTCGGGGTCGCCGGTCGCCACCGGGTCGGCGCCGAGCGCGCCGCCCGCGTTGTTCACGAGGACGCCGATCGTCTTGAAGGCCGTGGCGAACTCGTCGACCGCCGCGCGGTCGGTGACGTCGAGCGCGTACGCCGTCGCCGAGTGGCCGGCCTTCGTCAGCTCCTCGGCGAGCGCCTCGATGCGGTCCTTGCGGCGGGCGGTGAGGACGACGCGGTAGCCGGCGGCCGCGAGCTGACGGGCCGTCGCGGCGCCGATTCCGCTGCTCGCGCCCGTGACGACGGCGATGCGGGAAGCGGCGGAGGGTGCTGCGGCGGTCATGGGCGACTCCTCGACGGTCGTGCGGCAGTTGCTCGTTCACGCGGGCGTACGAGCGTCTTGGACCCAGGATAGGTGGCGGGGCACGCGCCCGGCGGGGCGCCCGAAGCGTGGTCAGTGGCCCCGCGGCGCCCACATGATCACGGCCATTCCGGCGAGACAGATCAGCGCACCGGTCACGTCCCAGCGGTCGGGGCGGTAGCCGTCCGCCACCATGCCCCACGCCAGTGAACCGGCCACGAAGACACCGCCGTACGCCGCCAGGACGCGGCCGAAGTGGGCGTCCGGCTGGAAGGTGGCGACGAAGCCGTAGACGCCGAGGGCCATCACGCCCGCGCCGATCCACAGCCATCCGCGGTGTTCGCGCACGCCCTGCCAGACGAGCCAGGCGCCGCCGATCTCGAACAGCGCTGCGAGGAGGAACAGGGCGGCGGAGCGAAGGATCAGCATGCGGCCACCTTCGCACGCCGTTTCCCGTGGGCCCGGCGATCCCTTCGGCTTCCTCGCCTCACCTGCCCGGCGGCGCCTGTCCTGTCGTCGGCGTGGCATACATGCGGTGATGTGCGGGGGCCGACGCGGAGGAAGTGACGTATGCGGAAGCGGATCGCAGGTGTGCTGGGCACGGCCCTGGCGGTGGGTGCCGCCGTGCCCGCCGTGGCGGCGGTGACAGGGCCCAGGATCGCCCTCGCCTCTCACGGGTATGTGTCCCTGAGCGGCGGCCGGGCCGACGTACGCCTCACCCCGCGCAACGACGGCTGGGCCGCCGTCGCCGGTGCGACCGTACGGCTGCACTTCTCGCGAGCCCTGGACGGCGCGCAGCAGTTGCCTCAGGGCTGTGCGGTGGCCGATCCGAGCACGGTGTGGTGCGGGACGGGTCCGCTCCCGGGGGGCGGTGTGGGCCGGGAGATCCGGCTGCGGGTGGGCCTTGAGGGGGCACCGGCCGAGGTGCGGCTGGAGGTCGACACCCTGCGCGACGGCGACGCCGCCGACCGGGACCCCGCCGGCGACCGGCAGCACGTGCTCGCTCTGGAGACGGGGGACGAGTACGCCTTCTAGGGAGCCGGAGGGGGCGGAGGGGACTGACGGGGGCTGTGCCGGCCGTAGGCCGTGGGAGGTACCCCCACCGTCGCCGTGAAGTCCCTCACCAGGTGGGCCTGGTCCGCGTAGCCCAGGTCGGCCGCCAGGCCCGCCCAGTCCACCGCGCTCTCGGTCTCCGCGCGTTCCAGGGCCTCGTGGATGCGGTAGCGCAGGATCACCCACTTCGGGCCCACGCCCACGTACGCGGCGAACAGGCGCTGCATGACCCGTACGGACATGCCCTGCGACCGGGCGAAGTCGGTGACGCGGCGGATCGTGCGGTCCGTGCGGATGCGGTCGACCAGAGCCATGGCGAGGTCGGCCTGGGGGTCGGGGCGGGGGGCGAGGTTCAGGAGGAAGGTGTCCAGGGCGGCGACGCGGGCGTCCTCGTCGTCGGGGGCGAGGACGGCGTCCACGTCGGCTTCCGGGAGCGGGATCCGCTTGCCCGTCCACTGTGACACCGGCCGGTCGGGGAAGAAGGGGCGGAAGCCGCCCGGGCGGAACTGGATGCCGCAGACCCGGCCCTTTCCCTCCAGTTTCTGGGTGAAGAGCTCCAGACCGATGCCGGCGATCTCGGCGCAGGGCTCCCTGTCCTCGTACTGCTGGAAGACGATGTTCACGGACGGGTGCGGCACCACGTGTGAGGCGTACGGCCGGGTCAGGTCCCAGTCGATCAGCCAGTAGTGCTCCAGGTACGGCCGCAGGGGTGCGGCCGGTTCGCGGCGGCGGAAGTCCACGCGTGCGAAGAGCTCCGCCGCGTCGACGATGCCTCGGGTGTCACGGCGTGGGGCGGCCATGTCCGGATCGTACGGGGGGCCACTGACAGTGCAGGAATAGAGAGAGGGGTGGACCCGTTTGGGGGTGTAGTTGAATCGTAAACAACCTGGAGGGTGAGCGACCATGCAGTTCGGGATCTTCAGCGTCGGCGATGTCACGCCGGACCCGACGACGGGCCGGACGCCGACCGAGCGTGAGCGGATCAAGGCCATGGTCGCCATCGCGCTGAAGGCGGAGGAGGTGGGCCTCGACGTCTTCGCGATGGGTGAGCACCACAACCCGCCGTTCGTGCCGTCGTCCCCGACCACGATGCTCGGCTACATCGCCGCGCGCACCGAGAAGCTGATCCTCTCCACGTCCACCACCCTGATCACCACCAACGACCCGGTGAAGATCGCCGAGGACTACGCGATGCTCCAGCACCTCGCGGACGGCCGGGTGGACCTGATGATGGGGCGCGGCAACACCGGGCCGGTGTATCCGTGGTTCGGCCAGGACATCCGGCAGGGCATCAACCTCGCCATCGAGAACTACGCGCTGCTGCGCCGGCTGTGGCGCGAGGACGTGGTGAACTGGGAGGGCAAGTTCCGCACACCGCTGCAGGGCTTCACCTCCACGCCGCGCCCGCTGGACGGCGTACCGCCGTTCGTCTGGCACGGCTCCATCCGCTCCCCGGAGATCGCCGAGCAGGCGGCCTTCTACGGCGACGGGTTCTTCCACAACAACATCTTCTGGCCCGCCGACCACACCAAGCGCATGGTCGAGTTCTACCGGGAGCGCTTCGCCCACTACGGGCACGGCACGCCCGAGCAGGCGATCGTGGGTCTGGGCGGCCAGGTGTTCATGCGCCGCAACTCGCAGGACGCGGTGCGCGAGTTCCGCCCGTACTTCGACAACGCGCCCGTCTACGGGCACGGGCCGTCCCTCGAGGACTTCACGGCCGAGACGCCGCTGACCGTCGGCTCGCCGCAACAGGTGATCGAGCGGACGCTGTCCTTCCGCGAGTACGCCGGGGACTACCAGCGGCAGCTGTTCCTGATGGACCACGCGGGACTGCCGCTGAAGACCGTGCTGGAGCAGCTCGACATGCTCGGCGAGGAGGTCGTGCCGGTGCTGCGGAAGGAGTTCGCGAAGGACCGGCCGGCCGGGGTGCCGGAGGCGCCGACGCACGCCTCGCTGCTGGCCGCCGAGGAGGCCGGCAAGAGCGCGGAGGAGAGCGCGGAGAAGTCCGCCGCGGAAGGGGTGAGCACCGTATGAAGCTCGTCGTCGTCTCGGCGGGGCTGAGCGTGCCGTCGTCCACGCGGCTGCTCGCGGACCGGCTGGCCGCCGCGGTGGAGGACAGGGCGCCGGTGTCGGTGCGGGTCGTGGAGTTGCGGGACCTCGCCGTGGAGATCGCGCACAACTTCACGAACGGTTTTCCGGGCCGGGCGCTGGCCGCCGCACTCGAGGCCGTGACGGAGGCGGACGGGCTGATCGTCGTCACGCCGGTGTTCTCGGCGTCGTACAGCGGGCTGTTCAAGTCCTTCTTCGACGTGCTGGACAAGGACGCGCTGGTGGGCAAGCCGGTCCTGATCGCCGCGACCGGCGGCTCCGCCCGCCACTCCCTGGTCCTGGACCACGCGCTGCGTCCGCTCTTCTCCTACCTGCGCGCGGTGGTCGCCCCGACGGGCGTCTACGCGGCGTCGGAGGACTGGGGCGCGGAGGGCCTGCCGGAACGGATCGAACGGGCGGCGGGGGAGCTGGCCGGGCTGATGGGCGCGGGGTCCCCCGGCGAGGGGCTGTACGGGACGGTCCCCACCCCTTCCGCACCTGAGCCGCGCGGCTCCTTCGCCGAGACCACCGGGTCCGTGGCGGAGCCTGCCGGTGCCCACCGGGGACCGGCCGCAGCGGAGAGCGCGGCCGGGGCGGACGGCGAGGGGGCGCCTGCTCGGGACGGCCGCGGTGCGACCGTCTCGCACGGCTTCCGGGTGGTCCCCTTCGAGGAGCAGCTGGCCGCCCTGCGCGGCTGAGAGAAACGGGCGGGCCGGACGGTACCCGGCGGGGCCCTGGGCGTGGGTGAGGGTGGGCCGCCGCCGTCGTGCCGTACCGGCCCACCCGTGCGCGTCGGCCGGTCTCCGGACCGGGGGGATCCGGGACCGGTCGGGCGGACCGTCACCCGGCCACGCCCTGGGATGGCGGGCCGGGTGGGCTCGGGGACGCGGCGGAACCGGGAGCTCGGCGCGTGGTGCCCGGTGACGGGCCCCCGTCGGTCGACGCCCGCAGCCGCTGTGTCGCGGCCCGCCTCGACGGCCCTCCGCGTCCCCTCCCGCAAGGGGCGCGCGGCGGCGTGACATGGCCGACACGCTGGCCCGACCAGGTAAGTCACCGCGTTCCGGGCGGTGAGAGGCGGGTAAGAAGCCCCCTCGCCGCTCCACCCACCCGCTGGTGCACCTCCGTGACCTTGGCAGACTGGGGGCGTGACCCAGACAGTGCTGCTCGCTGAGGACGACCGCGCCATCCGCCATGCCCTGGAACGTGCACTGACACTGGAGGGTTACCAGGTGACCGCCGTGGCCGACGGGGTGGAGGCCCTCGCCCAGGCCCACCGCAGCCGCCCCGACGTGCTCGTCCTCGATGTGATGATGCCCGGCATCGACGGCCTCCAGGTGTGCCGCGTGCTGCGCGCCGAGGGCGACCGCACGCCCATCCTGATGCTCACCGCACTCGTCGAGACCGCCGACCGCATCGCCGGCCTGGACGCGGGCGCCGACGACTACGTCGTCAAGCCGTTCGACATCGAGGAGGTCTTCGCCCGGCTCCGGGCCCTGCTGCGCCGCACCAACGGCGGCTCCTTCGAGGCCCCCAGGGAAGAGGACAAGACCCCCACCGGCCAGGTGTCCGTCGCCGGGCTCCGCATGGACGTGCAGGCTCGGCGGGCCTGGCGCGGCGAGCGCGAGCTGGAACTCACCCGCACCGAGTTCGACCTGCTGGAACTGCTCGCCCGCAACGCCGGCATCGTCCTCGACCACGCCACCATCTATGACCGCATCTGGGGTTACGACTTCGGCCCCGGATCCAAGAACCTCGCCGTCTACGTGGGCTATCTGCGGCGCAAGCTCGACGAGCCGGGCGCACCGGCGCTCATCCACACGGTACGCGGCGTGGGGTACGTCCTGAGGGAGGACTAGGTGCCTCCACCAGCCCGTTCCGGCGCCGACGCGGACGTCGGGTTCTGGATGCGCCTGTGGCACCGGCTGCCACCCGGGCTGCGCCGTCGGCTGCGGCTGCGGGCCCGGCTGCGCAAGGTGTCCTCGCTGCGGACGACCTTCACCCTGTCGTTCGCGGCCGTCGCCGCCGGTGTCACCGTCCTGGTCGGCTTCCTGAGCTACGACGCCGCCGCCCGCCTGGTGCGCGTGGACCAGCAGACCGTGTTCGCCCAGGTCGTGGCTGACCTGCGGGACCAGGTCAGCCAGAAGCAGCTGATGCCGGACGACTTCGCCATCTCCGACAAGGACCACGACACCCCGCGGGACGACATCATCCGGCCCGCTCGCACGGTCGTGCAGGTGCTCGGTCCCGGCGGCACGGTCGTCGACCACTCCAACCCGCCGCTGCCCGTGGGCGCCGACGACCGCAAGATCGCCGAGAGCGCCAAGGCCGCCAAGCTGGTGGAGCACAAGAACGTCGACGTCGGCGGTGACGTCTACCGGGTCGCGACCGTCGCGCTCGGGCGCGGCCAGGGCGGGGTGCAGGTCGCCCAGGAGCTCAGCTCCACCGAGGACCTGCTCCGCAGCCTCCAGCAGCGCACGGCCCTGTTGATGGGGGCGGTCGTGATAGCGGCCGGCCTGTTCGGCTGGTGGCTGGCCCGGCGGATCACCCGGCGGCTGGTCGTCCTGGCCGGTGCCGCCGAGGACGTGGCGCGCACCCGGCGGCTCGGCATCCAGGTGCCGGTCACCGGGAACGACGAGGTGGGCCGCCTGGGCCGCTCCTTCGACCGCATGCTCGGGCGCCTCGCCCAGTCGGAGGAGGACCAGCGGCGCCTGGTGCAGGACGCGGGCCACGAGCTGCGCACGCCGCTCACCTCGCTGCGGACCAACATCTCCCTGCTGCGCCGGATAGACGAGCTGCCTGCCGCCGCCCGCGAGGAGCTGGTCGCCGACCTCGCCGAGGAGTCCCGTGAGCTGACCGACCTGGTGAACGAGCTGGTCGCGCTCGCGGCCGGGCAGTCGGACACGGAGCCGGTGCAGCGGCTGACGCTGGCCGATGTCGCGGAGGACGCGGCGACGATCGCCCGGCGGCGTACGGGGCGCGAGATCGTCGTCCGGTCCAGTGGCGACACGACGGTCGACGGCCGTACCACGGCGTTGCAGCGGGCGGTGTCGAACCTGCTGGAGAACGCGGCGAAGTTCGACCGCGACGCCAAGGCGCCGATCGAGATCGTCGTGACCGGTCCGGAGCATCCGCTCCAGCTGGAGGACTCGGACGAGCCGGAGAGCGGGGCGCCGCTGGGGATCGTACGGGTGGAGGTGCTGGACCGGGGGCCCGGGATCGAGGAGGCGGATCTCATGCGGATCTTCGACCGGTTCTACCGGGCCGCGGACGCGCGGAGTCTGCCCGGGTCGGGACTGGGACTCTCGATCGTGCGGGAGGTCGCCACCTCGCACGGGGGTGCGCCGTTCGCGTACCGGCGCGTGGGCGGCGGTGCGGTCATCGGGTTCACGGTGGGCGGGCGAACCAGGGCCGGGGACGACTGAGGGGTCACCCGACGTGCACGCGTGGCCGGCGCGCGCGGTTCGGCTCCGCCTCCCGCAGGACCTCCCGGGTGACCGGCGCCACCTCGCCCTGGCCGAAGAGGAAGAAGCGCAGGAAGTTGGCGAACGGGTTGCCCTCGGTCCACTCGAAGTAGATGTGCGGGATGCAGCCGGTGCTCTCCCGGACGTGCAGCAGCAGGGCCGCGAGGGCGTTGGGGATCGAGGACGACTCCAGGGTGAGCACCCGGTAGCGGTCGTGCAGGACCTCGCCGCGGACCGTCATGCTCGACTCGAACTCCGAGGGGTCGCCGACGGTCACCTCCACGAAGACGAAGTCCTCCTGCAGCGGGAGGTCGTTGTCGTTGCGGATCTGCTCGATCTTCCCCCGGTACTCCTCGAAGTCCCGGTTGTCCGGCTCGTTGGCGATGAAGCGGATACGACGGCTGGCGATGTCCCTCACGAAGCGTTCCGCCATGTCGTCGAGCGTCACGCTGGTCACGCGCAGTTCGAAGGAGCGGGCGAGCCGGGACAGCAGTGAGACGAGGATGATCCCGGCGATGAAGCAGGCGCCGATCTTCACACCGTCCGGCCGTTCGAGGACGTTCACGACCGTCGTGTACAGGAAGACCGCGGAGATCGCCGAGAAGACGACCACCAGACGGCGCTGGCGGGCCTTGTGGGCGGCGATGGTCACCGCGATCGCGGCGGAGCTGATCAGCACCAGGACGCCGGTGGCATAGGCGCCGCCCTGGGCGTCGACGTTGGCGTCGAAGATCCAGGTGACCAGGAAGGCGATCAGCGTGAAGACGATGACCATGGGGCGCACCGCGCGGGCCCAGTGCGGGGCCATGCCGTAGCGGGGCAGGTAGCGGGGCATCAGGTTGAGCAGCCCGGCCATGGCGGAGGCGCCCGCGAACCACAGGATCGCGATCGTGGAGATGTCGTAGACCGAGCCGAAGCCGGCCCCCAGGTACTGGTGCGCCAGGTACGCCAGCGCCCGCCCGTTGGCCGGGCCGCCCGGCTTGAACGCGGGTGCCGGGATCAGCAGCGTCGTGATGAAGCTCGTGGTGATCAGGAAGACGCTCATGATGAAGGCGGCCGTGGTCAGCAGCTTCTTGGTGTCGCGAATCCGGCCGGTGGGCTTCTCCTCGGTGTCGCCGGGGTCGCCCTGGACGTGCGGCATGACGGCGACGCCGGTCTCGAAGCCGGACAGGCCGAGCGCCAGCTTCGGGAAGACGATCAGCGCCACCCCGACCATGACGAACGCGCTGCTGTACTGGGTGGTCAGTGCGCCCGTCCAGTCGACCACCAGGTGCTCGGCGGTCAGGACGTGCCACAGGCCCACGACCACCACGACGGCGTTCAGCGCCAGGTACACGCCGACGAGGGCGACCGCGACGCCGATCGCCTCCAGGAAGCCCTTGAGGAAGACGGCACCGAGGAGGGCGATCAGCAGCATGGTGATCAGCATCTGGTGGCCGTGCAGGGCGCCGGTGAGGTGGGGGTTCTCGATCAGGTGGGTGGAGGCGTCGGCGGCGGAGAGGGTGATGGTGATCAGGAAGTCGGTGGCGGCGAAGCCGAGCAGGGTGAGGACGAACAGCTTGCCCTGCCAGAAGGAGAGCAGGCGTTCCAGCATGGCGATGGAGCCTTGGCCGTGCGGGCTCTCCTCGGCGACGCGGCGGTAGACGGGCAGGGCGCCGGCCAGGGTGACGGCGACCAGGACGACGGTGGCGACGGGGGAGAGCAGTCCGGCGGCGAGGGCGGCGATGCCGGGCTGGTAGCCGAGGGTGGAGAAGTAGTCGACACCGGTCAGGCACATCACCCGCCACCAGCGCCGGCCCTTGTGCGGGGGTTCGGGCTGGGCGTGCGGACCCTGCGGGACGTCCGCCCTGCCCATGTCGGACAGCCCCTGCAGCATCCACGCCCGCAACCGGCTCGGGCGAGCGTGCTCCGTGGCGGCCATCGGCGTGCACTCCTGCGCTACGGCTCTACGAACGGCCCCGGCCGTATAGGCAATACGGAACATATGGCATATATGGCACATATATCCCATACCCAGCCATGAAGGGGACCGCGCTACCAGCGTAGGCAGAGGGAGGGACGAGGGCCTGCGCACGGCGGAAGGTAAGAAATAACTCGCCAAGGTGACCCGATCCACCTGGTCTGATCACGAGAGGTAACCGGTTTGGGGGCTTGGGCGTTACTGCAATGCGGTGACATCCGGGTCGCAGCGGGGTCGGTTACATGGAAGCCTCAGGAGTGCGCGCGCTGGGGGAGTCCGTCAGTGGGGGAACTGTCGAAGCACAGGAGACAAACGTGAAATCCTCACTTCGCACCCGCTCCACCCGTGGCCTTGCCGCCGGTGCGCTCTCCGTCGCGCTGCTGACGTCCGCGGCGGCCACCGCGTTCGCCGCGGACCCGGTCGCACCCGACCCGGCGGCCAGCATGTCGACGAAGGCGCCGAGCCCCACGGCGACGAAGTCGAGCAAGCCCACCCACAAGCCGGCCGTGACCGCGGCCTCGATCACCATCCGCGCCAACAGGACCGAGGTGAAGTCCGGTCAGTCGGTGACGTTCACGGGCCAGACCAACGGCCTGAAGGCCGGCGACCGGCTCGACCTCCAGCGCTTCGACGGCAAGAAGTGGGTCACCGTGAAGACCGCCACGGTCAAGAAGGGCAGCAAGGCCACCTACACCCTGGTCATCAAGCTGACCGGGATGGGCAAGGAGATGCTGCGTGTGGTCCACGGGAAGACGATGTCGCGGACGGTGACCATCACCGTGAAGTGACGCCGTGAGGAAGCGGGGACGTCCCGACCGGGGCGTCCCCGCCTCCGCGCGCGTGCCGTTGTTCAATCGGGTCATGATCTACCACGTCGTACCGCTCACCGACTGGAACGCGGCTCCCGACCGCCCGTACGCCCCCGCCTCCCTCGCGGAGGACGGTTTCGTCCACTGCTCTCCCGACGAGGAGACGACGCTGGCCGTCGTCAACGCGTTCTACCGCGGCGCGCCGAGGCCGTTGCTGGCGCTGCTCCTCGACGAGAACCGGCTCACCGCGCGGTGCGAGTGGGAGCAGGCCGTCCCCACGCCGCCGCCCGGCGTGGCCGAGGGCACCTTGTTCCCCCATGTGTTCGGCCCGGTCGACCGCGACGCCGTCACGCGGATCCTGGAGGTCGAGTGGGACGAGGAGGGCCGGGCGACGGGGCTGAGGGACGTGGGCCGAGCGGGTCGGCGGACGTAGGAGCGCCGTCACAGGCCCGGGGGCCACCGTATGAGGGCCGTCAACGGGTGAGTTGAGCGCGGGAACTTGGCTGAGCCGAGTCGGAGACGCCTCTCACATGATCTACCGTGGGCAGCAAATACCGCTGTGCATACGGAAGTTCCGTGACGGATGACCGAGACGGGGGCTGTGGTGCGGACCGGGTTTGTCGACCGCGTGGAACACATGGACGAGCTGCGCGCGCTGATGGCGGACGTGACCGAGGGGCGCGGTGGCCGGGCGCTCGTGGTCGACGGCACCTCGGGCATGGGCAAGTCGGCGCTGCTGCGGGCGTTCGAGGCGGAGGTCGCCACCTCTCACGGGCCGGGTGCCTGTCGTGTCGTATCCGTGCGGTGTCAGCCGTCGATCGGGTCGGGGCTGCACTACGGAGCGATTGTCGAACTGCTCCTGCGGCTGGCCCAGGATCAGGAGGTCAAGCAGCCGGGCATCTTCCGTCGGCTGCTGAGTTTCACCGGTCAGGGCGTCGTCCGCTCGGCCCCGGAGGTCCTCTCCGCGATCGTGCCCGGCCTGGGGGCGCTGTTCACCCTGGGCAAGGAGGTCGCGGAAGCGTCCCTCGCTTCCGGCTCGATGCCGTTCGACAGCCTGCTGCCTTTCCAGCAGGGAGCTGCCGCACAGATCGTGGACGCTCTGCTGGATCTCGTGCGGCAGGGGCCGCCCACGGTCGTGCTCATCGACGACATCCAATACGGCGATCCCAGCAGCCTGCTGGTTCTCGACCGGTTGCTGCTGCGGCTGCCCGGCGAACCGCTCGGTCTGGTGCTCAGCCACAGCACGGACGCGGCCTACGTCGATGGGCCGGCATCCACGGTCGAGGACCTTCTGCACGACTGGGCGAAGGAAGGACTCCTGCGGCGGCGGATGTTGCAGGGCCTGCCACGGGACGCGGTCGCCGAGTTGGTGCGCTCCCGGCACCCGGAGGCTCCGCCGGCTCTGTCGGAGCAGCTGAGTCGGCTGACCGCCGGCCACGCCGTCTTCGTCACCCTCTGCCTGGAAGAGTGGCGTCCGGACTACGGACCTGTCGTCGAACTGCCCAGCAGTCTGTCGCGCGTGGTGGAAGACCGTCTGCGGCTGCTCACCGAGCCGGACCGCGAACTGCTCATGATCGGATCGACTCAGGGCGAGACGTTCCTGTCACGCACGGTTGCCGAGGTCAAGGGAGCACCGCACGACGAAGTGATGGAGCGGTTGCGGCTCATCGCCACACAGCACCGGCTGATCCTGCCGACAGAGCCTCCCGGGTGGGCGCGGTGGGAGGCGTCCGACTGCTACCGGTTCGAGCACGGCGCGCTGTGGGGCGTGGTGTACGACCGGCAGACCCCTCAGCAGATGCGGTCCCGGCACGCCCGTATCGCGGCGGCGCTCACGTCCGGGCCGCTGGACGGTATGCCGCTGGAGCGCCGACTGGAGATCGCCCGCCATCTTCGCTGCGGCGGCCCCGAGTGCTCGCTCGCCTCGGCCGAGGTGCATTACGGGCTGGCCCGGGACGCCGCGATGGAGGGGTTGTCCTTCGCCGAGGCGGAGCGGCACTGCGAAGAAGTGATCAAAGCAGTCCGGGACCTGCCGGAGCACGATGAAAGCCGGGACCGGTGGCTCATCCAGGCCGTGGAACTGCTGCTGTCCCTGACCGAGGTGCGCTGGCGCGGCCAGCACCAGCCGGCCGGCGGCCCGGACATCGACGCCCTGGCCGCCGAGGCCGAAGCAGCGGCCAGGCGCTGTGGCACCCCGGAACTGGCGATCCGCACGACGCTCCTGCGCGGCAAGACCCTGCTGGCGACCCAGGGCCTGGTGCCGTCCCTGGACAAGCTCCGCTCGGCCGTCGAGTTGGCCGAGCAGCACGGCGATCCCGTCCCGCTCTTCGTGGCGCGGGTCGAATACGGACGGCAGGTGTCCAAGCGACGGCTGGCCGACGGCCTGGCCCAGCTGTGGGAGGCCGAGCGCCTGTACGCCTCCGACCCGCGCCTCGGCGGCACCGGTGACCCGGTGCTCCAGCACGCGCGCAACCTGGGGGAGATGCAGCTCGGCATCACCCTCTACGACAGCGGGCACCTCAGCGAGGCGCTGACCCGGCTGAGCCGCTGTGTCCAGCGGCTGCGCGACGAGCCGCTCAAGGCCGAGCTGCCCATGGCGCTCAACTACCTGGCACAGGTGCACACGGGCCTCGGCGGGTACCAGGATGCCGAGGAGGTCCTGCGGGAGGCTCTCGACTTCGAGGCCGGCCGCGGAGGTGACAGCGGCTGGCACGCCTACAACGGGGCGCTGCTCGCCCACCTCCTTGTTCAGCGGCCGGAAGGGCGTGACCAGGCCCTGGAACTCATCGCCGACGCATGGGCGGAGACAGAGCGGACCTGGCTGGCCAACCTCGTTCCCATCGTCCGCAACCTGTACGCCGAGATCCTGCTGATCGCCGCTGACGGTTCCGGGGAACTCCTCGACCAGGCCGACCGGCTGGCGGTCGCCACCTGCGTCGAGACCCAGCGCAGTGGCATGGTCCGCAGCGAGATCGCCGCCCACTCCCTGCGCAGCCGCATCCTGCTGCGACAAGGCGACACAGTCGCGGCCCAGGACCAGGCCCGCCAGGCTGTCCGCATCCTGGACGAGGTCGGGGACATGCCCGCCCTTCGTACGGAGGAGGTGCTGTACCACTCCGCCGTGGTGCTGGCCGCCGGGGGCGTACGGGAGGAGGCGCACGCGCTCCTTGAGCGGGCCCGGAGCGAGGTTGCCCGCAAGGCGGACCTGGTCACCGACGATGCGCTGCGCGACCGCTTCCTCACACGGGTCCCCCTCAACGAGGCCATCCGTCAGAGGGAAGGGGTCGACCAGTGACCAGGCCGGGCGGTCGGCGAGGTGCCTTGACAGCGGCTGGCAGACTGGAGCCGTCATGCTGACGATCACCAAGGAGTTCCACTTCTCGGCCAGCCACGTGCTCGACCGGCTGCCGAGCTGGCACTCCTGCGCCCGCATGCACGGCCACAACTATGTCGTTGTGCTGGAGCTTTCGGCCCACCGTGACGACCTCACCGACGCGGGATTCGTCCGTGACTACCGTGAGCTCGACGCCTTCAAGAAATGGTTGGATGAGACGCTCGACCATCGTCACTTGAATGAGGCGATGGGGGGGGGAATCTCCCCATCAGCGGAGAACTTGGCTGCATGGATCTTCGACCTCTGGATCGAACGGTATCCCGAGTTGACGGCGGTCAAGGTCTCGGAGACACCCAAGACGTGGGCTGAATACCGCCCGTCGCGGTGAACGGCTACGGCTACGACCACGGCCTGCGGCTGGGTCATCCGGCCGGTGCGGCCCATGCCTCGTGGCTGGCGTGGCCGGGCTTGGTGGGGTCCCCGGCCGCGGCGATCAGGGCCGTCGATGCACCGACCCGGTGCTCCCCGCCACGGCTGCTCATGGTCGACGCCACTACACCACGAGCGCCGCGCCTGCGCGGGTCGGTGGGGCTTACACGCTCTTCGAAGCCGAGAGCGCGACCGACCTCGCAAGCCTTCCTGAGTACGGAACGACCCCGGATCGACGCCCAGACCGCCCGGGTCCTGCGCGCCCTGGGCTCCGGCGCCACCGACGAGGCCGCCGCCCGGGAACTCGGCGTGTCGCTGCGCACCTACTGCCGCAGGGTTGCGGAACTGCTTGTCGTCCTCAATGCGGGCTCGCGATTCCAGGGAGTACGCGCGGGAACTTGGCCAGGCCAACGCGTGGCTTTCCCGAGTCATGGTCACCGCCGCCTGTGGCGAGTGTCCGACCGCCGCGATTGTAGACGTGGCGACGGGAGCACGAATGCCTGGGCCGCGCTCCATTTGTGCCGCACGGCCTCGTGCCCTGGGCGCCTGACGCTCCTTCCGACACACGACGAGGGCGGGGTCCGAACCCCCGCCCAACCGACACGAAACCTCAGCTCACGGCCACACCAAGCAGTACGGCTGATGCCCCGCCTCATGCAACCGATGCGAGAAGTCCTGCCACTCGTGCAGCAACTGGTACACGTTGAACGCGTCCCGCGGCCCGCCCCGGTCCGGCACCGTCGACCAGATGAAGGCCGCGGCGCCCACCTGTTCCTCGCCTATGCCGCGCAGGGGGTCCACGACCGTCATGGGGAGTTTGACGACCGCGTAGTCGGGGTGCAGGACCACCAGTTCCAGCGGGGGCACCTTGTGCAGCGGTACGCCCTCGATGCCCGTGAGGACCATCGCAGCCATCGTCTCCGGCTTGATCTTGGTGAACATGCCGCCCATGCCGAGCTCGTCGCCGCCGAGCTCCTCGGGACGCATCGAGATCGGGACGCGGGCTGCCGTGGCGCCGTCCGGCGCGCCGAAGTACTTGTACGTCACCCCCACCCGACCACCATTCCCGCTTCCTGCCCCGAGCCGATCCCGCCTACGGTTCACATGGTCCATGCCATCCATACGCGTCAGGCGGTCGATCCGCTCAGGTCCACCAGGGCCACCAGATCCGCCGGGGCCGCCGAGTCCACCGGGCCCGGCAGGTGCACCCTGCGAACCCTGAGTCTGCCGTGTCTCGCTCGTTTCCTCCGCGTCGCGCCGGTGCCTTCCCCGCCGGGCACGCCGAGGACCCAGGTCATCGGTCCCCTCGCCCAGTCCGCCACCGCGATGCATATCTCCACCCGACTGCTTTTCTAGGACGCGTGGCCCCCGCCGCGCAACCCGATCATCGTGTCAGTGACCTCCCCCACGGCCGCCCGCCGAAACGTGCGTTCAACCACCTGTCCGCGGGATCTTCGAGGCCTCTGACACCATGGCTAGTGTGAGCTATCCGTACGAAGCCCCAGTTTCGCAGACTCTTTTCGAGCGCGCGGCGGCCGTCACGCCCGGCGGCGTGAACTCTCCGGTGCGCGCCTTCCGCGCCGTGGGCGGTACGCCCCGGTTCATGGTGTCCGGTCATGGTCCGTATCTGACGGACGCCGATGGGCGCGAATATGTCGATCTTGTTTGTTCGTGGGGGCCCGTGATCCTCGGGCACTCCCACCCGGACGTGATCGCCGCCGTCCAGGAGGCCGTCGCCCGCGGTACGTCCTTCGGTACGCCGGGTGAGGGCGAGGTCGCTCTCGCCGAGGAGATCGTCGCCCGGGTCGCGCCCGTCGAGCAGGTCCGGCTCGTCTCCAGCGGCACCGAGGCCACCATGTCCGCCATCCGGCTCGCCCGCGGGTTCACCCAGCGGTCGAAGGTGATCAAGTTCGCCGGTTGTTATCACGGGCACGTCGACTCGCTGCTGGCCGCGGCGGGGAGCGGGGTGGCCACCTTCGCGCTGCCCGACACCCCCGGTGTCACCGGCGCCCAGGCCGGCGACACCATCGTCCTGCCGTACAACGACCTCGACGCGGTCCGCGCCGCCTTCGCCGCGCACCCCGGCGAGATCGCCTGTGTGATCACCGAGGCGTCCCCCGGGAACATGGGGGTCGTCCCGCCGCTGCCGGGCTTCAACCAGGGGCTCAAGGATCTGTGCCGGGACAACGGCGCCCTTTACATCTCCGACGAGGTCATGACCGGGTTCCGCACCAGCAGGGCGGGCTGGTACGGCATCGACGGGGTCGAGCCCGACCTGATGACCTTCGGCAAGGTCATGGGGGGCGGTTTCCCCGCCGCCGCGTTCGGTGGCCGGGCGGACGTCATGGCGCACCTCGCCCCCGCCGGGCCCGTCTACCAGGCCGGTACGCTCTCCGGGAACCCGGTCGCCACCGCCGCCGGCCTCGCCCAGCTGCGGCTGCTCGACGACGCCGCCTACGAGAAGGTGAACGCGGTCGCCGACGAGGTTCGTACGCTCGTCACGGAGGCCCTCGGCAAGGAGGGCGTGGCCCACCAGGTGCAGAGCGCCTCCAACATGTTCTCCGTGTTCTTCACCGACCGGCCGGTGCGCAACTACGAGGACGCCAAGGCGCAGGAGTCCTTCCGCTTCACCGCCTTCTTCCACTCCCTCCTCTCCCAGGGCGTCTACCTGCCGCCCTCCTCGTTCGAGTCCTGGTTCGTCTCCACCGCGCACGACGAGCGGGCCATCCAGCGGATCGCCGACGCCCTTCCGGCGGCGGCCCGGGCAGCAGCGGAGGCAACCGCGGCATGAGTGACATCACCGTCGTCCACCTGATGCGGCACGGCGAGGTCGCCAACCCGGACGGGATCCTGTACGGGAGACTCCCCGGATACCACCTCTCCGAGCTCGGCCGGCAGATGGCCGAGCGGGTCGCCGAGCACCTGGCCTCCCGGGACATCACCCATGTCGTCTCCTCCCCGCTGGAGCGGGCGCAGGAGACGGCCACCCCGATCGCCAAGGCGCACGGTCTCGACCTCGCGACCGACGAGCGGCTCATCGAGGCCGAGAACGTGTTCCAGGGCAAGACCTTCGGGGTCGGTGACGGGGCGCTCAGGCGGCCCGAGAACTGGAAGCACCTGGTCAACCCGTTCAAGCCGTCCTGGGGCGAGCCGTACGTGGAGCAGGTCGTGCGGATGATGGCGGCGCTGAACGCCGCCAAGGACGCCGCGCGCGGGCACGAGGCCGTGTGCGTGAGCCACCAGCTGCCGATCTGGATCGTGCGCAGCTTCGTGGAGCGGCGGCGGCTGTGGCACGACCCGCGCAAGCGGCAGTGCACGCTCGCCTCCCTCACCACGTTCACGTACCAGGGCGACAAGATCGTGTCGGTGGGCTACACCGAGCCGGCTCGCGACCTGGTGCCGCCGCATCTGCGCGCGGGCGCCAAGCCGGCGAAGGGGAAGTCCGCCCCGGGGAACGGCAAGGCGTTCGGGGCCTGAGAGCGGGCGCCGGCAGCGGAGGTGGGCCAACTCTCCATGTCCTACGGTTTACGGCTCGGCGTACGCTTCGTCACAACCCGTATCCAGTCCTGGCATCAGGCAGTATCTTCGTAAAATCCGCTACAGGTATGCGGTTTCAGCGGAACCGGCCTCTCCATCGCGCCCTCTCACTGTGCGACCACTGAGAGGGCGCTATGAGATGGGGACGGAATGCGGGAGTTCAGCCGACGGGGACTGATAGGACTCGGCGCGGGTGCGGCGGCAGCGATGGGACTCGCCGCGTGCGGTACCCAGCACGACGGTGCGGGCCCCGCCAACGGTTCCGGCAAGGGGGGATCCGACGGCTCCGGCGATTCCAGCAGCCCCACGGCCACCGCGCGCCTGCTGGGTGACGGCTCCACCGCCGACACGGGCAAGCAGCCGAACCAGCCGGACAAGCCGGTGCCGCTGGAGCCGGGCCAGACCCCTCCGCAGTTCGTGATCTTCTCCTGGGACGGCGCCGGTGAGGTCGGCAACGGCCTCTTCCCGCGCTTCCTGGACCTCGCCAAGGACCATGGCGCGCACATGACCTTCTTCCTCTCCGGGCTGTACCTGCTGCCGGAGTCGAAGAAGCGCCTCTACGACCCGCCGAACAACGTGCGCGGTGCCTCGGACATCGGCTACTTCAGCGACGAGCACATCAAGGCGACGCTGACCAACGTGCGCCGCGCCTGGCTGGAAGGCCACGAGATCGGGACCCACTTCAACGGCCACTTCTGCGGGGAGAAGCATGGCTCGGTCAAGTGGTGGACGCCCAAGCAGTGGCGCAGCGAGATCGACCAGGCCAAGGCCTTCGTCAAGCAGTGGAAGACCAACACCGGCTGGCACGACCTGCCGCCCCTGCCGTTCGACTACGACAGGGAGCTCGTCGGCGGCCGTACGCCCTGTCTGCTCGGCCAGGACAACCTGCTGCCCACCGCCCGGGAGCTGGGCTGGCGATACGACGCCTCCTCGCCCGGCGGCATCCAGGTGTGGCCGAGGAAGCGACACGGGCTCTGGGACCTGCCGCTGCAGCAGGTGCCCTTCCCGGGGCGCAAGTTCGAGGTGCTGTCGATGGACTACAACATGATGGCCAACCAGTCGCTGAACTCCACCAAGGCGCCCGCCTACAACTACCCAGCCTGGCGCCAGCAGTCCGCCGGGGCCTACATAGCCGGATTCCAGCGGGCATATGAGACAAACCGGGCACCGTTCTTCATAGGCAACCATTTCGAGCACTGGAACGGCGGCATCTACATGGACTCCGTCGAGGAGGCCTTCAAGCACATCGCGCGCGAGAAGGAGAGGGGCGCCGACGTGCGCATGGTCTCCTTCCGGCAGTTCGTCGACTGGCTCGACGTCCAGAAGCCCGAGGTGCTCGCCAAGCTGCGCACGCTCGGGGTGGGGCAGCAGCCGACCGGCGGCTGGAAGGCGTTCCTCTCCGAAACCTCCGGCACCGGCAGGAAGACCTCGGGCACCACCACGGGCAGCTCCTCGAACCCCGCCTGAAATGCGGGTTTCCGCCCACAAGGGGGGTGGGCAAGATCCCCGGAACGGACATGCGAAACTTTTCACATGAGTGCCGCCTGCCGCGCCCCCCAGCGCCTGAACCGCACCCGTAGCCGCAGCCGCCGACGCGCCGTCCTGGCCACCGCCGGGGCCGCCGTCGCGGCGCTCGCCCTGTCCGCCTGCGGATCCGGCGGCACCTCCGGGGGTTCGGGCAACACCAACTTCATCCTCGGCAAGGACGGCATCGCGACCGTCGAGAAGGGTCGGCGGGCCGGTGCCCCCGACCTGTCCGGCACCACCATCGACGGCAAGAAGCTGGACGTCGCCGACTACAAGGGCAAGGTCGTCGTCATCAACGTCTGGGGCTCCTGGTGCCCGCCCTGCCGCGCCGAGGCGCCCAACTTCGTCAAGGTCGCCAAGGACACCGCGAGCAAGGGCGTCCAGTTCGTCGGCATCAACACCCGCGACACCAGCACCGGCCCGGCCCGCGCCTTCGAGCAGCAGTACGGGGTCCCGTACCCGAGCCTGTACGACCCGACCGGCAAGCTGATGCTCCGCTTCAAGAAGGGCACGCTCAACCCGCAGGCGATCCCGTCCACGCTGATCATCGACCGGGACGGGAAGATCGCCGCGCGCACGCTGCAGGCCCTCACCGAGGACAAGCTGCGCGAGATGCTCGACCCGGTCGTCGCGGAGAAGTGACGTGACGGCCGTCTCCACGCTCGCCGCCGAGGGCTACAACGGCACGGTGCTCAACGGAGCCCTGCTGGTCGCCCTCCCCGTCGCCCTGCTCGGCGGTCTCGTCTCCTTCTTCTCCCCGTGCGTCCTGCCGCTCGTCCCCGGCTATCTGTCGTATGTGACCGGGGTCACCGGCACCGACCTGGCCGAGGCCCGGCGCGGGCGGATGGTCGCGGGCGCCTCGCTGTTCGTGCTCGGCTTCACCGCCGTGTTCGTCTCCAGCGGGGCGCTGTTCGGGTTCTTCGGCTCCACCTTGCAGGAACACAAGGACGTCCTGTCCAAGGTGCTGGGCGCCTTCATGATCCTCATGGGCCTCTTCTTCATGGGGGCGATGCCCTGGTTCACCCAGCGGGAGTTCCGCTTCCACAAGCGGCCCGTGGCGGGCCTGGTCAGCGCCCCCGTACTGGGCGCGCTGTTCGGCATCGGCTGGACCCCGTGCATCGGCCCGACCCTGTCCTCGGTGCTGATGCTCTCCTCCGACCAGGGCAGCGCCGGCCGTGGCGCCCTCCTCACCGTGGCCTACTGCCTGGGCCTCGGCGTGCCCTTCGTGCTCGCCGCCGTCGCCTTCCGCAAGGCGCTCGGCGCGTTCGGCTGGGTCAAGCGGCACTACCAGTGGGTGATGCGCATCGGCGGCGGCATGATGATCGCGACCGGGCTGCTGCTCGTCACCGGTGCTTGGGACGGCATCGTGCAGCAGATGCAGAGCTGGTCCGACGGCTTCACGGTGGGGGTCTGATCCATGAGCGACACACGGAGCACCGACGTGCAGAGCGAGACCACGGACACCGCCGAGACGCCGGCCGCCGCCGAGCCCGCGGACACCGCCGCGGACGACCTCGGTGCGGCCGGTTCGCAACTGTCCACAGCCCCCGTCGAGACGGCCGTGCCCGGGTCCTTCGGCGGCTCCCGCGCCCCCGGCGCCAAGGGCTGGATCACCTGGACCGCACGGGAGATCATCGGCTGGGCCCGCTGGTTCTGGCGGCAGCTCACCTCCATGCGGGTCGCGCTGATCCTGCTGTTCCTGCTGTCGCTCGCCGCGGTCCCCGGCTCCCTGATCCCGCAGACCGGCCAGAACGCGCTGAAGGTCCAGGACTTCAAGAACTCGCACAAGACGCTCGGCGAGATCTACGACAAGCTCGGGCTGTTCCACGTCTACAGCTCGGTGTGGTTCTCCGCGATCTACATCCTGCTGTTCATCTCGCTCATCGGCTGCATCGTGCCGCGCACCGGGCAGTTCGTGGGGCAGCTCAGGAGCCGCCCGCCGGCCGCCCCCAAGCGGCTGACCCGGCTGCCCGCGTACGCGACCTGGCGCACCGACGCCGACCCCGAGCAGGTCCGCGAGGCCGCGCTGGCGGTGCTGGGGCGGCGCCGCTTCCGCGCGCATGTCGCCGGGGACGCGGTGGCCGCCGAGAAGGGCTATCTGCGCGAGGCCGGCAACCTGCTCTTCCACATCGCGCTCGTGGTGATGCTGGTCGCCTTCGCCTGGGGCCAGCTGTACAAGACCGAGGGCAACAAGCTGATCGTCGAGGGCGACGGGTTCTCCAACACCCTCACCCAGTACGACGACTTCAAGTCCGGCAACCTCTTCACCGACGACGACCTGGTGCCGTTCAGCTTCACCCTCAACAAGTTCACCGGCACCTACGAGCGCAACGGCCCCAACAAGGGCACCCCGCGCACCTACCAGGCGAACATCACCTACAGCGTGGGCGCCTACGGCAAGGACAAGAACACCACCATCAAGGTCAACGAGCCGTTGAACATCGGTGACGCCAAGGTCTACCTGGTCAGCCACGGCTACGCGCCCGTCGTCACCGTCCGCGACGGCAAGGGGAACGTCGTCTTCCATGACGCGGTGCCGCTGTTGCCGATCGACCCCAACGTGACCTCGCAGGGCGCCATCAAGGTCCTCGACGGCTTCAAGAACGCCCAGGGCCAGTCCGAGCAGCTCGGCTTCCCCGCGTTCTTCGTGCCGACCTTCGCGGGCGCCGGCCAGGGCACGATGTTCTCCCAGTTCCCGGCGCTCGACTACCCGGTGCTCGCGGTGTCCGCGTACCACGGCGACCTGGGCGTCAACGCGGGCATCCCGCAGAACGTGTACCAGCTGGACACCAAGGCCAGGGGCCTGAAGCCGTACAAGGACGCCAAGGGCGACATCGTCAAGGCCCGCCTGCTGCCCGGCGAGACCATGAAGCTGCCGGGCGGCAACGGCTCGATCACCTTCGACAAGCAGATCAAGGAGTGGGCCGGCTTCCAGGTGGTGCAACAGCCCGGCACCGGGTGGGCGCTCGGCGGCGCGATCGCCGCGATCTTCGGCCTGGCCGCCTCGCTGTTCATCCAGCGCCGCCGCGTGTGGGTGCGCGCGACGACCGGCGCCGACGGCGTCACCGTCGTGGAGATGGCGGCCCTCGGCCGTAGTGAGTCCGCGAAGGTGCCCGAGGAACTGGGCGACCTGGCCGCGCTGGTCCACGAGCACGCCCCCACGAAGACCGACGAGAGCGACGAGACGGAATCGTCCGACGAGACCGAATCATCCGACGAGTCCGCCGACGACGTGACCCCCGACGCCGACCCCGAACAGGAGCCGGACGCCGCAACCCCCGTACCTGCCGCTGAAGGGGCTCAGAAAAAGTGACCCTCGCCACCGCCACCAACGAACACCTCGCGAACATCAGCAACACACTGATCTACTCCGCGATGGCCGTCTACACCCTGGCCTTCTTCGCGTACATCGCCGAATGGCTGTTCGGCAGCCGCAGCAAGGTGGCCCGCACCGCCGCCGCGCTCACCGCCGACGCCGCGAAGAAGACCGAGGCGCCCGCGGTCACGGTCAAGAAGGCCGGGGGCACCGCGGTCCTGGAGCGGCCCAAGGTGGTCACCCGTGCCGCGGCCGGCGCCCGTGACGTGCCGGACGGCCCCGGCGCCCACGGCGGCGACGAGCAGGGCGACCTGTACGGCCGGGTCGCGGTGTCCCTCACCGTGCTCGCCTTCCTCGTCGAGCTCGGCGGTGTGATCGCCCGGGCGGCCTCCGTGCAGCGGGCGCCGTGGGGCAACATGTACGAGTTCAACATCACGTTCTCCACGGTCGCCGTCGGCGTCTACCTCGCGCTGCTCGCGCTGAAGAAGAACGTGCGCTGGCTCGGCCTCTTCCTGGCCACCACGGTCCTGCTCGACCTCGGCCTCGCCGTCACCGTCCTGTACACGGCGAGCGACCAGCTGGTCCCGGCCCTGCACTCGTACTGGCTGTACATCCACGTCTCCACCGCGATCGTCTGCGGCGCGGTCTTCTACGTCGGCGCGGTCGGCACGATCCTCTACCTCTTCAAGGACTCCTACGAGAACAAGCTGGCGAACGGCGGCACGCCCGGCACCTTCGCCACCTCCGTCCTGGAGCGGCTGCCGTCCTCGGCGTCCCTGGACAAGTTCTCCTACCGCGTGAACGCCGCCGTCTTCCCGCTGTGGACGTTCACGATCATCGCGGGCGCCATCTGGGCGGAGTCGGCCTGGGGCCGCTACTGGGGCTGGGACCCGAAGGAGACCTGGGCGTTCATCACCTGGGTCGCCTACGCCTGCTACCTGCACGCCCGCTCCACGGCCGGCTGGAAGGGCCGCAAGGCGGCGTACATCGCGCTCATCGCCTTCGGCTGCTGGCTGTTCAACTACTACGGCGTGAACATCTTCGTCGGCGGCAAGCACTCGTACGCGGGCGTGTGAGTCCCGCCGTCCCTGCCTCTGCCGTACGCCGGGCAAGGATGCGGAACGTTCCCCCGGGAGTGACGCTGGTGTCGTGACCGATCCGATCGAAGAGGGCACCGCCGAGCGCCGGGGGGACGCGTTCGTACGGCACTACCTGCTGCGCCTGCCCCGCCCGGTGGAGGAGGTCTGGCCGGTGCTGGCCTCCGCCGCGGGCCTCGCGGAGTGGCTGGCCCCCGCCGAGCCGTTCGAACCACGGCTCGGCGGGGCGGTCGGACTGCGGCTCCCGGACGGTCCGGCCGAGGGCCGGATCACGGCCTGGGACGTGGAACGGGTCGCCGAGTACACGGTCGAGGGCCGCGGCCGTATCCGTTTCCACCTGGAGCCCGGCCGTCCGACGGGGACGACGGTTCGGTTCACGCACGAGAGCGGGCAGGACAGGGACCCGGGCTGGCGGGAACGGTTCGAACGCCTGTTGGGGGCCTTGGCCTAGCCAAGTACTCCGGTGCGGAACCAGACGTTCCGTCGACAGGGATCAGGCGGGCGGCAGGCACTCCTTGGCCGGCGGACGGCCCTCGGGCCAGGCGATCCGCACGAACCACGCACCCCCGGACGGGGTGAGCTCCACGATCGGTACGGCCTTGTCGTACGGGTTCCCGTGCACGTCGAGGCAGATCCATCCGCTCGCCCCGTCCACCCGGTGCGAGCCCTTCATGAACGCCCACTCGTTCACCACGTCCGTCAGCGCCGGCATCGCGGCCCCGGTCGGCGTGGCCTCCCGCAGCCCCTGCACCGCGAGCCGCATGGCGTCGTACGCGATGATCAGCTGTCCGTCGGCGAGATCCACCGGCCCGATCGGCCCCACCGGCTGCTTCGCGCCGCGAGCGATCAGTCCGTCCAGCTCCTGTGCGTCCGCCGCGCTGCCGCCCGTCCGGGCCGTCTCCTTCTTCCACGCGTCGGGATGCGCGAGCGCGGTGTAGCGCACGGACAGGTTGCGGCTGAGGGCTTTCCAGTCGAGCCGCTTGTCCCCGTTGAGGTACGAGCCCTCGTCGCCCGTGAGCACGGTGAGCCGGTGGTCCATACAGCCGCGCCCGCCCAGCGCGTTGACGAACTGCCGCAGCTGGGTGTGACGCCCGGCGAACAGGACGGTGTCGGTGGACTTCGGGGTGTCACAGACCAGTTGGGTGATCTGCCGGAACTGGTTCGCGGTCGTGCCCTCCTGCGTGCGGTCATCAGGTGGCGTGAACGGCTGCGCCTGGTACGGCGATCCGGCCACCAGCTTCTCGAACGCGCTCTGCAGGGTCCGCGTGTAGGGGTCGCCCGGTTTGTCGTAGACCAGCAGTGCGTTGCCGCCGGAGACCCGGGCGAAGGAGGCGAGCGCGCGCGCCGAGTCGCTGTTGGTGGGGGCGACCCGGGCGAGTCCCGGGTAGGGGTCCTTGCCGTCGGCCCCGTTGGCGAGGCTGTCGGCGGTGATGGAGGAGCCGACGACCGGGATGCCGCGGTGGGTCAGCTCCTTGACGGCGGCCCGGTTGTTGTCGGTGCTCAGCCCTATCCCGGTCACCGCCCGCAGCCGGTCGGCGCCCTCGGCCATCCGCGCCAGCCGGTCGACCACGCGCGGCCAGTAGGACCCGTCGCGGCCGGTGTTGGCGAGCACCAGCCGGATCTGCGGGGTCTCGCCGGTGGCACCGTGGTTGGCCCGGTACTGGGCGAGGTAGGCGCCCTGGATCTCGTGCAGTGTGTCGTCGACGCTGTCCGGGTCCTGCGCGGTGAACGGTTCGAACAGCGCGACGGTGACGTAACCGCCGGACTTAAGAGCGTCGTTCTCCCGGTACACCGCCTTCACGACGTCGGCGAACCGCGGTTGACCGAAGTCGTACGCCGTCGTGGACACGCCCACGCAGTCGCCGCCGTCCAGGCGGGCCACGCCCGGGGCACAGGAGGGCTGCCGTCCGACGTAGGTGACGACGGCCCACGCGGTGCCGGCCACCAGCACCGCGGCGAGCAGCAGCGCCGCATACCGGCGGAAGCGGATCTCCCAGACGTCCTCGCGCAGCCAGGTCCACCAGCGTGCCGCCATCATCGCCCCCCGTTCTCGTACGGTCCGCAGGGACCACCTTGGTCACCGCGACCACTCCGGCCACACGGTCCGCACCGGCCCACCGTCACGCCGCCCCTCCCCGGTCCCCGTCCTCGTCGTCGCCGGGGATGCGCAGCGGCCGTCCGGCCAGCGCGTCCGTCGGCCAGTCCCGCGAGGCCCGCCACAGCAGGGCGGTCCCCGAGGGCCGCAGGTTCGACAGCTGCTCCAGTTCGAAGCGCAGCCGCTCGGCCACTTTCACATCGGGCAGCACCAGCGGGTCGGTGAGCTGCCACACCGCGTGCAGCAGCCGCCGCACCCGCAGGTGCAGGACGGGATCCACGCCCTGCGGCGGCCGCTGCTCGGCGTCCGTGCGGCCGAGCGCGACCGCGGCCCGGTGGTCGTGGCCGTGACCGCCGTCGAAGTCCCGGCCCTCGGGGTCGTGCGCGTGGAAGTAGGGCGCGGACGCGATGAACACCAGCGCGGACAGCCACGTGCCGACATCCGTTCCGGTGAAGGTGTCGCGCAGATGGGCCACCGCGAAGTCCGCCTTGCCGAGGGCGAGTTCGTGGTGCAGCCGGTAGCGTGCGGCGTCCGCCCCGCCCTGCTCGCCGTAGTGGTCGACGAGCGTGCGGTGCGCCGCCTGCCACTGGGCGTGGTCCGCGTCGAGGTGGTGCAGCCGCAGCAGGAGCAGCGCACGCAGGAACGGGTCACCGACGAACTGGCCGGGCGCGCTCGGCCACCCCTCCGCGGCGAGCCGTTCCTCCAGACCGAGCACCCCGGCCGCGCCGAAGTCGTCCGGGAGGCGGTCCCGGGCGAGCGCCAGCGCGGACGGGCGGTCGTGGGCGGTCGCGAGTACCGTCAGCTCGTCGAGCCGCCCGCCCGGGACCAGCCGGTCCAGCAGCTCCTGGTAGGCGGGGCGGCCGTCGTGGTCGTCGTGGACGGTGACGTCCCCGGTGAGCAGGGCGCCGAGGGACGCGGCCCCGCGCGGCAGGTTCTGCCGGGCCGACTCGGCGAGCAGGGTGATGCCGAGCGGACTGCCGCCGGTGAGCCGGTGTGTGGCGTGGGGGAGTTGGGGCGGTACGTCGACGCCCCGGCACACCGCGCCCACGATGTGCAGGGTGTCGTCCGGTTTGAGCGGCGGCAGCGACACGAGCAGCGCCCGGGAGGACGGGGAGGCGCCGGGCTCCCAGCCGGTGGTGCGGGCGACCTCGGTCAGGGTGCGGCGGGCGGCGTTGCGCAGTGCCATGGGGGTCCCCCCACTCGAGTGAAGTCGAGAGTGCGGGAGGGTGTAGCCGCGCAGGGCCGCGAAGAAGACGACCTGGTCGCGGATGCCGTCCGCGCGGTCGCGCAGGACGCACTCCATCAGGCCGCGCCCGGCGGGTTCCTGCACGTTGTCGACCAGGATCACCGGGCGGCCGACGCGGCGGGAGCGCTGCACCACCCCGGCGTAGGCGTCGTCGAGGTCGGCGAGCAGGGCCCGGACGAGGTGGCGCTCGGCGTGGGTGCGGGAGTCGCCGCCGGCCCGGAAGTGTCCGGACAGCAGGATGAGCCCCAGCTTGGGGTTGCCGCCCGCGTTCGGGTAGTCGCGGTACCAGGTGGCCGCCCTGCGCAGCCGGCGGTGGGTGGGCGAGACGCCCTCGCTGAAGGACTCCAGGGTCGCCTCGATGATCGGCTCGACGACGGGCCCGGTGTTCGACATGGACGCGATCAGTTTGGCGACCACCTTGCTCACCCAGCGGCCCGCGAAGCCGTCCAGGAAGGACCGGGAGTCGTTCAGCAGCAGGATCCGCTCGGCCTCCTGCCGGATGCGCGGTACGTCTCGGTCGCCCCAGCCGCCCGCCGCGACCGCGAGCAGCCCGGAGGCGAGCCTGGGGAACCCGATCCGCCGGGCGCCCGTGACCGGCTCGGCGAGCTGCTCGGCGACGGTGGTCAGCGCCTGCGCGACCGGTGACCAGACCTCGCCGGGCCGCTCCGGCGGCGGCCCGGCGAACTGCGGCTCCTCACCGTCGATCAACGCGACGGGCGTGTGCCCCCGGTAGGCGGCCCGCACCTCGGCGAGCAGGGCGCTCTTGCCCAGGCCGCGCCCGCCCGCGAACACCACGAACGGCAGGTCGCCCTCGTGCTCGTACGGACAGGAGCGGAGCTGGTGCGGCCGCAGACCGACGAGCCGCGAGGCGAGCCCGGGCGGCTCGGTGTCGAACAGAGGCTCCCGGCCGTGCAGCCGTCTGTCGTCCACCGCATCTCCCCCCGGCGCGGTCCGCTTCGATGTGCTGCTGTGGGATGTACCCAGATCTGTGCCGTACCCAGGCGTGAGCCGTACCCAGATCTGTGCCGTACCCAGGCGTGAGCCGTACCCAGATGTGAGCCGTACCCAGATGTGAGCCATACCCAGAAGGGAGGTATACCCAGACCACCGTTGAAAAATGGGCAGTTGATCCGGACCGGGGCACAGCGTGACGGTCGGGTCGCGGAAGTTCTCCGTTTCGGACCGGTCCTCAGCCCACTGTGATCGAGTCCAGCTTCTGCCGCAGATACACGTGCGAGTCCACCGGCTCGTACGCCACCCGTCCCACCGGCGCCGGCACCGACTCCACGATCGTCCCCGGGGTGCACTCGCCGAAGTAGACCAGGGACATCAGCTCCTCGGTGGGGGAGTCCGCCGGGGGCGGCAGCACCCGATGGCGGCCGGAGCGCCAGCGGTCGCCGGTCCAACGGGCCATCAGATCACCGATGTTGATGGTGAACGCCTCCGGGTCGTACGGGGCGTCCTCCCAGCCGCCGTCGTCCGTCCACACCTGCAGACCGCCCTTGCCCGCCTGCCGGTCCAGGATCGTGACGGTGCCGAAGTCGGTGTGCGGGCCGATGCGGAACTGGCCCGGCTCCGGCTCACCCACCACCTCCGTGCCCGGATACCAGTTGATGTTGAAGCCATATGTCGGGTGGCCCATGTGGCGCGTGAAGAAGTCCGGTTGCCGGCCCAGGGCCTCACCCAGCAGCGACAGCAGGTGGTTCTCCAGCCGCGTCATCCGTGTCAGGTACTCCTCGCACAGCCCGCTCAGCTCGGGCACCTCCGCCGGCCACACGTTGGGCGCGTACCATTCCGCGTTGACCTTCGGGTCCTCGAACGGCTCCCGCGTCGCGAACGTCAGCGACTCCTTCAGGTCGGGCGGGGTCTCGGTGCCCTCCGCATAGCCGTTGGCCTCGGCCCCCGGACCGAGCCAGCCGCGTCCGCCGACCTTGGCCGCGTACTTCTCCTTGACCTCGACGGGCAGGGTGAAGAAGCTCCGCGCGACCGCACGGATCTGCTCGCGCAGGGACGGGTCCACGCCGTGGCCGGTGACGAGCAGGAACCCGGCGGTCTGCAGGGCCTCGTCGACGGTACGGGCGGTCCGGGCGCGGGCGTCGGGGGCGCCGTCCAGCCAGGGGCGCAGGTCGATGGTGGGGATACGGGGCTCGGTCACGGTCGTGCTCCTGCCTGAAGTCGATGCCGCAGTGCTCACTCCACAGAACCGGGTTTTTCCCGAAGAGGTCGCGCGTCAGACCGAGGAAGAGGGCTCAGGAGGCCGCCACCCGCAGCAGCAGCTTCCCCGTGCTGGTGCGGGCCCCCATCAGCCGGTGCGCCTCTGCCGCCTCCTGAAGGGGGAACTCCGCCGTCACGGGCAGGGTCACCGTGCCGTCGAGTGCCGTCGCGAAGGCGCGTTCGGCCAGGGTGCGCAGGTCGTCCGGGGCCGTCTCGGCGAGGGTGAGGACGGAGAAGCCGGCCACCGACAGCGCGCGCGGGTACAGCTCCGGCTGACCGACCGTCCAGGCCGCCTCCCCGCTCGCGTTGCCGTAGGAGACCAGGCGGCCGAAGCGGGCCAGCGACGCCAGGCCGGCGCGGAGCGTCGCGCCGCCGACCGGGTCCAGGGCGAGGTCGACGCCACGGCCGTTCGTGGCGGCGCGCACCGGCTCCTCGAAGTCGCCCACGAACACGTCGTCGTAGCCGTACCGCCGCGCGTACGCCGCCTTCGCCGCGCCGGAGACCACCCCGTACACCCCCGCGGCCCCCGCGGCCTTCGCCAACTGGCCCACCGCCGTCCCCACTCCGCCCGCGGCCCCCTGCACGAGGACCGTCTCGCCGGGCTGCAGCCGGCCCACCGTGTGGACGAGCGCGTACGCCGTCGGCAGGACCGAGGGCAGGGTGGCGCCGGTGCGCAGGCCGACCCCGTCCGGCAGGGGGAACGTGGTCGCGGCGTCGGCGACTACCACGTCCGCGTACGCGCCGCCCTGGGTCAGCGCGGCCACCTCCTGGCCGACGGCGAGACCGCTGACACCGGCGCCGAGGGCCCGTACGCGTCCGGAGAGCTCAAGGCCGGGCCGGAAGGGGAGGGACGGCACCCGGTAGCCGTCGGAGCGTGCCTTGAGGTCGGCGAAGTTCACGCCCACGTAGGCGGCGTCGATGCTCACCTGGCCGGGGCCCGGCTCGGGGACGTCCGCCTCCACCACCTTCAGGACCTCGGGACCGCCGTGCTCCACGAACTCGACCGCGCGCATGGCACGCTCCTCCATGAGTGTTCAACAGAAAGCGAACACTCGGGAGTGTATGGTTTTGATCGAACACTCGGCAAGCGGATTCCGGGAGGACGGCATGGCGCAACGCGGCACCACCGGGCATCGTGTCGCGCCCGAGCACGTCCACCCGGACGACGTTCCCGTCCAGGTCGCGCTCGCCGCCCTCGCCGACCCCGTACGCCTCACGCTGGTCCGGGAGCTGGCGGGCTGCCCCGACTGGTCCCGCAGCTGCGGCAGCTTCGACGTGCCCGTGGGCAAGGCCGCGCTGAGCCACCACTTCACGGTGCTGCGGGCGGCGGGCCTGGTGGAACAGCGCGACGAGGGGCCGAGGCGCGTCAACCGCCTCAGGCGCGCGGAGTTCGACGCCCGCTTCCCGGGGCTCCTCGACCTGGTGCTGCGCCCGGACCCGCAGAACACCCCTCATTCGTAACTCTGTTCCCCTGCGGCCTCGGCGGGCACTACAGTTGCCCAGCCGTTGTGGTGCGACTGCGAGTCGACCGGGGGACGTACGCCGACCCGCCCCGCGCGGCCCACTTCTTTCGATGCCACGCATCCGATCCATGGGGGGTCGACAACTTGAGACTGTTCACGCGCCGCCGCGCCGCGGCGCTCGCGACCGCGGCGGCGCTCGCCGCGGTGGGCACCCTGGCGGCCGCGCCCGGTGCCGCCGCCGACGACGCGGGCCCGTGGCCCGGCACCGAGGGCAAGATCCTCGTCGACGGGCCGGCGCTGATCGACCCGGCCACCGGTGCCACGACCCAGGTGCCGAACCAGGGCGGCGACTACGCCGCCTGGGCCCCGGACGGCAGCCGGCTCATCGCCTCCGCCGGTCAGATCTCCAGCATCCGGCCCAACGGGACCGCCAGGATCACCCTTCCCTGGGCGCAGGGTGTGCGCTCCAGCGCCGAGTACCAGGACCTGACCTTCTGGTGGGGTGGCCGCTTCGTCGTCTTCTCCACCGGCGGACAGCTCGCCTACGGCCCCTCCGACGGCTCGTTCGCACCGCGCCCGCTGCTGTCGGCCACACAGGAGCCGTCCACCATCTGTGACACCGACCCGACCGTCAGCCCGCAGGGCCTCGTCGCCTTCGAGCGCCGCAAGAACTACGGCTGCTACGACAACGACGGTGTCTACGTCTACGACCCGGCCACGAAGACGCTCAAGCGCGTTCTGACCGACGCCGGGCAGCCCGCCTACTCGCCGGACGGCACCAAGCTGGCCTTCGTCCGCAAGGACGCCGGCGGCCACCCCCAGATCTTCACGGCGAACGCCGACGGCACCGACGTCCAGCAGCGCACCACCGACGCCCGCTGGTACGCCAACCCGTCCTGGTCGCCCACCGGCAAGCGGATCCTCGTCGACGCCGACACCTCCGGCGACAGCATCGGCGTGCACACCACCGAGTACGTGGACCTGGCCGACGGGGCGGTCACCAAGGTCGCCGACCACCCCTACGGCTCCTTCGGTTACAACCCGAGCTGGCAGCCGCTGCGCAAGAACAGCACCGGCCGGGTGTGGGGCGCCGACGCCTCCGCGACCACCGTCGCCGGGTCGCGCTGGACCTGGAACACCGTCGGCGCCCCGAGCGTGCCGGGCCTGATGAACGCCAGGGCCGCGGTGCTGGTCAACCGGGACGTCTCGGCCTACTCGCTCACCGCGCCCGCGCTGGCCGGCAAGAAGGGCGGGCCGGTGCTGATGACGCCGGGGACCGGGCTGACCTCGGCGGTGAAGAACGAGCTGAAGCGGGTGCTGAAGCGAGGGGCGAACGTCTACCTCGTCGGCGGTACCTCGATCCTGAGCAACACGGTCGCCTCCCAGGTGAAGGCGCTCGGTTTCACCCCGCAGCGGCTGGCGGGCGCCGACCGCTGGGCGACCTCGGTCCAGGTGGCCAAGTCCGTCACCGGCGCGCCGAAGTACGTGTTCCTGGCCACCGGCACCGACTACCACTCGGCCCTCGCCGCCGCCGCGGCGGCCGGCGCGGACGGCACGAGCAGCGCGGGCAGCGTGGTCCTCACCAACGGCAACAAGCTGACCGCGTCGGTGAAGGCCTACCTCAACGGTCTCGACCCCAAGAAGACCATGATCATCACGGTGGACTCCGCGGCGAAGTACGCGCTGACCCACACGTCCTTCTCCAACTGGCCCTCGACGTACACGTACTACCCGATCACGTCGAGCACCGACGAGGGCACCGCGGTCGCCCTCGCCAGGTTCTGGTGGAGCGCGCCCGGCCAGGTCGCCCTCGTGAGCAGCGGCAGCTGGCGCGACGGACTCTCCGCGGGCGCGGCGATGAACGTCTTCGGCCCGGTGCTGTGGACCTCGGGCACCAGCCTGTCCGGCACGGTCAACAGCTACCTGACGCAGGAGTCGGCGAGCGTGCAGTTCGCGACCACCTTCGGCGGCACCGGCTCCGTCACGGCGGCCACGCTGAACACGGCGGGCGCCTCGATCAGCGCGGGCCCGGGACAGTACGTGTACCACCCGTTCTACAACGGCGTCGTCCCTTCGGCGCAGGGCGCCTTCGCGCCGCGCACCGACGGCGACGCCACGACGGCGGCACGCTCGGGCCCGATGGGCGCCGACCCGCACCTGGACGGCTTCAGGACGACCCACCGGCAGTAGCCGGCCGAGCGGGGCGGCCACTGGTCACGGTGGCCGCCCCGCGACCATGACGTGAGCGTCCCCAGCCCGTCGACGGCGCCGATGGGCCCATCGGCAGTACGCCCCACCAGCGCGTGGACCCGTCCACCCACCCGCTCGTAGCGTCCAGGACATGAACCCCTGAGACCAAGGGCACGGCCCAGCTGACGACCGCCATGGTGCTCTCCGGCACCCTCGGTGTCTTCGTCGTCGAGTCGGGCGCCTCACCCTTCGACGTCGTCTTCTTCCGCGTCCTGTTCGGCGCCCTCGCCCTCGGCGCCTACGTCACGGCCCGCGGCCGGCTGCGCGGCCACGGCTTCACCCGACGCACCCTGGCCCTCGCCGTCCTCGGCGGGGTGTTCATCGTGTTCAACTGGGTGCTGCTGTTCGAGTCGTACCGGAACACGTCCATCTCCGTGGCGACGGTCGTGTACCACACACAGCCGTTCTACGTCGTGCTGCTGGGCGCCCTGCTGTTCCGCGAGCGGCTCACCGCGGCCAAGGTCGGCTGGGTGGCCGCCGCCACCAGCGCCAGCGGCTCCACCGCCAGCACCTCCGACTCCAGCCCGGCGTGCTCGTCCTCCTCCTCCATCAGGAAGCCCAGGTCGTACGTCCCCTGCCGGAGCGCCAGCCGGGTCTCGTCGCCGATGGTGGTGCGCAGCGCCAGGCGCACCCCCGGGTAGCGGTGGTGGAAGAACTCCAGCAGTGGGGGCAGACGGTACGACGTCAGCGACTCCATGGTGCCGACGGTCAGGGTGCCGGCCGGCTCCTCGGCACCGGTCACCGCCGCCCGTGCCTCGTCGCTGAGCTCGATGATCGGCCGGGCGTAGGGCAGCAGCCGCTCGCCCGCCTCGGTCAGCCGGATGCGGCTGCCCAGCCGGTCGAACAACTCCACGCCGAGCGACGACTCCAGGGCCCGGATCTGGGCCGTCACACTGGACTGCGCGTACGCCAGCTCGGCCGCGGCCCGGGTGAAGCTCAGGACGGTGGCGACCTTCTCGAAGGTGACCAGCAGCCTGAGTTCCATCAGTCGGCCGCGGGCCCCTCGCCCCGCTCCCGGCGCCGCAGCTCCTCCTCACGGCGGCGCAGGTCGGCCTCCCACTCCTTGAGCAGGGCCTCGTCCTTCTTGTTCTCTTCCCTGAGGGACTTCAGGAACTCGGGGTTGTCGTCGGGTGCGACCCAGGTGGTGCGGTGGTTGCGGTGCCACTCGGAGGGCGTGGCGCCGTTCGCCGCCACCGGCCCCCGGTGCTTGCCGGCCACCAGCCAGGCGATCGGGCCGACCAGCACCTCGCCGAAGAGCAGGATGACGATGACCCACACCACCTTCGGCAGCCCGCGCACCTGCTCCTCGGGAGTGTTCAGGCAGTCGATGAAGGCGTATATCCACAGCGCCAGGACCAGCAGGAAGGGCAGATACCTGAACATGGTGGTGCGATCCCCCAGGAGACGGCGAGGGGCGTGCGACGGGCCCCGGTGACGGGGTCAGGGTAGCGGGTGGCAGATACTGGGACGCATGGCTTATGACGATCTTCGGTCCCTGCTCCGGGCGCTGGAGCGCGAGGGAGACCTCAAGCGCATCAAAGCCGAGGTCGACCCCTATCTGGAGGTCGGGGAGATCGTCGACCGGGTGCAGAAGTCCGGCGGTCCCGCGCTGCTCTTCGAGAACGTGCGCGGGTCGAGCATGCCGCTGGCGATGAACGTCTTCGGCACCGACCGGCGGCTGCTGAAGTCCCTCGGCCTGAAGTCGTACGACGAGATCTCCGAGAAGATCGGCGGCCTGCTCAGGCCCGAGCTGCCGCACGGGTTCGTCGGCGTGCGCGAGGCCTTCGGGAAGCTCGGGGCGATGGCGCACGTGCCGCCCAGGAAGGTGAAGGCCGACAGCGCGCCCGTCCAGGAAGTCGTGCTGCACGGCGACGACGTCGACCTCGACACCCTGCCCGCCCTGTTCACCTGGCCCAAGGACGGCGGCTCCTTCTTCAACCTGGGGCTCACCCACACCAAGGACCCGGAGAGCGGGATCCGCAACCTCGGGCTGTACCGCCTCCAGCGCCACGACAAGCGCACCATCGGCATGCACTGGCAGATCCACAAGGACAGCCGCAACCACTACCAGGTGGCGGCCCGGCGCGGCGAGAGGCTGCCGGTCGCCATCGCCTTCGGCTGCCCGCCCGCCGTGACCTACGCCGCCACCGCGCCGCTGCCCGGTGACATCGACGAGTACCTGTTCGCCGGGTTCATCGCGGGCAAGCGGATCGAGATGGTCGACTGCAAGACGGTGCCGCTCCAGGTCCCGGCGAACGCCGAGGTGGTCCTGGAGGGCTGGCTGGAGCCCGGCGAGATGCTGCCGGAGGGCCCGTTCGGCGACCACACCGGCTTCTACACCCCGCAGGAGCCCTTCCCGGCGCTGACGATCGACTGCGTCACCATGCGCCGCCGCCCGCTGCTCCAGTCCATCGTCGTGGGCCGCCCGCCGACGGAGGACGGACCGCTCGGCCGCGCCACGGAGCGCTTCTTCCTGCCGCTGCTGAAGATCATCGTGCCGGACATCGTGGACTACCACCTGCCCGAGGCGGGCGGCTTCCACAACTGCGCGATCGTCTCCATCGACAAGAAGTACCCCAAGCACGCCCAGAAGGTGATGCACGCCGTCTGGGGCGCGCACATGATGTCCCTCACCAAGCTGATCGTGGTCGTCGACGCCGACTGCGACGTCCACGATCTGCACGAGGTCGCCTGGCGCGCCCTCGGCAACACGGACTACGCCCGTGACCTCACCGTCGTCGAAGGCCCCGTCGACCATCTCGACCACGCCTCCTACCAGCAGTTCTGGGGCGGCAAGGCGGGCATCGACGCGACGAAGAAGTGGCCCGAGGAGGGCTACACCAGGGACGGCGGCTGGCCCGACATGGTCCTGTCCGATCCGGAGACATCCGAACGGGTGACGCGACGCTGGAAGGAGTACGGGCTGTGATGCCTATCGACATGCTGGAAGCAGGCAGCGCGGAGACGGGGTTCCCCCGCCGACGCGGGGGTGATCCGGAGTACGGCCTGTGAGCAGCGCCTCCGCCGCCATTCCACAGCCCGGACGCACCAAGGCGTTCCTGCGGCTGGTGATGATCGAGCACTCCGTCTTCGCCCTGCCCTTCGCGTACATCGCCTCGCTGACCGCGATGTACCAGTGGGACAGGAACATCCACTGGGGACGGCTGTTCCTCGTCACGGTCGCCATGGTGGGACTGCGCACCTTCGCCATGGCAGCGAACCGGATCATCGACCGCGAGATCGACGCCCGCAACCCGCGCACCGCGCACCGCGAGCTGGTCACCGGCGCCATGACGGTGCGGCACGCATGGACGGGTGCGCTGGTCGCGCTGGTCTTCTTCCTGGGCGCCGCGGCCCTGCTCAACCCGCTGTGCCTGGCGCTCGCGCCCATCGCCGTGATCCCGATGGTGGTGTATCCCTACGGCAAGCGGTTCACCAACTTCCCGCAGGCGATCCTCGGTCTGGCCCAGGCGATGGGCCCGATCGGCGGCTGGCTGGCAATCAGCGGCAGGTGGGACTGGGAGGCGGTGATCCTCGGTCTCGCCGTCGGCATCTGGATCGGCGGCTTCGACCTGATCTACGCCTGCCAGGACGTGGAGACGGACCGCGAGATCGGGGTCATGTCGGTGCCGGCCCGCTTCGGCATCCCGGCGGCGATCTGGGGCGCCCGCGTCTGCCACGCGATCGTGACGGCGCTGTTCGTCTGGTACGCGGTCGTCACCGGCGCCGGTTTCTTCTTCTGGCTGGGCCTGGTGATCGTGGCGGGCGCCTTCGTCTACGAGCACACAATCGTCCGCCCACACGACCTGACCCGCCTCAACAGGGCGTTCTTCAGCGTCAACGGGTTCATCGGCATCGCCCTGTTCGTGTGCGCGCTCCTGGATTTGCTGGTGCGCGGTCTGACGGTCTGAAAGCGGCGCACTCTCGCGGATTCTCAAAGCGGATTCTCAAGGCGGATTCTCAAAGCGGATTCTCAAGGCGGATTCTCAAGGCGGATTCTCAAGGCGGACTCTCAAGGCGGACCGTCAAAGCTGTGCGTCCACTGTGTTGTTCATGTGGGCTGGGTATGTGCAAGGGCTGGTAACGGGCGGCACTTCGCGGATTGAAATGCCGTCCGGTCGGGTTAAAGAATCCGTCTGATTCTGGCGAGAGTTTCCTTGAAACGGGCCGTTTCGCTGGGTGTCGCGCGCCCGATGCGCCAAGACTGCTGTGCATGGTTACGACAGTCCTCGACCCGCCCACCGGTGCCGATCGCCGCGCGCCGTGGAGATCGCCGGCGGGCCAGCCGGCCTACGCGCGCCCGGCGCTGCTGGTCATCACCGTGCTCGCCGTCGTGCTCTACGCATGGGGGATCGACCACATTCAGTACCACACGTTCTACGCGAACGCCGTGCGCAGCATGACGGAGAGCTGGAAGGCTTTCTTCTACGGCTCTTTCGACCCCGGGAATTCCATCACGCTCGACAAATTGCCGGGATTCCTGTGGCCGCAGGCGCTTTCCGCCCGTATCTTCGGATTCCATCCCTGGGCGCTGGTCCTTCCCCAGGTCGTCGAGGGGGTGGCGAGCCTGCTGGTCCTGTACCGGTTGGTGCGCCGCTGGGCGGGTGCGAACGCGGCGCTGATCGCGTGCACGGCGTTCCTGCTGACCCCGGTGGCCGTGGGCCTCTTCCGCACCGCCGTCGAGGACCCCGCCTTCACGTTGTGTCTGCTGCTGGCGGCCGAGGCCACCCAGCGTGCCGCCCGGGACGGCCGGCTGCGCCCGCTGGTGCTCGCCGGTGTGTGGGTCGGGCTCGGCTTTCAGGCCAAGATGCTGGAGGCGTGGGCGGTGCTGCCCGCGCTCACCCTGGTGTATCTGCTCTCGGCACCGATCACCCTGCGCAGGCGGCTGGCGCATCTGGGCGTGTCCGCGGTGGTGATGACCGCCGTGTCGGCGTCCTGGATGCTCGCCGTCACGCTCACCCCCGCCAAGGACCGGCCCTACGTGGATGGCACCACCAACAACTCCGCGTTCAGCATGGTGGTCGGCTACAACTTCCTGAACCGCTTCTCCTCCCTCGGTATCAGCGCGGCCTCCACGGGCAGCGTGAGCGCGACACAGGGCGGCGGAGGGGGGCGGGGCGGCCCGTGGCAGGGGGCCGGCGGGGCGGGCGGCACCGGAGCCGACGAGGGCGCCCACCCCCGCCGTACCGGGGCGATGGGCGCCGCAAGCACCCGGCGCGCCCAGGGCGTTGCCGCCTACGCGCAGGCATCGGGAGCCCGGACGGGCGCCGCGCGTCAGGCGGGCGGCGGTGGCGGCCGGGGCGGTGACCAGAACGGCTGGTCGAAGATGTTCGGTACGTCGCTCGCCTCGCAGACCGGCTGGCTCTACCCGATCGCCGCCGTCGCCGTCGTGTGCGGTCTGCTGTGGCGCCGGGGCAGGCCGCGCACCGACCGGCTCCGCGCCGGGTTCGTCCTGTGGGGGACCTGGCTGGCGACGTACTTCCTGGTCTTCAGCGCGGGCAGCGTCGCCGGTCACACGTACTACATGGGCGTGATCGCGGTACCGCTGGCCGCGCTCACCGGAGGCGGGATCGTGCTGATGTGGCGCGCCTACCGGGCCGGTGGCCGTCGCGCAGGGGCGCTGCCGGGCGCGGTGGCGGCGACGGCGGCGTGGAGCGCGTACCTCGCCGGCCGGTTCCCGTCGTTCCTGCCGTGGCTGGCACCCGCGGTGGGCGTGCTCGGTCTCGGCGCCGTCGCCCTGCTGGTGTGGGCCCGTCCCGGTCGTGGACCCTTCCGTGGCCGGCTCGCCCTCGTCGGGCCGGCCGTGTCCCTCGCGGCGCTGCTGCTCGCGCCGAGCGCGTGGGCGGTGCAGGTGTTCAACCCCTCCTACGGCAGCTCCGGCATGGGCGCGGTCGGCCCGACAGCCACGAACGGCGGTCACGGCTCGGTGAGCTGGGCGGCCGGCCGGACGGGCCGACTGTTCTGGGGCGGCGGCGCGAGAGGCGGCACGACGGCGACCCGCGGCGGCATGGGCGGCTTCGGCGGATTCGGCGGCATCGGAGTGCACGGGGGACTCAGCGCGGCCCAGCGGAAGGTGCTCGACTACACCAGCGCGCACCAGGGCTCGGCCGACTACGTGTTCGCCACCACCAGCTGGAACGGCGCGTCCCCGTACATCCTGGCCACCGGCGCCCGCGTCCTGCCGCTCGGCGGCTTCAGCGGCAGGGTGCCGTTCCCGACCGAGGCGCAGTTCCGGCACCTGGTCGACACCGGCAGGCTGCGGTACGTGCTGCTGGGCGGTGGCCGTGGCACGGGCGCCCTGTTCGGCGGCGGCAGTGGGACGACGGCCACGGCACAGATCACCGACTGGGTCCGGTCGGCCTGCACCCCGGTCCCGGCCTCCGCCTACGGCGGCACGGACTCCGCCCCGGGCACGGCCGATGGAGCGGCCACCGCCCAGACGCTGTACCGGTGCGCGCCCGGCCACTGACCGGAGCCCCTCGGACGGCCCCTGCCCGAACCACTCGCGGGCGTGGGGCCGTCGTCATGTCCGCTGCCCGTCGAACCGGCCCCTTGGCCCGTTCCCGCCCCGCGACGCCGGATAGGCTCGGTGTCGTGAACCCAGTCAAGCCAGGAGCGACGCCGCGTACGCCTTGGATCGTAGGGGTGTCCGGTGCCTCCGGCACCCCGTATGCCGCCGCCGTGCTGCGCGGTCTCCTCGCCGCGGGGGAGAGCGTCGACCTCGTCGTCTCGCGTGCCTCGCGGCTGACCCTGCTCGACGAGACCCAGATCGCCTTCCGGGACGCCCACTGGCGGGAGGACCTGCGCGAGTGGCTGGGGCGGGGCGCCGACGGAAAGCCCGGGACGTTCGTGGTCGACGTCGACGGGGACCGGGTGCGGCACTGGAGCGCCGGGGACCTGGCCGCCGGGCCGTCCTCCGGGTCGTACCCCGCGAAGGGCATGCTGATCGTGCCCGCGTCCACGGCGTGTGTGGCGGGGGTCGCGCTCGGGCTGTCGAAGGACCTGTTGCAGCGGGCCGCGAGCGTCACGCTCAAGGAGGGGCGGCGCCTGGTCGTCGCCGTACGGGAGACGCCGCTCGCCGGGCAGACGCTCAAGCACCTGGTGGCGCTGGACGAGGCGGGCGCGGTGGTGCTGCCCGCGTCGCCGGCGTTCTACGCGGGGGCGACGCACATCCAGGACCTGGTGGACTTCGTCGCGGGGCGGGTGCTGGACGCGGCCGGGGTGCCGCACCGGCTGTACCGCCGCTGGGAGGGCGAACTCGGCGGCTCCCGTACCGCCTGAGAGGCGTCGGTACCCGTGAGCACCACGCAGTAGCAGCACCACTCATCACTTCAGGAACTCTGCAGATCTCTCATCGGATCTCTCTTCACCGGAAGGCTTCGATCGCATGGACGCGGTGGACAGGCAGCTCATTCAGGCCCTGAGGGAGAACGGCCGGGCCTCCTACGCGGAGCTGGGGCGCCTCGTCGGCCTGTCGGGACCGAGCGTCACCGACCGCATCAACCGTCTGGAGGCGGCGGGCGTCATCACCGGCTACCGCGCCACGGTGGACGCCGCCTCGCTCGGTCTCGGCGTCACGGCCCTGATCGGCATCTCGCTCTCCGACGCCGCCGACCACGAGGACGTGGCGCGCCGGCTGAAGGACCTGCCCGAGATCGAGGACTGCTGGTTCATCGCCGGCGACGACTCCTTCATGCTCAAGGTGCGGGCGACGGACGTGGACGGCCTGGAGAAGATCATCCGCCGGCTGTCGGGCACCAAGGGCGTCTCGCGGACCCGTACCACGATCGTGCTGTCGACGAAGTGGGAGAACAGGGTCGGGGACCTGCCGGAACAGGCGTAGGGCTACGGTTGTCGGAGTCTGTCTCAGAAAGAGGTATCCGCATGGACGTCGGGCTCAAGCGCGAGCTGGAGCAGAAGGTCCGCTCCGGTGAGCGGCTGACCCGCGAGGACGGCATCGCGCTGTACGAGTCGGACGACCTGGCCTGGCTGGGCGGCCTCGCGCACGAGGTCCGTACGCGCAAGAACGGTGACGTGGTCCACTTCAACGTCAACCGCCACCTCAACATGACGAACGTGTGCACCGCGTCGTGCGCCTACTGCTCCTTCCAGCGCAAGCCGGGCGAGAAGGACGCGTACACGATGCGCATCGAGGAGGCCGTCAAGCTCGCCCAGGCGATGGAGTCGGAGAACCTCACCGAGCTGCACATCGTCAACGGCCTGCACCCGAACCTGCCGTGGCGCTACTACCCGCGGTCGCTGCGCGAGCTGAAGAAGGCGCTGCCGAACGTGTCGCTGAAGGCGTTCACGGCGACGGAGATCCACCACTTCGAGACGATCTCCGGTCTTTCGGCCTCCGAGATCCTGGACGAACTGATCGACGCCGGTCTGGAGTCGCTGACCGGCGGCGGCGCGGAGATCTTCGACTGGGAGGTCCGGCAGCACATCGTCGACCACCGGACCCACTGGGAGGACTGGTCGCGCATCCACCGCCTGGCGCACGAGAAGGGTCTGAAGACCCCGTGCACCATGCTGTACGGCCACATCGAGGAGCCGCGCCACCGCGTGGACCACGTGCTGCGGCTGCGCGAGCTCCAGGACGAGACGAACGGCTTCCAGGTCTTCATCCCGCTGCGCTACCAGCACGACTTCGTGGACGTGAAGGACGGCAAGGTCCGCAACCGCCTGCAGGCCCGCACGCAGATGGCGACGGGCGCGGAGGCCCTGAAGACGTTCGCGGTCTCGCGCCTGCTCTTCGACAACGTCCCGCACGTGAAGGTGTTCTGGGTGATGCACGGCGTCCAGACCGCCCAACTGGCCCTCCAGCACGGTGCGGACGACATGGACGGCTCGGTCGTCGAGTACAAGATCACGCACGACGCGGACGACTTCGGCACGCCGAACAAGCTGACCCGTGAGGACCTGCTGGAGCTGATCCGCGACGCCGGGTTCCGGCCGGTGGAGCGGAACACGCGGTACGAGATCATCCGGGAGTACGAGGGCCCGGACCCGGCGCTCCGGGAGCAGCCGCAGCCGATGAGGGTGTGACCCCGGCGGAGAACTCCGTTGAGCCTTCGACCCTGTAATGGGTAGCCTCGGGCCATGCTTCTTACCTTCACGCTCGACCCCGCCATGACCCCTGCCCTGCGCGACGGGATCCTCGACCTCTGGGCCGACGTGACCAACGCCGGAGGAGCCGTGGGGTTCGTGGCGCCGGTCACCCGGGAGGAGATACGGCCCGAGCTGGTGAAGCAGCTCGCGGCCATGATCGAGGGGCGCTGCCGGCTCCTCGTCGGGCACGACGAGGACGGGCGGGTGGCCGCGACGGCGTTCCTCACCTTCAACACGCACCGGCTGATGACCCACTGGATCTGGCTCTACACGGTCATGGTCCACCCGCGGCACCAGGGCCGGGGCCACGGCCGTGACCTGCTGGCCGCCGCCGCGGACGCTGCCCGCGGCCTCGACGGCATCGAGGCGATACGGCTCAGCTGCCGCGGCGGCATGGGCCTGGAGCGGTTCTACGGCACCTGCGGCTACAAGGAGGTGGGCCGGGTCCCCGATGCGATACGGGTGGCCCCCGGGGACGACCGCGACGACATCACCATGCTGCTGCCGCTGGGGTGACCAGGGTCGCGCGCACCCCACTGCATGATCGGGTCCCCGGCGTGCTTCACTGGACGGTGCCCCTTTGGCGTCGTTTGAACGGAAGAGTGGATTGAGATGCTCCGCTACACGCTGATGCGCCTCGGCATCCTCGCGGGCTGCTTCATGGTCGTCTGGGGCCTCGTCTACTCGGGCATCGCCCCGCGCGGCCTCGGCGACTCCAACGGCCTGTGGATGATCCTTCTGGCGCTGGTGATCTCGGCGCCGATCAGCTTCGTGGTGCTGCGCAAGGAGCGGGACCGGGCGTCGGTGCAGATCGTGCAGCGGGTCGACCGTATGAAGGCGAACCTGGACGCGAACCGCAGCCAGGAGGACGTGGCCGACGACACGTCCCGGGCGCAGGGGCAGACCTCCTAGGCCGAGGCGTCGCTCGGCAGACGGGAAGTCGACGGCCGGGCCTGAGGCCCTGTGCCGCGGCCGGCCGGCCGTAGTCTTGCCCGCATGGGTTCCGTGAAGACCAAGCGGATGCCGCGGGCCGTGCGGGAGCAGCAGATGCTCGATGCCGCCGTGAAGACCTTCGGGCAGCGCGGCTACATGGCCGCCTCCATGGACGAGATCGCCGAACTCGCCGGTGTGTCCAAGCCGTTGGTGTACCTGTACCTGAACTCGAAGGAAGACCTCTTCACTGCCTGCATCCGCCGCGAGGCCGCCGCCCTCACCGAGGCGGTCCGCTCCGGCGTCCGCCCGGGGACCGCCGCCGACCGCCGGCTCTGGGAAGGGCTCCAGGCCTTCTTCACCCACACCGCGCGGAACCCGGACGGCTGGGCCGTCCTGCATCTCCAGGCGCGTACCCACGGTGAACCCTTCGCCGCCGAGGTGACCGCGATGCGCGAGGAGATCGTCGCGTTCGTCACCCGGCTCATCGCCGTCGCGGCCCGTGATGGGGGTGCCCCCTGCTCGAACGGGGTTGAGAGCGTGGGGGACCACCGCGACCCCGACCTGCCCGAGCACGAGGTCGCCGGGCTCGCCGAGGCCCTGGTCGGGGCCGCCGAATCGCTCGCCGCCTGGGCGAACGCCACCCCCGGTGTCTCGGCCCGGCAGGCCGCGGCGACCCTGATGAACTTCGCCTGGGCGGGGCTGGGCAACCTGATGGAGGGGCGGCCCTGGTCACCGCCCGGCCTCACTCCGCCTCAGGAGGCCGCAGCTCCCCGATGAGGTGCGTCCTGTCTCCGCCGCGCAGCTCGAACCGTCCGTCGTCGGCCGCGTAGGTGACGGTGCCGGGCAGCAGGACCGGCGCCTTGAACTCCACCCGCAGACGGACGTCGGCGAGGACCGGTTGCTCGGCGAGGCACCGGGCGACGGTCCACATGCCGTGCGCGATGGCCCGGGGGAAGCCGAAGAGGCGCGCGGTGAGCGGGTGCAGATGGATGGGGTTCCGGTCCCCGGACACGGCGGCGTACCGCCGCCCGACGTCCTCGGCCAGCCGCCACTCGGCGAGGGCGGGAAGGGGCGAGCGGTCCTCGGTGGGCGGGGATCCCGCCGGGGCGGTCGTGCGATGCCGGGCGAGATACGTGCCGGCCGATTCCCACACGAGCCGTCCGCCGGTACGGGCCTCGGTGACGACGACGGCCTGGGTACCGCGCCGGTGGGGCGCCAACTCGGCCACCCGCACGGTCAGTTCGTACTCACGGTCGGGTCCGAGGGGTTCGCGCTGGGTGATCTCGATGGAGGTGTGCACCAGCCCGAGGAGGGGCAGCGGGAACGCCGGGACGGCCATGATCCGCATGGCGAGGGGGAAGGCGAGGACGTGCGGATAGGTGAGGGGAAGGGCGTCCACACCGGTGGGGAATCCGCAGACGCGCTCGTAGGCGGCGAGGTGCGGGAGGCCGACGCGTACGCCGGGGAGGGTGAGGGGCGTACGGGGGAACGGGGCGTCGGGGCGGGGCCGCTTGAAGGGGGAGAGAAGGGCACCGCGGAGAAGGGCGGGAAGCAGCACTGTTGTCTCCAGACTGGGGAACCGGGGGAGGTGCCGCGCCCCTTCAGGGGCGGGGCTGTATCGACATGCGGCTTCGTCGCGTGGGCGCGACCGGCGGTGCGGAAGCGACCGGCGGAAGTCCGGTGACGCGCGGATGGCGTTCGGTCGTCATGGCCCGGCTCCCTGCTCGCCCGAATGCTTGCTCCGGAGTAATGTTACCGGCGGTAAGTCCATGTCGCTGGCGATCGGCGACCGCCTGACGACGCCTCACATCGCCCTGGCAACCCCTGCACACCCCCATCCCCGGACCATCCCCGAACCCGCACAGACTCCCCACGCCGGCGCCGTACGATCGCACGTGCTAACCGGCGGTAACAGCGAGCCGCCGTCGCCGGTGAACGTCTCGGTGCGCACGGCGCGTACCTATGCAGCACAGCAGTGTCCAGCTGCAGGCCCCAGGAGCTGCCCATGCCCATCTCGTACTCGTCCACGCCCCTGCCCGCCGTCCCGGTCGACCTCGACCACGACGGCGGCCCGGTGCTCGTGGAGCCGGAGACCCGGCGGCTGAACGGGGAGGTACGCGAGGCCTACGTGCCGCCGCTGGTGCCGGCGGTGACCCACGGCTCGCTCGCCGACCTGCCGTTCGAGAACGCGAGCGAGGCGCCCGGCCATCGGGTCCTCAGTCGCCGGGACGCGGACGGCGGCTGGAGGGACGTGACGGCGGGCCAGTTCGCCGACCAGGTGCTCGCTCTGGCCAAGGGGCTGATCTCCGAGGGCCTGATGCCGGGCGACCGGATCGCGGTCATGGCGCGCACGACCTACGAGTGGACGCTGCTCGACTTCGCGGCGTGGGCGGCCGGCCTGGTCACGGTCCCCGTCTACCCCACCTCCTCGGTGTTCCAGACCCTCTGGATCCTGCAGGACTCCGGCGCGGTGGCCCTGATCACGGAGACGGTCGGCCAGGCGGCGGCCATCGGCCCGGAACGCCACCGCCTGCCCGACCTGCGCCACGCCTGGGTGATCGAGAAGGGGCACGTGGAGCGGCTGGCCGAGCTGGGCGCGACGGTCCCCGACCAGGAGGTGAGCGTCCGCCGGGGCGTGCTCGGCCCGGACACCCTCGCCACCCTCGTCTACACCTCGGGCACGACCGGACGCCCCAAGGGGTGCGCGCTGACGCACGGCAACTTCCTGGCGGAGGTGGACAACGCCACCCAGCTCCTCCACCCGGTCTTCCACGCCAAGAGCGGTGAGGAGCCGTCGACGCTGCTGTTCCTGCCCATGTCGCACGTCTTCGGCCGTATGGTCGCGGTCGCCTGCATCCGCGCCCGGGTACGGCTCGGGCACGCGCCCAGCCTGCGGGCGGAGGACCTGCTGGCCGACCTGGCGAGCTTCCGGCCGACCTTCCTGCTGGTCATCCCGTACATGCTGGAGAAGGTCTACAACAACGCGCGGGCCGCGGCCGAGCGCGGCGGCCGGGGCGCGCTGTTCGACCGGGCGGCCTCGGTGGCCCGCCGCTACGGCGAGGCGCTGGAGGCCCGGCAGCACGGCACCGGCCCCGGCCCCGGCCGCGCCCTGAAGGCGGCCCGCGCCTTCTACGACCCCCTCCTCTACCGCCGCATCCGCGGCGCCCTGGGCGGCCGGGTCCGCCATGTGATCAGTGGTGGCTCCCCCCTGGGCAGCCGGCTCGCCGCCTTCTACGCGGGCGTCGGCATCCAGATCTTCGAGGGCTACGGCCTGACGGAGTCGACCGGCGCGGCCACCGTCACGCCACCGCTCAAGCCCCGGCTGGGCACGGTGGGCTGGCCGCTGCCCGGCACCCGGGTGCGGATCGCGGCGGACGGCGAGGTGCTGCTGTCCGGTGGCCAGGTCTTCCGCGGCTACTGGGACCCGCACGCGGGAGGGGTGGTCCCGGCCACCCCCGACGGCTGGTTCCCGACCGGCGACATCGGCCGCCTGGACGACGAGGGCTACCTGACGATCACCGGCCGGAAGAAGGAGATCCTGATCACCGCGGGCGGCAAGAACGTGGCGCCCGCCCCGCTGGAGAACTGGCTGCGCTCCCACCCCCTGATCTCACAGTGCCTCGTCATCGGCGACGGCCGCCCCTATGTCTCGGCCCTCCTCACGCTCGATGCGGACGGCATCACCCACTGGCGCCGGATGAACGGCAAACACCCGGTGCCGCCGGAACTGCTGCTGGGTGATGAGGAGCTCCACGCGGTCCTGCAGCGTGCGGTGGACGAGGCCAACAAGCTGGTCTCCCGGCCCGAGTCGATCCGCCGCTTCGCGGTCCTGCCCGTGGACTTCACGGAGGAGGCCGGGCACCTCACACCGTCGATGAAGCTGCGCCGCGCGGTGATCATGCGCGACTTCGCCCAGGAGGTGGAGGGCCTGTACGCGCCGTAGGCCCGCACCCCCGGTCCCGGCGCCCGGCGGCCTCACCCGATCGCCGACGGGGACTACCCCACATGGCCGCAGGCGGCGGCGCTGCTGGCGGCGCTCCGGGTCCCCCCGTGCTTCCATCGCGTCCAGAGGCGTCGAGGAGGCTCACATGATGGCCGAGGATCCACAGCAGGACACCCGCGCCCGATCGGGTGCGTCCCGGAGGCGCGTACTGGCCGCGGCCGCCGCACTGGCGCCCGCGCTGGCCGCCGCTCCCACCGCCCCCGCCCGTGCCCTGCCCGCCGCGGCGGACCACGAACACCGTGACGGGCCGGTCAGACCGGTGCGCACCGCCCTGTCGGACTGGGCGGACGTGGCCCGTGCGCTGGGCCGCGTCGGCGACATGAAGCGCGATCTGATGTACCACACGGGCCTGCCGCGCCGGGACCTGTCGGTGATCTCCAAGGGCGTCCTCATCAAACCGGAACTCGCCCTGGGCTCCCATGTGTCGTTCGTCCGCTACGCCGACGGCAGCACGATGACGATGGGCGACCTGGTGGTCACCGAGCAGGAACTGCAGCCGTTCCTCGACGTCCTGCAACAGCAGCGGATCGCGGTGACCGCGCTGCACAAGCACCTGCTCTCCCATATGCCCCACATCTGGTGGGTGCACGTCCACGCGCACGGCCACGACCCGGTGACCGTCGCGCGCGGCCTGCGCGCGGCCTTCGACCGCACCGGCACCCCGCCCCCGCAGCGTCCCGCACCGTCGAGCCACACCCTGAACACGGCGGGCATCGAGGCCGCGCTGGGCGTCAAGGGCACCTGGGACGACGGGGTCTACAAGAGCCTCTTCATCCGCCGCGAGACCATCACCGAGGGCGGCATGGCGCTGCCCCCGGGCCTGGGGTCGACCACCGCGTTCAACTGGCAGCCGCTGGGCGGCGACCGGGTGGCGATCAGCGGCGACGTCGCGATGGTCGCCGGGGAGGTCCAGAACGTCCTCACGGCGCTCAGACGCGCCGGGGCCGAGCTGATCGAGCTGCACAACCACGGGCTGAGGGACGAACCCCGCCTGTTCTTCACCCACTTCTGGGCCGTCGGGGACGGCGTCACGCTGGCCCGGCGCCTGCGCCCCGCGGTGGACGCCACCAACGCGGCACCGGCCGGCTGAAGAGACGTCATCCCCCGCTTCCGGTACCGCCGGGGGCCTAGCAGAGCACGTGGAAGAGGGAGAACACCGCGATGACCCAGAGCAGCGAACCGATGATGTGCCCGTTCGACTTCAGCGAGGGTCTGGAGTTCGATCCCACGCTCGCGGAACTGATGGCCCGCGACTCCGTCACCCGCATCCGGCTGCCGTACGGCGACGGCGCCGCCTGGCTGATCACCGACTTCGACGGCGTACGGCAGGTGACCACCGACCAGCGGTTCAGCCGGGCGGCGATCATGGGGCACGACTACCCGCGGCTGACCCCGGAGCCCATCGTCTCCCCGGAGTCCATCAACGTCATGGACCCGCCGCACAGCAGCCGCCTGCGCCGTCTGGCGTCCCAGGGCTTCGCCCGTGGACACGTGGAGCGGATGCGGCAGCGGATCGTCCGGCTGGCCGACACCCTGCTGGAGGAGATGGCCGAGCACGGGCCGCCCGCGGACCTCGTCCAGCACCTGTCCAACCAGCTCCCGCAGCAGACCATCTACGACGTCCTCGGCATCCCCCGCGAGGACTGGGCGCGGATGCAGGAGTACGCGCACCAGCTGCTGGAGACCGGGCCGGACAGCCGGGAGACCGCCGCGAGCGCCAAGGCCGCCCTGCGCTCCTACTTCCTGGAGCAGGTCGAACAGCGGCGGCGCAGCCCCGGGAACGACCTGATCAGCGCGCTGGCCGCGGCCAAGGACGGCGACGACGCCCTCGACGACGAGGAACTCGCGGTCATGGCACTGACGTTGGTGCTCAGCGGGCAGGACACCGCCACCTGCCAGATCAGCGACATCTGCTACCTGCTGCTGACCCGTCCCGAGCTGATGGAGCACCTGAGGACCCGGCCGGAGTCCCTCACGGACGTCATCAACGAGCTGCTCCGCTACATCCCGTTCCGCAAGGGGGTCGGCATCCCCCGGGTGGCGCTGGAGGACGTGGAGATGGACGGCGCACGGATCCGCAAGGGCGACTTCGTCCATGTGTCGTACCTGACGGCGAACCGCGACCCGAAGCGCTACCCGGACCCGGACGTCATCGACCCGGAGCGGCCGCCCATGCCCCATATGACGTTCGGCTGGGGCGGCCACCGCTGCATCGCCGTGCCGCTGGCCATGGCGGAGCTGGAGGTGGCCATCGGGCGCCTCGTGGAGCGCTTCCCGACGCTGCGCCTCGCGGTGCCGGCGGAGGAGATCCGCTGGGACAAGGAGACCATCCGCCGCTTCCCGCTGGAGCTGCCGGTGACCTGGTAGGGCCGGCCGGGCGGTCAGGCCACCCCGGCCGCCCGCAGCAGGGCCGTCGTGGCCGCGGCGCCCAGCACGACGACCACGAACGGCGCCCGCCGCCACGCCAGGCCCAGGCCCACCAGGACCCCGGCCGGGCGCGCCCACCCGGCGAAGCCGCCCGACTCGGTGAGCGCGCCCGTCGCCAGCAGCGCGACCAGCAGCACCACCGCACCCGCCGAGAGCAACCGCTGGAGGCGGTCGGGGAGTTCGATGCGGCCGTGCAGCAGCGGGCCCGCCAGCCGGAAGGCGTACGTCCCCACGGCCAGCGCCACGATCGCGGCGAGCGTCGCCGTCATGCCCGCCTCCCCGAGTCCTGTCCCCCCAGCGCGAGCAGCCCGGCCAGTGCCAGCAGCACCGGCAGTCCGGCCGGCACGAACGGCGTGACCGCGAGGGCCACCGCACCGCCGGCCAGCGCGGCCCGCCGTACGCCCGCGTCGTGCCGTACGGACGGGAGGACCAGCGCGGCCAGGACGGCGGGGAAGGCGGCGTCCAGCCCGAAGGTGCCGGTGTCGCCGAGCGCGCCGCCGGCCAGGGCGCCGCCGAGCACGGACAGGTTCCACACCGTGTACATCCCGATCCCGGAGATCCAGAACGCCGCCCGGCGCCGCGCCGGGTCCCGCTGGGCCAGGGCGAAGGCCGCCGTCTCGTCGGTCACCAGGTGAGCGCCCAGGAACCGGGCCGCGCGTCCCCCGTCGCCCAGTACGTCCGGCACCGCGAGGCTGAACGCCGCCGTGCGGGTGTTCAGCAGCAGGCCCGTCGCCGCCGCGGCCACCGGGCCGCCCCCGGCGAGCAGGATCCCCACCGCGCTGAACTGGGCGGAGCCGGCGTACACCACCAGCGACATCACCACCGGTACCCACACCGGCAGCCCGCCCGCGACCGCGATCGTCCCGAACGACACGCCGACCACACCACTGGTGAGGCAGACGAGGGAGATGTCGCGGAGCAGGGCACGGTCCACGGCCGGCGGTCGGCGGAGCAGATCCGGAGTCCTGAACAGGTCGGGTGTTCGGAAGAGCGAACGCATGTTTTCTACAATGGACAGTAGCCTCTCTGTTCGTCAACACGAACGAACGTACCGACGGAGCGAACGCCCGATGACCGACGACACCGCCACCCCACCGCCCCGCCTCCCGCTGGAATGGATCGCCACCGCTCTGCGCCGGGAGCGCGCCCGTGCCGGGCTCTCCCTCTCCGAGCTCGCCAAGCGCGCCGGCATCGCGAAGTCCACGCTGTCCCAGCTGGAGGCGGCGGGCGGCAATCCCAGCGTGGAGACCTTGTGGTCGCTCGGCGTCGCGCTCGGTGTGCCGTTCAGCGCGCTGGTCGAACCGCCCGCCCCGGCCGTTCAGGTGATCCGCGCCGGCCAGGGCCCGACCGTGCACTCGGAGCAGGCCGGCTACGCGGCGACCCTGCTGTCCGCGAGCCCGCCCGGCGCGCGCCGGGACCTCTACCACATCCGGCTGGAGCCGGGGCCCGCGCGCGTGTCCGAACCCCATATCCCGGGCAGCGTCGAGCACTTGGTGGTGAGCGGGGGGCGGGTGCTCGCCGGGCCGCGCGGCGCGGAGGTGGAGCTGGGTCCCGGGGACTACATGGCGTTCCGCGGTGACGTCGCCCACTCGTACGAGGCGCTGGCGCCCGGAAGCGCCTTCGTGCTCGTCATGCAGCACGTCTGAACGCGCGCGGCTCTCGGGCGGAGACCGGGGCGTCCCGGTGAATTCGCAAAGAATTCACCGAAAGGCAGGAGCCCCGCCGCCAAATGGCGCGGGGCTCCTTGGGTACTGCTCTCAGTTCTGGATCGGGGACTCAGCGATCTCAGATCGCGGTGACGTTCTCCGCCTGCGGGCCCTTCGGCCCCTGCGTCACGTCGAAGGAAACCTGCTGGTTCTCCTCGAGGGAACGGAAGCCGTTCGCGTTGATCGCGGAGTAGTGGACGAAGACGTCCGGGCCGCCGCCTTCCTGGGCGATGAAGCCAAAGCCCTTCTCGGCGTTGAACCACTTCACGGTTCCGGTAGCCATAAGCCCTCCTTGGGCCCAAAGGGTCGCCCTGCTCCAGAACTGCAAGTGTGAAAACGGAACCGCCGCACAACTGCATATGTCTGAAAACGACGAGAGCCCGCGGTCACATGCTCCGCAGGCTCTGTACTGCAAGGAAACCAAACTGCAACTTGCTGCGAGCTTAGCACGTGGGGAGCCGAAAGCAATAGAGGTCAAGATCACGTCACCCGTACGTTTGAATGATCCGGGGACCCTTGACAGCAGGGGTGAAGACGGCGCCGTATGGGGTGGGAGCTAGTCTCGCGATGTGGACAATTCTCGCACCCGGCCGCGCGTCGGCCACATCCAGTTCCTCAACTGCCTGCCCCTGTACTGGGGGCTCGCGAGAACCGGCACCCTCCTCGACTTCGACCTGACCAAGGACACGCCCGAGAAGCTCAGCGAGCAGCTCGTGAAGGGCGACCTCGACATCGGTCCGATCACCCTGGTCGAGTTCCTCAGGAACGCCGACGACCTGGTCGCCTTCCCCGACATCGCGGTCGGCTGCGACGGCCCGGTCATGTCGTGCGTGATCGTCTCCCAGGTCCCGCTGGACCGGCTGGACGGCGCCCGGGTCGCCCTCGGCTCCACCTCGCGGACCTCCGTACGCCTCGCCCAGCTGCTGCTCGCCGAGCGGTACGGGGTGAAGCCGGACTACTACACCTGCCCGCCCGACCTCAGCCTGATGATGCAGGAGGCCGAGGCGGCCGTGCTGATCGGCGACGCCGCCCTGCGCGCCAACCTCATCGACGGACCGCGCTACGGCCTGGACGTGCACGACCTCGGCACGCTGTGGAAGGAGTGGACGGGCCTGCCGTTCGTCTTCGCGGTGTGGGCGGCCCGGCGCGACTACCTGGAGCGGGAGCCGCTCATCACCCGCAAGGTGCACGAGGCCTTCCTCGCCTCCCGCAACCTGTCGCTGGAGGAGGTCGGCAAGGTCGCGGAACAGGCGGCGCGCTGGGAGGCCTTCGACGAGGAGGTTCTGGAGCGGTACTTCACGACCCTCGACTTCAGCTTCGGGGGACCGCAACTGGAGGCGGTCGCCGAGTTCGCCCGCCGGGTCGGCCCCACGACCGGATTCCCGGCGGACGTGAAGGTGAAGCTGCTAGAGCAGTAGGGGAGTTCACCGCTCGGTCCCTACGCTGTCCGGGTGGATCTGGACCTCTGGGCGGCCGTCGGGGCCGCGGTGTGGGGTGCGGCGGCCGGTGCGCTGGTGCCCCGGGCCGCGTACCGGCTGTCCGTCGAGCCCGGGCAGCCGTGGCGGGACCGGTGCCCGGACGGGCACCCGGTCGGCGGATGGGTCGGGCGGGCGCGGTGCGCGGACGGGCGGGCGTACGGCCCCGGGACGGTGCTCGTGGGCGCGGTCACCGCACTGGTGTGCGGGGTGCTCGCACTCGCCACCGGCACCCGCCCGGAGTTGGCCGTGTGGCTGCTGCTCGCCCCCGTGGGCGTTCTGCTGACCATCGTGGACTTCCGGGTGCAGCGCCTGCCGGACGTCCTGACCCTGCCGCTGGCCGGAGCGGCCCCCGCCCTGCTGGGGCTGGCCGCGCTGGCGCCCGAACACGCGGGACGGTGGCGCACCGCACTGCTCGGCGCACTGGTGCTGGGCGGCGCGTACTTCCTGCTGTTCCTCCTCAACCCGCACGGCCTGGGCTTCGGGGACGTCAAGCTGGCGCCCGGGCTCGGGGCGGTGCTCGGCTGGTACGGCTGGGGGACCGTGGTGCTCGGGACCTTCGCCGGGTTCCTGTTCGGGGGGCTGTACGGGCTCGGGCTCGTCCTCGCCCGGCGCGCCGGGCGGCGGACCGCGATCCCGTTCGGACCGTTCCTCATGGCGGGCGCGTTCGTCGGGCTGCTCATCGGTGCGTACGCGGCCTGAGCGCGGCCTGGTAAAACCGCTGGCGTAGGCTGATTCGGTCCGTTCACGACCCATACGTGTCCGTCCACACCCCCGCCGAAAGGGAGCCCGGTGACCGAGAAGGCCGACCTGCAGTCCGTGCTCGACCGTGCCGCCGACGGTGGGCGGATCACCCCCGAGGAAGCGCTCGCGCTGTACCGCGACGCGCCGTTGCACGCGCTGGGCGCCGCCGCCGACGCCGTACGCCGCCGCAAGTACGCCGGGATCGAGCACATCGCGACGTACATCATCGAGCGCAACATCAACTACACGAACGTGTGTGTGACGGCGTGCAAGTTCTGCGCCTTCTACGCGGCGCCCAAGGACACCGAGAAGGGCTGGACGCGCGACCTCGACGACATCCTGCGCCGCTGCGCCGAGACCGTGGAACTCGGCGGCACCCAGATCATGTTCCAGGGCGGCCACCATCCGGACTACGGCGTGGAGTACTACGAGAAGCACTTCCGGGCCATCAAGGAGGCGTTCCCCCAGCTGGTCATCCACAGCCTGGGGGCGTCCGAGGTGGAGCACATGGCCCGTATCTCGGGCGTGTCCGTGGACGAGGCCATCTCCCGCATCCACGCCGCCGGGCTCGACTCCTTCGCCGGCGCCGGCGCGGAACTGCTGCCCGAGCGGCCGCGCAAGGCGATCGCGCCGCTGAAGGAGAGCGGCGAGCGCTGGCTGGAGATCATGGAGACCGCGCACCGGCTGGGCGTGGAGTCCACCTCCACCATGCTGATGGGCACGGGCGAGACCAACGCCGAACGCATCGAGCACCTGCGGATGATCCGCGACGTGCAGGACCGCACGGGCGGGTTCCGGGCGTTCATCCCGTACACCTACCAGCCCGAGAACAACCATCTGAAGGGCCGCACCCAGGCGACCGTCTTCGAGTACCTGCGGATGATCGCGATCGCCCGCCTCTTCCTCGACAACGTCCGGCACATCCAGGGCTCCTGGCTGACCACCGGCAAGGACGTCGGCCAGCTGACCCTGCACTACGGAGCCGACGACCTCGGCTCCATCATGCTGGAGGAGAACGTCGTCTCCTCGGCGGGCGCCAAGCACCGCTCCAACCGCATGGAGATCATCGACCTGATCCGGAAGGCGGGGCGCGTCCCGGCCCAGCGGTCGACGACGTACGAACACCTCGTGGTCCACGAGGACCCTGCCAACGACCCGGTCGACGACCGCGTGATGTCGCACATCTCGTCGACGGCGATCGAGGGTGGCACGGCTCACCCGGAGTTGAAGCTGCTGGCGTCCGACTAGGGCTCGGATGCTGACGATTCACGCCGCGGACCTCGTGCTGACGGGGGACCGGCAACGGCCTCCCGTGCCGGGCGGCGCCGTGCTCGTCGACGGCCGGGAGTGCGCGGCCGTGGGCCCGTACGAGGAACTGGTGGCGGACCACCCGACGGCCCGGGTGCGGCGTTGGCCGGGGCTGCTCGCCCCCGGGTTGGTGAATCCCTACGGCCCCGAACTGCTGGAGCACGCCTACCACCCGGATCCCCGCGAGGCCGACGACCTGGGCACCGAGCCGATCACGGGCGACGCCCTCGCGGCGCTCCCCCTGAGTGAGGCCCGCTGGCGCGCCAGTGCGCGGCGCGGGGTGCAGCGGATGCTGGCGTACGGGACCGTCGCGGTGGCGGGGGACCTGCGGCGCCCCGCCGTGGTGGACGCCGTGTACCGGGCGGGGTTGACGGTCGAGCAGCGGTTCGGGGCTCCCACGGGGCCGCCGCGTCTCGATCCGCTGACCGGGCGGAGCCTGGAGGAGGCGATCTTGCTGCCGCTGCCGCTCGTCGGCATGGACGCCACGTTCGCCGTGTTCGACGTCCCGGACGAGGCGGCGCTCGCCGAACGTGGAGCCGGAACGTGCGTGGCGACCGTCATCGCCGGACGTCTGGTGCACCGGCGCCGGTAGCGAGGCCTGGTGCACCGGCGCCGATGGCGAGGCTGCCGACACGACGCCGTACCCCCTGCTGCCACAATGGCCCCGTGACCCGCGCATCCCTGGACAAGCAGCCGCACGAAGTCGCCTCGATGTTCGACGACGTGGCGGAACGGTACGACCTGACGAACGACGTGCTGTCACTCGGGCAGGCGCGGCTGTGGCGCAAGGAGGTCGCGAAGGCGGTCGACGCGCGGCCCGCGCAGAAGGTCCTGGACCTCGCGGCGGGCACGGCGACCTCGTCGCTCCCGTTCACCCGGACGGGCGCGTACGTCGTGCCGTGCGACTTCTCGCTCGGCATGCTCCAGGTCGGCAAGAAGCGCCACCCCTGGATGCCCTTCACCGCCGGCGACGCGACGAAGCTGCCGTTCAAGGACGACACCTTCGACGCCGTCACCATCTCCTTCGGGCTGCGCAACGTGCAGGACACGGAAGCGGCGCTGCGCGAGCTGTACCGGGTGACCAGGCCCGGCGGGCGGGTCGTGATCTGCGAGTTCTCGCACCCGACGTGGGCGCCCTTCCGCACGGTCTACACCGAGTACCTGATGCGTGCGCTGCCGCCGGTGGCCCGCGCGGTGTCGTCCAACCCCGACGCGTACGTCTATCTCGCCGAGTCCATCCGCGCCTGGCCCGACCAGCCGGCCCTCGCGCGGCTGCTGCGCGGGGCGGGCTGGTCGAAGGTGGCGTGGCGGAACCTCACCGGCGGGATCGTGGCCCTGCACCGGGGGTTCAAGCAGGACTGACCGCGTACGGGTCGCCCGGCTCGTTCAGCTCGCGCTGCAGGCCGCCCCTGGGTGGTGGCGGTACGCGGGGTTCGCGTACGCCCGCTCCTCCGCCGCCCTCGCCCTCGCCGAGGTCGAACCAGACGGTGACGACGGCACCGCGCGGCACCTCGGCGCCCGGCTGCGGGTACTGCCGTACGACGTAGTCGACGACGGTGTGGCGGAAGTCGGGCCGGTCGGGCGCGGCGAGCAGGACGCCCTGCTGCTTGGCGGCCTCGCGCGCGTCCATCGCCATCAGACCGATCAGCCGCGGCACGCGCACTTCGGGTGTTTTGGGTGGTATAGGCACAGATGTCACCCCCAGCGGTACTGGAAGGGTAACCGGCCAGGGGTGCCACCCGGAAGCGTCAGGTGTCTTTCTGTGACAGTCGATGACTGTCGGTCACAGATCGAGGCGGTAGCAGTGGCCCTCCCGCTGTGACGTCGGCGTCAGGTAGGTCTCCGCGAGCCGCATCCCCAGCCGCTGTGTGACCGCGATGGACCGCGCGTTGCGGGAGTCGACCATGGCCACCACGCTGCTCACGCCCGCCGCGCGCACACGCTCCAGGGTCATCCGGGCCGCCGCCGTCACATACCCCTTGCCCCAGTGGGCCCGCCCGAGCCGCCAGCCGATCTCGATCTCGCCCTTCGGGCCCCACTCGCGCGGCCACGGCTGCGCGCCCGTGAAGCCGATGACCTCCCCCGACTCATCGAGCACGCTCCACAGACAGAAGCCGTACTCGGCGTCGTGCCGACGCTGGCGGGCGGTGAGCTCCTCGTAGACGGACAGCTCGGCGGCCTTGCCGCCGTGGAACTCCATGACCTCGGGGTCGGCGAACACCCGGTGCCAGGCGAAGGCGTCCTCGTCGGTGGGGACGCGCAGCCGTACGTCGGGGAGAGCTCGGTTCATGGGGGCAGCCCTTCAGCCGGGAGGTCGGTGACGCTGAATAGACTGCCCATGTCCAGTGCCCGTCAGCACGTCGTTTTGGCCGCGCTTTCCCCGGGGCCTTCTCACTGCCTGCGGCCGGCGCTGGTGTCGCCGTCGTCGAGTCTTGGGGAGAACCCGCCGTGACCGAGCCCCAGCCCCTTACCGAACACACCGCCGATGTGATCGTCGTCGGGGCCGGGCCAGCCGGTTCCACCACCGCGTACTACCTGGCCAAGGCGGGTCTGGACGTCCTGCTGCTGGAGAAGACGGCGTTCCCGCGCGAGAAGGTGTGCGGCGACGGCCTCACGCCGCGCGCCACCAAGCAGCTGGTCGCGATGGGCATCGACATCTCCGAGGAGGCCGGCTGGTTGCGCAACAAGGGTCTGCGCATCATCGGCGGCGGGGTGCGGCTCCAGCTCGACTGGCCGGATCTCGCCTCGTATCCGGACTACGGGCTCGTCCGCAAGCGCGACGACTTCGACGAGCAGCTGGCCCGGCAGGCCCAGAAGGCGGGCGCGCGCCTGTACGAGCGGTGCAACGTGGGCGCCCCGATCGTCGACGACCGCACCGGCCGGATCACCGGCGTGCACGCCAAGCTCGGCGACGACAAGCGCGAGGTCACCTTCCACGCGCCGCTGGTGGTGGCCGCGGACGGCAACTCCTCGCGGCTGTCGCTGGCGATGGGCCTGCACCGCCGCGAGGACCGCCCCATGGGCGTCGCGGTCCGTACGTACTTCACCTCCCCACGCCACGACGACGACTACCTGGAGTCCTGGCTGGAGCTGTGGGACCGGCGCGGCGGCCAGGAGCGGCTGCTGCCCGGCTACGGCTGGATCTTCGGCATGGGCGACGGGACGAGCAACGTCGGTCTGGGCGTACTGAACACCTCCGCTTCCTTCAAGGAGCTGGACTGGCGTGAGGTGCTCAAGGCCTGGTGCGCCTCGATGCCCGAGGACTGGGGCTACACCCCTGAGAACATGACCGGCCCGATCCGCGGCGCCGCCCTGCCCATGGCCTTCAACCGCCAGCCGCACTACACCAAGGGCCTGTTGCTCGTCGGCGACGCGGGCGGCCTGGTGAACCCCTTCAACGGCGAGGGCATCGCCTACGCCATGGAGTCCGGGCAGATCGCGGCGGACGTCATCGTCCAGGCCCTGGCCCGCGCCACCCCCGGCCAGCGCGAACTCGCCCTGCACAACTACCCGAAGATCCTGAAGGACACCTACGGCGGCTACTACACGCTGGGCCGCGCCTTCGTGAAGCTCATCGGCAACCCGAAGGTGATGAAGGTCGCCACGCAGCGGGGCCTGACGCATCCGCTGCTGATGAGGTTCACCCTGAAGCTGCTGGCCAACCTGACCGACCCGACGGGCGGTGACGCGATGGACCGGGTGATCAACGGGCTGTCGAAGGTGGCCCCGAAGGCATGAACGGGTGACCGGCACGTGAGGGTGCTGTGGGTGACCGGGCCGCGACCTTCCGTCGCGGTCCGTCTCTCCCTACTCTCCGGTGCCCATGACAACAGAACAGCAGGGACCCACCCGCAGACGCTTCCTCACCGGTGCCGGCGCCGGAGCAGCCGCCGCTGCCCTCTCGTTACGGTCCACCACGGCCACCGCGGCGACCGGCAAGCGCGTCGCCGTGCTCGGCGGGGGTGTCTCCGGGCTCAGCGCCGCCCAGGAGCTCGCCGAGCGCGGCTATGCCGTCACCGTCTACGAGTACTACGACGTCCTCGGCGGCAAGGCCCGCTCCATGGACGTGCCCGGCACCGGGACCGGTGGCCGCAAGCCCCTGCCGGGCGAGCACGGCTTCCGGTTCTTCCCCGGCTTCTACCGGAACCTGCCGGACACCATGCGGCGCATCCCCTTCCCCGGCAATCCGAACGGCGTCCACGACAACCTCCGAGGTGGCACCGAGGAGTTGTTCGCCCGCAGCTCGGGCCGCCCCGACCTGCACTTCCCGCTGCGCCGGGTGACCACCCCGCCGGCTCCCGGAGACATCACCACGTCCTGGCTCCGCGACCAGATCCTCTCCGTACTGGACCTGGCCACCCACCTCCCCGCCCACGAGGCCGCCTACTTCGCCGACCGCCTCCTGGTCCACCTCACCAGCTGCGACGCCCGCCGCGAGGACCAGTGGGAGAAGACCTCGTGGTGGGACTTCATCCGGGCCGAGGAGATGAGCGAGGAGTACCGGACCCTCCTCGGCATCGGCCAGACCCGCAACCTCGTCGCCACGCGCGCGCAGGTCGCGTCCACGCGCACGGTCGGCCGCGTCATCATCGAGGCCCTCATCCTCTGGGGCCTGCTCGGCCGCGGCCTGGACGGCGACGCCGACATCGACCGCGTCCTGAACGCCCCCACCAGCGAGGCCTGGATCGGCCCCTGGGCCGCGCACCTGCGCTCCCTTGGGGTCGAGTTCGTGCTCGGCACCGAGGTCCGCGAGGTGCGGTACGCGGGCGGACGCGTCACGGGCGTACGGGTCGCCGTCCGTGACGGCGGCGACGAACGCACCGTCACGGCCGACCACTACGTCTCCGCGATGCCCGTCGAGCACGCCTGCCGCACCTGGGGCGCCGCCCTACGCGCCGCCGACCCGCAGCTCGCCCGGTGTGACGCGCTCAAGACGGACTGGATGACCGGCGTGCAGTTCTATCTGCGCACGCCCACGCCCGTCGTCCACGGACACATCAACTGCCTGGACTCACCCTGGTCGGTGACCGGGATCGGGCAGGCCCAGTTCTGGGACGTACGGGACTTCGCGCGGGACTACGGCGACGGTCGGGCCCGGGACTGCCTGTCCGCGATCATCTCGGAGTGGGACAAGCCCGGCATCCTGTACGGCAAGACGGCCCGCGAGTGCACCAAGGAGGAGATCGTCGCCGAGCTGTGGGCCCAGTTGAAGGACGGACTCAACGACTCCGGGAAGACCACGCTCCGGGACGAGGACCGTCTCGGCTGGTTCATGGATCCCGCGGTCACCGGTCTCGGTGGCCCCGACCCGCAGAACCGCGAGCCGCTCCTCATTCATCCGACGGGCACGCTCTACAACCGTCCCTCGGCGAGGACGGCCGTGCCGAACTTCTTCCTCGCGGGCGACTACGTCCGCACGGATGTGGACCTGGCCACGATGGAGGGCGCCAACGAGTCGGCGCGCAGGGCCGTCAACGCACTGCTGGACGCGGACGGTGCGGACGCCGAGCGGTGCCGGATCTGGGAGCTGTACCGCCCGCCGGAGCTGGAGCCGCTCAAGCGGGTCGACGAGGTGCGCTACCGGCTCGGCCTGCCGAACACGTTCGACGTGGGATGAGCGGAATCGGCTGGGGGCGAGCGGAATCGGCTGGGGTGAGCGGAATCGGCTGAGGGCGAGCCGGGTCGGCTGGGGGTGAGGGGAACCGGCTGAGGGCGAGCCGGGTCGCCTGGGGGTGAGGGGAACCGGCTGAGGGCGAGCCGGGTCGGCTGAGGGTGAGCCAGGAGGGCCGCCGCCTCGAGGGGCGGCGGCCCTGCGATCCCGTACCGCTTTACGACGGCTCGGTCAGAGCACGCGGACCGCGCCGGACGGCGGGTCGTAGGACAGCGGGTGCTCTCCGACGCCGCTGGAGGGGTTCTGCGCTCCGACGAACATGCCGTCGCCCACGTACACCGCGACGTGGTAGGCGCTGCCCGCACCGCCCCAGTACAGGATGTCGCCCGGCTGCAGGTTGCTCAGCGAGACCTGGGTGCCGGCGGTCGACTGGTCCTGGGAGACCCGCGGAAGGTTGATTCCGACCTGCTTGAAGGCCGTCTGCACCAGTCCGGAGCAGTCGTACGCCGACGGACCGGTGGCGCCGGACACGTACGCCTTGCCGATCTGCGCCTTGACGAAGGCGACGACCGCCGCGGCCGAACCGGTGGCCGTGGAGGAGCCGGTCGAGACGTCGGCCGAGGCGCTGAGAACGGTCCGCTCGCTGCTGCGCGAGGCGGCCTCCGCCTGCTTGCGCTCCGCCTCGGCCTTCCGCTTGGCCTCGGCCTCCTTCTTCTTTGCCGCGGCCAGGTCCGCCTGGGCCTGCTTGGCGGCCTTCGCGGCGGCCGCGTCACGCTCGACCTGCAGCTGGTAGTTGGCCGCGGCCTGCTGGGTGGCCGCCGCGGACTGTGCGACCTGCGAGGCGACGTCTGCCGTCAGGGTCGGCAGCTCAAGCGTCTGGGTCACCGGCTCTGCGGCGTCGGCCGATGCCGACGCTCCGGCCACGGCCAGGGTGCTGAGGACACCACCGGCGACTCCGGCCCGCATCGCGATGGTCGACGCGCTGCGATTGCGGGGCTTCCGGTGGCTGCGTATGTGAGCGGTGTGGGACATGGGGACAAGCGGTACCAGGGACTCCTCCATACCTTCAAGAAACGTGTGGTGCGCCACAGTTGTTCAACGGGCGGCCTGAATCCCGGGCGTGTCGTTCTTTATTGACGCCGTAACGGGCAAAGCGGACAGCGGCGATCAAGCCTGTGATCATGGCCTTTCGTCGTTACGTACCGAATTGCTCCGCCCCTACCATCGGTTGGGGCAGATGGCCAAGCCCGCTTTATTGAACCCTCACATAGGTGTGGCGCAGGTCACGGAACGGTCACCGTCATGCAGGCGTCACGCGCGCGCAGCGGATCGCCGTGGTCCGTCGCCTGCCCCGCAGCTTGTGAATGCATGCACCTCTGTGCGAGAAGCCACCCCTCTGCTCGTGAACGCGTGCACACGTCCACATTCGCCCCGCTCCTCCCTCTGATGTGTGAACGCGCTCCCTTAGCAAGGGATCTGGTCCAACGCCAATTTGCTTTGAGAGCTTGCCGTTTGATAGTGCACGACCGTCCCGACCAGCGGAGACGAGCGAAAATGTCACCTCTTGGTGATCACTCGACTGCTTCGCGTACGTAGATCACCGCTCATCCGACTTCATGATCCTTCGCCGGGTGGTGGAGATCACAAAGTACGTGCCGACCCCCGTGTCGCAGATCACACACCCGCGGGCATAAGATGCACGGCAGTTGGGCTTGTGACCTGCTTCACATGTCCGCGATCTTCGCTGGGGCGAGCGGGGCTTTCGGGGCATGTGGGGCGGATGCGAGCCCAGCGCAACCGCCAGCAGTCAGTGCCGACTGAGAGGAGCGAGGAGCGGTGAACGCGTATGCGCCCATCCTCGTACTGGGAGCCCTCGGGGCAGGCTTTGCGATCTTCTCCGTGGTCATGGCCACGCTGATCGGTCCGAAGCGGTACAACCGCGCCAAGCTCGAGGCCTACGAGTGCGGTATCGAGCCGACCCCCACGCCGGCGGGTGGCGGGCGCTTCCCGATCAAGTACTACCTGACGGCGATGCTCTTCATCGTCTTCGACATCGAGATCGTCTTCCTCTACCCCTGGGCCGTCACCTTCGACGCCCTGGGGATCTTCGGGCTCGTGGAGATGCTGCTCTTCGTGCTCACCGTCTTCGTCGCGTACGCGTACGTATGGCGGCGCGGCGGCCTGGAATGGGACTGAGGGGCCTTACGTCATGGGACTCGAAGAAAAGCTGCCGAGCGGTTTCCTTCTGACCACCGTCGAGCAGGCCGCGGGCTGGGTGCGCAAGGCGTCGGTCTTCCCCGCCACCTTCGGCCTGGCCTGCTGCGCCATCGAGATGATGACCACCGGCGCCGGCCGCTACGACCTGGCGCGCTTCGGCATGGAGGTCTTCCGCGGCTCGCCCCGCCAGGCGGACCTGATGATCGTCGCGGGCCGGGTCAGCCAGAAGATGGCGCCGGTCCTTCGGCAGGTCTACGACCAGATGCCGAACCCCAAGTGGGTGATCTCGATGGGCGTGTGCGCCTCCTCGGGCGGCATGTTCAACAACTACGCGATCGTCCAGGGCGTCGACCACATCGTCCCGGTCGACATCTACCTGCCCGGCTGCCCGCCGCGGCCCGAGATGCTGATGGACGCGATCCTCAAGCTCCACCAGAAGATCCAGTCCTCCAAGCTCGGCGTGAACGCCGAGGAGGCGGCCCGTGAGGCGGAGGAAGCGGCGCTCAAGGCCCTGCCGACGATCGAGATGAAGGGGCTGCTGCGATGAGCGACGCGAACGGCAACGGCGCGGGCACGCAGCCGGGCGGCGTGAACGGCCACGGCGTCAACGGCAACGGCGTCAACCCCGAGAAGGACCTCGGCGCCGCCAACCTCCCCGGCCGGCGCGGCGAGGGCGGCGAGGAGATCCGCGTCCAGCGCGGCATGTTCGGCGCCAACAACGGCGGCGACACCTCCGGCTACGGCGGCCTGGTCCGCTCGATCCGCCTCCCCGGCCCGGCCACCCGCCCCTACGGCGGCTGGTTCGACGAGGTCGCCGACGAGCTCGAGGGCGCCCTGGAGGAGCAGGGCCTCGTCCCCGAGAACGCCATCGAGAAGACCGTCGTCGACCGCGGCGAACTGACCTTCCACATCGAACGCGAGTACCTGCTCGCCGTCGCCCAGACCCTCCGCGACGACCCGGCGCTCCGCTTCGAGCTGTGCACGGGCGTGAGCGGAGTGCACTACCCGGGCGACAAGGGCCGCGAGCTGCACGCCGTCTACCACCTGCGCTCGATCACCCACAACCGGCTGATCCGCCTGGAGGTCAGCGCGCCCGACGCCGACCCGCACATCCCGTCGCTCGTCTCCGTCTATCCCACCAACGACTGGCACGAGCGCGAGACGTACGACTTCTTCGGCCTGATCTTCGACGGCCACCCGGCGCTGACGCGGATCATGATGCCGGACGACTGGCAGGGCCATCCGCAGCGCAAGGACTACCCCCTCGGCGGCATCCCCGTCGAGTACAAGGGCGCCCAGATCCCGGCTCCGGACCAGCGGAGGTCGTACTCATGAGCACGCACACCCCCTCCTCTGCCTCCGCGCGTGAGACGACCGAGGGCACCGTCTACACGGTCACCGGCGGTGACTGGGACGAGGTCGTCGAGTCCGCCTCGCGCGCCGACGACGAGCGCCTGATCGTCAACATGGGCCCGCAGCACCCGTCCACCCACGGCGTGCTCAGGCTCATCCTGGAGATCGAGGGCGAGACGGTCACCGAGGCCCGCTGCGGCATCGGCTACCTGCACACCGGCATCGAGAAGAACCTCGAGTACCGCACGTGGACGCAGGGCACCACGTTCGTGACGCGCATGGACTACCTGACGCCGTTCTTCAACGAGACGGCGTACTGCCTCGCCGTGGAGAAGCTCCTCGGCATCGAGGACCAGGTACCCGACCGCGCCACGGTCATCCGGGTGCTCCTGATGGAGCTGAACCGGCTCTCCTCGCATCTGGTGTGCATCGCCACCGGAGGCATGGAGCTGGGCGCCACCACGATCATGATCTACGGCTTCCGGGACCGGGAGATGATCCTCGACATCTACGAGCTGATCACCGGCCTCAGGATGAACCACGCCTACATCCGCCCCGGCGGACTCGCCCAGGACCTGCCGTCGGGCGCCGTGGACCAGATCCGCGAGTTCGTGAAGAAGATGAAGAAGAACCTCCCGGAGTACGACAAGCTCGCCACCGGGAACCCCATCTTCAAGGCGCGTATGCAGGACATCGGCTACCTGGACCTGGCCGGCTGCATGGCCCTGGGCGCCACCGGACCGATCCTGCGCTCCGCCGGCCTGCCGCACGACCTGCGCAAGGCACAGCCCTACTGCGGCTACGAGACGTACGAGTTCGACGTCCCGACCGCCGACACCTGCGACGCCTACGGACGCTTCCTCATCCGCCTGGAGGAGATGCGCCAGTCGGTCAGGATCATCGAGCAGTGCCTGGACCGGCTGCAGCCCGGCCCGGTCATGGTCGCCGACAAGAAGATCGCCTGGCCCGCCCAGCTGGCCCTCGGACCGGACGGGCTCGGCAACTCCCTGGACCACATCAAGAAGATCATGGGCACCTCCATGGAGGCCCTGATCCACCACTTCAAGCTGGTGACCGAGGGCTTCCGTGTCCCGCCGGGGCAGGCGTACGCGGCGGTCGAGTCGCCCAAGGGCGAGCTCGGCGTGCACGCCGTCTCAGACGGCGGCACCCGCCCCTACCGGGTCCACTTCCGCGACCCGTCCTTCACCAACCTGCAGGCCATGGCGGCGATGTGCGAGGGCGGCCAGGTCGCCGACGTGATCGTCGCCGTCGCGTCCATCGACCCCGTGATGGGAGGCGTCGACCGGTGACCACCTCTTCTTCGGAGCGGGGCGTCAGCCTGGGCATGCCCGAACTGCCCGCCCCCGACTACCCGGACGACGTACGGGCCCGGCTGGAGCGGGACGCGCACGAGATCGTCGCCCGCTACCCGGACTCCCGGTCCGCCCTCCTGCCGCTGCTGCACCTGGTGCAGTCGGAGGAGGGCCATGTCACGCGCACCGGGATGCGGTTCTGCGCCGAGGTGCTGGGCCTGACCACGGCCGAGGTCACCGCGGTCGCCACCTTCTACACCATGTACCGGCGGCGGCCCTCCGGTGACTACCAGGTGGGTGTGTGCACCAACACCCTGTGCGCCGTCATGGGCGGCGACGCCATCTTCGAGGCCCTCCAGGAGCACCTGGGCGTCGGCAACGGCGAGACCACCGACGACGGCAAGGTGACCCTGGAGCACATCGAGTGCAACGCGGCCTGCGACTACGCACCGGTCGTGATGGTCAACTGGGAGTTCTTCGACAACCAGACCCCCGAGACCGCCCGGCGCCTCGTCGACGACCTGCGCGCGGGACGGCAGGTCGCACCCACCCGCGGCGCCCCCCTGTGCACCTTCAAGGAGACCGCCCGCATGCTGGCCGGCTTCCCCGACGAACGGGACGGAGCCGTCGAGGCGACCGGCAGCGCGGGCCCGGCCTCCCTGGTCGGCCTGCGGCTGGCCAAGGGGGAGTCCCCCGCCGCACGCGTGGTGCACCCGCGGGACGGCGGGCCGCACGACGAGCCACGGGACGAGGCTCCGGGGGACGCGGCGGTGCACGAGCCGTCCCCGGCCGAGCACCTCAGCTCGCACGACGCGCCGCAGGACACGTCGGCCTCCGACCCGTCCCACCCGGCCGGGCCCGTAGCCGACGAGGGAGGGCAGTGATGACCTTGGCACCCGAGCTCAACGAAACCAGCCCCGAGAAGCTGCTCGTCCCCGTGCTGTCGGCCTTCTGGGACGAGGAGAGGTCCTGGACGCTGGACGTCTACCGCAGGCACGACGGCTACGAGGGGCTCCGCAAGGCGCTCGCCATGTCGCCGGACGACGTGATCGCGTACGTCAAGGACTCCGGACTGCGCGGGCGTGGCGGCGCGGGATTCCCGACGGGAATGAAGTGGCAGTTCATTCCCCAGGGTGATGGCAAGCCCCACTATCTCGTTGTCAACGCCGACGAATCGGAGCCCGGAACCTGCAAGGACATCCCGCTCCTCTTCGCGAACCCGCACAGCCTCATCGAGGGCATCGTCATCGCGTGTTACGCCATCAGGTCGTCGCATGCCTTCATCTATCTGCGTGGTGAGGTCGTCCCCGTGCTGCGGCGGTTGCACTCGGCCGTCCGCGAGGCCTACGCGGCCGGCTACCTCGGCGCGAACATCCTCGGCAGCGGGCTCGATCTCGACGTCACCGTGCACGCGGGCGCGGGCGCGTACATCTGCGGTGAGGAGACCGCACTGCTCGACTCGCTCGAAGGCCGCCGTGGTCAACCGCGGCTCCGTCCCCCCTTCCCTGCGGTCGCGGGCCTCTACGCGTGCCCGACTGTGGTGAACAACGTCGAGTCGATCGCGTCGGTTCCCGCCATTTTCACCCGGGGCAAGGAGTGGTTCCGGTCGATGGGCACCGACAAGTCGCCCGGCTTCACGCTGTACTCGCTCAGCGGCCATGTGGCCAACCCCGGCCAGTACGAGGCCCCGCTCGGCATCACGCTGCGGCAGCTCCTCGACATGAGCGGCGGCATGCGGCCCGGTCACCGGCTGAAATTCTGGACGCCGGGCGGTTCGTCCACGCCGATGTTCACCGAGGAGCACCTCGACGTCCCGCTGGACTACGAGAACGTGGGCGCCGCCGGTTCCATGCTCGGCACCAAGGCCCTGCAGTGCTTCGACGAGACGACCTGCGTGGTCCGGGCCGTCACCCGCTGGACCGAGTTCTACGCCCACGAGTCCTGCGGCAAGTGCACGCCCTGCCGTGAAGGCACGTACTGGCTCGTGCAGTTGCTGCGGGACATCGAGGCCGGCAAGGGCGTGATGTCGGACCTCGACAAGCTCGCCGACATCGCCGACAACATCAACGGCAAGTCCTTCTGCGCCCTCGGCGACGGCGCCGCCTCGCCGATCTTCTCCTCCCTCAAGTACTTCCGCGAGGAGTACGAGGACCACATCACGGGCCGGGGCTGCCCCTTCGACCCGGCCAAGTCCACGGCCTGGGCGGACAAGCCCGCGGAGGTGACCGCATGACTGTGACCACCAGCGCTCCCTCAGGTGGGGGAGAGGCGGCGGTCCCGCCGGAGGACCTCGTCACGCTGACGATCGACGGCGTCGAGATCAGCGTGCCCAAGGGCACCCTGGTCATCCGCGCCGCCGAACAGCTCGGCATCGAGATCCCCCGTTTCTGCGACCACCCCCTGCTCGACCCGGCCGGTGCCTGCCGCCAGTGCATCGTCGAGGTCGAGGGCCAGCGCAAGCCCATGGCGTCCTGCACGATCACGTGTACGGACGGGATGGTCGTGAAGACCCACCTCACCTCGCCCGTCGCCGAGAAGGCCCAGAAGGGTGTGATGGAGCTCCTGCTCATCAACCACCCGCTGGACTGCCCGGTCTGCGACAAGGGCGGCGAGTGCCCGCTGCAGAACCAGGCGATGTCGCACGGCAGCGCCGAGTCCCGCTTCGACGGGAAGAAGCGCACCTACGAGAAGCCGGTCCCGATCTCCACGCAGGTGCTGCTCGACCGTGAGCGGTGTGTGCTGTGCGCCCGCTGCACCCGGTTCTCCCACCAGATCGCGGGCGACCCGATGATCGAGCTGCTGGAGCGGGGCGCGCTGCAGCAGGTCGGCACCGGCGAGGGCGAGCCCTTCGAGTCGTACTTCTCCGGGAACACCATCCAGATCTGCCCGGTCGGCGCGCTGACCTCGGCGGCGTACCGCTTCCGCTCCCGCCCCTTCGACCTGGTCTCGTCCCCCTCGATCTGCGAGCACTGCTCCAGCGGCTGCGCGACCCGCACCGACCACCGGCGCGGCAAGGTCATGCGGCGCCTGGCCGCCTACGACCCCGAGGTCAACGAGGAGTGGATCTGCGACAAGGGGCGGTTCGCGTTCCGGTACGCGCAGCTGAAGGACCGACTCGATGTGCCGCTGGTGCGGCGCGAGAGCGGTGAGCTGGAGCCCGCGTCCTGGCCGGAGGCGCTCGACATCGCCGCCCGGGGGCTGCTCGCGGCGCGGGGCCGGGCCGGGGTGCTGACCGGTGGCCGCCTCACCGTGGAGGACGCCTACGCGTACAGCAAGTTCGCGCGCGTGGCGCTCGACACCAACGACATCGACTTCCGCGCGCGCGTACACAGCGGCGAGGAGGCCGACTTCCTGGCCGCCCGGATCGCCGGACGGGGCCGCGACCTGGACGGTACGGGCGTCACGTACACCTCCCTGGAGGAGGCGCCCGCCGTCCTGCTCGTCGGGTTCGAGTCGGAAGAGGAGGCGCCCGGCGTCTTCCTGCGGCTGCGCAAGGCCTGGCGCAAGCACGGGCAGCAGGTCTTCGCGCTCGCCACCCACGCCACCCGGGGCCTTCAGAAGGCCGGTGGCACGCTGCTGCCGGCCGCGCCCGGCACCGAGACCGAGTGGCTGGACGCGCTGGCCGGACGGGTCGGCCTGGAGGAGGACGGCGTACGTGCCGCGGAGGCGCTGCGCACCGAGGGTGCCGTGATCGTCGTCGGTGAACGCCTCGCCGCCGTGGCGGGCGGCCTGACCGCCGCCGTACGGACCGCGGCCGCGACCGGCGCCCGGCTGGTGTGGATCCCGCGCCGGGCCGGGGAGCGCGGCGCGGTCGAGGTGGGCGCGCTGCCCTCGCTGCTGCCGGGCGGGCGTCCGGCCACCGATCCCCGCGCGCGTGAGGAGGTCGCCGCCGCCTGGGGCGTGGCCGATCTTCCGCTTCGCTACGGCCGGGACACGGGCCAGATCGTCGAGGCCGCGGCCACGGGCGAACTGCGCGCCCTGGTGGTGGCCGGCGTCGAGGTCGCCGACCTGCCCGATCCGGCACGCGCGCGTGAAGCACTCTCCGCGGTGGACTTCCTGGTCTCCCTGGAACTGCGGCCCAGCGAGGTCACCGAGCGCGCGGACGTGGTGCTGCCGGTCGCGGCGGTCGCCGAGAAGGCCGGTACCTTCCTCAACTGGGAGGGCAGGGCCCGCTTCTTCGAGGCCGCGCTCAAGCCCGACCAGATGACCCGCCCGCTGATGCCGACCGACGCGCGCGTGCTGCAGATGCTCGCCGACGCGATGGACGTGCATCTGGGGCTGCCCGATCTGCGCACCGTCCGCATCGAGCTGGACCGGCTCGGCGCCTGGGACGGTCCGCGGGCCGGCAACCCTCTGGAGATCGGCGCACAGCTGCCCCGCCCGGCCGCCGGGGAGGCCGTGCTCGCCGGTCACCGGCTGCTGCTGGACCAGGGCCGCCTCCAGGACGGCGACGAGGCGCTCGCCGGCACCCGGCACGCGGCACGCGCGCGTGTGTCCGCCGCCACCGCCGCCGAGGCGGGCGTCGAGGACGGCGACCTGCTGGCCGTGACCGGCCCGTCCGGAACCGTAGAACTCCCGCTGCAGATCACCGAGATGCCCGACCGCGTGGTGTGGCTCCCGATGAACTCCACGGGCGGCGGCGTCCCCTCCGACACCGGGGCGCAGCCCGGCACCCTCGTCCGCATCGGCCCGGCGACGCCCGCCGCCGAAGCCCCCAAGGAGGTGGAGGCATGAGCCCGTACCTCGCCGCTGAAGACCTCTCGATGTTCGGCCACGATCCCTGGTGGCTGGTCGTCATCAAGGCGGTGTTCTGCTTCGCCTTCCTGATGGTGACCGTGCTGTTCTCGATCGTCTGGGAGCGCAAGGTCGTCGCCTGGATGCAGCTGCGCATCGGCCCCAACCGGCACGGCCCCTGGGGCATGCTCCAGTCGCTCGCCGACGGCGTGAAGCTGATGCTGAAGGAAGACCTCATCGTCAAGCGCGCGGACAAGGTGGTCTACATCCTCGCGCCGATCGTCGCGGCCATCCCGGCCTTCATGGCGATCGCGGTGATCCCCTTCGGGCCCGCCGGCAACGAGATCTCGATCTTCGGGCACCGCACCACGATGCAGCTCACCGACCTGCCGATCGCGATGCTCTACATCCTCGCGGTGGCCTCGGTCGGCATCTACGGCATCGTGCTGGCGGGCTGGAGCTCCGGCTCCACCTACCCGCTCCTCGGCGGCCTGCGCTCCTGCGCGCAGATGATCTCCTACGAGATCGCCATGGGCGCCGCGTTCGCCTCGGTGTTCCTCTACTCGGGGTCGATGTCGACGTCGAGGATCGTCGAGGCGCAGCACGACCGCTGGTACATCCTGCTGCTGCCGGTGTCGTTCATCATCTACATCGTCACGATGGTCGGCGAGACCAACCGTGCCCCCTTCGACATGCCGGAGTCCGAGGGCGACCTGGTCGGCGGCTTCAACACCGAGTACTCGTCGATCAAGTTCGCGATGTTCATGCTCGCCGAGTACGTGAACATGGTGACGGTCTCGGCCGTGTCCACCACCCTCTTCCTGGGCGGCTGGCGGGCCCCCTGGCCGATCAGCACCTTCTGGGCGGGCGCGAACCACGGCTGGTGGCCGCTGCTCTGGTTCGTCATCAAGGTCCAGCTGCTGCTGTTCTTCTTCATCTGGCTGCGCGGCACGCTCCCGCGCGTCCGCTACGACCAGCTGATGAAGCTCGGCTGGAAGGTCCTCATCCCGGTCTCCGTGGTCTGGCTGATGCTCGTCGCGACCGTACGGGCGCTTCGTAACGAAAACTACGGTTTCGGCGATATCGCCCTGTACGTCGCGGGCGGAGTCCTCGCACTGCTCCTGCTGTCGTTCGTCGTCGACATGTTCCGCGCCAAGGCGGAAGCGGAGCGGCCCGCGCAGGAGCCCGCCGCCTTCGACCCGATGGCGGGCGGATTCCCCGTGCCGCCGCTGCCGGGACAGACGCTTCCGCCGGTGCTGAGGCGCCGCCCGCGCCGGGAGCGGGAGCTTATTGTCAGTGGTGGGTCGGACACTGTCAGTGACGGATCTTCGGATGGAAAGGAGGCGTCCGATGGCTGACGAGCCCAAGGACACCAAGCCGGGCTTCCAGAACCCGGTGGCCGGCTTCGGCGTGACCTTCAAGGCCATGTTCAAGAAGCGGCTCACCGAGCAGTACCCGGAGCAGAAGAAGACCACGGCTCCGCGGTTCCACGGCCGGCACCAGCTCAACCGCCATCCGGACGGCCTGGAGAAGTGCGTCGGCTGCGAACTGTGCGCCTGGGCCTGCCCCGCCGACGCGATCTACGTCGAGGGCGCCGACAACACGGACGAGGAGCGCTACTCGCCGGGCGAGCGGTACGGCCGGGTGTACCAGATCAACTACGCCCGCTGCATCCTGTGCGGCCTGTGCATCGAGGCGTGCCCCACGCGCGCGCTGACGATGACCAACGAGTTCGAGCTGGCCGACTCCAGCCGCGCCAACCTCATCTACACCAAGGAGCAACTGCTCGCCGGCCTCGAAGAGGGCATGGTGGACACGCCTCACGCCATCTACCCGGGGACGGACGAGCAGGACTACTACCGGGGCCTGGTGACTCAGGCCGCGCCCGGCACGGTGCGCCAGGTCGCCGTCTCCAAGGGCGAGGTCCCGCAGGAGGCCGCCTCCACCTTCGGCGAGGGCGAGCCGGCGTCGAAGAAGGTGATCGGCGGATGACTGATCTCGCGGCCTACTCCACCTCCACCGGAGAGGCCTTCCAGTTCTGGGTCCTCGGCACCGTCGCGGTGCTCGGCGCCCTCGGCACCGTCTTCATGAAGAAGGCCGTGCACAGCGCGCTGTGCCTCGCGGGCACCATGATCGTTCTGGCGGTGTTCTACCTCGCCAACGGCGCCTACTTCCTGGGGATCGTACAGATCGTCGTCTACACCGGCGCGATCATGATGCTGTTCCTGTTCGTGGTGATGCTGGTCGGCGTCACGGCGGCGGACTCCCTGAAGGAGACCATCAAGGGTCAGCGCTGGCTGGCCCTCCTGTGCGGACTCGGCTTCGGCATCCTGCTGATCGCGGGCATCGCCAACGCCTCTCTGAAGGACTTCGCCGGCACGGGGAGAGCGAACGCGAACGGCAACGTGGAGGGCCTGGCCGCCCTCATCTTCACCAAGTACGTGTTCGCCTTCGAAATCACCGGCGCCCTGCTCATCACGGCCGCCGTCGGCGCCATGGTGCTCACCCACCGCGAGCGCACCGAGCGCGCCCGCACCCAGCGCGAACTGTCCGAGCAGCGCGTACGGGAGGGCAAGCACGTTCCGCCGCTGCCGGCCCCCGGCGTCTACGCCAGGCACAACGCGGTGGACATCGCGGGCCTCCTGCCGGACGGCACCCCGTCCGAGCTGACCGTCAACAAGACGCTGCGCGCCCGCGGGCAGATCCGCGATGTGTCCGACGAGGCGATCAGTGATCTGAAGGCGCTGGAGCAGCACGCCGCCGAGCGCCTGGAGCGCACCGAGGAGAAGCGGCCGGCGCTCAAGAGGACCGAGGAGGCGTCGAAGTGAACCCGGTCAACTACCTGTATCTCGCAGCCCTGTTGTTCACGGTCGGCGCCACCGGCGTGCTGATCCGGCGGAACGCGATCGTGGTGTTCATGTGCATCGAGCTGATGCTGAACGCCTGCAACCTCGCGTTCGTCACCTTCTCCCGGATGCACGGCAACCTCGACGGCCAGATCATCGCCTTCTTCACGATGGTCGTCGCCGCCGCGGAGGTCGTCGTCGGGCTCGCGATCATCGTGTCGCTGTTCCGTACCCGCCACTCGGCCTCGGTCGACGACGCCAGCCTGATGAAGCTGTAAGGGGTCGGGAGAATCGTGGAGAACCTGATTGCGCTGCTGATCGCGGCGCCCCTGCTCGGAGCGGCCGTCCTGCTGTGCGGCGGCAGAAGGCTGGATGCGGTCGGCCAGTGGGTCGGCACCGTGCTCGCGGCCGTCTCCTTCGTGTTCGGTGCGGTCCTCTTCACCGACCTGCTGGGGAAGGCCGCCGACCACCGGACCGTCACCCAGCACCTGTTCAGCTGGGTCCCGGTGGCCGGTTTCCAGGCCGACGTCACCTTCCGGCTCGACCAGCTGTCGATGACGTTCGTCCTGCTGATCACCGGTGTCGGCTCGCTCATCCATCTGTACTCGATCGGGTACATGGAGCACGACGAGCGCCGGCGCCGCTTCTTCGGCTATCTGAACCTGTTCCTCGCGGCGATGCTGCTGCTCGTCCTCGCCGACAACTACCTGCTGCTGTACGTCGGTTGGGAGGGCGTCGGTCTCGCCTCCTACCTGCTGATCGGCTTCTGGCAGCACAAGCCCAGCGCGGCCACCGCGGCGAAGAAGGCGTTCATCGTCAACCGCGTCGGCGACATGGGCCTGTCGATCGCCATCATGCTGATGTTCACGACGTTCGGAACCTTCGCCTTCGGGCCGGTCCTCGGCCACGTCGGGGGCACGAGCGAGGGCAAGCTCACCGCCATCGGCCTGATGCTGCTGCTCGCCGCGTGCGGAAAGTCGGCCCAGGTGCCGCTGCAGTCCTGGCTCGGTGACGCGATGGAGGGCCCGACCCCGGTCTCGGCCCTGATCCACGCCGCGACCATGGTGACCGCGGGCGTGTACCTGATCGTCCGCTCCGGGGCCGTCTTCAACGCGGCGCCCGACGCCCAGCTGGCCGTCACCGTGGTCGGTGCGGTCACGCTCCTGTTCGGTGCGATCGTCGGTTGCGCCAAGGACGACATCAAGAAGGCGCTGGCCGGCTCGACCATGTCGCAGATCGGCTACATGGTGCTGGCCGCGGGCCTCGGCCCCATCGGTTACGTCTTCGCGATCATGCACCTGGTGACGCACGGCTTCTTCAAGGCGGGGCTCTTCCTGGGCGCCGGCTCGGTGATGCACGGCATGAACGACGAGGTCGACATGCGCCGGTACGGCGGCCTCAGGAAGTACATGCCGATCACCTTCGTCACCTTCGGCCTCGGTTACCTCGCGATCATCGGCTTCCCCGGCCTGTCCGGCTTCTTCTCCAAGGACAAGATCATCGAGGCGGCGTTCGCGAAGGGCGGCACAGAGGGCTGGATCCTGGGCGGTGCGGCGCTGCTGGGCGCGGCCATCACGGCGTTCTACATGACGCGCGTGATGCTGATGACGTTCTTCGGCGAGGAGCGCTGGCGTCACGCCCCGACCCCCTCCCCGGCCGAGCCGAGCGTGGAGCCCGCCGCCGAGACCCGCGGCGAGCACGCCGAGCCGCATCCGCACGAGTCGCCGGGGGTCATGACGATCCCGATGATCGTGCTGGCCGTCGGATCGGTCTTCGGCGGCGCGTTCTTCAGCATCGGCGACCGCTTCCTGCACTGGCTGGAACCGGTGACCGGGCACAGCGAGGGCCACTCGCCGGTCAGCGCCTTGACGGTCACCGGAGCGACCATGGTGTGCCTGGTCATCGGCGTCGCCATCGCCTGGGCGCAGTACGGCCGCAAGCCCGTCCCGGCCGTCGCCCCACGCGGCTCCCTGCTCACCCGGGCCGCCCGGCGGGACCTGCTCCAGGACGACTTCAACCATGTCGTCCTGGTCCGCGGCGGAGAGCACCTCACCCGCTCCCTGGTGTACCTGGATCACACCCTGGTCGACGGCGTCGTCAACGGCACGGCGGCCTCGGTCGGCGGCCTGTCCGGACGGCTGCGCAGGCTGCAGAACGGCTACGCACGGTCGTACGCGGTCTCGATGTTCGGCGGTGCGGCGGTGCTCGTCGCCCTGACCCTGCTGATGAGGGCGGTCTGATAGCGATGTCCTTTCCCCTGCTGACAGCGACGGCGGTGCTCCCGGCCGTGGGGGCGATCGCCACGGCCGCCGTACCGGCCGCGCAGCGCACCGCCGCCAAGTGGCTGGCGCTGGTCGTCTCGCTCGCCACGCTCGCGCTCGCCGCGGTGATCGGGTTCCGTTTCGATCCGGGCGGCGCCCGCTACCAGTTCACCGAGTCCCAGGCCTGGATCAAGGACTTCGGGGTGCGGTACGAGCTGGGCGTGGACGGCATCGCGGTGGCGCTCATCGCGCTGACCGCGCTGCTGATCCCGTTCGTGATCCTGGCGGGCTGGCACGACGCCGACCCGCTGGAGACCGGAAGCCGCCGCTGGCGGCCGACCCAGGGCTTCTTCGCCCTGATCCTGGCCGTCGAGGCGATGGTGATCCTCTCCTTCGAGGCCACCGACGTCTTTCTCTTCTACATCTTCTTCGAAGCCATGCTGATCCCGATGTACTTCCTCATCGGAGGCTTCGGGGACCGCGCCCACGAGCACGGCGAGAAGGCGGCGTCCACGCAACGGTCGTACGCAGCCGTGAAGTTCCTCCTCTACAACCTGGCCGGTGGGCTGATCATGCTGGCCGCCGTGATCGGCCTGTACGTACAGGCGGGCAACTTCTCGCTCCCGGAGATCGTGCAGGCGCGGGTGAACGGCTCGCTGCACATGGCCACCAGCACCGAACGCTGGCTGTTCCTCGGCTTCTTCTTCGCCTTTGCGGTGAAGGCGCCGCTGTGGCCGCTGCACACCTGGCTGCCCAACGCCATGGGCGAGGCCACCGCCCCGGTCGCCGTGCTGATCACGGCGGTCGTGGACAAGGTGGGCACGTTCGCGATGCTGCGCTTCTGCCTCCAGCTGTTCCCGGAGGCGAGCAAGTGGGCGACACCGGTCATCCTGGTCCTGGCCCTGATCAGCATCCTGTACGGGGCGTTGCTCGCGGTCGGCCAGCGTGACATCAAGCGGCTGGTGGCCTACGCGTCGATCTCGCACTTCGGCTTCATCATCATGGGCATCTTCGCGATGACCAGCCAGGGCCAGTCCGGGGCGACGCTGTACATGGTCAACCACGGCATCTCGACGGCCGCCTGGATGCTGGTGGCGGGCTTCCTGATCTCGCGCCGCGGCTCGCGTCTGATCGCGGGGTACGGAGGCGTGCAGAAGGTCGCGCCCGTGCTCGCCGGCACCTTCCTGATCGGCGGCCTGGCCACGCTGTCCCTGCCGGGACTCGCGCCGTTCGTCAGTGAGTTCCTCGTCCTCGTCGGCACGTTCACGCGCCATCCGGCGATCGGGATCATCGCCACCTTCGGCATCGTCCTCGCCGCGCTCTACACCCTCGTCCTGTACCAGCGGACGATGACGGGCCCGGTGAAGGCGGAGGTCGCCGCGATGCCGGACCTGCGCGTACGCGAACTCGTGGTCGTCGTACCGCTGATCGCGCTGCTGATCTTCCTGGGCGTCTACCCGAAGCCGGTGACCGACATGATCAACCCGGCGGTCCAGCACACCATGTCCGACGTACACCAGACCGATCCCAAGCCCGAGGTGGAGGCGGCCAAGTGAGCGCAGTAGCCGTCCACAGCCTGTGGACAACCGCGGCCGACCCGATCGCGAAGATCCAGGCGCCGAAGATCGAATACGGGCAGTTGTCGCCGACCCTGATCGTGATCGGCGCGGCGCTCATCGGGGTGCTGATCGAGGCGTTCGTGCCGCGCAAGTCCCGTTACTACGCGCAGGTGTTCGTATCGATGGTCGCGCTCGCCGCCGCGTTCGCCGCGGTGGTTGCGCTCGCGGCCGACGGATACGGCACCACCAAGGCCCATATCGCGGCGATGGGCGCGCTCGCGGTCGACGGACCGTCCCTGTTCCTGCAGGGGACGATCCTGCTGGCGGGCCTGCTCGGCGTGTTCACCTTCGCCGAGCGCCGCCTCGACCCCGAGGCACACGGCAACCGGGTCGACTCCTTCGCCGCGCAGGCCGCGTCCGTACCCGGCAGCGAGAGCGAGAAGGCCGCCGTCAAGGCGGGGTTCACGACGACGGAGGCCTTCCCGCTGCTGCTGTTCGCGGTCGGCGGCATGCTGGTCTTCCCCTCGGCGAACGACCTGCTGACCCTCTTCGTCGCCCTGGAGGTCTTCTCACTGCCGCTGTACCTGCTGTGCGCGCTCGCCCGGCGCAAGCGGCTCATGTCGCAGGAGGCCGCGGTCAAGTACTTCCTGCTCGGAGCGTTCGCCTCCGCGTTCACGCTGTTCGGCATCGCCCTGCTGTACGGCTACGCGGGCTCGGTGTCGTACGCCAGGATCGCGCAGGTCGTCGACGGCACGGTCACCAACGTCGACCCGGCGCTCGCCAACACCATGGGCAACGACGCGCTGCTGCTGGTCGGCGCCGCGATGGTCGTGATGGGTCTGCTGTTCAAGGTGGCCGCGGTGCCGTTCCACATGTGGACGCCGGACGTGTACCAGGGCGCGCCGACCCCGGTGACCGGTTTCATGGCGGCGGCGACCAAGGTGGCCGCGTTCGGCGCGCTGCTGCGGCTGCTGTACGTGGTGCTGCCGGGCATGCGCTGGGACTGGCGGCCGGTGATGTGGGCGATCGCGATCGTCACCATGCTGGGCGGTGCGATCGTGGCGATCACGCAGACCGACATCAAGCGGATGCTGGCGTACTCCTCGATCGCGCACGCGGGATTCATCCTCGCGGGTGTCATCGCGACGAACCGCGACGGTGTGTCCTCGGTCCTGTTCTACCTGGCCGCGTACTCGTTCGTGACGATCGGCGCCTTCGCGGTCGTCACCCTGGTCCGCGACGCGGGCGGCGAGGCGACGCACCTGTCCAAGTGGGCCGGACTCGGCCGCAGGTCTCCCCTGGTGGCCGCCGTGTTCGCGGTGTTCCTGCTGGCCTTCGCCGGCATCCCGCTGACCTCCGGCTTCGCCGGGAAGTTCGCGGTGTTCAAGGCGGCGGCGGAAGGCGGGGCGATCCCGCTGGTGGTGATCGGTGTGATCTCCTCGGCGGTCGCAGCGTTCTTCTACATCCGGGTGATCGTCCTGATGTTCTTCAGCGAACCGAGCCCCGAGGGTCCGACGGTGGCGGTCCCCTCACCGCTGACGATGACGGCGATCGGCCTCGGCGTGGCGGTCACGGTGGCGCTGGGCGTGGCCCCGCAGTACTTCCTGGACCTGGCGAGCCAGGCGGGGGTGTTCGTGCGCTGAGGCGTTCGGCCGCTTATGGGCAACGGTCCGGCACCCGCTCGGGGGGTGGCGGACCGTGTGCTGCTCAGGGCTACTGCCTGTCGGTGCGACGCGTCCTGATCTGGGTGAGGTCCAGGTCCACGGGGAACGGAACATCCATCTTCATCCGCTCCCTGAAGATCCCCACGCTGGTGTACGTGCCGGTGGTGGGCTCAAGCTCGAAGGCGTGCACGGCCGCGCGGCCCTTCTCGTTCTCGACGCGCCAGTAGTGCGGGATCTTGGCCCGGGCGTACTTCAGGGGCTTGGTCTCGCGGTCGCGTGATACGGAGTCCTCCGAGACGACCTCGATGGCCAGGACGACGGCCTCTGCCGGGAAGCGAGTCTGCTCCGGGTCCTCCACCACGTCTCCGTGCACTACCACCACGTCGGGTTCGGGCCGGTTCTGGCTGTCGAGATCGATGGTGAACTCGCGGAACACCTCGAGGTCCGCAGGCGCCAGCGACTGGAGCTGCCACTTGAAGAAATCGATGGCACGCTCGTGAAAGATGGTCTGCGGACTCACGAAGACCAGGCTCCCGTCGATCAGTTCCGTGTGCGGAGGCAGATTCGGAAGCCGGTCCAGGTCGTCGGCGGTCCAGCCGCCCTCCGGCGGGATCGGCCAGGCGGGCGTGGACGCCTTCGGTGCGACGCTCATCAGTGCTCCCATGGGACGGAGTCTCGCCGGTCCACTCAGACTATCGACCGGAAACGGGCAGGTCTCCCACGCACGTGTGAACGATGGCCGTGTCCTTGACCGGGGTCGGCCAGGGGCCTTGTGGATAAGTCCAGGGCTGTCGGCGCGGCCCCCTATCGTGGACGCAGTGGTCGAAGGGCGACCGACGGGGGACGGGCGATGGACGGGACGGCTGTGATGACCGAGGTGGGCGCGCCGGCGGTGGACGGTGGGAGCGAGGCGCTGGCCACGCTGCACCGGGTCTTCGGATACGACGCCTTCCGCGGTGAGCAGGAAGCGGTCGTCGAGCATGTGGTGGCCGGCGGCGACGCGGTCGTGCTCATGCCGACCGGCGGCGGCAAGTCGCTCTGCTACCAGATTCCGTCCCTGGTCAGACCCGGTAGGGGAGTCGTGGTCTCCCCGCTCATCGCCCTCATGCAGGACCAGGTCGACGCCCTGCGGGCGCTCGGTGTGCGCGCCGGGTTCGTCAACTCCACGCAGGACTTCGACGAGCGGCGCGTGGTGGAGGCGCAGTTCCTGGCCGGCGAGCTGGACCTGCTGTACCTGGCACCGGAGCGGCTGCGCCTGGAGTCCACCCTCGACCTGCTCTCCCGCGGCAAGATCTCGGTCTTCGCCATCGACGAGGCGCACTGCGTCTCCCAGTGGGGCCACGACTTCCGGCCCGACTACCTGGCGCTGTCCCTGCTCGGCGAGCGGTGGCCGGACGTCCCGCGGATCGCGCTCACGGCGACGGCCACACATGCAACGCACCAGGAGATCACCCAGCGGCTGAACATGCCGCAGGCCCGCCACTTCGTGGCCAGCTTCGACCGGCCCAACATCCAGTACCGGATCGTGCCGAAGGCCGACCCCAAGAAGCAGCTGCTGGCGTTCCTGCGCGAGGAGCACGTGGGCGACGCGGGCATCGTCTACTGCCTGTCGCGGAACTCGGTGGAGAAGACGGCCGAGTTCCTGACCGGCAACGGCATCGAGGCGGTGCCGTACCACGCGGGTCTGGACGCGGGCACCCGCGCGGCGCACCAGTCCCGGTTCCTGCGTGAGGAGGGCCTGGTGGTGGTCGCGACGATCGCCTTCGGGATGGGTATCGACAAGCCGGACGTGCGGTTCGTCGCGCACCTGGACCTGCCGAAGTCGGTCGAGGGCTACTACCAGGAGACGGGACGTGCGGGCCGCGACGGACTGCCGTCCACGGCCTGGATGGCGTACGGGCTCAACGACGTCATACAGCAGCGCAAGCTCATCCAGTCCGGGGAGGGCGACGAGTCCTTCCGCCGCCGGGCCCAGGCGCACCTGGACGCGATGCTGGCGCTGTGCGAGACCGCCCGGTGCCGCCGTGGCCAGCTGCTCGCCTACTTCGGCCAGGACCCGGAGCCGGGCGGCTGCGGCAACTGCGACACCTGCCTGGAGCCGCCGGACACCTGGGACGGGACGATCGCGGCGCAGAAGGTGCTGTCCACGGTGTGGCGGCTGGACCGGGAGCGGAGGCAGAAGTTCGGCGCGGTGCAGATCGTCGACATCCTGCTGGGGCGGCGCACGGCCAAAGTCATCCAGTTCGACCACGACCAGCTGTCCGTGTTCGGCATCGGTGAGGAGCTGACCGAGGGCGAATGGCGGGGCGTCGTCCGGCAGTTGCTGGCACAGGGGCTGCTCGCGGTCGAGGGCGAGTACGGGACGCTGGTGCTGACCGAGGCCAGTGGGGCGGTACTGCGGCGGGAGCGCGAGGTGCCGCTGCGCAAGGAGCCGCAGAAGCCGACGGCCGCTCCCCGCTCGTCGTCGCCCTCCGCCCGGTCCGACCGCAAACCGAAGGCGGCCGCCGCCGAGCTGCCCCCGGAGCTGGCCCCCGCCTTCGAGGCCCTGCGCGCCTGGCGTGCCGAACAGGCCCGGGAACAGGGCGTCCCGGCGTACGTCATCTTCCACGACGCCACGCTGCGGGAGATCGCCACCGTGTGGCCCACGTCGGTGGCCCAGCTCGGCGGTATCAGTGGAATCGGCGAGAAGAAGCTGGCCACCTACGGGGAGGGCGTGCTCGACGTGCTCGCCTCACTGGGCGGACCGCCGGCCGCCCAGCAGGCCGCGGCGCCCAGCGACGAACCGGGCCCGGACGACTGGCCCGAGCCCGACGACGAGCCGGAGCCCGACGACTGGATATGAGGCGACGGCGTACGAGCCGCCCGGCAGGGCTCACAGCGCACGGGCCGCATACGCCCTGACGTCCGCGTCCGAGTCCGTCGTGGCCGTGGCGAGGGCCGCGCGGGCGTCATCGGCGCCGCTGTGCCGGGTCAGTGCAAGGACGGCCGCCTTCCGGACGTCCGCATTGGGGTCGGCCAGGGCCTTGGCGAGGGCGGGGACGGCCGGCTCGGGATCGGCGGCTGCCAGCGCGGCTGCGGCACCGGCGCGTACCTGCCAGGCAGAGTCGGACAGGGCGGCCGTGGCGCGGTCGGCGAGTGGTGGCGGGCAGCCGACAGCGGCCAGTGCGCCATAGGCGGCCGCACGGACCAGGGCGTCGGCGTCGCCGGTGAGGGCCGCGAGGGCGGACAGAACGCCTTCCGGTCCCGGCGAGCCCCCGCCACCGGGGCCTCCCGCGCCCACCGTGCCGAGGGCCTTGGCGAGCGCCACCCGGACCTCGCGGGACGGGTCGGCGGTCGCGGCGCGCACGAGTGGTGCGACGGTGTCGATCGAGACGAGGGCGCGCACGGCCTCGATACGGACCGCCGTGTCGGAGTCGGCGAGAGCCTCCGCGAACAGGTCGGCGTCGCCCAGCCGCAGCGCCCGTAGGACGTCCAGCGCGGCGGCGCGCACGACGGGGTCCGGCTCGGACACGGCAGTGGCGAGGTGGTCGCGCAGGGCCGGCTCCGGTGGCAGCGTCTCGACGAGTTCGCGCAGGGAGGCGGCCGCGGCGGCGCGTACGTCGGCGTCCGTGTCGCTGAGCAGGGAGGCGAGCGCGGGGCCGGTGCCGTGCGGCACGGTCTCGGTCAGCACCGTGACGGCGGTGCGCCGGACCGAGGGGTCGGGGTCGGCCAGGTACGGCCGCAGGGCGGTGAGTTCGGGTTGCTCGTCGGCCAGGGCGAGGAGGTCGAGCAGGCGGGGTGACGTCGGTGTCTCCGGGTCGGCCGCGGGGCGGACGGTCTCGTCGCTCGCCGCGGGTCGCACCTGCACCGCGGTGGGCGCCACCTCGCGCGCCCCTGCCGTCGCCACCTGCTCGGCATGCACCTCGCCGAGGCGCCGGGAGGCACCGCCCACGGGGGCGAAGCCTTCCACCGGAACCAGATAGGGAGCCACGGGACGGGCCGTGAACTCCATGGCACCAGAGGGGGACTTGTGCAGATCGAGATGGTGGAACCAGGACGCGTCGTCGCGTCCCGGATGGTCGATGCGGTCGTGGTAGAGGCCCCAGCGCGACTCCGTGCGGGCCAGGGAGGCACGGGCCGCCATCTCCGCGCAGTCGCGGATGAAGGTCACCTCCGCGCAGCGCATCAGCTCGTGCGGGGTGCGGGCGCCCATGGAGGCGATGTCGGCGTGCATCCGCTCGAACGCCTCCAGGGCGAGGGAGAGGCGGGCGCCGGACTTCGGCGGGGCCACGTAGTCGTTCACGAAGCGGCGCAGCTTGTACTCGACCTGGGGCTGCGGCGGGCCGTCCGGGTTGCGCAGCGGGCGGTAGATCAACTCGTGCGCCTCGCGGAGCTGGTCCTGCGGCAACTCGCCTTCGTACGCCTGGTACTGCGCGGCGTCCACGCCGGCCAGCTCCCCGAACACGAACGCGCCGATCATGTAGTTGTGCGGCACACAGGCCAGGTCACCGGCGGCGTACAGGCGGGGGACCGTCGTCCGGGCGTGGTCGTCGACGCGGACGCCCGAGGCCGAGTGACCGCCGCACAGGCCGATCTCGGAGATGTGCATCTCCACGTCGTGGGTGCGGTAGTCGTGGCCGCGGCCCGCGTGGAAGGTGCCGCGCGTCGGGCGTTCCGTCGAGTGCAGGATCGACTCCAGCGCCGAGATCGACTCCTCCGGCAGATGGCTCAGCTTGAGGTACACCGGGCCCCGGTCCGAGGCAACCTCCGCCGCGAACTCCGCCATCATCTGCCCGGACCAGTAGTCGGAGTCGACGAAGCGTTCGCCGTGCCGGTTGACCTGGTAGCCGCCGAAGGGGTTGGCGACGTAGGCGCAGGCCGGACCGTTGTAGTCCTTGATCAGCGGGTTGATCTGGAAGCACTCGATGCCGGTCAGCTCGGCGCCCGCGTGGTACGCCATCGCGTATCCGTCGCCCGCGTTCGTCGGGTTCTCGTACGTGCCGTACAGGTAACCGGAGGCGGGCAGGCCGAGGCGGCCGCAGGCGCCGGTCGCGAGGATCACCGCGCCCGCGCGGACGGCCACGAAGCGGCCGGTACGGGTGTGGAAGCCCGCCGCGCCCACGGCCCGGCCCCCGGACGTCAGCACCCTCACCGGCATCACGCGGTTCTCGATCCGGATCCGCTCCCGCATCTCGCGCCGCCGCAGCTGCCGGTACAGGACCTTCTTGACGTCCTTGCCCTCCGGCATCGGCAGGACGTAGGAGCCCGACCGGTGCACCTGGCGGACCGCGTACTCGCCGTGCTCGTCCTTCTCGAACTTCACCCCGTACGACTCCAGCCGCTTCACCATGGCGAAGCCGCGGGTCGCGGTCTGGCGGACCGTGGACTGGTCGACGATGCCGTCGTTGGCGCGGGTGATCTCGGCGACGTAGTCGTCGGGCTCGGCGCGCCCGGGGACGACCGCGTTGTTGACGCCGTCCATGCCCATGGCGAGCGCTCCGGAGTGCCGGACGTGCGCCTTCTCCAGCAGCAGCACGTCCGCGCCGTGTTCGGCGGCCGTCAGTGCCGCCATGGTGCCGGCCGTGCCGCCACCGATGACGAGGACGTCACAGGACAGTTCCTCGGCGTCGGTGAGGGCGGGGATCTCCATCGGGGTGTCCACCAGGGTCGCCTTTCGCTTGCTCAGGAACCGAGTGAGGAGAGGACCTCGCGGCGCAGGGCGCGCCGTGCCGGGTCGTGGTGCGCCGTACGGTCGCGCGGGCGCGGCACGTCCCGCACGGCGAGGAGCCGTCCCGTGCCGAGCAGCGCCACCCGGTCGCCCAGGTACAGGGCCTCGTCCATGTCGTGGGTGACGAAGACGACGGTGGCGCCCGTGCCGTGCAACACCTCCACCAGCAGGTCCTGCATGCCGGCGCGGGTCTGGGCGTCGAGCGCGCCGAAGGGCTCGTCCATGAGGACGGTGCGCGGGCCGGCGGCGAGGGCGCGCGCCAGTTGTGCGCGCTGGCGCTGGCCGCCGGACACGCGGTGCGGCAGGTGTCGTGCGCGGTCGGCGAGTCCCACCCGGTCCAGCCAGGCGTCGGCCTGGGTGCGGCGTTCGGTGCGTGGAACGCCCTTGATGGCGAGGGGGAGTTCCACGTTCGCCCGCAGGGTGCGCCAGGGCAGCAGGGCGTCCTCCTGGAACACCAGAGCCCGGTCCGCGGCAGGGCCGTCCAGGGGGCGGCCGTCCTGCTCCACCGTCCCGGCGAGTGGCGGCAGCAGCCCGGCAAGGGTCCGCAGCAGCGTCGACTTGCCGCAGCCCGAGGGGCCGACGACGGTGAGGATCTCACCCTGGGCGATGTCCAGGTCGACGCCCTCGAGGGCGGGTGCGCCGGGGCGGCCGAGCGTGGCCGCCCGCAGGGTGAGGCCGGCACCGGTGCGGGACGGCGGCAGGACGTCAGACGAGCTGGTCATCGGGGACCTCCGCAACGGTCGTCTCGGGGCTGCTGGTGATCGGTGCGGAAGCGGCGAAGCGCTCCCGGGGAACACGGTCCGAGGCGGCGTACGAGGTCCGCGGGAGCCAGCGGGTCAGACGGCGTCCGAGCAGCTCCACCGCCGTGGACGTCACCCAGCCGAGCGCGCCGATCGTCACCATGCCGACGAAGACGTCCGGGTAGTCGACGACCGTGTAGTCCTGCCAGGTGCGGTAGCCGACGCCGTACTGGCCGGAGATCATCTCGGCGGAGATCACACAGATCCACGACACGCCGATGCCGACGGACAGGCCGCCGAAGATGCCGGGCAGCGCCCCCGGCAGGACCACCGAACCGAGGACCCGCCACCGGCCGCCGCCCATGGTCCGCACCGCCTCCTCCCACACGGGGGTCAGCGCGCGGACCGCGTGCCGGGTCGAGACCAGCACGGGGAAGAAGGCGGCCGCGCAGGTGATGAAGACGATGCCCTGTTCGTTGCTGGGGAAGAGGAGGATCGCGACGGGAACCAGGGCGATCGCCGGGATCGGGCGGACCACCTCCAGCAGCGGGCCGAGCAGGTCCTCGGCCAGGCGCGAGCGGGCGACGAGCACGCCCGTGGCCACCCCCAGGACCGCCGCCAGCAGGAAGCCCGTGAGGATGCGGGTCAGGCTGTCGGCCAGGTCGGTCCAGTAGTCGCCGCCGGCGAGCCGGCCGGCGAAGGCGTGGGCCACCTCGGTGACCGTGGGGAACTGCGAGAAGCGCAGCCACACGTTCACCTTCAGGCTGGTGAGCAGCTGCCACAGACCGAGGGCGGCGGCCAGGGACGCTACCCTCAGCGCATACCGGCGGTACCGGCTCATGACGCCCGTCCCAGCGCGTCGGCGTACGAGACCGTACGCGCCCCCGGGTGCGCCCCGACGTACGCCTGCGCGGTGGCCGGTGCGACGAAGGGAAGCAGACGGCTGCCGTCCGCCACCCACACCGCCTTGTCGGCGAACCACAGGGTGCCGGTGGTGGCGTCGGGCACGTACGCGGCACGGACGTCCGGGCGGTGCTGCGCCACGTACTTCAGGAGTTCATCGGCGGACTTGAAGGTACGCGTCGTCTCCGCGCCCTTGGGCCACACCTCGCCGGCGGCCGGCGGAGGCGTCGCAGCGAGATCCTTCGGGTACGCCGAGCCGAGCGCCTTCCTCACGTACTGGTCGTCGACGAAGGAGTCCACGTCGATGTCACCCGTCAGCTTCGCGGACTTCAGGACCGCCACGTCCTGCTTCAGCGCGGACACCTGCTGCGGCTTGACGGCCGGGTCGAAGGTGGAGATGCCGTGGGCGCCGTTGTACAGGTAGACGACCTCGGCGGGCAGGCCGGTGGCCTTCGCGACCTTCTCGGCCGCGGCCACGGGATGGGCGCCCAGGTAGTCGGTCGCCTGCGCCTGCGCCTTCAGGAAGGCTTCCAGGACGGCCGGACGCTGCTGCGCGAAGTCCTCGCGCGCGGTGACGCCGTGGAACGTCGGCAGGTTGAGCCGCGCACCGTCGTACAGCGCCTTCGCCTTGCCCTGGTAGGCGAGCAGGCCAGGCCAGGCCACGAACTGGCTCAGCGCGTCCGCGCTGCCCGCCGCGAGTGCCGAAGCGCCCACCGCCGGCTGCTGGTTGAGCTTCTCGATGCCCTTGTCCGGGTCGATGCCGGCACGCTGCAAGGCCCGTACGAGGGTGCCGTCCGCGGCGGAACCGACGCTCGTGGAGACCTTCTTGCCCTTCAGGTCCTGCAGCGAGGAGAGCTTCGAATCCGGTGCGGTGACGATGGTGTTGAGGCCGCCGCGGAGGTTGTAGCCGGTGACGGAGACCAGATGGGTGGGGCGGCCCAGCTGCCTTCCGCGGGCCGCGTTGATGAGGAGCGGGAAGTCGCCCATCGAGCCGATGTCGATCTTCCCGGCGGTCATCTGGGCGGTGATGGGGGCTCCGGTCGCGTAGTCCTGCCAGACGACCCTGTAGGTGTGGCCGTCATGGAGGGCGTTCAGCTGCTGCTCGAAGTAGCCGAGGGAGCGCAGGAGGGTGCCCGCGGTGACCGTGTTGATGGTCTTCGACTGGTAGCCGACGGTGACGGTGACCGTGGAGCCGGTGCCCGCCTGAGCGCCTCCGCCGCAGGCGGCGAGCGGGAGCAGGAGGGCGAGGGTGGCGAGGGGTACTGCCGTGCGTTTCATGGGAGTTCGGGCCTCTCAGCGGAGCAGGTAGGGCATGTTGACCGTGACCGCTCCGGTGGGACAGCGGGCCGCGCACGGTCCGCAGTACCAGCACTCGTCGACGTGCATGTACGCCTTGCCGGTGCCCGAGTCGATGGCGAGGGAGTCCAGCGGGCACATGTCCACGCACAGCGTGCAGCCGTCGATGCACTTCGACTCGTCGATGGTCACGGGCACGTCGGCCCGCTGGGGCGCCAAGGGCATGGCTGTCTCCAGGCAGGTGCTGCGAACAGGGCGAAAGGGGGGCGAACAGGGGTCACCGAGACCGGTGCAGCAGACCGCTCATGGTGATGCGGTCGCCGCGGAAGCGGATGAACTCCAGGTCGACGGGCCGGCCGTCGGCGAGGTGGGTGAGGCGTTCCAGCATCAGCACGGCGGCGCCGCGCGGAGCCTGGAGCACGGCGGAGGAGTGGGCGTCCGCGTTCACCGCCTCCAGGGTGATCTCGGCGTGGCCGAGGCGCCGGCCGGTGATGGCTTCCAGGAGGCGGAAGACATCGGTGTTTTCCAGGTCGGCATCCAGAAGGGAGGTACCGATGTCCAGGGGGATGTAGGTGAGGTCGAGGGAGAGTGGGAGCCCGTTCAGTCTGCGCAGGCGTTCGATGTAGAGGACGTCGGAGCCGGGCGGGACGTGGAGGCGTTCGGCTACGGGGGTGGGGGCGGGGGCGGGGCCCATGGTGCGGACCTCGTTGGTGACGCGGCCGTGTTCGCGCAGGGTCTCTGCGAGGCCCATCAGCCGGTCCAGCCCATGGGGGTACTTGCGGGCGGCGACGACCGTGCCGACGCCGGGCACCCGGTCCACCAGGCCCTCGGCGCGGAGGAGGTCGAGGGCCTGGCGGACGGTGTTGCGGGAGGCACCGTAGTCGGCGCCGAGGGTGGTCTCGTGGGGGAGCGTACCGTCCGCGAAACCGCCGGTCAGGATCTGGTGGCGGAGGAGATCGGCGAGCTGCCTGGCCTGGTCCGCACGCAGCCGGCGACGCATGCGGTGGGCGGCGACGGTGGTCGCGGCGCCCTGACCGGCGTGGTCTCGGATGCGGTCGGTGGAGGGCATGTTTTGAACCATACCGATGCGGTAGGGAAAGCTGTGTTGCCGAAGTGTTGCGCCATGTGCCGGGACGTCACTTACGCGGCTGAGCTGGGGTTTCTTGGGCGGTGGGACAAGATCTGCCACTCGTGGCTGCGGGCATTCGTGCCGCTGGGGCGATGGGGGTCCCCTGCTCGAGCGAAGCCGAGAGCTTGTTGGGGGAGGGTGGGTGCAGCGGCACCCTGCCGGCGCCGGGAAGCGATACTCACCCCCGCACGTCCCCACCCCCGGGCGCCCCGCCACCGTGCGCCCCGCCACCGTGCGCCCGTTCACCCATCGACGGATACGCACGGCAGCTGCCCCCGTTATGTTCTTCGCGGTCCTGCAAGAGGGCCGCTGGCCTCCGGGCCCGGCATGGCTGTTCCCCCCTGTCGAACGGATGACCTGGGGGGT
>NZ_JBIATP010000020.1:0-134351 GCF_042891915.1 Streptomyces sp. NPDC001848 | reverse complement strand
CGGCCGCCGCCGGCACCGAACCCGACCCGCTGCTGTCGCGGGCCCTGCTGCTCACCGTCAACGGCGTCGCAGCCGGCCTCCGCAACACCGGCTGACCCCGACACGACGGTGCCCCCGAGCCAGATACGAGGCGCGGGGGCACCGTCACATCCGGCGGACGTCAGCCCCGGGAGGCCCTGCGACGCCACACCACCAGACCACCACCGGCAGCCACCGGCAGCCACCGGCAGCCACCGGCACGGCCGCGAGACCGGGCAGCAACCCCACCGGAGCACCACTACCGGTCTGAGCCAGGTCACCGCCACCACCCTGCGCCGACGGCGACGCCGACACCGAGGCCGACGGAACCGCCCCCGCACCGGACGACGACCCACTCGGCGAGACACTCGCCCCCACCACCCCCGGCAAGGAGGCGGACACAGAGGCCGACACAGAGGCCGAGGGCGCACCCGACGGCACCGCACCGCCCCCGCCGGAGCCCTCGCACTCCCTCCAGCACACCTTCTGCTTCGCGGCGCCCTTCTCACCGTCGAAGTTCCAGAACAACTTGTAGTGCCCGTCGGGCAGCGACAAGTCGCCCGTACGGCCATGACCGGCGGCGTCCAGGGTCAGGGCACCGGACTTCACCGCTTCGCCCTGGTGGCCGCCGTCGGCGCCCACGCCTCGATGTGCCAGTCGACCCGCTGGACACCGTCGAATCCGGAGGCATCCAGGTAGAACGTGCAGACGTGCGGCTCGTTGCGGCGAAGCTCCTCGCCGGTCCGGGCATCGTGGATCTTCACCGTGCCGTTGTCACCGCGCGGGGCGGCGTGAGCGGCCGGGGCGAGCAGGAACGCCGCCGCGACACCGGCGCACAACATCACAGCGCCACGAAAGCCGCCGTCAACAAGGCCAGCCCGGACCCCGCCAGCACCCACGCCGCCCGAGACAACCCCAGACCACCCGCCACCACCACCGACGCCAGCAACAAAGCACCACCCAGCGGCAGCCACGCATACAGCACCCCGGCCGGACCCGACCGCACCACATCGTCCGAGTCCGGCTTCACCACCACCGTGTACGTCCGCCCACGCCTGACCGCGACCGACTTCTCGATCACCACACTCCGGCGCGCCACCGCCCCCGCCGACAACGGCGTGAACGGACCACTGCACGCATCCGCCCCACACCGCTCCACCGTCAGCGTGCCCCGCTCACGGCCCTTGGTCAGCATCACGTACTGCGCGGTGCCCCAGGAACCCCACACACCGGCGACCACGATGAGCACGGCGACCGCACCCATCACCGCGAGCCGCCCGAACCGCAGCACCGCGACCGCACCCTGAGAGGACGAGACGGCAGAAGGCATGCCGGCGATCCTTGGCCATCCCCGCGCACCCGGTCAACTCCCCCAGGACCAGGCCCGCCCACATGTCACGAGTTGTACGTGCTCTGCGCCCGCTCCAGCCCATCGATCACCAGACACTCCACCGCATCCGCCGCCCGGTCCACGAAGTAGTCCAGCTCCTTGCGCTCCGCGGAGGAGAAGTCCTTCAACACGAAATCCGCCACCTGCATACGCCCCGGCGGACGTCCGATCCCGAACCGCACCCGGTGATAGTCCGACCCCAACGCCTTCGTGATCGACTTCAACCCGTTGTGACCGTTGTCGCCACCACCGAGCTTCAACCGCAGCGTCCCGTAATCGATGTCCAGCTCGTCATGCACCGCGACGACATTCCCCACCGGCACCTTGTAGAAATCCCGCAGGGCGTTCACCGGGCCACCCGACAGATTCATGAACGACATCGGCTTCGCCAGCACCACCCGACGGCTCCCCGCACCCGGCGGCCCGATCCGCCCCTCCACGACCTGCGCCTGCGCCTTCCCCGCCCGCTTGAACTTCCCCCCGACCCGCCCCGCCAGCAGATCCGCCACCATGAACCCGACATTGTGCCGGTTCATGGCGTACTCGGGCCCCGGATTACCAAGCCCCACAATGAGCCAGGGCGCGCCTGGATCGGTCGTCACGTCCACGTCTCCTTGATACACGCCAGCCGCCACTCCCGAAGGAGCAGCGGCTGACGAAACAGTCCCGGTGAGGAATCAGGCCTCGGCGGCCTCTTCGCCCTCACCCTCGCCCTCGGGAGCCTCCTCGGCCTGCGCGGCCAGCACCTGCAGCACCACCGCGTCCTCGTCCACGGCCAGCGTCACACCGTTCGGCAGAACGACGTCCTTGGCGTGCACGGACGCACCGGCCTCCAGGCCCTCGACCGAGACGGTCAGCGCCTCCGGAATGTGCGTCGCCTCCGCCTCGACCGGCAGCGCGTCCAGCACGTGCTCCAGCAGGTTGCCACCCGGAGCCAGCTCACCCTCGGCGTGCACCGGAACCTCGACGGTGACCTTCTCGCCGCGCTTCACGAGCAGCAGGTCCACGTGCTCCAGGAAACCCTTCAGCGGGTCACGCTGCACGGCCTTCGGAATCGCCAGCTCGGTGCTCTTGCCGTCGATGTCCAGCGCGATCAGGACGTTCGGCGTACGCAGCGCCAGCAGCAGGTCGTGACCCGGGAACGTCAGGTGCAGCGGGTCCGAACCGTGCCCGTACAGCACACCCGGAACCTTGTTCTCGCGGCGGATACGACGCGCAGCACCCTTGCCGAACTCGGTGCGCGTCTGGGCGGCGATCTTCACCTCGGACATCTCTCACTCCTCGTAGTAGTACGTAGGACAAACGGTCGGGGTCACCCGGCCACGAACGGCCTGCTACGAAGAGCGCGTCGATAACGGACCGCCGCATCCGAAGAACGAACGCGGCCTCCCTCGCCGAGCAACTGCAGCAGTTTACTCGGAGAAGAAGGCCGCACCCAAAACGATCACCACCAGGCCCCAAGGGCCCGGCTCCTACTGCTCGTCGAACAGGCTCGTCACCGAACCGTCCTCGAACACCTCACGCACCGCACTCGCGATCGTCGGCGCGATCGACAGCACCGTGATCTTGTCCAGATCCCGGCCCAGCTCACCCGGCGTCGGCAGCGTGTCCGTGAAGACGAACTCACTCACCCGCGAGTTCTTCAGACGATCCGCCGCAGGACCCGACAGCACACCATGCGTCGCCGTCACGATGACATCCTCCGCACCATGCGCGAACAACGCGTCCGCCGCCGCGCAGATCGTGCCACCCGTGTCGATCATGTCATCGACCAGGACACACACCCGGCCCTCGACCTCACCCACGACCTCGTGCACCGTCACCTGGTTCGCGACATCCTTGTCCCGCCGCTTGTGCACGATGGCCAGAGGCGCACCCAGCCGGTCGCACCAGCGGTCCGCAACCCGAACCCGACCCGCGTCCGGCGACACCACCGTCAGCTTCTCCCGGTCCACCTTGCCGCCCACATAGTCGGCAAGCAGCGGAAGCGCGAACAGGTGATCCACCGGACCGTCGAAGAACCCCTGGATCTGATCCGTGTGCAGATCAACGGTCAGGATCCGGTCCGCCCCCGCCGTCTTCATCAGATCAGCGATCAGACGCGCCGAAATCGGTTCACGTCCCCGGTGCTTCTTGTCCTGCCGCGCGTAACCGTAGAACGGCACGATCACAGTGATCGAACGCGCCGACGCACGCTTCAGCGCGTCGATCATGATCAACTGCTCCATGATCCACTTGTTGATCGGAGCCGTGTGGCTCTGGATCAGGAAACAGTCGGCACCCCGCGCCGACTCCTGGTAACGAACGTAGATCTCACCGTTCGCAAAATCGAAGGCCTTCGTCGGGACAACCCCGACACCCAGCTCGTGGGCGACCTCCTCGGCAAGCTCGGGGTGGGCGCGGCCGGAGAAGAACATCAACTTCTTCAGGCCGGTCGTCTTGATCCCGGTCACGACACTGTCTCCTCAGAGGTGTTCGCAGCTGGCTGTCGAGACGACCACGTCAACCACATACGAGAGGCCGTCTCAGCTGGTGGGGGTGCGGGTGTGCACTTATCACGGTACGCCGTCCCAGACGCACCCGTTTCCGGTCAGGCCTCGCCCTCCGGCTCCCGGGAAGCCGCCTCGGCCGCCTTCGCCGCCGCGCTCCCCGGACGCTTACGAGCCACCCAACCCTCGATATTCCGCTGCTGACCACGGGCCACGGCCAACGAACCGGGCGGCACATCCTTCGTGATCACGGACCCCGCAGCGGTGTACGCACCGTCCCCGACCGTGACAGGAGCCACAAACATGTTGTCCGAACCCGTCTTGCAGTGAGACCCGACGGTCGTGTGGTGCTTGCTCTCCCCGTCATAGTTCACAAACACACTCGCGGCACCGATGTTCGTGTACTCACCGATCGTCGCGTCACCGACATAGGAGAGGTGCGGAACCTTCGTCCCCTCGCCGATCGAGGCGTTCTTCGTCTCGACGTACGTACCGATCTTGGACTTGAGGCCGAGACGGGTGCCGGGACGGAGGTACGCGTACGGGCCGACGGAAGCCTGCGGGCCGACCACCGCGCCGTCGGACACGGTGTTGTCGACACGGGCCCCCGCACCCACCTCCGTGTCCTTCAACCGCGAGTTCGGACCCACTTCGGCACCCTCACCGACGTGCGTCGAACCCAGGAGCTGCGTACCGGGGTGCACGACGGCGTCCTGCCCGAAGGTCACGGTCACGTCGACCCAGGTGGTAGCGGGATCGACCACGGTCACACCCGACAGCATGGCCGCCGTCAGCAGCCGGTCATTGAGAATGCGGCGCGCCTCCGAGAGCTGCACGCGGTTGTTGATGCCGGCGATCTCCCGGTGGTCGACCGCGACGGACGCCCCCACCCGATGCCCGGCCCCCCGCAGAATCCCCAGCACATCCGTCAGGTACTCCTCACCCTGACTGTTGTCCGTACGGACCTGCTTCAGCGCCTCGGCCAGCAGCCGGCCGTCGAAAGCGAAAACACCCGAGTTGATCTCACGAATCGCCCGCTGGGCGTCACTGGCGTCCTTGTGCTCGACGATCGCCGTCACCGCACCCGAGTCATCCCGCACGATCCGGCCGTAACCAGTCGCGTCCGGAACCTCGGCCGTCAGCACCGTCACCGCGTTGCCGTCGGCGGCGTGCGTGGCAGCGAGCCGCTGCAACGTCTCACCCGTCAGCAGCGGAGTGTCACCGCACACCACGACGACAGTCCCCTCGACGGACCCGCCGAGCTCCTCAAGAGCCATCCGCACGGCGTGCCCCGTACCGTTCTGCTCGGCCTGCACGGCCGTACGGACATCCGGGTCGATCTCGGAGAGGTGCGCGCCGACCTGCTCCCGGGCGTGGCCCACGACGACGACGAGATTCTCGGGCTTCAACTCGCGCGCGGAGGCGAGCACATGCCCGACGAGGGAACGGCCACAGATCTCGTGCAGAACCTTGGGTGTGGCCGACCTCATACGGGTGCCCTCACCCGCTGCGAGAACAACGACGGCGGCCGGGCGGTTGGCGCTCACGGGGATGCCCTTCGGCTTCAGGGGGGTGGGGTGGACATCCGCAGGATACCGGGGTGTTTCTCGGGGGACATGCGAGCGGGCCCTGACGGTGCTGTCAGGGCCCGGGCGCGAGCAGCTCCCCCATCAGGATTTGAACCTGAACTTAAGGGACCAAAACCCTCAGTGCTGCCTGATTACACCATGGGGGATGAAACTCGACTAAACCGGACATTCGGTTAGCTCGCCGAGTCGGCACCCAACACTATGCCGTACCAAGAGCCCTCGATGCGACGGTACAACTCGGCGCCCTTCAGAACTTTGATCACCAGACAGCCTCGGTAGCTCTCTCCCGTGTTCTTGCGAACGGTCTTTGGGTTGTGCTTCTTGAGGGTCGTCTTGTTGAAGGCGGAGCGGTCGGCGCCCACGAGGTCGCCCAGTAGTTCTCGGCGCCTGAGACGTCTGCGCTCTCATGGATCATTACGGTGTATCGCAGGCGTTCGCGCTCGACTCCGAGCAGGTCGAGCCAGGCGAGGAAGACTTTGATCACGCCGGGGTCGCTGTTCACGAAACTGACTTGCTCGCGGCGGTCGTACGGCTTGTCCTTGCCGCCCTCAGCCCAGTAGAGACTCACGCCCACCAGGAAGAGGTCCCGGGCCGACAGGTTGCCGATCGCCTGCTTGGCCGCTTCCTTGGTTCGCTGCCGTTCCTCGTCGCGGATCCGGAGCTTCGCCTCCCAGCCGCGCCGGGCGATCTCGGCTGCCTCTTCGGGGCTGCGCCTGCGCTCGGGCTTCGGCATATCCCGCACCCATAGCGACACCGAACTGCGGGAGCACCCCAGCTCCGCCTCGATCTGGTCGTACGTCCAGCCCTGGAGCCGCAGCTCCCGTGCCCTCGCTCGGAGGTCATCCTTCGCGCGTGGGCGCTTCGTCCATTCCGGTGGGGGCTCGCCCTTCACCAGCTGGTTGAGGATGTCGTTGTTGAAGATCTTCAGCTCGTCGCGGATCTGCCGGAGGCTGTAGCCGCCGCGCCGCAGCGCCACCGCCCGCTCCCGTAGCCCCTCGAAGTCCGCGTACTTGCCCTGTGCGTGTGCCATGGGCACAACCTCTGGGCGGAATCGGGCCTTCCGGGGTCGAACGGTGTGCGATTCAGCAGTTCGAGGGATTCCGGGGCGTTTCGCTTCTGTTCGGTTACGGAGTGTGGTGTGGCGCAGTCGTGGAAACTCGCCGGAAATGCCGCGCCCGGCGCCCGTAGGCTGGTGCCATGACCACGTCGGGGGAAGTGCACGCCGCGGCCGGGGGGCCGTGGTGGTGGGTGCGGTGGCGTAGTGCCGCGCTCGATATGGGGCTCGCGGCGGTGTCCGCCGTGGAGTGTGCGGTGGAGGGGCTGCAGTTCTCGCGGGATGCCGGGTTGCCGGTTCCGGTGGGGATGGTGTTCGGGTTGTTCGCCGGCGTGACTCTGTTGCTGCGGCGGCGGTGGCCCGTTGCTGTGGTGCTGGTGAGTATCGCGATCACGCCGGCGCAGATGGGGTTCCTGATGGGCCTCGTCGGTCTGTACACCCTTGCGGCTTCCGAGCTGCCCCGGCGGATCATCGGTGCGCTGGCGGGGATGTCGTTCGTGGGGATGTTCGTCGTCACGTATGTGCGGGCGCATCAGGGAATGGTTCGGGGGGATCTGGCGATTGCCGGGGGGTTCATCCCGTTTCTGTCCGTGACCACTGCTCTCGGTATGACCGCTCCTCCGGTGCTGCTGGGCCTGTATGTGGGTGCTCGGCGGCGGTTGATGGAGAGTTTGCGGGAGCGGGCCGATTCGCTGGAGCGGGAGCTGGTTCTGCTCGCGGAGCGGGCTGAGGAGCGGGCGGAGTGGGCGCGGAGCGAGGAGCGGACGCGGATCGCGCGGGAGATGCATGACGTTGTCGCGCATCGGGTGAGTCTGATGGTGGTGCATGCCGCCGCTCTTCAGGCTGTGGCGCGGAAGGATCCGGAGAAGGCGGTGAGGAATGCCGCGCTGGTGGGGGACATGGGGCGGCAGGCGTTGACCGAGTTGCGGCAGATGCTGGGTGTGCTGCGGGCCGGGGACGGGGTTGTGGAGCGGCCGGCTCAGTCGGCTGTGCCGCTCGCCGCGGTGGGGGCGGCTGCGGTCGCTGCCGCGTCGCGGGTCGCTGAGGTGGAGTCGTCCGAGGGTCCGTGTCTGGCCGAGTTGGAGGAGTTGATCGGGCAGTCGGCGGCGGCGGGCATGGTGGTGGATCTGTCGGTGGAGGGGGAGGTGCGGTCGTATGCGCCGGAGGTGGAGCAGACGGCGTACCGGGTGGTGCAGGAGGCGTTGACGAACGTCCACAAGCACGCGGCGGGGGCGAAGACGCATGTGCGGTTGGCGCACCGTAGTGCGGAGATCGCGATGCAGGTGGAGAACGAGCCGCCGCCGGAGCCGGGTTCGGTTCAGGCGGCGCGGTTGCCGAGTGGGGGCAATGGTCTGCTGGGGATGAAGGAGCGGGTCAGTGCGCTGGGTGGGGTGTTCGTGTCGGGGCCGACGGATGCGGGTGGGTTCCGGGTGTCGGCGGTGATTCCGGCGCAGGTCGCCTGAGGCGGTCGGCAGGTGGCGTGACGCGGTCGGGGTGGGTTGTCACCCGGCTGTGAGGCGGACGGGTTCGATCCCGGTCAGCAGGGTGGTGAGGCCGTGGTCGATGTCGGGGCCGAGGTACCAGTCGCCGGTGTGGTCGAGGGCGTAGACGCGGCCTTCGGTGTCGATGGCGAGGAGGGTGTGGCTGTCGGTTTCCTCGCCGAGGGGGCTGACTTCGGTGTCGAGGGCGCGGCCGAGGTCGCCGAAAGTGCGGGCCAGGTGGAGGCCGTGGAGGGGGTCGAGGTGGAGGGTGGCGGGGGCGAGTTGGCGGCCGGGGCCTTGGGGGGTGATGTGGAGGCCGCCGAATTCGGCCCAGGCTTCGACGGCGGCGGGGAAGACGGCGTGCCGGTGGCCTGCGGGTGAGGTGTGGCTGCGGAGGGTGTCGGCCCAGATTTCTGCTTGCTTTATGTCCCAGCGGCCTGGTTGCCAGCCTGCGGCGCGTAGTGCGGCGTCGACGGGGACGGAGAAGCGGGTGGTGGAGGTGCGGTCGGCGTGCATGTGCGGGTGTCAGTCCTGGCGGGTGGGGTCGATGATGCGGACGCCGAAGTGGGCGCTGAGTGCGGTGCAGGCGCGGCAGGGTGGGGCGAAGCTGCCGTGGAGGGGGTCGCCGTCCTCGCGGATGCGGCGGGCGGTGAGTTTTGCGTGTTTGAGGGCTTTGCGGGCTTCGCCGTTGGTCATGGGTTTGCGGGCGGCGCGTTTGCTGCGGGCGGCGTCGGCGGTGGTGATGTGGCGGGAGATGAGGATGGTTTCGGCGCAGCGTCCGGTGTAGCGGTCGCGTTGGTTGCTGGTGAGGGTGTCGAGGAAGTCCTGGACGAGGGGGTGGAGGGCGGGGGGTTGGTCGCCGCGGGCGGCGGTGCCGGTGAGGGTGGTGCCGCGGACGGAGAGGGCGGCGGCGACGGTGGGGAGGATGCCGTCGCGGCGGTGGCGGAGGGTGGGGGCGGGGGGCGTGTCGGTGGTGCTCCAGCCGATGCGCGGGTCGCCGGATGTGTCTGTTGCTGCGGTGTTCATGATCGTCTTTCCCCTCCCGTGCATCCCCCCGGTGGGGACACAGACTGCCAAATGCCGTGGCGGGTGCGGAAGCTGGGGCGGTGTGACACGCCCGTGTCGGGGGGTTGGGTGACGGTGGGGTGACGGCTGGTCACGTGGGGGTGTCCGGCCGGGGTCGGGGGGTGTGGTGGGCCGGTGACCGGTGTCGTCGTACCGCATAGGCTGTCGGCGTCCGTGATCCGTATCGCCGTACAAGGCCAGATGAGAAAGCCGCAGGGGGCAACCGTGACGACAGGTCGGCTCGGGCACCGGGCCGCGCCGCCGAACGCGGCGTACGCCGGGCAGGTCGTGCACTTTCCGGATCCGGTGAGGGCGGCTCGGCATCCGAGGGGGGTGCGGGTCGACGAGTACGGCTACCCGGATTTCTCGCCGTACGCCCGTGCGGCCGCGGAGATCGCGGAGCCGCCGGAGGGTTTCGGTGTGGATGAGCTGCGGTTGACGGACTATGTGTCGGCGAACGCGGCGTTGGCGGCGTCGGGGCACGAGTTGTGGGACACGGTGGTGTCGGTGGCGACTCCGCATGGGTGGACGTGGCATCACGTGCGGGGTTCGCGGCGGCTGGAGTTGGTTCCGGTCGAGGTGAAGGCGCTGCTGCGGCATCACGGGGGGATCGCGACGGCGAAGGTGGATCACGGTAAGCGGGGGACGCGGCCGTTGCAGGAGACGCGGCCGGCGCATTTCGGGTTGCCGAAGTCGTCGGTGGCGGTGACGGAGTCGCAGGTGCAGGGGGTGGAGGAGGACCTGGGGTATCGGCTGCCGGGTGCGTACCGGTCGTTTCTGAAGGCGGCGGGTGGTTGTGCGCCGGTGGGCGCGGCGCTGGACGCGGAGTTGGGGCTGTTGGTGGACCAGCCGTTGTTCACGGTGCGGGACGAGGCGGCGGTCAATGATCTGGTGTACGTGAACAAGTGTCTGCGTGACCATCTGACGAAGGACTATCTGGGCGTCGGTTTTGTGCAGGGCGGGTTGCTGGCCGTGAAGGTGAAGGGTGACCGGATCGGTTCGGTGTGGTTCTGCGCGTATGACGATGCGCGGGACGTGGATGCGTCGTGGTCGCCTGCGGAGCGGGTGGAGCGGTTGTTGCTGCCGTGTGGTGAGGACTTCGACGAGTTCCTGGGGCGGCTCGCGGGCAATCCGCCGGAGTTGGAGACGGTGGCGAATCTGATGGTGGACGGTGGGTTCGCGCGTGCGGTGCCGGTGTCGCCGGGGCCGTCGGTGTCGTCGGCGTCTTCGGTGGGGGAGTGAGTTCGGGCGATGGTGACGTTCGCGCAGGCGCAGGAGCGCGCGGAAGAGTGGATCAACGGGGATGTTCCGGCGTATCTGCAGCGTGAGGTGCGGGTGCGGGAGTTCGAGCTCGGGTTCGTCGTGTGGGCGGAGGACCGGGAAGGGGGGCCGCGTTCGGACGGGGGCGCTCAGCGGCTGGTGATCGCCCGGGACAGTGGTGAGGCGACGCTGTGGCCGGGGTTGCCGGTGGGCGAGGTGATCCGCCGGTACGAGGAGGAGTACGGGACGCGGGGCGCGGAGGCGCCGCCGGCGCCGGCGCCTGCGGCTCGGGTGGATCTGAACCAGACGTCGTTCCTGTTGACGCCGCCTGAGTGGCTCCAGGAGGCGGCGGACCGGAGGGGGGGCGCGGATCGCGGGACGTCCGGTGGCGGTGCGTCGGACGGTGCGGGTGCGCGTGTTGCCGCGGAGGCTTCTTCGGGTGGTTCGGGTACGGCGTGGCCTGCGGCCGGGGGTGGCGAGGAGGTGCCGGAGCCGTCCGCGGGTGATACGCCGTGGGCGGGGACCGACACCAACCCGGGCGCGGGCGAGGGCGGTTCGGTGCCGCTGCCGCGGACGGTGTTCGCGCCGCCGTTGAGCGACTCGGAGGAGGGCGCCGCACCGCCGGACGTGAAGACGGCGCTGATGTCGGGTGGCGCACCCTCGGGTGCTCCGCCGATTCCGGGTGCGCCGGGTGCTGCGGGGGCGCCGGGGTACGGCTACCCGCAGTCTCCGGGTGGTGTGCCGGGTGCTCCGGCGTACGGCTACCCGCAGGCGCCTGGCGTTCCTGCGCCCGGCGTGCCGCAGGCTCCCGCGCCGAACGCCGGGAACGCCGGGAACGCCGGGAACGCCGGGAACGCCGCGAGCGCCGCGGACATCGCGGATGCCGCGACCAGCATGGCCGCGCCTGCGCGCGGTGCGCGCGCCGGTGGTCCGCCCCATCCGCCGGGCGCGCCCGGGGTTCCGGGCGCGCGGCCGGGTGTCACGCCCCCGCCGCCTCCGCCGCCGGCTCCGAGCGCTTCGGCGGGCGGGTATGTGCCGACCCAGCTCGTCTCGCAGCTCGGCGTGGACGGGCCCGAGGGTGCGGCCGGTCTCCGCAAGCCTCCGCCCCCGCCGGAGGCACCGCCGCCGGGCGGCCCCCCGCAGCCGGGTGTGCCGACCCCTCCGGGGGCGCCGCGGGCTCCGGGCGCGCCGAGTGCTTCCGGCGCGCCGAACCCTCCGGGTGGTACGCCCTCGAAGGGTGTCCACCACGCGGCCACCATGCTCGCCGACCCCGGCCGGCCCGGCCCGGGCGCTCCGGGCGCCCCCATGCCCCCGGGCCCACCGAGCCCTGGCGCTCTGCCCGCGGCTCCCGGGCAGCCGGGTGCTCCCGGGCAGCCCGCGACTCCCGGGCACCCTGGGCAGCCCGGTGTTCCCGCCGCGCCGAACCCGCAGGGTCCTGCGCAGCCGCAGGGCACGCCCGGTGCCGTGCACCACGCCGAGACCATGCTGGCCGGGCCGCCGACCGCAGGTCCCGGTGCACCCCCGCCGCCTCCGGGTGCCCCTGGGATGCCTCCGGGTGCCCCTGGGATGCCTCCGGGTGCCCCGCAGCCGCCGGGACAGCCCGTGCCCGGACAGCCGCCGATGCCGGGACAGCCCGTGCCCGGACAGCCGCCGATGCCGGGACAGCCCGTGCCCGGACAGCCGCCGGGGCAGCCGGTCCCCGGTGCCCAGCCGTCGTACGGTTACCCACCGCAGGCCCCGCCGACCGTCGGCCCCGGCTATCAGGCCGTGCTGCGCTACCGTGCGCAGGACGGTTCGGAGCAGCAGCTGATCCGGCGTTCGGCGCCGGGCATGCCGCACCCGGAGTGGCAGATCTTCCATGAGCTGCGTGCCATGAACGTGCCGCCGGACCAGGTGCTGGAGCTGCACACGGAGCTGGAGTCGTGTGAGCTGCCGGGCGCGTACTGTGCGCGGATGATCCGGGAGAACTGGCCGCAGGCGCGGATCACCAGCATCGCCCCGTACGGCACCGATCACGCCTCGCGGCAGCAGGGGATGGGGCAACTGCTGGCCCATCAGGGTGAGTTGCATCAGGTGGCGGACGGTCCGGCGCGTCCGGGGCCGGTGCGTGCTCCGTTGCCCGCGGTGCAGCCGGCGCCGCCGGTCCCGCCGGAGGGCATCGCGCAGGAACTGGCCGGTGTCTTCGGTCCGGGAATCTTCCGGTTCGAGCAGGCGGCGGTGTCCCGGCAGGGTGTGCCGCCGATCGTGGCGCACACCCTGGTCGTGGCGGGACTGCCGTTCGACATGGGCCCGTTCTTCTGGGCGCAGGCCCAGCCGGGCCGTCCGGTGCCGACGCTGGCGGAGCTGGCGCAGGAGCGCGGGGTGCAGCCGGCCCCGGACGCGGGCTCGTACCTGGTGATGGGCAGCGACTTCGGCAAGGCGATCTGTGTGCAGTACGGTACGGCGAACATCGTCGCGGTGCCCGTGGAGCCGGGGCCGGGCGGCGCTTCGGTGCCGCCGCAGTTCGTGAACACGGGCCTGCCCGAGTTCGTGCGCTGCCTGGCCCTGCTCGGCCGGATGTGGCGGCTGCGCTACGGCCTCAACCAGGAGCAGGCGGGCCGCTGGACGGTCGACTTCCAGGCTCAGCTCGCCTCCCTCGACCCTGCGGCGCTGGCTTCGCCGGAGAGTTGGTGGTCGGTGCTGCTGGAGCAGATGTGGGACGGCTTGCTGTGAGCTCTTCCCGAAGCGCTCTTTTCTGACGGATGGTCAGTTTCGGGCCCGGTCGTACGGACGACCGGGCCCGGCCGCTTTTTCGGGTGATCTCCGGGGCGATCCGTTGCTTCCGCGTGGAGTGTCGCGTTATGAACGATTCCGACTGATCCATCAAGATGTGCGCAAAATCATCGCTTCGTGGGTCGGGTGGAGAGGGGTTCCACGATGAGCAGCGCATCGGGGTCGCCGTACGGCTTCGCGTCCGTGCGGCGCGGCTACCGTCGCGACCAGGTCGACGCCTACACCTCGGCCCTCTCACGGGAGCGCGACGCGGCCTGGGAGCGGGCCGCCCGGCTGACGGTGCTGGCCAAGGAGATGGAGGCCGGCCTGCTGCGGCTGCGGGAGACGGTGGCGCAGCTCCCGGCGCAGAGCTACGAGGGCCTGGGCGACGGGGCCGGCCGGCTGTTCGACCTGGCGCGGGAGGAGGCCGAGGCCCTGCGGGAGGAGGCGCGGCAGGAGGCCGGGCGCCTGCTCGCGGAGGCGGAGGAGGAGGCGCTGCGGGTGCGGGAGGAGGCGCAGGCGTACGCGGACGAGGTGCGTGGTGAGGCCGAGGAGCGGGTCCGCACCCGGCTGCTGGCGGCGCGGGCGGAGGCCGACGACGTACGGGTCACGGCGCGGCGTGAGGTGAAGGAGGGGCGCGGGGAGGCGCTGGCCGCGTTGCGTGAGGTGCGCCAGCGCACGGCGGCGCTGCTCGCCGAGCAGGAGCGGGAGCACGCCGAGCGTTGGGCGGACGAGGAACGGGCGGCGGCCGAACGGGTCGCGGAGGTCCAGGCGTGGGAGGCGGAGCGGGTGGCGGGTGCCGAGGCCGCGCTGTCGGAGGCGGAGCGGGCGCTGGCCCAGGCCCAGGAGTCGGCCCGGCAGGTGCAGCGGGACGCCCAGGCGCGCGCCGCCGAGCTGGTCGCTGAGGCGCGGGTGCGCGAGGACCGTATCGCCCGGGAGACGGAGCGGGTGCTGCGGGAGCACGGCGAGGTCTGGGACTGTGTGCAGGCCCAGATGGACCATGTGCGCAACAGTCTGGCCATGCTGACGGGCCGGGCTGCGGCCGAGTAGACGGACTTGGCGCGGCCCGGCCGTTCGTCAGCCGCTCCTGCGGGCCGCCCCCGCCAGGATCCAGCCCTCCACCGCCTCGTACTGCCGGCGTTGCTCGTCGGCCTGGCCGCGGCCGGAGGCGAGTGTGCCGAGCCAGCCGTAGGCGAAGCCCAGGGGGATGGAGAGGAGGCCGGTGGTGGTGAACGGGAACCAGTTGAAGTCGGCGGCCGGGAAGGCCGCGGCGGGGGAGCCGGAGACCAGGTTGGTGCCGGTCATCAGCACGAGGGTCGTCACGGTGCCGCCGATCAGCGTGCACAGCAGGCCGGTTCGGGTGTAGCGGCGCCAGAACAGGCTGTACACCAGGGCCGGTGCGATCGCGGAGGCTCCGATGCAGAAGGAGAGCGTGGCCAGCGGCTGGAGGCTGCGGTGCTGGAAGAGGGTGGCGAGCAGGATCGCCACGGCACCCACGGCCATCGCCGACAGGCGCGCCGCGGTCATCTCGCGTCGCGAGGGCATCTCGTGTTTCCGGGCCGCGAAGACGTCGTGGGCGAGGGAGTTGGCGCAGGCGAGGATCATTCCGGCCACGGAGGCGAGGAGGGTCAGGAAGATCGCCGCTGTGACCGCGGTGAACAGCAGTGTCGCGCCGGTTGACACGTCCTTCCCGAACGCGGCCCGGGAGCCCAGCAGATAGGCCGTACGGCCCTGGGGGTCGGCCGCCGCGATGGTGGCGCGCCCGATCAGGGCGGTCGCGCCGAACCCGACGACCGTGATGATGGGAACGAACAGCGCCACCGACGGCACCGCCCAGGACATCGAGCGACGCACCTGCCGGGCGCTGCTCGCCGTGTACATCCGCATGGTGATGTGCGGCAGGCAGGCGCCGCCGAGCACCACCGTGAGCTCGGAGCTGATCATGTCGAGGCGGGGTGCCGGGCCGCCCGCGAACTCCAGGCCCGAGTGCAGGAAGGCGGGGCCGACGCCGCTGTTCTTCGCGGCGGCCGCGAACAGCGCGCCGGGGTCCCAGTCGAAGCGGTGCAGGATCAGCGTGGCCACGGCCGCGCCGGAGCCGAGCAGCATCACGATCTTCAGGATCTGGATGAGCGCTGTGCCCTTCATACCGCCGATCGCCGCATAACTGATCATCAGGGCGCCGATGCCGATGATGCAGCCCACTTTCAGGGCGTCGCTGGAGAAGCCGAGGATGAAGGCCAGCAGGTCGCCGGTTCCGGCGAGTTGTACGAGCATCAACGGCAGCAGCGCGGCGATGGTCACGGCGCACGCCGTGATGCGCACCGCCCGTCCGGGCATCCGCCGTGCCAGTACGTCGCCCATGGTGAACCGGCCCGCGTTGCGCAGGGGCTCGGCCAGCAGGAACATCAGCAGCATCAGCGACAGCGCCGTGCTCAGTGCGAGGACGACACCGTCGTATCCGGTGAGGGCGATGATCCCGCCTGTGCTGAGTACGGTGGCGGCGGAGATGTAGTCGCCCGCGATGGCGAGGCCGTTGCGCATCGGCGACAGGGAGTTGTAGCCGGTGTAGAACTCGACGAGGTCGTCGCGGTCGGGTCCGGTCATCACGCACAGCAGGAGCGTGATCGTGGCGACGGTGGTGAACGCCACGAGCGACATGGCCTGCGCGGAGCTGCCGAACCCGGTGATGCCTCCCGGCACGCTCGCCGTGGTCATCGTGCCGCCCCCCGCCCGGTGTCCAGTGCGGCCTGTCTGCGGATGCGGTCGGCGATCGGGTCGACGCCGCGGCGTGCCGTGTACTCGTACACGGCGATCGCGACGCAGGTGACCGGGAGTTGGAGCAGTCCGAGCAGCAGGCCCGTGGTGAGGCCGCCGGAGACGGTGGCCGTCATGAAGGAGGGCGCGAACGCGGACAGCAGGAGGAACAGCACGAAGTAGCCGAGCGCGGTGAGAGTGGCCACGCGGCGCTGCCACCGGTAGGCGGTGCGCAGCATCCGCAGGTCGCTGTGGTGGCCGAGCGGCGGATGGGCCGGTGTCCGTGGTGGGGCCGGCGGGGCGGGTGGCTGCTGCCAGGGGTACGTCGGGTACGGCGGTGGTGAGTGGCGAGGTACTGAGTACTCGGGGGACGAGTGCCGCGGTATGAACGCGTCGGACATCCCGGTTCTCCTTGCGTGGCTCGGATCCGGTGCGGCGGACCGCAGGGAGCGGGGGGTGAGCGACGCACGCTACTCGTGGGATCCGGGCCTTGGGGGCTTTTCTGCAAACTGGCCGGTCGGTATGCGCTTACTACACCGACCTGTGATGTTACCCCTGGTTACTTCCGGTGGTTTCAGAGGTGAGTGAGCATCGGGCCGGTGGGGTCCCGGCGGATACGATGGCGGCGTGTTCGTACTGGAACTGACCTACACCGCCCCGCTCGAAGCCGTCGATGCCGCCCTGCCGGCGCATGTGGCCTGGCTGGACGAGCAGTACGCGGCAGGTGTCTTCCTCGCCTCCGGCCGTAAGGTCCCGCGTGAGGGCGGGATCATCCTCGCCGTCGGCGAGGACCGGGAGGCCGTCGAGAAGCTCACGGAGACCGACCCGTTGGTGGTCGCCGGCCTGTGCACGTACCGGATCACCGAGTTCCTGGCGACCAAGGTGGCGCCCGCACTCGCCGAGTACCGGCAGCAGCTGCCGTCCTGAGGCGCGATGTGCGCGCCCGACGCAGGTGCGCTACAGTTGATCACGTGCTGGTCGCCGGAACTCCCGGGGGCTGGTGATGCGTTGGTGGTCCAAGGAAAGACGCCCCGCTTCCTGCGGGGAGATGCAGGTGCAAGGCCTGCCCGGCGCTCTGACACGAAGCCCCATCCCGCGCACGCGGGGTGGGGCTTCGTCGTTCCGGCACGGCCGTTACGTCGTTACGTCAGCGTCCACTTCTGGTTGTCGCCGCCGTTGCAGGACCACAGGACGAGGTTCGTGCCGTTGGACGTGGCCGCGTTGTAGGCGTCCAGGCACAGGCCCGCGTTGACGTTCGTGATCGTGCCGTCCGAGTTGACGTCCCACTTCTGGTTGGCCTGGCCGTTGCAGTCCCAGATGACGACCTTGGTGCCGTTGGTCGTGCCGAGGTTGTAGGCATCCAGGCACTTGTTGCCGTACACCACGAGTTCCTTGCGGGAGGTGTAGGTCCAGGACTGGTTCTGACCGCCGTTGCAGTCTCAGAGCTCCGTCTGGGTGCCATTGGTGATCGCGTTGTCGAAGACGTCGGCGCAACGGCCGGACTGCTTGCCGGTGATCAGAGGGCCGTTGGTGCCGGGTATCGGGCGGACGGTGATCGTGCCAGGCTCGGCAGCGAACTGCCCGTCAGCGTCAGCGTGTTGGCCGAACCCTTGGCAAGACCGGCCTCGACGGAGACCGTGCCCTGGACGGAACCGGTCGGCGGGAAGGAGACCGTGGTCGGCGTCTGGCCGTTCACCTGGAGGGTCGCCGAGCGGGCGGTGGAGGAGGTGGTGGTGTAGGCGATGTCGACGACGTTCACGCCGGTGCTCGCCGCGCTCACACCGGTGTAGTGCCCGGTGGAGGTGGCGCTGTAGGCGCTGCTCGCCGCCGAACAAAGGTCGGCAAGCCGAACGGTGCGGGCCGGGGGTACGGTCGGGCCGGTCGCTCACCAGCGGACGGCCGTGAAGTCGATGGGCCTGGGCCGTAGCAGGCGCGTGCGTTCGGTCAGGGCGCGCAGTCGCCGGGACATCTCGTCGGCGGTCAGGCGGTGGCGGTCACCGTGGCCCGGCAGGACCCACTCGAACCGCAGCCGTCCGGCCGTCCTCGCCAAGGACGCGGCCAACTCCTCGATCGAGTACCACGTCACGCTCTCCACGATTTCCAGATCACCGGTGGTGCGTGACCAGTAGAAGCTGTCTCCGCTGAAGCAGTACCGGTCATCCGCGAGGTAGAGCACGCTGCCCCGGGTGTGGCCGGGCAGTGGGTGGGCGGTGACCCCGTCGCCGATCTCCACGGGTTCCAGGCCCCGGATCACCCGGTCCGCGTCCGGTGCCGCGTCGAGGTCCCCCTCGTGGATCCACAGCCGCGCGCCGAAATGGTCCGCATAGCGGCGGCCGTGTGCGGCGTGGTCCCGGTGTGTGAGCAGCACATCGGTGACGGGGCCCGATGCCGCGTAACGCTCGGCGAGTCCACGGCTCCAGCGAGGGGTGTCGATCATCATCGTCGTGCCGGAGGGCCGCAGCAGCAGGTAGGAGTTGGCCCCCGCGGTGTGCCGGGAATTGTGACCGCACATCAGTACGCCCTCGTCCAAGGCCATCGGAAAGGGGTCGAGTGCCTGGTCCAGCTGCCCGGACGCCGGGCGGATCGAGCGTGTGGGGCAGGCGAAGGCGGCCGCGTGCAGGCGCCGTGTTTCCGCCTCGTCGTTCGGCGGGCGCACGATCTGCGACCGTCCGCCGGCCTCGCCGATCAGGTCGGGTGCGAGCTGCCTGGCGGCATCGCAGTTGATGCAGCGGTCGTCCACGTACCAGCCCTCCACGGCGGGGCTCCTTCCAGTGGGGGAACGACCTGGATCCGGGCCGCGATGAGCCCTCCGGTCGCAGAAGTGACGCCTCGGCTAGAATAGCTTCATTGTTAAGTATCTTACCTGTGAAGATAAAGGGATCTGCATGCCCGTCAAACCGCACGAAGACGAGAACGAACTGGCCAACCGGATCATTGCTTCCATGACGGACCTGGCCGGGGCCCTGGGACGCCTGAACGACCTGGTAGCCCAGCGTCTCGGCGTCGCGCAGACCGATCTGCTCTGCCTGCACGTACTCAACCGTGCGGGAGCCTCGACCGCCGGCGCGCTCAGCTCTCAGCTCGGGCGTACCACGGGCGCGGTCACGCACATGATCGACCGCCTGGAGAAGGCGGGGTACGTCCGGCGTGAACCGGACCCGCAGGACCGCCGCCGCGTGCTCGTGGAGGCCTCGGCGCCAGGACTCGAACGCATCGCCTCGTTCTACGAAGGGATGGACGCCCGCAGCCGCCGGTTGATGGCCACCTTCTCCGACGACCAGCTCGCGGCGATCCACGCCTTCCTTCTGGGCAGCTGTGAAAGTGCCGCCGAAGAATGTGATCGCCTGATTCGGTAGCGAGGTCCCGCCTCGCGCTCCGTGTTCCGGCGCGGCAGCATATGCGGGGCTCAGTCCTTGAGGACCGGGAAGCGGCGCGGTGCCACGAACAGCAGCACCAGGAACGCCAGCGCCGCCGCGCACGACGCGCCCAGGTACACCGCGTGCACCGCGTCGGCGATCGCCCGGCGCGTCGCCTCCGAGGCCGTGCCCGAGTCGAGGCCCCGGGTGACCGAGTCCAGGTCGCCCGCGCCTCCCAGACGTGCGGCCAGCACACCGTTGGCGACCGCGCCGAACACCGACGCCCCGACCGTCTGGCCCGTCTGGCGGCAGAACAGCACGGACGCCGTGGTCGTGCCGCGTTCCGCCCAGCCGACCGTCGACTGCACTCCGACGATGAGCGGGAGCTGGAAGAGGCCCAGTGCGCCGCCGAGCAACAGCATCAGCAGGGCCGGCTGCCAGGCGGCGCCCGGGTACGGCAGGAACGGGAACGCCAGCAGGAGCAGCGCCGCCAGGCCGATGCCCAGCATCGCCGTGTCCCGGAAGCCGATCCGCCGGTAGACGTGCTGGCTGAGCGCCGCCGACAGCGGCCAGCTCAACGTCCAGACGGAGAGCACGAATCCGGCGGCTACCGGGGGCAGCCCGAGTACCGATTGCGCGTACGTCGGCAGGAACACCGTCGGCGCCACCATCAGCAGCCCCAGCGCACCCAGCGCCAGATTGACCGCGGCGATCGTACGGCGCCGCCACACCCACCCCGGGATGATCGGTGCCGCTGCCCGGCGTTCCACCGCCACCACCACCGCGACCAGCGCGAGCCCCGTCCCGAACAGCGCCAGCGAGGGCGCCGACAGCCAGGGCCAGGCGACCCCGCCCTGCACCAGCGCCGTCAGCAGCACACCGCCGCAGGCGAACACCGCGAGGGCGCCCGCCCAGTCGACACGGGGGCGTCGGTCGGACGCCCAATGCGGCTCGTGCAGATGGCGGACGATCAGCCACAGCGCGACCGCCCCGGTCGGCAGGTTGACCAGGAAGACCCACCGCCAGTCCGCGTAGGCGGCGAGCACCCCGCCGAGCGCCGGGCCCGCGATCGCGGACACCGCCCACACCGTGGACAGCTTGGCCTGGATCTTCGGGCGCTCCTTCAGCGGGTACAGGTCGGCGGCGAGCGTCTGCACCGTGCCCTGCAGGGCGCCGCCGCCCAGGCCCTGCACGATGCGGAACGCGATCAGCGCGCCCATGTTCCAGGCGAGCGCGCACAGCAGCGAGCCGAGCAGGAAGACGGTCGCGCCGACGACCAGCACCGGTTTGCGGCCGAAGGTGTCGGACAGCTTGCCGTAGACGGGCAGTGTCACCGTGACCGCCAGCAGATAGCCGGAGAACAGCCACGAGAAGACGGAGAAACCGCCGAGGTCGCCGACGATCTGCGGTACGGCCGTCGAGACGATCGTCGAGTCCAGCGCGGCCAGCGCCATCGCGAGCATCAACGCGGCGACGACGGCACCGCGCCGCCGCGTCGAGCCCTCGGTGCGGCCGGCCGCCGTGGTCCGTATGTCCGTGTCCCCCTGGTCCACAGGAATCCTCTCCCGGTCGTTTCCCTGTGCACGTATCTGCGGTACAACACCCTCTCATCGGTGCCCCCTGCCTGGGGAGAGTTGACCCTCACGCGGCGTGAGGGTGGACGCTGGGTGGGCCGGCGGGTGGAGCCGAGCCCGGAGGACGCTCCACCGCAGGGTGGAGATCCCCTAGGGGCTCCTCCGTACTACGACTCGGGGAGGGCTCGTCCCCCCGGAGGACGAGAGGGGCCGGGCCCGTTCCTTAGCCTGGCTTTACACCGCTGGGGAGCGGCCGGGGCGCACGGGGGTCGCGTCGGCCGCACCGGAGGGGGTGGGGTTTTCCCCAGCGGAAGACGGGTCCCGGCACCAGCGCGCCGGACCAGGCGCCGGCACCAGACTGACCGGCGTACTCATCACACCGATCGGCCATACCGATCGGCCATACCGATCGGCCACACCGATCAGCTCACTCGAACGCACTGTCGTTCACTGACCGACAAAAGGGGATCAACCATGACATCGGCCGTGACCATTCCCAGGCACGGGGGTACTGGAGGGCGTACGGCCGTTGCCGCGCGGGCTCGGCAGGTCGTGAAGGCGTACGGGGCGGGGGAGACCCGGGTCGTCGCCCTCGACCACGTCGACGTGGACATCGCCCGCGGCCAGTTCACCGCCATCATGGGCCCCTCGGGGTCCGGCAAGTCCACGCTGATGCACTGCCTCGCCGGGCTCGACATTGTGACCAGCGGTCAGATCTTCCTCGACGAGACCGAGATCACCGGCCTGAAGGACAAGAAGCTCACCCAGCTGCGCCGCGACCGCATCGGGTTCATCTTCCAGGCGTTCAACCTGCTGCCCACGCTGAACGCGCTCGAGAACATCACGCTGCCCATGGACATCGCCGGCCGCAAGCCGGACAAGGCGTGGCTGGACCGGGTGGTCGAGACCGTGGGGCTGGCCGGACGGCTCAAGCACCGGCCCAGCCAGCTCTCCGGCGGCCAGCAGCAGCGCGTCGCCGTGGCCCGTGCCCTGGCCGCCCGCCCCGAGATCATCTTCGGTGACGAGCCCACCGGAAACCTGGACTCCCGCGCGGGCGCCGAGGTGCTGGGATTCCTGCGCCGGTCCGTGGACGAGCTCGGCCAGACCATCGTCATGGTCACGCACGACCCGGTTGCCGCCTCGTACGCCGACCGCGTGCTGTACCTGGCCGACGGCCGCATCGTCGACGAGATGTTCAAACCGACCGCGGACACCGTCCTGGACCGGATGAAGGACTTCGACGCCCGGGGGCGCACCTCATGACCGTCCTGAAGACCTCGCTGCGCAACTTCTTCGCGCACAAGGGACGCATGGCCCTGTCCGCCGTCGCGGTCCTGCTGTCGGTGGCGTTCGTGTGCGGCACGCTCGTGTTCACCGACACGATGAACACGACGTTCGACAAGCTGTTCGCGGTGACGGCGTCCGACGTGACCGTCTCGCCGAAGGCCGCGAAGAACGACGAGACCCCGCAGAGCGGGGTGCCCGAGTCGCTGCCGGCCTCCCTGCTGGACCAGGCCCGCCGCGCCGAGGGCGTCAAGTCGGTGGAGGGCGCGGTCAGTTCCGGCAACGTGACCGTCGTCAACGGCGACAACGAGAACATGGGCTCCTCGACGGGTGCCCCGACGATCGCCGGCAACTGGACGAGGAACGACCTGCGGTCGATGGACATCACCTCCGGGCACGCCCCGCGCGGCCCGGCCGAGATGATGGTCGACGCCGACACCGCCGACAAGCACCACCTCAAGCTGGGCGACGAACTGCGCACGATCGCGCAGACGGGCGACCTGAAGGCGCGGATCGTCGGTATCGCCACCTTCAAGGTGACCAACCCCGGCGCCGCGATCGTCTGGTTCGACACCACCACCGCGCAGCGCGAACTGCTCGGCGCGACCGGCCGCTTCACGCACCTCGACATCACCGCCGCGTCGGGGGTGTCGGACGAGCAGCTGAAGCGGAACGTCACGCGGACGCTTGCCGGGGCCGGGTCCTTCACGGTCCAGACCGCCAAGGAGAACGCCGACGAGAACCGCAAGAACGTCGGTCAGTTCATGAACGTCATCAGGTACGCCATGCTCGGCTTCGCCGGGATCGCGTTCCTGGTCGGCATCTTCCTGATCATCAACACCTTCTCCATGCTGGTCGCCCAGCGCACCCGGGAGATCGGCCTGATGCGGGCGATCGGCTCCTCCCGCCGGCAGGTCAACCGGTCCGTGCTGGTCGAGGCGCTGCTGCTGGGTGTCCTGGGGTCGGTGCTGGGCGTGGGCGCGGGCGTCGGCATCGCGGTCGGCCTGATGAAGCTGATGGGCTCGATGGGCATGGACCTGTCGACCCGGGACCTGACGATCAAGGCGACCACACCGGTGGCCGGCCTCGTCCTGGGCGTCGTCGTCACCGTCGTGGCCGCCTACCTGCCGGCCCGCCGCGCCGGCAAGGTCTCCCCGATGGCCGCCCTGCGGGACGCCGGCACGCCGGCCGACGGCAAGGCGGGCCGGGTGCGCGCCCTGATCGGCCTCGTCCTCACCGGCGCCGGTGCCGCCGCCCTGTACGCGGCGGCGAGCGCCAAGAAGGCGAGCGACGGCTCGCTGGTCCTGGGCGTCGGCGTGGTCCTCACCCTGATCGGCTTCGTGGTCATCGGCCCGCTGCTGGCGGGCGGGGTGGTCCGGGTGATCAGCGCGGTGCTGCTGCGGCTCTTCGGCCCGGTGGGCCGCATGGCCGAGCGCAACGCCCTGCGCAACCCGCGCCGTACCGGCGCCACCGGCGCGGCGCTGATGATCGGGCTCGCACTGGTCGCCTGCCTCTCGGTGGTCGGCTCCTCGATGGTGGCCTCGGCGACCAGCGAGCTGGACAAGTCCGTCGGTGCCGACTTCATCCTCCAGGGCAACCAGCGGATCGTGCCGCAGGCCGAGAAGGCCATGCAGAACACGCCCGGCCTTGCCCACGTCACCCGCTACAAGGTGCTCGACGCCACCCTGACCTCCCCGGACGGCAAGGCCGACGACACCGGCGTCACGGCCGCGGACCCGTCGTACGCCGACGACCTGCGGCGTACGACCACGGAGGGCACGCTGTCCGCCGCCTACGGCGACGACGCCATGTCGGTCGGTTCCGACTACGCCAAGAAGCACGGCGTGCACGTCGGCGACACCGTCACCGTCGCCTTCAAGGGCGGCCGGACCGCGAAGCTCAAGGTCGCGGCCATCACCAACGACGACACGGCCATCGACCAGGGCGCGCGCTACATGAGCATCGCTACCATGCAGAAGTACGTCCCGAAGGACCGGATCCCGCCGAACCAGATCATGTTCGCCAAGGCCGAGGACGGCCGGGAGAAGCAGGCGTACGCGGCCCTGAAGCAGTCGATGAAGCCGTACCCGCAGTACCAGGTGCGCGACCAGACCGACTACAAGAAGGAGCTGAAGGACCAGGTCGGCCAGCTGCTCAACATGGTGTACGGCCTGCTCGCCCTCGCGATCATCGTCGCGGTCCTGGGCGTGGTGAACACGCTGGCCCTGTCGGTGGTGGAGCGGACGCGGGAGATCGGTCTGCTGCGGGCGATCGGCCTCTCCCGTCGCCAGCTGCGCCGCATGATCCGCCTGGAGTCGGTGGTGATCGCTCTCTTCGGCGCCCTGCTGGGGCTCGGCCTGGGCATGGGCTGGGGCGCGACCGCCCAGAAGCTCCTCGCCCTCAAGGGACTCAACGTGCTGCAGATCCCCTGGGGCACGATCACCGGCGTCTTCATCGCCTCGGCCTTCGTGGGCCTGTTCGCGGCCCTGATCCCGGCGTTCCGGGCGGGCCGGATGAACGTACTGAACGCGATCGCGACCGAGTAACCCGGGAGACGGGGGTCACGAGGACGGGCCGGGTCCGGTGGGGTGCCACCGGGTCCGGCCCACTTTCACGCCCTGCGGCCGAGGTGAAGGACCATGACCGTGACAGTGCTGTCGGTGATCTCGTATATGACTCGATACCGGCCCACGCGCATGCGGCGCAGGTTCCGTGAGCCGTACTCCGCGGTGTCCGGTGGGCGGGGGTCGGACGCCGGACGGTCGGTCGCGTCGAAAGGTCCCGCGCCGCCGCCACTCCCGGCCGGGGTCATCCACAGCCCCCACAGTCCCGCCCCCGGCGTCGTACGCTGGACAACCCCGGCCCCAGAAAATCTCGTGGCCGGGTGTTCGTGTTGCCCACGCCCGGGACGGGATGCCCCCTCATGAGCCTGCACGGTCTGCTCGACGCCGTCGTCAAGGACGCCGCACTCGCGGAAGCGGTCAAGGCCGCGACCGACGGCAACCGCACGCACGTCGACCTCGTCGGCCCCCCGGCGGCGCGCCCCTTCACCGTGGCCGCCCTGGCCCGGGACGCGGGCAGGCCCGTCCTCGCCGTGACCGCGACCGGCCGCGAGGCCGAGGACCTCGCCGCCGCGCTGCGCTCCCTGCTGCCGCCCGACGGCGTCGTGGAGTACCCGTCCTGGGAGACTCTCCCGCACGAGCGCCTCAGCCCCCGCAGCGACACCGTCGGCCGCCGCCTCGCCGTCCTCAGGAGGCTCGCCCACCCGAGCCCCGACGACCCCGAGACCGGCCCGGTCTCCGTCGTCGTCGCCCCCGTGCGCTCGGTGCTCCAGCCCCAGGTCAAGGGCCTCGGGGATCTGGAGCCGGTGTCCCTGAGAACCGGCGAGCAGGCCGACCTGAACGACGTCGTGGACGCCCTCGCCGCCGCCGCGTACTCCCGTGTGGAGCTGGTGGAGAAGCGCGGCGAGTTCGCCGTGCGCGGCGGCATCCTGGACGTCTTCCCGCCCACCGAGGAACACCCCCTGCGCATCGAGTTCTGGGGCGACGACGTCGAGGAGATCCGCTACTTCAAGGTCGCCGACCAGCGCTCCCTGGAGGTCGCCGAGCACGGCCTGTGGGCGCCGCCCTGCCGCGAACTGCTGCTCACCGACGACGTACGGCAGCGCGCCGCCGCCCTCGCCGAGGACCACCCCGAGCTCGGCGAACTGCTCGGCAAGATCGCCGAGGGCATCGCCGTCGAGGGCATGGAGTCCCTGGCCCCGGTCCTCGTCGACGACATGGAGCTGCTGCTCGACGTCATGCCCGCCGGTGCCATGGCCGTCGTGTGCGACCCGGAGCGGGTGCGCACGCGCGCCGCGGACCTGGTGGCGACCAGCCAGGAGTTCCTGCAGGCGTCCTGGGCGGCGACGGCCGGATCGTGGCGCGCGGGCGAAGCCCGCTCGGTTGAGGGTGGTGGCGGGCGACGGGCGGGAGGCGAGGCGCCCATCGACGTGGGCGCCGCCTCCCTGTGGTCCCTCGCCGACGTCCGGGACCGGGCCCGCGAGCTGGGCATGCTGTGGTGGTCGGTGTCGCCGTTCGCCGCCGACGCCGACCTGGACGCAGACACCCTCACGCTCGGCATGCACGCCCCGGAGACCTACCGCGGCGACACCGCGAAGGCGCTCGCCGACACCAAGGGCTGGCTCGCCGACGGCTGGCGCACCGTGTTCGTCACGGAGGCCCACGGTCCGGCGTCCCGCACGGTCGAGGTGCTGGGCAACGAGGGCATCGCGGCCCGCCTCGACGCCGACCTCGGGGCGCTGTCCCCGTCGGTCGTGCACGTGGCGTGCGGCTCGATCGAGTACGGATTCGTGGACCCGGCCCTCAAGCTGGCCGTGCTCACCGAGACCGACCTGTCCGGCCAGCGGGCGGCCGGCCGCGACGGCGCCCGGATGCCGGCCCGCCGCCGCAAGACGATCGACCCGCTGACCCTGGAGGCGGGCGACTACATCGTCCACGAGCAGCACGGCGTGGGCCGCTACATCGAGATGGTGCAGCGCACGGTCCAGGGCGCCACCCGTGAGTACCTGGTGGTGGAGTACGCCCCGGCCAAGCGCGGCCAGCCCGGTGACCGCCTCTACATCCCGACCGACCAGCTGGAGCAGATCACCAAGTACGTCGGCGGCGAGGCCCCGACGCTGCACCGCCTGGGCGGCGCGGACTGGACGAAGACCAAGGCGCGCGCGAAGAAGGCGGTCAAGGAGATCGCCGCCGATCTCATCAAGCTGTACTCCGCGCGCATGGCGGCCCCGGGCCACGCCTTCGGCGCGGACACGCCGTGGCAGCGCGAGCTGGAGGACGCGTTCCCGTACGCGGAGACCCCGGACCAGCTGACCACGATCGCCGAGGTCAAGGAGGACATGGAGAAGTCGGTCCCGATGGACCGCCTGATCTGCGGTGATGTCGGCTACGGCAAGACGGAGATCGCGGTCCGGGCCGCGTTCAAGGCGGTCCAGGACGGCAAGCAGGTCGCCGTCCTGGTACCGACGACCCTGCTGGTGCAGCAGCACTTCGGAACGTTCAGCGACCGCTACTCCCAGTTCCCGGTGAACGTGCGGGCCCTGTCCCGTTTCCAGACGGACACCGAGGCCAAGGCGGTCCTGGAGGGCCTGCGTGACGGCTCGGTGGACATCGTCATCGGCACCCACCGGCTCTTCTCCTCGGAGACCAAGTTCAAGGACCTGGGCCTGGTCATCGTCGACGAGGAGCAGCGCTTCGGCGTCGAGCACAAGGAGCAGCTGAAGAAGCTGCGTGCCAACGTCGACGTGCTCACCATGTCCGCGACCCCCATCCCCCGGACCCTGGAGATGGCGGTGACGGGCATCCGCGAGATGTCCACGATCACCACCCCGCCGGAGGAGCGGCACCCGGTCCTCACCTTCGTCGGGCCGTACGAGGAGAAGCAGATCGGTGCCGCGATCCGCCGTGAGCTGCTGCGCGAGGGCCAGGTCTTCTACATCCACAACCGGGTGGAGTCCATCGACCGGGCGGCGGCGCGGCTGCGCGAGATCGTCCCCGAGGCGCGGATCGCCACAGCCCACGGCCAGATGTCGGAGCAGGCACTGGAGCAGGTCGTCGTCGACTTCTGGGAGAAGAAGTTCGACGTGCTGGTCTCCACGACGATCGTCGAGTCGGGTATCGACATCTCCAACGCCAACACGCTGATCGTGGAGCGCGGCGACACCTTCGGCCTGTCCCAGCTGCACCAGCTGCGCGGGCGCGTCGGCCGTGGCCGCGAGCGCGGCTACGCCTACTTCCTGTACCCGCCGGAGAAGCCGCTCACGGAGACCGCCCACGAGCGGCTGGCGACCATCGCCCAGCACACGGAGATGGGCGCGGGCATGTACGTGGCGATGAAGGACCTGGAGATCCGGGGCGCCGGAAACCTGCTGGGCGGCGAACAGTCCGGCCACATCGCGGGCGTCGGCTTCGACCTGTACGTGCGGATGGTCGGCGAGGCGGTCGCGGACTACCGGCGCCAGCTGGAGACCGGGGAGATCGAGGAGGAGGCGGCACCGCTCGAGGTCAAGATCGAACTGCCCGTCGACGCCCATGTCCCGCACGACTACGCGCCCGGCGAGCGGCTGCGCCTGCAGGCCTACCGCGCGATCGCCGCGGTGAACTCCGAGGAGGACATCAAGTCCGTCCGCGAGGAACTCGTCGACCGCTACGGCAAGCTGCCCGAGCCGGTCGAGAACCTGCTGCTGGTGGCGGGCCTGCGCATGCTCGCCCGCGCCTGCGGTGTCGGCGAGATCGTCCTGCAGGGCACCAACATCCGCTTCGCCCCGGTGGAGCTGAGGGAGTCCCAGGAACTGCGGCTCAAGCGCCTGTACCCGGGCAGCATCGTCAAGCCGGCCGTCCACCAGGTCCTGGTCCCCCGCCCCAAGACGGCGAAGGTCGGCGGAAAGCCGCTGGTCGGGCGGGAGTTGCTGGGCTGGGTCGGGGAGTTCCTGACGTCCATCCTCGGCTCATAGGACGCGCCGAAGGGCTCAGGCCACCGGGCGGAGCCGGCCGCCGGTGGCCTGCCTCAGCGCGGCGTCGTCCCGGTCCCCGCCGGTCATGCGGGCTCAGGAGGGCCGTTGCTGACGTCGTCTCACCACCGGGTGATCGGGGACACGCCGGGCGCGCAACTGTTGCCCCCTTGTGCGTGGTGTGGGCATGACTGAACCGCGGCTACCGTGAGACCCGGGAGAGCGTGTCCCGCGGAGGCGGCACGTTCGAGGAAGGGGCGTCACGTGAAGCGTCTGAGGGGTGGGATCGCCGCCGTCGCCGTGGTTCTGGTCACCGTGAGCGGCTGCAGGACGGAGACCGGCGGGGCCGGCGGGCCGGAGCGGACAGGGACCCCGGGTTCCGCTGTCCCGACCGCCGGAAACGGCCGGGCTGTGAACCCGCTGGACAACCCCGACGGGACGAAGCCCGGGCTGGCAGCGATCACTTCCGGCGCGGACGAGGCGAAGGCGCGGTCGCTGATCGAGAAGGTGGCGACGAAAGGGCGCGGCCCCAAGACGGGGTACGACCGGGACGAGTTCGGCTATGCCTGGACGGACGCGGCCCCGGGCGGCATCCCCTTCGCGCACAACGGGTGCGACTCGCGGAACGACCTGTTGAAACGCGACGGAGAGGGGGTCCGCTTCCGGGCGGGCTCCAACTGCGTGGTCACGTCGATGACCCTGCACGACCCGTACACCGGGAAGACGATCGAATGGACCAAGTCCCATGCGGCGACGGTCCAGATCGACCACGTCATGCCGCTGTCGTACGACTGGCAGATGGGCGCCTCCCGCTGGACGAAGGGCAAGCGGGAGGACATCGCCAACGACCCGCTCAACCTCATCCCGGTGGACGGACCGACCAACGGCGCCAAAGGCGACTCCGGCCCGGCGACCTGGCTGCCCCCGAACAAGCAGATCCGCTGCGCCTACTCGGTGCGCTTCGCCCAGGTGTCGCTGAAGTACGACCTTCCCGTGACGGTCGCCGACAAGCAGATGATGCTCAGGCAGTGCGGCGGCTGATGGCGGCGGAGCCGGCCGCCACCAACCACCACCGTGCCGAAGCCGCCTGATCCGGCGTCCTCAGCGCGTCACCGGCAATCCCGCCACGAACCGCGGCCCGTCCGACCGGTGCTGCACCGGGAATGTGATCTTCAGGCCCTTGTCCTGGCCGGCCAGCGTCAGGTGCGTGACGTACTGCAGGCCCAGGAACGCCTTCTTCGAGCCGCCCGCCGACACGTACGGCCGCGGCAGGTTCATCAGCAGCTTGCCCGGCTTGCCGCCGCGGTTGCCGTCGAAGAACAGCAGGCGCTGGTCGGTCAGGACTATGTACAGGGGGCGCGGTGTGACCGTCGCCATCACCGTGCCCGCGCTCAGCACGCCCACCACGGCCGCCGTGAGTGCCTGCTTGCGGACCGACACCGAGCCGACGCCCGCCAGGGTCGTCATCTCCACCTGCTCACCCGGCAGAAGCAACGGGGTGGCGGCTTCCAGCAGTTGTCGGGTGCGGCGGGCGTTGAGGGCCATGGGGACTCCGGGAGAGTGAGTGGACGGCAGGAGAGCGGCCAAGGCCCGGTCATGTTTCTGTCCGGCCCGGGTCGCGCATCCCCGGCGAATCCCGTTGTCACCGCCCTCGCATAATATCCGCCGCATGTCGCTCCCCTCCGCTCCTTCCCCACCCCCCGACTTCGAGGTCGCCTCCGCCTTCCCCGAGGCCGCCTGGCTGCGGCAGGTCGCCGCCGCGTGGGACTGGGCGGCCATACGTCAGTACGTGTACGGGCTGCCGCAGGGCACGGACCGCAGCTTCGCCGTCGGGGTGCTGTCCGAGGTGAAGGGTGTCGAGGACTGGATGCGCGACCTGCTCGCCGCCACGCCCGACGACGTGCTCGCGCTCACCGTCCTCGGCAACCGCGAGGTGCGCATCGGCTGGGAGATCCGGACCGACGCGCCCGCCAAGCAGGTCAGCCGGGAGCAGTTCGCCGGGCTGCACGCGCACCTGAGGCAGGCCGAGCAGCATCTGCTCCGGGCCACCGCCCTCGACCCGTCGTTCGACGCGGCCTGGGCCTCACGGCTCACCACCGCCATGGGGCTGCAGCTCGGTCAGAACGAGGCGCGGCGTCGGTACGACCGGCTGACCGCACACCACCCGCACCACCTCACCGCGCAGGGCCGGCTGCTGCAGCAGCTGTGCCCCAAGTGGGGCGGGAGCTGGGACGCGGCCCACGGTTTCGCCCGGGAGTGTCTCGTCAACGCCCCCCAGGGGGCCATGAACGGCGGGATGGTGGCCGAGGCGCACATGGAGCACTGGCTCGACCTGACGGGCAAGGAGCGCGAGGACTACCTGCGCCAGGACGCCGTGCGCGCCGAACTCGTCGAAGCCGCCGAGCGGTCCGTGCTCCACCCGCACTTCCACCGCGGCTACGGCTGGGTCATCGTCGCGGGCTACTTCGCCGCCCTGTTCTCCCTCATGGGGGACCTGCCCCGGGCCGCCGCCTGCTTCCGCGTCCTCGGCAACCTGGCCTCGAAGTCCCCGTGGTCCTACCTGGGCCGCGACGCCGCCGCGGCCTACGTCAAACACCGCGACGCCGCCCTTCCCAGAGGGTGACCCGGATGACCCCGACGAACACGCCGAACAGAGGCACCAGATGAACCCCCAGGCCGCCATCCACCCCACCGAGGTCGACGGCATACCCACCCTCTTCGCGTACGCCACCGGGCCGATGCGCGCCGGACTCGTCTTCCGCGTCGGTGTCGCCGACGAGACGCTCGCCCGGACCGGCGTCACGCACCTGGTGGAGCACCTCGCCCTGCACCGCCAGGGCCTGGCCGACTACCACTTCAACGGTGCGACCAAGGCGGCCTTCACCCACTTCCACGTGGAGGGCGCCGAGCACGAAGTCGTCGCCTACCTGCAGGGCGTCTGTGCCTCCCTCACCGACCTGCCCATGGAGCGCCTGGAGACCGAGAAGGAGATCCTGCGCACCGAGGAGTCCCGGCGCGATGTCGGCCAGCTGCCGCTGTGGCGGTACGGCGCCCAGGGATACGGCCTGGTCAGCTACCCGGAGTGGGGCGTGCGGAGCCTGCGCCCGGACGACGTACGGGAGTGGGTGCACACCTGGTTCACGCAGGGCAACGCCACGCTGTGGATCGCCGGTGAGCGGCTGCCGGCCGGGCTCACGCTCAAGCTGCCCGCCGGCCCGCGGCGCCCCCTGCCCGCCGTCACCTCCGCGCTGCCCACCGCTCCTGCCTACTTCTCCGACGGCAAGGGCGGTGTCCTGCTGGACGCCGTCGTCACCGACACCACCGCGGCCCGGGTGTACGCGGGTGTCCTCGAGCGGGAACTGTCCCGCGCTCTGCGGCAGGAGGGCGGCTACTCCTACACGGCGGCCACCGACTACGCCTCACGCCGCGACGGCTTCGCCCTCGTCACCGCCTTCGCGGACGCCCTGCCCGCCAAGCAGGACGCGGTGCTCGGCGGCTTCGTCGACGTCCTCGCCGGGCTCCAGGTGGGCCGGATCGCGCAGGGCGACCTGGAGGCGGTGCGCACCCGGGCCGACGGGGCGCTGACCATGCCCGAGGCGGCCGTACGCAGGCTGCCGGGGGCGGCGGAGGACCTGCTCGTCGGGCGGCCGGTGCGCAGTCTCGACGAACTGCGCTCCGAGCTGTGGGCGGTGACGCCGGAGCAGTTGCACGCGGTGGCCCTGGAGGCGGCGGGGTCAGCCCTGATGCAGGTGCCCGCCGGGCACAGCGCGGACTGGGCCGGGTACACCGCGGCCCCCACGCGCTCGTCGTACGCGGTGACCGGGCGGCGGTTCGCGTCGGTGGGCGGGGACGGTTCGGGGCTGGTGGTCGGGGACGAGGGCGTCAGCATGACCGTGCGCGCGCAGGACGGGACGGAGAACGCGGCCACTGTGGCCTACCGCGCCTGCGCGGCGATGCTGAGCTGGCCCGACGGCGGCCGTCAGCTCATCGGGACCGACGGCCTGGTCGTGGAGGTGGAGCCTGGACTGTACGGCGTCGACGCGCACACCATGGCGACCATCGACGCCGCCGTGCCGCGGTCCGCGGTGGTGTGGCTGCCGCCGCGCCAGCAGCAGCCGAAGGCGCGACCGGCCACGGGATCCCAGGGGAACGGCGCGGCCCGGGCAACCCCCGGGAACGGTGAGCAGCGGCCCGCGCCCGCCCGGCGCACCGGGCTGCAGACGGCGGCGGTGATCGTTTTCGGCCTCCTCGCCGGCCTCTTCGCCTTCCTGGCCCTCGCGGTCACGGTCTTCGGCCGCGACCCGCAGACCAGCACCGGGGAGTGGCTCGGCATCGCGGGCTTCATGTGGGGCGTCACCGCCCTGCTGGCCTGGCCCGCCGTACGGATCCTGCGGCGGACGCGGAGGGTGTGAGGCGTAGGGGACGCTTCCCGTACGGGTGTGCGGCGCCGGGCTACCGCATGTACGGGTTCCGCTGCAGCGGTTGCGGTTGCGGCGCGGGCATCGCCCCGTACATCCCCACCGGCTTCGGCGTCGGCCTGTCGAACAGGGCGAACAGCAGCATGCCCGTCGCCGTCAGCAGGCTCACCATCACGACCACGCCGAGGATGGGGTCACCCGCCCCCTCGCCCTCGGTCGCCGCCCACGGCAGGGTCACGCACTCGTAGAGCATGAACGACCCGAAGGCGCCCCAGTCCGACGGCCGCCTGCGGCGGATCGCCACGTACAGGAAGGGCGCCCACACCAGCAGGCCCAGCGATCCCCACACCAGGATCGACCAGGCGATCCGCTGGAACCCGCCGGCCTCCAGTCGTCTTTCCATCCGAACCCCCTCAACGCGGCACATCCCCGACCCCTGGGCTCTCCGCCGCAGGACGCGGGGAGCGCACGGGGGCAAGGCTAGAGCAGTGGGCCCGGAGCGGTCGGGCCGGGAGCAGCGGGCGGTGCCGTTACCCGGAACTGCTGGTTTTGCCGTTCCCTGAGGGAATCTTGTGGCGATGGAGGGAATCCGTTTTCCAAGCGGAAGGACGCCGTCGGTTACGGTGCGATCCGCTTCGGACGCTCAAGTCCCGTGTGCCTACGTACGTTTGCCTGCAGATCCTGACAGATCCGTACAGACGTCGCCGTGCCGGACCCGCGTCGTTCCAGGGGCTTCGGACAAGACTTTCCGGCGGACGCCGCACGCGTCCGCCTGGCGTGAATTGGGGTGGGGATGGCCGGCCATCGGCAGTCCAAGAAGTTCAGGTACATCACGTGGTCGGTGGCCGGTGCCGCCGTCGTCGCCGGTGCCGGGATCGCGGCGCAGACGTCGATGGCGGCCACGACCTGGCCCGCCCAGAAGACGTACACCGGACACGCCTTCGACACCTGCACCGCGCCCTCCGCGGCTGCGATGAAGGCATGGAACACCGGCTTCTACGGGGCGGCCGCCGTCTACGTCGGAGGCAGGAACCGCGGGTGCAGCCAGCCCAACCTCACCGCGTCCTGGGTGAAGTCCGTCAGCTCGATGGGCTGGAAACTCATCCCGATCTACGTCGGCGCCCAGCCGCCCTGCCAGAGCGGCTCCAACCCGGAGAAGCTCACCGCCACCACCGCCGCCACCCTGGGGACGAGCGACGCGAACGACGCGGTGGCCAAGGCGTCCGCGCTGGGCATGCAGGCCGGCAGCCCCATCTACCTCGACATGGAGCCGTACGACATCACCAACACGTCGTGCAACAACGCCGTGCTGACGTACGTCCGCGCCTTCGACAAGGAACTGCGCGCCAAGGTCTACCGCGCCGGGTACTACGGCTTCAGCAGCTCCAGCGCCAAGGCCATCGCCACCGCGAGCAACAAGACCGACCTGCCGGGCAACCTCTGGTACGCGCTGTGGGACAAGCAGTACACGACGACCACGGACTGGCCGTGGGGCTCCACCCAGTACACCAACCACAGCCGCGCCCACCAGTACATGGTGAACAGCAAGGAGACGCGGAACGGTTACACGATCACCGTGGATCGTGACGCCTGGGACGCGCCCGTCGCCATCACCGGCTGAACCGGCGGCCGAACCGCGACACGAGGGGGCGGTGGACGAAGGCCGTCGCCGTGGCGGCCCTCGGCCCTCGTGGCCCGGGCCGTCGGCCTCACGGGGGCTCGTACACGGGTGGGCGGTGCCCGAAGTGGTGGTGAATCGTTGGTCGAATGGGTTGGCCGGAGCCGGTCCGCTCCTTACCATCGATCACCGCAAGACCTTGTGCACCGTCGCACAAACCCCCTTGGGAGGTCACCTTGCACCGCCGTCGCCCCGCGATCGCCCTCAGTGCCGCCCTGGTCGCGGCCCCTCTCCTCACCGCGTGCGGCGGCACCCCGCACCCCGGCGCCGCGGCCGTCGTCGGAGGTGAGCGGATCACGGTCGCGCAGCTGGAGAGCCGGGTGGACGAGGTGCGCGCGGCCCAGCGCGCCGCCGCCACGGACGACGCCCAGTACGAGCAGGCGGTCGCCCGGACCGGCGGCCTCACCCGCGACACGCTGCACAGCCTGGTCCTGGACCGGGTCCTGGACCGCGCCGCCGGGAACGCGGGCGTGAGCGTCACCCCCAGGGACGTCGCACAGATGCGGGCGAACCTCCAGGCGCAGGCGGGCGGCGCGAAGGAGCTGCAGACCGTGTGGCTGCAGCAGTACGGGGTGGCCCCCCAGCGCCTCGACGACAGTCTCCGCACGGAGGTCGAGGCGCAGAAGCTGGCCGCCGCGCTCGGTGCCGACATGAACACGACCGACGGCAAGGCCGCGTTCTGGAAGGCGATGTCGCAGGCGTCCCGGGAACTCCACGTCGACGTGAACCCGCGCTACGGCACCTGGGACGTGCAGAAGAGCAGCCGGGTGGACGCGAAGACACCGTGGGTCAAGGAGGTCACGGCGGCGGCTGCGCAGCAGACGGCGTAGACGGGCGGTACGGGGACGGGCGTGGGTGCTGCGCCCGGCTGCCTGGTCTGCCCGTTCTGCCTGTGGACAACCCCGGGGCGATGGTCCGTGCCTGTGGACAACTCCGGGGGCCGTCCGTGGCGTGCGTTACGTTCGGAGGGTGAACGCAACCAGCTTCGAAGCGGTTCCGGGACCGGAGGCGACCGACGAGCCCGGCCGGATCGTCCTGCTCACCACCAGCCATCGGGTCGCGCCGGGTCTCCTGTCCTGGCCCGCCTGGCAGGCGCTGCACGCCGCCGACCGGGTCCTGTGCGCGGACGGCGCGCACCCGCAGCTGCCCTACCTGCGCGAGGCGGGCATAGCGGTCGAAGAGGCCGCCCCGAGCGCGCAGGAGCTGGTCGACGCCTGCGCCGGCGGGCGCACGGTGGTCGTCGTCGCCACGGGTGAGGGCGAGCCCGCGCTGACGGACGGCCTCGCGCGCCTCGCCGGATCCGGCCGAGCCCGCATGCCGGAGCTGGAGCTGCTGCCCGCGTCGTACGACCTCCCGGGCGCCCGTCTCCTGGACCTGGTGCAGGTCATGGACCGCATCCGCGCCGAGTGCCCCTGGTCGTCCCGGCAGACCCACCTGGGCCTGGCCAAGTACGGCATCGAGGAGGCGTACGAACTGGTCGAGGCCATCGAGGCGGGCGACCGTGAGGAGCTGCGGGAGGAGCTCGGCGACGTCCTGCTCCAGGTCGTCTTCCACGCCCGGATAGCCGAGGAGCACCCGGACGCGCCGTTCTCCATCGACGACGTGGCGGGCGGCATCGTCGCCAAGCTGATCCACCGCCACCCGCACGTGTTCGGCGACGAGACCGCGACGACACCGGAGGAGGTCAAGGAGCACTGGCTGCGGACCAAGGCGGTCGAGAAGCGGCGCACCTCGGTGACGGAGGGCATCCCGCTGGGCCAGCCGGGCCTCGCCCTGGCCGCGAAGCTGCACTCCCGCGTCCGCACGGCGGGCCTGGACGTCCCGCTCCCGCAGGGCGACGGCATCGGTTACGAGCTGCTGGCGCTGGCCGCGCGCGCGGAGGCGGAGGGCGTGGACCCGGAGGCGGCCCTGCGCGCGGCGGCACGCGCGTACCGGGACGCGATCCGGGAGGTGGAGAGCGGGGGCTCCAAGCAGTGAACGGCCAGACCGCCTCCCCGGCCCCCGAACTGTTCACCTGGGAGTTCGCCGCCGACCCCTACCCCGCCTACGCCTGGCTGCGTGAGCACGCCCCCGTGCACCGGACGAGGCTGCCGAGCGGTGTGGAGGCCTGGCTGGTCACCCGGTACGCGGACGCCAAGCAGGCCCTCGCCGACCCGCGGCTGAGCAAGAACCCGGCGCATCACGACGAGCCCGCGCACGCCAAGGGCAAGACCGGCATTCCCGGCGAGCGCAAGGCCGAGCTGATGACGCATCTGCTCAACATCGACCCGCCGGACCACACCCGGCTGCGCCGACTCGTCTCCAAGGCCTTCACGCCCCGGCGTGTCGCCGAGTTCGCGCCGCGGGTTCAGGAACTCACCGACCAGCTCATCGACCGGTTCGCGGACAGGGGAGAGGCCGACCTCATCCACGAGTTCGCCTTCCCGCTCCCCATCTACGCCATCTGCGACATGCTCGGCGTCCCACGCGAGGACCAGGACGACTTCCGGGACTGGGCCGGGATGATGATCCGGCATGGCGGAGGGCCCCGGGGCGGCGTCGCGCGGTCGGTGAAGAAGATGCGCGGGTACCTCGCCGACCTCATCCACCGCAAGCGCGAGGCGCTGGCCGCCGAGCCGGGCCGGGGCGAGGACCTCATCTCCGGGCTCATCCGGGCCTCCGACCACGGCGAGCACCTCACCGAGAACGAGGCCGCCGCGATGGCCTTCATCCTGCTCTTCGCCGGGTTCGAGACCACCGTCAACCTCATCGGGAACGGCACGTTCGCACTCCTCGGGCACCCCGAGCAGCGGGCCCGTCTGCAGCGGTCGCTCGCCGCCGGGGAACGTGGCCTGCTCGAGACCGGCGTGGAGGAGCTGCTGCGCTACGACGGACCGGTGGAGCTGGCCACGTGGCGGTTCGCCACGCGTCCGCTGACCATCGGCGGGCAGGACATCGCCCCCGGCGATCCCGTCCTGGTGGTCCTGGCCGCCGCGGACCGGGACCCGGCGCGGTTCGCCGACCCGGACGTCCTCGACCTCGCCCGCCGCGACAACCAGCACCTCGGGTACGGGCACGGCATCCACTACTGCCTGGGCGCGCCCCTGGCCCGCCTGGAGGGACAGACGGCGCTCGCCACGCTCCTGACCCGCCTGCCGGACCTGCGGCTCGCGGTCGACCCGTCCGATGTGCGCCGGCGCGGCGGACTCATCATGCGGGGCCTGCGCACGCTGCCCGTGACGTTCACACCGGTTGCGGAGAAAGGTCACGAACCTCCGGCCGATGTCCGGACATGACACGGTGAACCCGCTGACGATCGCAAGAAGGTGACAGAACCTCACCTCTGTGATCTTCACGTGATCTACGCTGCATTAACTTGTGACAAGCGATCTCCTGCCGATACGTTCACGCAGCAACGCGGCGGTTCGTACTGCCACGGCTGCCGCGTCGGTCGATGCTGTCGTGTGAAAGGCAACCGCATGCTCTCCGGGAACGGTCGTCACCGTCGCCCCCGTCAGGCTCCGGCTCTCCTCGTCGCGGCAGGGGTGACCGGATCAGCGATCGCGATCCCGCTGCTCGGCGCCACCGGCGCGAGCGCGGCCACCGGCACCACCTGGGACCAGGTCGCGGAGTGCGTCAGCGGCGGCTCATGGAGCGCGGACACCGGCAACGGCCGTTACGGCGGGCTGCAGTTGACGCAGGACGACTGGGACAAGTACGGCGGTCTCGACTATGCCCCGACCCCCGACCAGGCGAGCCGCTCACAGCAGATCGCCGTGGCCGAGAAGGTCCTCGCGGCCCGGGGTGTCGGGGTCTGGGGCACCTGCGGCCTGCTGAACGGTCTGAGCAAGGACTCCGGCTCCGCGGACGTCGACACGGGTGTCGCCGGGGACTCGTCGTCCGGCGGATCGTCCTCCGACTCGGGTCTCGACTCGGGTCTCGACTCCGGCCTCGACTCCGGTCTCGACTCGGGCCTGTCCGACTCGTCCGGATCCTCTGCGTCGACCACCCCGTCGCCTTCTTCGTCCTCTTCATCCCCTTCGCCGTCCTCGTCCGGGTCGTCGACCGCCGACACCACTCAGGGCGCGCAGGGGTCCGGCAGTGCGCCCGCGGCCACCACGAAGAACGACGAGTCGGACAACTCGGCACAGAACGGTGCCTCGTCCGGGGCGAGTTCGACCGAGGGCTCAGGTGCCGGTCGTCATCGCGGGGGCAGCGCCGAGGAGGGCGCCGCGGGCGGTCGTACCGAAGACGCGTCCGGCCGCCATGCCTCACGCGGCACCGACGGCGCGCGTGACGCCGTCGACGGCTCGTACACCGTCCGCCCCGGGGACAATCTGTCGTCCATCGCCGACTCCCTTGACCTCAACGGCGGATGGGCGGCGCTGTACGAGGCGAACAAGAAGACGGTCGGTGCCGACCCGAACCTCATCCTCCCCGGTCAGAGCCTTGCGCTCAGCACCGACCCGGTCGGCGGCTCATCCTGAACTGCCCCTTCCGTTGCGGAAGTTCACGACCTACTTCGCGCCGAATGTCCTGTTTGGTGAAAGTGAGATATGGGTCTCATAAGCCCTGATCGTCTTTGAAATTCCGGCGATCGACTGCTTACGGTCGTGATCGCTCGCCACAGCGAGCCCCTGCGGTCGCAACGCCGAATCCTGCCAGCGGCCGTACGGGAACAGTCGTCGCGTCAAGCGCCGTAGGCAGGAGCGGGGGACCCAAGGTAGGCGCCGCGTCCGGGAGTTGACCGGAAGCGGCTCGGGGTGAAGCCGTGTCCCGCAAGGGGCGCGGCCGGGCAACTCAACCGGCCCGAACCCGACAGCTCACCTCGCAGGCGTCGGTGAGGGGAACGAACCATGCTGTGTTCCGGCAACGGCAAGCACCGCCGCCCGTCCAAGGCCACCCGTGCCATCGCGCTCGCCGGTGTCGCCGGCGCTGCCATCGCCGGCCCGCTCCTCGCGGCCGGGAACGCCTCCGCGGCCACCGCCGCCCAGTGGGACGCCGTCGCCCAGTGCGAGTCCGGTGGCAACTGGCACATCAACACCGGCAACGGCTTCTACGGCGGTCTGCAGTTCACGAACTCCACCTGGGCCGCCTACGGCGGCACCGCCTACGCCTCCCGCGCCGACCTGGCCACCAAGGACCAGCAGATAGCCATCGCCGAGAAGGTCCTCGCGGGCCAGGGCAAGGGCGCCTGGCCGGTGTGCGGCAAGGGCCTGACCGGCGCCGCGTACAACGGCTCCGCGGCCACCGGCTCGTCGAGCGGCGCGAAGAGCACCAGCCCGAAGAGCGCCACCACCCGCTCGACCGAGCAGCAGGCGGCCAACCGCTCCGCGCAGCGCCCGGCTCCGAAGAAGACCGTCACCACCCCGACCGGTACGAAGGTCAAGAAGGGCGACGGCGAGTACAAGGTGGTCAAGGGCGACACCCTCAGCTCGATCGCTGCGAGCCACCACGTCCGGGGCGGCTGGAAGAAGCTGTTCGAGCTGAACAAGGACATCGTCCAGGACGCCAACCTGATCTACCCGGGCCAGCAGCTGCACCTGAAGTGACAGCCACGCGGTAGCCGGGCCACGGGCCCCTCCCAGGCGTGACCCCCACCATGGGGGTCCGTGCGGGCCCGTCCCCCGTCCCCACGGCCCCCCGCTCCGGCGCGTTTTCCCCCGTACGCACCGGAGCGGGGCTTTTGCTGTCCGGCCGCGCGGATTTCACCGCACCTTTCACGCATCCTTTGTTCCGTTGAGGAACAATGTGGAGCGTCACCCTGTCCACGGGACGGTCGGTAGGCCGGCCGACAGCCCGGGGCGGTTAGGCTCTAGTCGCAAGGCACAGCCGTAAGGCAGACAGCCCCGCACTTCCAGCGTCACATCCAAGAAGGAGATGCTCGTGCCGTCCATCGACGTCGTCGTAGCCCGGGAAATCCTGGACTCCCGAGGCAACCCCACGGTCGAGGTCGAGGTCGGCCTCGACGACGGCAGCACGGGTCGTGCCGCCGTCCCGTCCGGCGCCTCCACCGGCGCCTTCGAGGCCATCGAGCTCCGCGACGGTGACCCCAACCGCTACCAGGGCAAGGGTGTCGAGAAGGCCGTCCTCGCCGTCATCGAGCAGATCGGCCCGGAGCTGGTCGGCTACGACGCCACCGAGCAGCGCCTGATCGACCAGGCGATGATGGACCTGGACGCCACCGACAACAAGGGCTCCCTCGGCGCCAACGCCATCCTCGGCGTCTCCCTCGCCGTCGCCCACGCCGCCTCCGAGGCCAGCGACCTGCCCCTGTTCCGCTACCTGGGCGGCCCGAACGCGCACCTGCTGCCGGTGCCGATGATGAACATCCTGAACGGCGGCTCGCACGCCGACTCCAACGTGGACATCCAGGAGTTCATGATCGCCCCGATCGGCGCGGAGTCCTTCTCCGAGGCCCTGCGCTGGGGCACCGAGGTCTACCACACGCTGAAGAAGGTCCTGAAGAGCAAGGGCCTGTCCACCGGCCTCGGCGACGAGGGCGGCTTCGCCCCGAACCTCGGCTCCAACCGTGAGGCCCTCGACCTCATCCTGGAGGCCATCAAGGAGGCCGGTTACGCCCCCGGCCAGCAGATCGCCCTCGCCCTCGACGTCGCCGCCTCCGAGTTCTACAAGGACGGCAAGTACCTCTTCGAGGGCAAGGAGCGCTCCGCCGCCGAGATGACGGAGTACTACGAGGAGCTCGTCGCGGCCTACCCGCTCGTCTCCATCGAGGACCCGCTGTTCGAGGACGACTGGGCCGGCTGGAAGGTCATCACCGACAAGCTCGGCGACAAGGTCCAGCTGGTCGGCGACGACCTGTTCGTCACCAACCCCGAGCGCCTGGCCCGCGGCATCGAGGAGGGCGCGGCCAACGCCCTGCTGGTCAAGGTCAACCAGATCGGTTCGCTGACCGAGACCCTGGACGCCGTCGAGCTGGCCCAGCGCAACGGCTTCAAGTGCATGATGTCCCACCGCTCCGGCGAGACCGAGGACGTCACCATCGCCGACCTGGCCGTCGCCACCAACTGCGGCCAGATCAAGACCGGCGCCCCGGCCCGCTCCGAGCGCGTCGCGAAGTACAACCAGCTGCTGCGCATCGAGGAGATCCTCGACGACGCCGCGGTGTACGCCGGCCGCTCGGCCTTCCCGCGCTTCAAGGGCTGAGGCAAGACCGGACACAGGCCGGAGCAAGGCGCTGGGACAAGCCCTGAGCAAGGCTTGGCCGGTCGTACGTACGTCCCCGTACTCGGTCCCGTACCGTGTGCGGGGACGTACGCGCGTGTGAAGGGGAGGCGGGAGACATGGCCGGGAAGGACCGCGACCGGTTCTCCACCGCGACCAGGCTCAGGCTGCTCGGGGAGCAGACGGCCGCCCGGGTCTACCGCTCCCAGACTCGACGCCAGGCCCGCCGCTCCCGGCTCACCGGCCGGGCCGCCCTCCTCGCCCTCGTCCTGTGCTCACTGGTCGTCGCGCTCGCCTACCCGATGCGGCAGTACGTCTCCCAGCGCGGCGAGATCGCCGACCTGGAGCGGCAGCAGGAGCAGGCCCGCAAGCGCGTCGAACAGCTGCGTGACCTGAAGGCGCGCTGGCAGGACGACGCCTACGCGAAGCAGCAGATCCGGCAGCGGCTGCACTATGTGATGCCGGGGGAGACCGGCTACATCATGATCGACCCGGACGCGGTCAAGCAGTCGCGCGCGGACCGGACGACGGCCGTACGCCCCTGGTACGCCGGCCTCTGGGACGGGGTGGACAGGGCGGACAGGGCGGACGGTCCGGCCGGACCGGTGACCGCTCCGCAGCCCTGACGCACCCATACGCACTCCCGACGTCCTCGTCCCGCGCCATGACGCACCCATGAGAAAGACAGCCTGAAAGAGAGCCATGGAAACCCCTCCGCCGCCCACCCCGCGCACCGAGCCGACGGACGCGGACGTCGAGGCCGTCAAGCAGCAGCTCGGGCGCCCCCCGCGCGGGCTGCGCGCGATCGCGCACCGGTGCCCCTGCGGGCAGCCGGACGTCGTGGAGACGGCACCGCGGCTCCCCGACGGCACCCCGTTCCCGACGACGTACTACCTGACGTGCCCGAAGGCCGCCTCCGCGATCGGCACGCTGGAGGCCGACGGCGTCATGAAGGAGATGACCGAGCGCCTGGCCTCGGATCCGGAACTGGCCGCCGCCTACCGCGCCGCGCACGAGGACTACATCGCTCGCCGCGACGCCATCGAGGTCCTGGAGGGCTTCCCCAGCGCGGGTGGCATGCCGGACCGGGTGAAGTGCCTGCACGTGCTCGTGGCGCACTCCCTGGCCGCCGGCCCGGGCGTCAACCCGCTCGGCGACGAGGCGATCGCGATGCTGCCGGAGTGGTGGCGCAAGGGGTCGTGTGTGGAGGTCGAGGTTTCCGAGGAGGACACCAAGTGACACGGGTCGCCGCCATCGACTGCGGTACGAACTCCATCCGGCTCCTGGTCGCGGACGCGGACCCGGATGCCGGCGAACTGGTCGACCTGGACCGGCGGATGACCATCGTCCGGCTGGGGCAGGGCGTGGACCGCACCGGACGCCTGGCGCCCGAGGCGCTGGAGCGCACGTTCGCCGCCTGCCGGGAGTACGCCGAGGTCATCAAGAAACACGGTGCCGAGCGGATCCGCTTCGTCGCCACGTCCGCCTCCCGGGACGCGGAGAACCGGGACGAGTTCGTGCGGGGGGTGGTGGACATCCTGGGTGTCGAACCGGAGGTCATCTCCGGCGACCAGGAGGCCGAGTTCTCCTTCACGGGGGCGACCCGGGAGCTGATGGGCCGCACGGACCTGGCCACGCCGTTCCTGGTGGTGGACATCGGCGGCGGCTCGACGGAGTTCGTCGTCGGTGACGGCCAGGTGCGCGGCGCGCGGTCCGTGGACATCGGCTGCGTCCGTATGACCGAGCGGCACCTCGTGCGGGACGGGGTGGTCACCGACCCGCCGACCGAGGAGCAGATCGCGGCCATACGGTCCGACATCGAGGCCGCGCTGGACCTGGCGGAGCAGACGGTGCCGCTGCGGGAGGCACACACGCTGGTGGGGCTCGCGGGGTCGGTCACCACGGTCTCGGCGATCGCCCAGGACCTCCCGGAGTACGACTCGACGCGGATCCACCACTCCCGGATCTCACGGGACCGGGTACGGGAGATCACAACTGAGCTGCTCCACTCCACGCACGCCGAGCGCGCGGCGATCCCGTCGATGCACCCGGGGCGCGTGGACGTCATCGGCGCGGGCGCCCTGGTCCTGCTGGCGATCATGGAACGGATCGACGCGACGGAGGTCGTGGTCAGCGAACACGACATCCTGGACGGCATCGGATGGTCCCTGGCCTGACCGCCCACAGGTCGCGGTGCACGTCCCGCCGGTCGCCCACCTTGACCACGAGGACGACGCGCTGACCGGCGTGGATCTGGTGGGCGCCCCTGTGGCTTCCGCCCCTGAGCCGGTGGAGCCCGGACGGGCCGGTGAGCTTCTTGACGTCGGAGTCCTGGCGGTACGGGTCGTCATCGAGGGCGGTCAGCGCCGTACGAGGGCCCCAGGGGCGGGACGGGGGGCGGCGGGGGTGAAAACCCGGGACCTCAGCACCCCGGGCCGCCCGACGTCCACCCGGGCCCGGGCCGCCCGACGTCCCAGCCGCACGCGGCGCCGCGTGCACCCCGACTCCTGCTCGCAGCCACCACCCTGACAGCCGCTCACCCGTCCTCGTACCGAGATTTTTCTACCTGCCAGTAGCCTCGCCTGAGCAGGTTGGGTAACGTATGAGCACGGTCTCCAGGGGCTTCCCGACCCGCGACCGACAGGCCGCCGAAAAACTTCGTGAAGTTCTTCACAAGAGAAGCGCCCCTGCTGGGCGCCGTTTCGCGGCCATGGGGCCGTCCGTGTGGCACATGGGGTCTTTGAGGCTGCTCGCGCAAGCGGATCGGGGCGTGTCCCGAGGGGGTGGGAGAGGCTCTGTCCGGAGCCCCGGTGCGGTGCCTCGGGTGCCGGAAGGGCAGCTCACGCGGCCTTGACAACGGACAGTTCCCCCGGGGGCGTGCCGCCCGGCATCATGAGCTGCGTCACGTGGGCGGCGGAGTGTAGCAGATACCCTGCCCAAGCTTGTGAAGGGGCGCACGAGCGACCCCCCTGGGGCGGGTGGATACTCGATGGCATGAGCACCACGGAGCGTCCCAGGATCCTCGTAGTAGGCGGTGGGTACGTAGGCCTGTACGCAGCTCGTCGCATTCTGAAGAAGATGCGCTACGGCGAGGCGACCGTCACGGTCGTCGACCCCCGCTCGTACATGACCTACCAGCCCTTCCTCCCCGAAGCCGCCGCCGGCAGCATCTCCCCCCGGCACGTCGTCGTCCCGCTGCGACGCGTGCTGCCGAAGGCGGAGGTCCTCACCGGCCGGGTCACCACCATCGACCAGGACCGCAAGGTCGCAACCGTCGCCCCGCTGGTCGGCGAGGCGTACGAGCTGCCCTTCGACTACCTGGTGATCGCGCTCGGCGCGGTCTCCCGCACCTTCCCGATCCCCGGCCTCGCCGAGCAGGGCATCGGTATGAAGGGCATCGAGGAGTCCATCGGCCTGCGCAACCACGTTCTCGAGCAGCTCGACAAGGCCGACTCCACGACCAACGAGGAGATCCGCCGCAAGGCGCTCACCTTCGTCTTCATCGGCGGCGGCTTCGCCGGTGCCGAGACCATCGGCGAGGTCGAGGACATGGCCCGGGACGCGGCCAAGTACTACAAGAACGTGTCCCGCGAGGACATGCGCTTCATCCTCGTCGACGCCGCCGACAAGATCCTCCCCGAGGTCGGTCCCAAGCTCGGCCAGTACGGCAAGGAGCACCTCGAGGGCCGCGGTGTCGAGGTCTACCTGTCCACCTCCATGGAGTCCTGCGTCGACGGCCACGTGGTGCTCAAGAACGGCCTCGAGGTCGACTCCAACACCATCGTGTGGACCGCCGGCGTCAAGCCGAACCCGGCGCTGGCCCGCTACGGCCTGCCGCTCGGCCCGCGCGGTCACGTCGACTGCGAGCCCACGCTCCAGGTCAAGGGCACCGACTACATCTGGGCCGCCGGCGACAACGCCCAGGTGCCCGACCTCGCCGCCCGCAAGGCCGGTGTGGAGAACGCCTGGTGCCCGCCGAACGCCCAGCACGCGCTGCGCCAGGCCAAGGTCCTCGGCGACAACGTGGTCTCCGGTATGCGGGGCTTCCCGCAGAAGGAGTACAGCCACGCCAACAAGGGCGCGGTCGCGGGCCTCGGCCTGCACAAGGGCGTCGCGATGATCGTCATGGGCAAGATGAAGATCAAGCTCAAGGGTCGCCTCGCCTGGTACATGCACCGCGGCTACCACGGTCTGGCCATGCCGACCTGGAACCGGAAGATCCGTGTCTTCGCGGACTGGACGCTCGGCATGTTCCTCAAGCGCGAGGTCGTCTCGCTCGGCGCGATCGAGTCTCCGCGCGAGGAGTTCTACGAGGCCGCCAAGCCGGCTCCGGTCGCCGCCGTGAGCAAGCCGGAGGAGAAGGCCAAGGCCTCCTGACCTCAGGTCAGGGACCAACGCCCGAAGGGGCCGCCCGCCATCCGTGGTGCGGGCGGCCCCTTCGGCGTACCCGGACCCTGCACCCTTTCCCGGGTGCGCAGGCATTTTGCACAGCCGTAACGCCAACGGGGGACTGCGGCCGGGCCCCACAGATGTTTACGTGGTGTTGGACATTCCGGGATCCCCCGTCACGGAGGTGTGCACCATGGCCGACGCCGCGTCGCGGCTGAAGAGCCTCGTCGAACAGCTGTTGGGAGCCCCGCTTCCGGTGCGCATCCGCGCCTGGGACGGTTCCGAGGCCGGGCCCCCGGGCGCTCCCGCCCTCGTCGTGCGCAACCGCCACGCCCTGCGCCGCATGCTGTGGAAGCCGGGCGAACTGGGCCTCGCCCGCGCCTGGGTCGCCGGGGACCTCGGCATCGACGGCGACCTGTACACCGCCCTGGACCTCATGGCCGGCCTGATCTGGGAGCGCGGGGAGGACGCCCGCACCCTCGTCCAGGCGCTCGGCGACCCGGAGGTCCGCGCCGCCGTCCGGGGACTGGTGAAGCTGGCCGGTCCCTTCCCGCCGCCCCCGCCGCCCCGCGAGGAGATCCGCCGGGTCCGCGGCCACCTGCACACCCGGCGCACCGACAAACGCGCCATCAGCCACCACTACGACGTCGGCAACGACTTCTACGAGATCGTCCTCGGCCCGTCCATGGTCTACTCGTGCGCCTACTGGTCCTCGCCGGACGGCACGCTTGAGGACGCCCAGCGCGACAAGCTGGAACTGGTCTGCCGCAAGCTCGACCTGAAGCCGGGTCAGCGCCTCCTCGACGTCGGTTGCGGCTGGGGGTCCATGGCGATCCACGCCGCCCGCGAGCACGGCGTGAGCGTCGTCGGCGTCACCCTCTCCCAGGAGCAGGCCGCCTACGCCCGCAAGCGGGTCGCCGACGAGGGTCTCACCGACCGGGTCGAGATCCGGGTGCAGGACTACCGCGACGTCACCGACGGCCCGTACGACGCCATCTCCTCCATCGGCATGGCGGAACACGTCGGCGCCGAGAGATACCTGGAGTACGCCCGCGTCCTGTACGCCCTGCTCAAGCCCGGCGGGCGGCTGCTCAACCACCAGATCGGGCGTCGCCCCCAGCAGGACGAGACCGCCTACTCCGTCGACGCGTTCATCGACGCCTACGTCTTCCCCGACGGCGAACTGGCGCCCATCGGCACCACGGTGACCCAGCTGGAGCGCGCCGGGTTCGAGGTCCGCGACGTGGAGTCGCTGCGCGAGCACTACGGCCTCACCCTGCGCCGCTGGGTCGCCAACCTCGAGGCCGGGTGGACGCGGGCGCAGGACCTCACCAGCCCCGGACGGGCCCGGGTCTGGCGCCTGTACATGGCCGCCTCCGCCCTCGCCTTCGAACGCAACCGCATCGGCGTCAACCAGGTCCTCGCGGTACGCACACCGGACTCGGGCGCGTCCGGGATGCCGCTCAGGGCCCGCACCTGGGGTGCCTGATCCTCATACGGACAGGACGACGAAGGGGTCCCGCTCCGCCCGGAACGGGACCCCTTCACCTCGTCCGCCTCTTCGGCGCGTACGGCTACTCCGACTTGATCGCGGTCAGCATGTTCAGGCGCGCCGCGCGCCGGGCCGGCCACAGCGCGGCCAGCACGCCGACCACCGCCGCCAGGAGGAGGAACACGGCCATTCGGGCCCAGGGCAGGACCAGTTCGTACGTCGCCATCGACGAGCCGATCAGCTCACCGGCCGCCCAGCCGAAGAACACGCCGAGGCCGATGCCGAGCACCCCGCCGAAGAGCGAGATGACCAGGGACTCCAGCCGGACCATCCGCTTGATGCCCCGGCGGTCCAGGCCGATCGCGCGGAGCATCCCGATCTCCTGCGAGCGCTCGAACACCGACATGGCGAGGGTGTTGATGACGCCGAGGACGGCGACGATCACGGCCATGGCCAGCAGGCCGTAGAGCATGTTCAGCATCAGGGTGAAGGCGTGCGAGATGCCGTCGGAGATGTCCTTCCTGTCCTCGACCTTGATCGCCGGGTTGTCGCCGAGCGCCTTCTGCAACCTGCCCTTGGCGGCGGCCGTCGCGCCGCCGGACGTCTTGACCATGACCTGCATGTCGGACGGGTGGCGCTGGTGCGGGGCGAGCGTCGCGGTGTCCAGCACGATGCCGCGCATCAGCCTGGTGCCCTGGTACACCCCGGCGACAGTGAGCTGCTGCTCCTTCCCGTCCTCGTAGGTAACGGTGAACCGCGAACCCGTCCTCCAGCGGTAGCTCTTGGCGGTGTCGTCGTCGACGACGACCTGCGCGCCGCCGACCTGGAACGTGCCGGCGTCGACCGTCGGCTTGGTCAGCTCGCCGATCGTCGCGCCGTCGACGCCGGTCAGGTACTCGCTGCGGCCGTCGATGTGTGCCCGCGCGCTGCGCAGGGGGCTGGTCGCGGTGACCCCCTCCGTCGCCTTCAGGGTCTTCTCGACCTCGGGGGAGAGCAGGTTGCCGGTCGCCATGGACACCACGTAGTCCGCTCTGATGGAGGAGGCCGCCATCTTGTCGATGCCCCGCTGCACGCTGCTCGCCATCACCGTCAGCCCGGTGATGAGGGTCAGGCCGATCATCAGGGCGGAGGCGGTGGCCGCCGTGCGGCGCGGGTTGCGCACCGAGTTCTGCCGGGCCAGCTTCCCGGCGACCCCGAAGCCGCGCAGGACGGGCGCGGCGGCCGCGATCAGCGGGCGGGACAGCAGCGGGGTGAGGACGAACACGCCGATGACGAGGAGCACGGCGCCGATGCCCATCGGCTGCTGGCCGTCCGTGCCGTTCATCGTGGTGGCGTACAGGACGGTGGCGATGCCGGCCGCGGCGAACAGGGCGCCGATCGTGTTCCGTACGACCAGGGACTTGGTGGTCGCCTTCGCGTGGACGCTGCTCATCGCGGCGACCGGCGGGATCTTGGCGGCGCGGCGGCCGGGCAGCCAGGCGGCGAGCATCGTGATCAGGATGCCGACGGCGAGGGCGGACACGACCGTGCCCGGGGTGATCACGAGCGGACCGTCCGGGACGCTGCCGCCGAGCGAGCTCACCAGGGACCGCAGCCCCGCCCCGATGCCGATACCGGCGAGCAGACCGGTGACGGCCGCGACCGCGCCGACCACGAACGCCTCGATGAGCACGGACCGGGTGACCTGCCGGCGGGACGCGCCGACGGCCCGCAGCAGCGCCAGCTCCTTGGTGCGCTGGGCGACCAGCATGGTGAAGGTGTTGGCGATGATGAACGTGCCGACGAACAGCGCGATGCCCGCGAAGACCAGCAGGCCGGTGCGCATGCTGCTGGTCGCGTCGGCGATCTGGCGGGCCTGGTCGTCGGCGAGTTGCTTGCCGGTGGTGGTGGAGGCGACGTCCTTCGGCACGATCGCGTCCAGGGCGCTTCGCAGGGCGGTCTGGCTGGTGCCGGGGGCGGCCTGGACGTCGATCTCGTCGTAGGAGCCCTCCTTGTGGAACAGGCGCTGGGCGGTGGCCGTGTCGAAGAGGGCGAGGCTGCCGCCGGCGGCGACGTTGCCGTCGTCGGTGGTGAAGATGCCAGTCACCTTCGGCGTCAAAACGGGGCCGTCGATGGACATGCGCACGGTGTCGCCGACCTCGTACCCGGCGCGCCTGGCGGTCTCGGAGTCGAGGAGCACCTGGTCCCGCCCGTGCGGGGCGTGCCCGCTGACGATCGGGTACCGGGGGTCCTTCGCGCCCCAGTAGTTCCCGCCCTGCGACTGGAAGCCGTTGCCGATGAGCTTGCCGTTCTTGTCGGCGATGGCGGTGAACCCGCTGACGACACCGATCGCGCCGTCGGCACCGCGGACCCGTGCGGCCTTGTCGAGCAGCGCACTTGTCAGCTCGGGGTCCTGGCCCGAGACATCACGCCCGCTCCCGCCGCCGTCGGGCTGGATCGCCACGTCCACGTGGTCGAAGCCCTTGGCGGAGCTCTTCTGGTAGGCGTCCGAGAGGGTGTTGGTGAACACCAGGGTGCCCGACACGAACGCCACGCCGAGCATCACGGCGAGCACGGTCATGAGCAGCCTGGCCTTGTGCGCGAGCACGTTGCGCAGGGCGGTACGGAACATGTGTGTTTCCAGGGCTTGGTTGCTGGTTGTCAGCCCGTCCCCGGGTCCCCCTGCTCGAAGAGTTCGGAGGAGGTCGCGGACGAGGCCGTTCAGGCCGGTCGGGGGTCCGGGGCGCAGCCCCGGTGGGGTGGTGGGGCAGCCCGCGTCAGGACGTGCGGCCCTTCGCGTCGAACCGCTTCATGCGGTCCAGCACCCCCTCCGCACTCGGCCCGTGCAGTTCGTCCACGATCCGCCCGTCCGCCAGGAAGATCACCCGGTCCGCGTACGCCGCCGCCACCGGGTCATGGGTGACCATCACCACCGTCTGCCCCAACTCCCGTACGGAGTTGCGCAAAAAGCCCAGCACCTCGGCGCCCGAGCGGGAGTCCAGGTTCCCGGTCGGCTCGTCGCCGAAGATGATGTCCGGCTTGGACGCGAGCGCCCGCGCCACCGCCACGCGCTGCTGCTGACCACCGGACAGCTGCGCGGGCCGGTGGCTCAACCGGTCCGACAGGCCGACCATCCGGATCACCGTGTCCAGCCACTGCTTGTCCGGCTTGCGGCCCGCGATGTCCATCGGGAGGGTGATGTTCTCCAGCGCGGTCAGCGTCGGCAGCAGGTTGAACGCCTGGAAGATGAACCCGATCTTGTCCCGCCGCAGCCGGGTGAGCTGCTTGTCCTTCAGCGCCCCCAGCTCGACGTCCCCGATGCGGACGGAACCGGAGGAGAAGGAGTCGAGCCCGGCGACGCAGTGCATCAGCGTCGACTTGCCGGAGCCGGAGGGCCCCATGATCGCTGTGAACCTGGCCTGCTGGAAGTCGACGGTGACCCGGTCCAGGGCCACCACCTGGGTCTCGCCCTGACCGTAGACCTTCGACAGATCCGTGGCGCGGGCGGCCACCGCGGTGGTCCGGTCGGCGAGAGAGGTGCTGGTCACGGGAGCTGCTCCTGTCGGGACGGCGACGGTGAAGGGGACATGCCCCATCCTCGCGGCCCGTCGGCGCCGTGGAGTCAGCCGCTGCTCCCGTTCCCGGGACAGCCTTCGGTCGGACCGCCACTGCCCGGCTCATACCTGGGGATGACACGGTCCCCTGAGTCATCGGCCGTGGAAAGCGGTTGCTCACTCCCTGTGGAATCGCTCTCGTGCCCTCCTTCAGGGCGGTGAAATTCCGTCATTTCACATCCAAGGGCGGCGCTTCCCCGAAAGGCTATTTGGCAAGTGCGGATGGCCCGTACCGAGTGCTGATGCACCCTCAGGCGCCAATAAAATAAGACAACATCGCATCGCCGGTCGGCTGTTCGGGTGATGCGTCCCGATAGGCTCGGAGCGCTCGATTTCGGAGCCCACGGCCTGCCCGGATGGTGGAATGCAGACACGGCGAGCTTAAACCTCGCTGCCCCTTCGCGGGCGTGCCGGTTCGAGTCCGGCTCCGGGCACTTCCGAGGACACGGCCGGCATGGTCATCGGCCGGCTCGTCACCGACGCGCCGCCCCGGCCGCGCGGGCGGATGCTGTCAGGGGCGTGTGGTCAGAGATACGTTTCGTCGAGGTGGGCCGCGGGCTTCGTGGTCGCGGCTCCCGGCAACCGCAGCGAGAACCAGCCGACCTTGTGGCCGAACAGCCAGACGAGGCCCAGGTACAGGTTCGGGGCCACCTGGCGCACCTCGTCCCGTACGCCCATGGCCAGCAGGGATGTCCGCGAGTAGTCGACGACGATGCAGTCGGTGCCGTCCAGCCGGCTCGGCCCCACTGCGACCTTGGCGACGACGGCGAGCACGTCCAGCGGCGTGAACCGGTTGCTGAGATGACCGTCCGGGCTGAAGACCTTGCCCCGCCACAGGCCGAGGCTCACGAACACGGCGATGAGCCGGGCTCCCGCCGATCCGGCCCACGGCAGGATCGCCGTACCCTCCAGCGGACCCCTCGGGATCTCGCCGGGCGGACTCGCACGGAAGATGTCCTCGAGCCGCTGCTCCCCAGCCTTGAGCAGCTGGACCTCATCGAGTACCACGCGTGTCCTCCCGGCCGTCGTCCCTGCCCGCGCCCCCGCCAGCTCCACCTTGGGCACGGCCGCCGCGCCCCACCACCGCTGATGAGCCGAACGGTGGCTTCGGGAGCGCCGTACCTCAGTGATGGCAGGCTGTGCCACCAGGGCTCCGTCGTCATGGCACGCCGGAGCCGTTCTGCCCGGAAGGCATCGTTTCATCCGTTCCCGCGTCAATGTCCTGCTTGCCCGCCCGATGCGCACGGCCCGGTTCCGGAAACAACGAGAGGAGTAGTCGTTGACAGGAGGGCCCCGCGGTCGGAGACTCACTCCACCATTAAGTGAACTAATTTTCACTATGCGAACAGTCGGGCGAAGGGGCATCGGGATGCGTACCACCGTCGGCATCATCGGAGCGGGACCCGCCGGGCTGCTGCTCGCGCGGCTGCTGCACAACGCCGGCATCGACTCCGTCGTGCTGGAGGCCCGCGACCGGGCCTACGTCGAGCGGCGCCAGCGGGCCGGGATCCTGGAGCAGGGGTCCGTCGACGTGCTGCGGGCCGCCGGGGCGGGGGAGCGCATGGACCGTGAGGGGCTGCGCCACGACGGGATCGAGCTGCGTTTCGCGGGCCGCCGCCACCGCGTCGACTTCCCCGCGCTCACCGGGGGGCGCTCCGTGATGGTGTACGCGCAGACCGAGGTCTGCAAGGACCTCATCGCGCTCCAGCTCAAGGAGGGCGGCCCGCTGCTGTTCCAGGCCGAGGCGCTCGCCGTCGAGGGCGCCGACGGCGACAGCCCGCGGGTGCGCTTCCGGTACGAGGGCGGCGAGGACGTCCTGGAGTGCGAGTACGTTGTGGGCTGCGACGGCTTCTGGGGCGTGTCCCGCAAGGCGGTTCCCGCCGGACTGTCCCGCGTCTTCGAACGTACGTACCCATTCGGCTGGCTCGGCATCCTCGCCGATGTCGCGCCCTCGCACGACGAACTCGTCTACGCCCGCCACGACCGCGGCTTCGCCCTGCTGAGCATGCGATCCCCGTCCGTCACCCGCCTCTACCTCCAGGTACCCGAGGGCACCGACGCCGAGGACTGGGCCGACGAACGGATCTGGGACGAGCTGGAGCGCCGCTTCGAGACCGCCGACGGCTGGCAGCTCGCCCGGGGTCCCATCACCTCCAAGTCGGTGACCCCGATGCGCAGTTACGTCCACGAGCCGATGCGCCACGGCCGGCTCTTCCTCGCCGGGGACGCCGCCCACATCGTGCCGCCCACCGGTGCCAAGGGGCTCAACCTCGCCGTCGGCGACGTCGTCACCTTCGCGCGGGCGCTGACGCACCAGCAGGAGACGGGCTCCGGTGAGCTGCTCGACGCCTACTCCGAGACCTGTCTGCGCCGCGTCTGGCAGGCGGAGCGGTTCTCGTACGAGATGACCACGCTGCTGCACCGTGCCCCGGACGCCACGCCGTTCGACGACCGCATCCAACTGGCCCGGCTGGAACGGCTCACCACCTCCCGCGCCGCCGAGACCGACCTCGCCGACGGGTACACGGGCTTCCCCCTCGGGTGACGTCCGGCGGTGACTTCCAAGTGGGGTGCTGTCACCCGTCAGGGCGAAAGGGCAACCGGTCGCTCGCCCGGATGATCGGTGGCCGGTCTCGACTTTGTACCGGCTTCGTCATGGATGAGACGGATCCTCGCCGGGAATCACACCAGCGCGTAGCGTGTTGCGCGCGAGGAGGAGGGAAAGATCCTCCTCAAGCAGTACGGCCAATTCTTTGCCTGTCCATTACTCTTGAGCCAAGGCCACGAAGGGTGGTCATGGAGGAGTGAAATGAGGAGCAGCAACCCGGTCTTCTCGCGACGGGGGTTCAGCCGCGACAACGGCTACGCGGGCTTCAACACCGCGCCGCAGGCCGGGGGAGCCGCCGTCGGCACGCAGGGCAACCCGTACGCGCAGAACCCGTACGCGAGCGGCAACCCCTACGCACAGAACCCTTACGCCCAGAACCCGTACGGACAGCAGACGCAGTACGGCGCCCCGCCGCAGGCCCCGGCCGCCCCCGGCCGGATGACGATGGACGACGTCGTCATGCGCTCGGCGATGACGCTCGGCACGGTCGCCGTCGGCGCGATCCTCGCCTGGGCGCTGCTGCCGGTCTCGTCCACCAGCTTCGGTCTCGCGTTCGGTTCCGCGCTGGTCGCGTTCGTCCTGGCGATGGTGCAGTCCTTCAAGCGCACGCCGTCGCCCGCGCTGATCCTGGGATACGCCGCCTTCGAGGGCGTCTTCCTCGGCGTCATCAGCGAGATGTACAACGCGCAGTGGCACGGCGCACCGTTCCAGGCCGTGCTCGGCACGATGGCGGTCTCGGGCGCGACCCTGCTCGTCTACAAGGCGGGCTGGATCCGCGTCACCGCTCGGTATGCCCGGATCGGCATGGCCATCGCCATCGCTTTCGTCCTGACCATGGCGGTCAACCTGCTGCTGGTCGCGTTCGGCGTCGCGCCGGGCGGCGGGCTGCGCAGCATGGGGCCGCTGGGCGCGCTGGTCGGCGTCATCGCGATCCTGCTCGGTGCGTTCTTCCTGACGCTCGACTTCAAGCAGATCGAGGACGGGATCGCGTACGGGGCGCCGCGCGAGGAGGCCTGGCTGGCGGCGTTCGGCCTGACCATGACCCTCGTGTGGATCTACGTGGAGATGCTGCGGCTCGTCGCGATCTTCAGTAGCAACGACTAGTCGCCGCCGGGGGGCTCCGGGACCGTTCCCGAGCGCCCCCGGCACGCACTGTGAAGGGCCCGTGAACCGTTGTTCACGGGCCCTTTCAGTGTGCGCGGCTCACAGCAGCTTGCGCGCGGCCCTCCTCAGGTCGTACTCGTGGATGATCGCCTTGGCGTGGCCGTACGCGAGATTGTGCTCGTGCCGGAGCCAGCTGACCTTCTCCTCGAAGCAGAGAGCGGGGCCTTCGTCGACGGTTCGCAACCAGTCGGACACTTCACGACCGGTGCAGTGGGGGATACGGGCGAGCAGATTGCGATGGGTCTCCTCGGAGAAGACTTGGGACATCGGCGCCTCCGGACGCACTCGATGAAGCCGGTCCTTCAGGTCACCGTGCCTGAGCGTTCGCCCGTTGGCAACAGTGCTGCCGCGACGCGTACGCTCGCCGCGTGCTTGATACGACGCCTTTGACCCGGGCCGTGGATCACTTCGCCGACCGGTTGCGGGCCGCTCCGCAGAGCCGGCTGCAACGGGGCGCGGCGGCCGAAGCGCTCGCGCTCGCCAGGGAGTTGGCGCGTCGTGCCCAGCTCCTGGAGGACCCATCGGCCGAGCCGCGGGAGATGCCGGACGCGGGCATGTTCGCGGCCGCCGACCAGATCACGGTCGCCGGGCACGATCTGGCCCTGGTCCTGCGGGACGAGAGGGAACTCGCCGAGGCCGTGGCGCTGGTGCAGGAGGCACAGAAACGCGCCGGGGTGTGAGGAGGCGCAGAAAACGCGCCGGGGCATGAGGGCCGAATCCCGTTCCCCGGCGTGATCCTGCGCTGTGACGGGTGGTGGCGTCGGAGTGTGGCAGCGTGACGCGAGACACGCTGACGGCGAGACGGCGTGACGGCTTGAGGCGTGACGGCGTTACTACAGCGAGGCGATGACGCGGTCCGCGAGGACGTAGACGCTCTCCTCGCCGCAGGTGAACGTGAGTGCGTACCCGCCCGAGATGCCCGAGCCGCCGAGCAGGACCGGGGCGTGGCCGGCGGTCAGGGCGGCGGCCAGGCGCTCCGCGGTCTCGCGGTGGCCCGGGGTCATGCACAGCGTCGTACCGTCCGCGAAGACGTACACGTCCAGGGTGCCCAGCGGGCCCGGTCGGACGTCGGCGAGTTCGGTGCCGGCGTCGGCCAGCCTCTCCAGGCAGGCGACCGTGCGCTCGTGGTCGCCGACGACGGGGGACGGCGCCGGGACGAAGTCGGGGTGTGAGGGGTGACGGCGGCGGGCGGCGGCCAGTTCGGGGGAGTCCCCGGGGAACTCGGTCTCATCGGCACCGGCCTCGGTCACCGGTTCCAGACTGTCGTGCTCCAGGCCCGCGAAGTCCGCGGGACGGGGCAGGAACAGCTCACTGTCGGGCAGGCCGAACAGAGAGGGGGCGTCGGCGATGTCGCGGGCCTCCTGGGCAGCCCAGAAGGCACGTGCCTCGGCCAGCTCGCGCTCCCGCTCCTCCGCGAGCGCGTCGGCCACGGCGGCGCGTATCTCCTCCGCGTCGGCCGCGGTACGGGCGGCGGGCACCAGCCCGCGTGCCTGCACGGCACGGCTCTCGGCGAGGTCGGCGTGCAGGGCCGCGACCTGTCGGCGCAGCGCCCGCACGCTGCACAGGACGGCGACGCCCACGCCCGCCGTCGCGGCGGTGGTGAGCAGCAGAGCTATCGGCATGGCGCTCACTGACGTACTCCTGGTTGAAGGTCGGCCCCCGACTTCCTACATCAGCTTGAAGGGTGGACTGACCAGCTGTCAGTGCGTAACGTCACGAAACGGACATGAGGTTGCCCTCACTGTTCAGCGGGGGAGCCGCTGTGACCTGCGTGAATCCCCTCCGGAGGGAGATAGGTCACATCCTGGGGGAGATTGAATCACAAATCGGCCCGAAGCTCTGCCGGATCCTGGGGACGACGGAGCTCCGGGCCGTTGCGCGGACGGTGCGGGCGAGGGTCAGCTGAGGCGCTCGATGACCATGGCCATGCCCTGGCCGCCGCCGACGCACATCGTCTCCAGGCCGAACTGCTTGTCGTGCCACTGGAGGGAGTTGATCAGCGTGCCGGTGATGCGGGCGCCGGTCATCCCGAAGGGGTGGCCGACGGCGATGGCACCGCCGTTGACGTTCAGCTTCTCCAGCGGGATGTTCAGGTCGCGGTAGGAGGGGATCACCTGGGCGGCGAAGGCCTCGTTGATCTCGACGAGGTCGATGTCGTCGATGGTCAGACCGGCGCGCCTGAGGGCCTGCTTGCTGGCCTCCACGGGGCCGTACCCCATGATTTCCGGCGACAGCCCGGAGACGCCGGTGGACACGATCCGCGCGAGCGGCGTGAGCCCCAGCTCCCGGGCCTTGGTGTCGCTCATGATGACCAGGGCGGCGGCGCCGTCGTTCAGGGGGCAGCAGTTACCGGCGGTGACACGGCCGTCGGGCCGGAAGACGGGCTTGAGGCCGGCCACGCCCTCCAGGGTCACCCCGGGACGCGGCCCGTCGTCCTTGCTGACGACCGTGCCGTCCGGGAGGGTCACCGGGGTGATCTCGCGCTCCCAGAAACCCTTGGCGATGGCCTGCTCGGCGAGGTTCTGCGAGCGGACGCCGAACTCGTCCATCTCCTCACGGGTGATGCCCTTGAGCCGGGCGAGGTTCTCGGCGGTCTGGCCCATCGCGATGTACGGGTCGGGCAGCAGGCCGTCCTCGCGCGGGTCGTGCCAGTCGGCACCCTCGGACTCGGCGACCGCGGCGGTACGGGCCTCGGCCTCGGCGAAGAGGGGGTTGTGGGTGTCCGGGGTGTCGGAGGTGCCGTTGACGCTGCGGCTGACCATCTCGACGCCCGCGGAGATGAAGACGTCGCCCTCGCCGGCCTTGATGGCGTGCAGGGCCATGCGGGAGGTCTGGAGGGACGAGGAACAGTAACGGGTGATGGTGCAGCCGGGGAGGTGGTCCATCCCCATCTGCACGGCGACGACACGACCGAGGTTGTGGCCCTGCTCGCCGCCGGGGAGGCCGCAGCCGAGCATCAGGTCGTCGATGTCCTTCGGGTCCAGGGCGGGGACCTTGTCGAGGGCGGCCTGGATGATCGTGGCGGTGAGGTCGTCCGGGCGGAGATCCTTCAGGGAGCCCTTGAAGGCACGGCCGATCGGGGAACGGGCGGTCGAGACGATGACGGCTTCGGGCATCACGGCTCCATTGCGCGAGGGTGAGCAGGGCTGTGGGGGAAGTTACCCGTACGTACGGTGGAGGTCACTGGCGTGAGGGTGTGACTCCGACCGCAATTTTCTAAGCGCTTGCTTGGGCCGCCGGCGGTTGGGTCGGGAGGGGTGCGGGGTGCGTTGCGGTGACGGGGATGGGCCGGGGCGGGTCGGGCGGGGTGGTTGGCCGGGGCCGAGCATGGGTTTTCGCCCCCGCCGCCCCCACCCTTCCCGTCCCTGGGAGCTGCGCCCCAGACCCCCGCTTCGGCCTGAACGGCCTCGTCCTCGATCGTCAGACAGGCTGGTTGTTGCCGACCGGCGCTGAACAAGGGTGGGGCGGGGGAGCCCCCGGCGTCACACGGACGGTTCCGGGGCCGTGGTCGGGGCCGCCTCCGGTGTCGGCAGGCGGCGGCGACGGCGGCGCTTGAGCAGGGCCCATGGGCCCCGTGGGCCCGTCGGCAGCGCGGCCGTGACCTCCGTACCGGCCTCGTCCGCGGCCTCCGCCGCGGCCCGGGCCACCGGCAGGAAGCCCTCGCGGCGGGACGCGTCCGGGCGCTCCTCGTCCGCCGGCCACAGGCCGAGCGCCGCGCACACCGTCGGCAGGACCGCCATCGCCGCCGTGGCGTACCCCTCCGCCGAGGGGTGGTAGTTGTCGGGGCCGAACAGTTCCCGAGGGTTCGCCTCGAACTCCGGGCCCAGCAGGTCGCCCAGGGATACGGTCCGGCCGCCCTGCTCCACGACCCCGATCGTCTGGGCCGCAGCCAGCTGCCGGGAGGCCCGGCGGGCCAGCCACCGCAGCGGTTGCTGCACCGGCTCGATCGTGCCCAGGTCGGGGCAGGTGCCGACGACCACCTCCGCGCCCGCCGTGCGCAGGCGCCGCACCGCCGCCGACAGGTACCGCACCGAGCGCGTCGGCGGCATCCGGTGCGTCACGTCGTTCGCGCCGATCATGATGACGCAGATGTCGGGGACCCGGTCGTGGTCCTCCAGCGTCAGCGCCACCTGACGGTCCAGGTCGTCCGACTGCGCCCCGGGGAGGGCGACGACGCGCAACTGCACCGGGCGTTCCGCCACCGCCGCCAGCCCCGACGCCAGCAGCGCCCCCGGCGTCTGCCGGGAGCGGTGCACGCCCTGTCCCGCGGCGGTGGAGTCGCCGAGCATCACCAGCCTCAGCGGTGGTTCGCCCAGGACGCTGTAGCCTCCCCCACTCCCGGCTGCGCTCGAGCGGGGGGACCCCCACCCGTACAGGCCGTCCGCGCTCGGTGGATGCGGGCTGTGTCCGTTGCCCACGTGGCGCTTGGCCAGCTGTACCTCGGCGACCAGCAGCCCGACGGCGGCCGCCCCGACCAGGCCGATACCGCCGCCGCCGTACGCCGCGCCCGCCGCGATGCGCCGGGCCGCTCTCGCCCTCGACATGCTCGACATGCGTCGCCGCCACCTCCTCGTAGCCGTACATCCACTGCTTGCCCCGTACTCCCCGTCGCCCAATCTCAACGACGCGTGAACGCCCGGGACGGCCCGCGCCCGACGGCTCCTTCCCGCAGCGCACCCGTCCCGGCGGTACGAGCGCTTACGCTGGCGGAACCATCACGACCACTTCCTGTGCAGCAACCGGAGACAACGGTGCAATTCCACGACTCGATGATCAGCCTGGTCGGCAACACCCCGCTGGTCAGGCTCAACCGCGTGACCGCCGGCATCAAGGCGACCGTTCTCGCGAAGGTCGAGTACTTCAACCCCGGCGGTTCCGTCAAGGACCGCATCGCCCTGCGCATGATCGAGGCGGCCGAGCAGAGCGGCGAGCTCAAGCCGGGCGGCACGATCGTCGAGCCGACCAGCGGCAACACGGGCGTCGGCCTTGCGATCGTGGCCCAGCAGAAGGGCTACAAGTGCATCTTCGTCTGCCCGGACAAGGTCTCCACCGACAAGATCAACGTGCTGCGCGCGTACGGCGCCGAGGTGGTCGTGTGCCCGACGGCGGTGGCCCCGGAACACCCCGACTCGTACTACAACGTCTCCGACCGGCTCGTCCGCGAGACCCCGGGTGCCTGGAAGCCGGACCAGTACTCCAACCCCAACAACCCCCTGTCGCACTATCACTCCACCGGCCCCGAGCTGTGGGAGCAGACGGAGGGGAAGATCACCCACTTCGTCGCCGGCGTCGGAACCGGCGGCACCATCTCCGGCACCGGCCGCTACCTGAAGGACGTCAGCGACGGCCGGGTCAAGGTCATCGGCGCCGACCCCGAGGGCTCCGTCTACTCCGGCGGCTCCGGACGCCCGTACCTCGTCGAGGGCGTCGGTGAGGACTTCTGGCCGACCGCCTACGACCCCACCGTCGCCGACGAGATCATCGCCGTCTCCGACAAGGACTCCTTCCAGATGACCCGGCGGCTGGCCCGGGAGGAGGGCCTGCTGGTGGGCGGCTCCTGCGGCATGGCCGTCGTCGCCGCGCTGAGGGTCGCCGAGCGGCTCGGGCCGGACGACGTCGTGGTGGTGCTCCTGCCCGACAGCGGACGCGGTTACCTCAGCAAGATCTTCAACGACGAGTGGATGGCCGACTACGGCTTCCTCGAGGACACGGGCCCGAGCGCGCGCGTCGGTGACGTGCTCAGGGACAAGGAGGGCGCCATCCCCTCCCTCGTCCACATGCACCCGGACGAAACCGTCGGCCAGGCCATCGAGGTGCTGCGCGAGTACGGCGTCTCGCAGATGCCGATCGTCAAGCCGGGCGCGGGCCACCCGGATGTGATGGCCGCCGAGGTCGTGGGGTCCGTCGTCGAACGCGAGCTGCTGGCGGCCCTGTTCACCAAGCACGCCTCCCTCGACGACCCGCTGGAGAAGCACATGTCCCCGCCGCTGCCGCAGGTCGGCTCCGGTGAGCCGGTCGCGGACCTGATGTCCGTGCTCGGCGCGGCCGACGCGGCGATCGTCCTGGTCGAGGGCAAGCCGACCGGAGTGGTCAGCCGGCAGGACCTGCTGGCGTTCCTGGCCAAGGGGGGAAAGCAGTAGCGAACCTCCGGTGAACCGGGCGTGTCACCGGGGAACTTCCGGTGACGCGCGGGAAGAGCGCCTTCTCGGAAGTGGTACGAGCGCGTCACGTCCGCGCAGCACCCGCTTAACACGCGTCCGGCACATTGGTGGGTGTCGGCAGGGGTGGGAGCGGCTCCCCGCTCCAGTCGGCAGCGAACGGCGCCAAGGACCTCCGGAGCGGCTCCCGGACCTCCATGGACGCCATGGACGCGCAAGCCCGGCCCTGACCCGGCCCGCGTCCCTCGCGGGGACCGCCGTCGTCCCGCCCCCCGGCAACGGGGGTGCGGCGGTCCCCGCGACACCGCCCTTTGCGGCTGAGGGTCAGTCCTCCCACTCGCTGTTCCGCCGGGACTTGTGGCGGCGGAAGAGGTCGGGGTTGATACGGGCGGCCTGGACCACGTTGACGCCGACGATTCCCACCCAGCTGGCCAGCAGGCCGGACATGCCTCCGAACGATCCGCCGATCGCCGAGAGTGGGATCGCCACCACCAGCGACACGATGCCGAAGCCGAAGCGCTCGCCCCAGGAGTCCGTCGCCCGGGGGGACCGGGCGCCGCGGGCCACCACCATCTGCTGCTCGGCCAGCTGCCGCCGCACCCGGCGGTCGATCGCGCCGTCGATGCGCTGGTCGACCTTCTCCAGGAAGGATTCGACCAGCGCCGACTCGTACTCCTCGCCCAGTTCCCTGCGGGCCTGCAGGGTGGCGTTGAGTTCCTTCTTCAGGTCGGTGTCCCGCGCGTCCATTCCGGTCATGCGCCCCACGGTAGGCAGGCGGCAGCCTCGGCGCACTGGGGTTAGCCCCCCGGTTCGGGTCGGGCCTGCCGGGAGGATCCGAGGCGGTGGGGGACGCGCTTGTGGACCGTGTCGAACCGGATCGTGAGATGTCCCTTGCCCGACTGTATAACGTCATGCAGAGTTCTTGGTGTGTGAATAGGTCGTCAACGCTCCGGTGTTGATCCGAGGTGACGGACGACGGAAGGCAAGATCGGATGTCCGGGGCTGAGGGGAGTTTGAGCCTTATGGCGTCTCGGGCCGTGGACGCTCCGCGTCGGACGCTTTCCGGGCCGGTGGTCCTCGACGGCGTAGGGCTGGGCGTGGAGGACGTCGTACGCCTCGCCGACGGCGCCGCACGACCGGTCCCCGGCGCCGAGGCGATGAAGCGCGTGGAGGAGTCCTGGGACGCCGCCCGGCGGATCGCGGCGACGGGCCGTGTGTACGGCCGCTCGACCGGCGTCGGCGCCAACCGGACCGAGGACGTGCCCACGGAGGCAGCCGCCGGGCACGGCCTGCGGCTGCTGCGCAGCCACGCCGGAGCGATCGGCGAGGAGCTGCCTGAGCGGCAGGTCCGGGCCATGCTGGCCATACGGGCCAATCAGCTGCTCGTGGGCGGGGCGGGACTGCGGCCGAGTGTGATCACCGCGCTGTGCGAGGCGCTGGACAGCGGGGCGTACCCGGTCGTCAACGAGTTCGGGTCCGTCGGCACCGGCGACATCGCGGCGCTGGCGCAGGTCGGTCTCGCGCTCGCCGGGGAGCACCCCTGGCGGGGCGCGGTGGCACCGGAGGCCCAGCCGCTCGACAACAACGACGCCCTCGCCCTCATCAGCAGCAACGCCCTCACCCTGGGCCAGTCTGCGCTCGCGGTGCACGAGCTGCGCGGACTGATCGGCGCCACCCAGGTCGTCGCCGCGCTCTCCCTGCTCGCGGTGGACGGCTCGCACGAGCCGTACGCGGCCCCCGTGCACGCCGCCCGGCCGCACCGGGGCTCCGTCGACGTCGCCCGCCGCATGCGGGAGTTGACCGGCGCCGCCGATCGCCCCACGCCACCGCTGGGCCGAATCCAGGATCCGTACGGCTTCCGCTGCCTGCCCCAGATCCACGGCCCCGCGCACGACGCGGCGGACGCGCTGGAGGACGTCCTCACCGTCGAGATCAACTCGGCCGGGGAGAACCCGCTGATCTCGCCCGAGGACATGACCGCCTACCACCACGGCGGTTTCTACCTGGCCCAGCTCGCCCTCGCCCTGGATCACTTCAGGCTCGCCCTGACGCAGGTCGCGCGCCTGTCGACGTCCCGCCTGTCGAGCCTGAACGAACCCGCCTACACCAAGCTGCGGCCCTTCCTCGCGGACCGCGAGCCGGGCTCTTCCGGAGTGATGATCCTGGAGTACGCGGCCGCGGCCGCCCTCGGTGATCTGCGGGCGTTCTCCGCGCCCGCCTCGCTCGGGCACGCTGTACTCTCCCGGGGCGTCGAGGAACAGGCCAGCTTCGCCTCGCTCGCCGCGCGTCAAACGCTGCGCGCGTGCGGTGCGTACCGTCTGGTGGTCGGCTGCGAACTCGTCGCCGCCGTGCGGGCGCTGCGCCTGCGCGGCACCGTGCCCGAACCGGACCTTCCGGTGGGCCGGGCGTTCCGGCTCGCCGAGTCGGTCCTCGACGCGGACCCGGCCGACCGGCCGCTCACCGGCGACGTGGCGGAGGCGGCCAGGCTGCTGGACCGGTTCGCGGACATCTGGAGGGGGAGCACCTCATGAGCATGGTCGACAGCCCTGCGGCACGGCTGCAGGCGCTCTTCGAAGGGCACCGGCTCACGCCGACCCAGCGGCGCATCGCGCACAGCATGGTGCGGCGAGCCGCCGACGTGCCGTTTCTGTCGAGCGTGGAGCTGGCCGAACTCGCCGGCGTCAGCCAGCCGTCCGTGACCCGCTTCGCGGTCGCTCTCGGCTTCGACGGCTACCCGGCGCTGCGCAAGTACCTGCGCGAGGTCGCGCCCGCCGAACCGGCCGCGGAATCCGGGGTGTTCAACGAGTACCAGCAGGCCGTCGAGGCCGAGATCGAGAACCTGAAGCACCTGGCGGAGGTGCTGGCCGACCCGCGGCCCGTGCAGCAGGCCGGCCGGATCCTCGCCGCCTCCCGCCCCCTGCCCGTGCTGGGCCTGCGCGCCGCGGCCTCCCAGGCGTACGGCTTCGCGTACTTCGCGGCGAAGGTCCACCCGGACGTCCGGCTGCTCGACGAGGGCGGCACGATGCTCCAGGACCGTATCGACGCGGCCGTACGGGCGGGTGCGAGCGCGCTGCTCTGCTTCGCGCTGCCCCGGCATCCGCGCGAGGTCGTCGACACGCTGGCGTATGCCAGGGAGGCGGGCCTGACGGTGGTGACGGTCGCCGACTCGGCGTTCGCGCCCGTGGCCAAGGTGTCCGACCTGTTGCTGCCGGCCGCCGTCGGCACGGGGCTCGCCTTCGACACGGCCTGCGCGCCGATGCTGCTCGGCCGCGTCCTCCTCGAAGCGATGTGCGACGACCTGCCGGACGCCCAGGCACGCCTGGAGGAGTTCGACACGCGGGCCGCGGCCCGGGGGCTGTTCGTCGAGTAGCCCCGTCCCTCCGTCCTGGCGCGGGGTTTTTCAGACTCGTCTCACGTTCCCTCGCTAGCCTGCCGTTACTGAGGCGCTTCACAGGAGAGACGGGAGGCTGAGGTGGCGCGCGGAGGACACGGACTGGCTCGGGTGGCCGTCGTCGTGCGAGCGGGGGCCGCACCGCTGTGGTGGTTGGGGGTGTTCGCGGCCGGTATCGGGGCGTTCGTGCCCGGTGTGACCGGGCTCCGGATCGGCGTCCTGTCCGGGGCCGCGCTGTTCATCGTCGCGACCGTCGTCGTCGCCCTGTCGCGCCGCAAGCGGTACGCCGCCCTGGTCCGCGGTGCCGCCCGCGCCGGGAAGTACGACGTCCTGCAGGACCGCGCGGTCACCGTCCGCACCTGGCGGCGCGGCCACCGCTGGTGGCTGCTCGCCGCGTTCGCCGCCGCGCTCGGCAGCTCCTTCGCGGCGCCCGCCGCCGGGGGCATGCTGCTCGCCGGGACCGGCGCCGGGCTGCGCCTGAAGGCCGCCTGGCTCGGGCGGCGGGAGAAGGCCGACGACGTGCTGCTGTGGGTGCGCGTCGACTGGCTCGGCCGCCGGGGCGGCGCCCCCGCGGGCAAGCCGGTCAAGGGTTACCGCAGCACCGGCATCGCGGCCGGCGACGCGGCCCCGGGCGGGGCGCGCCGCCGTACCGCCGAGCTGGTCTAGCGCCCTTGTCGGGGCACTGGCGCGGGGAGCGGCCGGCGGAGGGTCAGACCTCCAGTTCCTCCTCGATCTTCCTGAGCTGGTGGCGGGCCATCGCCAGGTTGGCCCGCTTGGCGTCGAGCACGAGGTAGAGGAACAGGCCGTTGCCGCCACGGCCGGTGAGCAGCCGGATCAGGTGGTACTGGTCGGACAGCGTGATCAGGATGTCCTCGATGTGGCCCTTGAGGCCGAGGTGTTCCATGGTGCGCAGCTTGGCCCGTACGACGTCGGTGTTCCCGGCGGCCGCGACGGTGAGGTCGAAGCTCTTGCTGCCGCCCATCGTGCCCAGCGCCATGCCGCTGGTGTAGTCGACGAGCGCGGCTCCGGTCGCACCCTCGATGGAGGCGAGCGCCTCTTTCAGCGCGGTTTCGGTGTTGGCCATTTCGGGGTGTGTCCTTTCAACTTTCGGTGGTGGTTCGCGCGTTCGCGGCCGTACGTGGGCTCGCGGGGGTGCGCGCGGTGCGGCTCCGCGTGGGTGCGGGCCTGGTGGGTGGGGGCTGGGTGGGGGTCCATGGGGCGGGAGGCTGCGGCGGAGGCTCGGGGCGCGCCGTGGCCTCGTCGACCAGTTCGCCGATCCGGGCGCTCGCACGGCGGCCTTCCAGGTGCAGCCGGCCGACGTTGACGCGGTCCTGGGCGAGGACCGTCAGGACGGCGTTGCGGCCCGCGGCGTACGTGGCCACATAGCCGTTCACGCCGCGGACGAGCACCTCGCGGAAGTCGCCCTGTCCCGTCGCCTGCGCCAGCCGAACGGCGACGCCCAGCGCGGCCGCGGTCAGCGCGGCGACACCCTCCGGTTCGACGCCGGGGGCGTCCTGGGCGAGGACCAGTCCGTCGACGCTGGCGGCGAGGGAGCCGGTCAGCTGGGGGATGCGGGATCTCAGTCGGCGGAGTTCGTCCAGGACGTCCGCCTCGGCTGTCATCAGCTGTCTCCTCTCGGCGCGAGGTCGCTGCCGCGCGGGGCGGTCAAAGGGCCTCCAGCGCATCTCTCAGCCTTTTCAGCAAGGTGATGTGGGGGTCTTGGTAGGGGAGCGGTTCCTGGGCGGGCACGGGTGGTGCGTCGCCGGATGCCGGTGGCGGTGCCGGTGCGGGCGCGGGGGCTGGTGTCGGCGCGGTGGTGCGGGGCGCCACGAAGCCCGCCGCTGCCAGGCGCCTTATGTCCACGAGCGTGTGGAACGCCGGGCGGCCCAGCGCTCGTGAGATGTCCGCCGCCGTGCGCGTTCCGTCGACGCGGCCCAGTACGGCTTCCTGGCGGGGTGTGACCGCCGGAACCGTCGGGCGGTCGGCGCGGACCAGCGGGGCCTCGTCGATCGCCGGGTCGGGCCAGATGGTGTGGAGCAGGTCGCGGCGGCGCAGCGTCTCGCGCTCCACCGCGGTCACCGGCACCGGGTGCACCGGTCCCAGCCAATGGGCCTGGCCGTAGCGGAAGCGGGCGGGGGCGCTGCTCGGGCCGAGTACGAAGTAGGCCGCGTCGAACAGCGCCCCCAGATGGCACAGCTCCAGCGCTCCCTGCCCGATCCGCCCGCTGTCGACCAGGAACCGGCCCACCAGCCCCCGCGGAGCCGCCTGAGCGAGCGCCTCGCGCCAGCCCTCCTCGTCGAGCATGCCGTGCGCCATGAGCAGGGTGTCCAGGCCCGGGGTGGCGGGGCTCTCCGCGTACACCACCTGTCCCTCGGCCAGGTGGAGCATGCCGCCCTCGCGCATCAGCACTCCGGTGGCCCGCTCGGCGGCGAGCCGGCTGAGCATGGGGGACAGACCACCGCCCGGAATCCGTGTCCCCTGCCGGACCGGCAGTGGGGGCGGTGAGGGGACTCTCACCGCCGTCATCCCAGCACCAGCCGTCCGGCCATCTCGCCGAGCCGGATGCGGGCGAGGGCGAGGTTGCCGTCCTCGCGGGCCAGCCACAGGTGCAGGAAGACGCTGCTGTCGAAGGTCGTCGGGACGAAGCGGAGCAGGTGGTAGCTGTCCCGGTTGGCGATGATCAGGTCCTCGACCGGGCAGGTGTCCTCGGACCAGTCCGCCTGCCCCTCCGGGGCGAACGCGCGGTGTTCGGCGGCCAGCCGGGCCAGTTCCGCCGCCTCCGCCGCGGTCGTTTCGTGGTCACCGCCGGGCGCGTCGCCGACCGTGCCCAGCGCGAGCCCGCTCGTCCAGTCGACCACCGCGGCGCCTCGGGCACCCGGCAGGCGCATCGCTTCCAGCAGACACTCGTCGATTCCGGGCACAGCAGCGGATCCCCTCCCGCCTCGGGTACGGCTGAGTGACACACACGCTACGCAACGTGTGCGCGAGGGGTGAGGGATCTGGCATTTTCCAGTGGAACATGCGCGGGACCGGTAAGGTGGGTCAACTAACCTTGTTGGGCCGGGAGTTGGGTGAGGTGGCGGCTCCTCCTCGCTGACGTGCGGGTATGCGGGCCGCGTGTATACGGGGGGTGCGCGCGAGGGCGCGCGCTGTCCTCAGAGCTCCGTCAGTGCTCCCGCGCGCGCCCCGCCCGACTCCGCCACGATCTCCTGGACCGACTGCGGCTCCCGTACAACCGCGAACCGGATCCCACCGTCCCCGCCCGGCGCGTACCCGTACACCCCCGGCCGGGCGAGGGAGTTGTAGGCGTAGTGCTGCGCGAAGTAGTACGCGCCGGTGTCCAGCACCGCCGCGTGGTCACCCTGTTCCAGGAGTGGCAGGGCCCGTGCCTCGGCCAGCAGGTCGCCCGCGAAGCAGGCCGGTCCCGCCACGTCCTGCACCACCTCGGGCCCCTCCTTGGGGCGCCCCTTCGCGTCGTAGGCGGCGATCCGCAACGGCCAGGACGCCGGCGCGTACACCGTCCGCACCGCGACCTGCACCCCCGCGTGCGTGACCGCGACGGCCCGGCCGCCCGCGCTCTTGGCGTACTCCACGCGGGCCACCAGCGTCCCGTGCTTGGCCAGCAGTGACCGCCCGAACTCCGTGACCAGTCCGTACCGCCCGTCGAACAGCCCCGGCACCGCCTCCGCCAGCAGCCGCGCGTACTGCGCGTACGTCGGCGTCGTCACATCGGAGCCGAAGTTGACGTGCAGCCCGCCGCCGATGTCGATCGTGTCGATCTGCCGGCGACCGAGGTGCCGGTTGATCTCCTCGGCGAGCGCGTACGTCTCCGCGATGCCCCGCGCCATCAGTGACAGCGGCACCCCCTGCGAACCGGAGTGCGCGTGCAGCCGCGTCAGCCAGGGCCGCTCCGCACAGGCACGCACCACCCACTCGCGCGCGCCCTCGTCCCGCAACGCCACCCCGAACTTGGAGGTGGCCGTCGCCGTCGACAGCGCCTGGATCGCGCCCGCCCCGGTCTGCGGGTTCACCCGGATACCGAGGGGGGAGTCCGTCCGGACCGTGCGGACCAGCTCGTCCAGCCGTCCCAGCTCCTGCGGGCTGTCCGCGTTGACGGCCACGCCCAGCTCGAGCGCCTGGCGCAGCTCGGCCGCCGTCTTGGCGGGCGAGTCCAGCACGATCCGCTCCGGCGCCACCCCGGCCGCCCGGGCCAGCGCCAGTTCCCCCGGGCTCGCCACCTCCGCGCCGATGCCCGCCTCCCGCAGCAGCCGCAGCACCGGCACCAGCGGGGTCGCCTTCACCGCGAACGCGTGCAGCACCGGCGTCCCCGGCGGCACCACCGCGTCGAAGGCCGCACGCAGGGCCGCCGCCGAGTCCCGGATGCCCACGACGTCCAGCAGGCCGACGAGCGGGGCGGTCGGCCCCAGCAGCCCCTGCTCGACGGCGCCCCGAACGGCCTCGTCCCGGCGCGCCACCCGCTCGGCGTCGGCGGGGTGCCCGTCCCCGCTGCCGTGCCCCGCCACCCCGACGCTCCTCGTGTCCACCGCGTCCCCCGTCCCCGTGTCGCCGTCTGCGGTCATGCCTCCAGCCAAACATCCCGGCCCCCACCCCGCTGGCGCAAGGACGTATTGACTAGTTCTATTCAGACGTTCAGGATGTGAATAACCACTGCAACTGTCCCGCGCGCCCCCTCGGCCGCGTGACGCCGTCCACCAGGAGGCAGACCATGTCAGGACCCCGGCCCGTCCGAGCGCCCCGCGGCACGGAACGCAGCGCCCTGGGATGGCAGCAGGAGGCCGCGCTGCGGATGCTGCAGAACAACCTGGACCCCGAGGTCGCCGAGCACCCCGACAAGCTCGTCGTCTACGGCGGCACCGGCAAGGCCGCGCGCGACTGGCGCTCCTTCGACGCGATGGTCCGCACCCTGAAGACCCTCAAGCTGGACGAGACGATGCTCGTCCAGTCCGGCCGCCCCGTCGGCGTCATGCAGACCCACGAGTGGGCGCCGCGCGTCCTCATCGCCAACTCCAACCTCGTCGGCGACTGGGCCAACTGGGAGGAGTTCCGCCGCCTGGAGGCCCTCGGTCTGACCATGTACGGGCAGATGACCGCCGGCTCCTGGATCTACATCGGCACCCAGGGCATCCTGCAGGGCACCTACGAGACGTTCGCCGCCGTCGCCGCCAAGAAGTTCGGCGGCTCACTGGCCGGAACCATCACCCTGACCGCCGGCCTCGGCGGCATGGGCGGCGCCCAGCCGCTCGCCGTCACCATGAACGACGGCGTCGCGATCTGTATCGACTGCGACCCGCGGGCCATCGAGCGGCGCATCGAGCACCGGTACCTGGATGTGAAGGCCGACTCCCTGGAGCACGCCCTCCAGCTGGCCGTCGAGGCGCGCGACGCCCGCCGGCCGCTGTCCGTCGGCGTCCTCGGCAACGCCGCCGAGCTGGTGCCGCAGCTCCTCGCCATGGGCGCCCCCATCGACATCGTCACCGACCAGACCTCGGCCCACGACCCGCTGTCGTACCTGCCCGTCGGGGTCGCCTTCGAGGACATGGCCTCCTATGCCGCGAAGGACCCGGCCGGCTTCACCACCCGCGCGCGTGAGTCGATGGCCCGGCACGTCGAGGCCATGGTCGGCTTCATGGACGCCGGTGCCGAGGTCTTCGACTACGGCAACTCCATCCGCGGCGAGGCGCAGCTCGCCGGGTACGACCGGGCGTTCGCCTTCCCCGGGTTCGTCCCCGCCTACATCCGGCCGCTGTTCTGCGAGGGCAAGGGCCCGTTCCGGTGGGCGGCGCTGTCGGGCGACCCGGCCGACATCGCGAAGACCGACCGGGCGATCCTGGACCTGTTCCCCGAGAACGAGTCCCTCGCGCGCTGGATCAAGATGGCCGGTGAGCGGGTCCACTTCCAGGGGCTCCCGGCACGTATCTGCTGGCTCGGGTACGGCGAGCGGGACAAGGCCGGTGAGCGGTTCAACGACATGGTGGCGAGCGGGGAGCTGAGCGCGCCGATCGTCATCGGCCGCGACCACCTCGACTGCGGGTCCGTCGCCTCGCCGTACCGCGAGACGGAGGCGATGCTCGACGGGTCGGACGCGATCGCGGACTGGCCGCTGCTGAACGCCATGGTCAATGTGGCGTCCGGTGCGTCGTGGGTGTCCATCCACCACGGTGGTGGCGTGGGGATGGGCCGGTCCATCCACGCCGGGCAGGTCACGGTGGCCGACGGCACCGAGCTGGCCGGCGAGAAGATCCGCCGGGTGCTCACCAACGACCCCGGGATGGGTGTCATCCGGCACGTCGACGCCGGGTACGACATCGCGGAGTCCGTCGCCGAGGAGCGGGGCGTGCGGGTTCCGATGCGCGAGGGTGACGACGCGTGACCTTCCACAGCATGTGGGCGGAGTTGCTGCCGGTCGGCCGCAACTCCGCCTCCGGCGGCTATCGCCGGTTCGCCTGGACCGGTGCCGACGCCGAGTGCCGCGCCTGGTTCAAGGAGCAGGCCGAGGCGCGGGGGCTGGTCCACGAAGTCGACCGGAACGGCAACCAGTGGGCCTGGCTCGGGGACCCCGCCCAGGGGGACGCCGTGGTCACCGGGTCCCACCTCGACTCCGTGCCCGACGGCGGCGCCTTCGACGGGCCGCTCGGAGTGGTGTCCGCCTTCGCCGCGCTCGACGAGCTGCGCAACAGGAACGCCCGGTTCGCCAAGCCCTTCGGCATCGTCAACTTCGGCGACGAGGAAGGCGCCCGGTTCGGGCTCGCCTGCGTCGGGTCGCGGCTCGCCGCGGGGCAGCTCACCCGTGAGCAGGCGCACCGGCTCACCGACGGTGACGGGATCACGTTGCCAGGGGCCATGGAGGCCGCCGGGTACGACCCCGACGCCATCGGGCCCGATCCCGAGCGGCTCGGCCGGATCGGCGCGTTCGTCGAGCTGCATGTCGAACAGGGGCGGGCGCTGGACATCGGCGGGGACGCCGTGGGGGTCGCCAGTGCCATCTGGCCGCACGGCCGGTGGCGGTTCGACTTCCGGGGCGAGGCCAACCACGCGGGGACCACCCGGCTCGTCGACCGGCGCGACCCCATGCTGCCGTACGCCGAGACCGTCCTCGCCGCCCGCCGCGAGGCCGAACTCGCCAGTGCCGTCGCCACCTTCGGGAAGATCGCCGTCGAGCCCAACGGGGTCAACGCCATCCCGTCCCTCGTCCGGGGCTGGCTCGACTCCCGCGCCGCCGACCAGGCGAGCCTCGACACCGTGGTCGACGGCATCCGGAAGGCGGCCCGGGAGTACGCCGAGGCGCACGGTGTCGATCTGGACGTGGAGCGCGAGTCGTTCACGCCCGTCGTGGAGTTCGACCACGCCCTGCGCGACGAACTGGCCCGTATCCTCGGCCGGGACACCGACCTGACCGTGCCCGTCCTCGGGACCGGGGCGGGACACGACGCCGGGATCCTCTCCGGGAGCATCCCGACCGCCATGCTGTTCGTGCGCAACCCCACGGGCGTGTCGCACTCCCCGGCCGAGTACGCCGCCGAGGACGACTGCCTGGCCGGGGTGGTCGCGCTCGCCGACGTACTGGAAGGGCTGGTGTGCAGGTGACACGGACGTACTGGCTGGAGCACGCCTGGCTGGACCCGGCCGTCGAGCCGGGCGTCGCCCTGGACGTGGCCGAAGGGCGCATCACCGCGGTCCGCACCGGCGTCGACGCCCCCGAGCCCGGCGCCGAGGTCCTGCGCGGGCTCACCCTCCCCGGGCTCGCCAACGCCCACAGCCACGCCTTCCACCGCGCCCTGCGCGGCACCGTCCAGATCGGCTCCGGGACCTTCTGGACCTGGCGGGAGGTCATGTACTCGTTCGCCGACAGACTGACCCCGGACACGTACCACGCGCTCGCCCGCGCCGTGTACGCGGAGATGGCGCTGGCCGGGGTCACCGCCGTCGGAGAGTTCCACTACGTGCACCACGCCCCCGGCGGCACCCCCTACGCCGACCCCAACGCCATGGGCGAGGCGCTCATCGCGGCCGCCGCCGAGGCCGGCATCCGTATCACCCTCCTCGACACCGCCTACCTTTCCTCCGGCTTCGGACAGCGGCCCAACACCCACCAGCTCCGCTTCTCCGACGGCACGGCCGAGGCCTGGGCCGAACGCTGTTCAGTTCTCAAGGAACGCGATCACGCACGGATCGGTGCGGCGATCCACTCCGTACGGGCGGTGCCCGCCGACCAGTTGGCGACGGTGGCGCGCTGGGCCGAGGAGCGGCGGGCCCCGCTGCATGTGCACCTGTCCGAGCAGACCGCCGAGAACGACGCCTGCCAGGAGGCACACGGCCGCACCCCGACGCAGCTCCTCGCCGACCACGGCGTCCTCGGGCCGCGCACCATCGGCGTGCACAACACGCACCTCACGGACGAGGACATCCGGCTGATCGGCTCCACCGCCACCGGCACCTGCATGTGCCCGACCACCGAGCGCGACCTGGCCGACGGCATCGGCCCGGCCCCGGCCCTGCAGGCGGCCGGCTCGCCGCTCAGCCTCGGCTCCGACAGCCACGCCGTCATCGACCTGTTCGAGGAGGCCCGCGCGATGGAGCTGAACGAGCGGCTGCGCACCCGCACCCGCGGCCACTGGACGGCGGCCGCCCTGCTGCGGGCCGCCTCCGCCGACGGGCACGCCGCACTCGGCTGGGACGGCGCGGGCGTCCTGGAGCCCGGCGCGCTCGCCGACTTCACGACGATCGCGCTCGACTCGGTCAGGACCGCGGGGCCGCTGCCACGGCTGGGCGCCGAGACGGCCGTATTCGCCGCGACGGCAGCGGATGTGCGCCATACGGTCGTGGGCGGCCGGCACGTCGTCCGCGACGGAGTCCACACGCTCGTGCCGGAGGTGCCACGGGCGCTGGCGGACGCCGTCGAAGCCCTGCGTGCCTGACGACCCCGAGCCACATGTCCGCGACGCCGCCCGCCGACGGCCCGGCCACCCATGAGGAACCCATGAGCAGCACCGTCATCACCAACATCGCCGCCCTGGTCACCAACGACCCCTCCCTCGGTGACGCATCCCCCCTTGGACTGATCCGGGACGCGGCCCTCGTCATCGACGGCGACCGCGTCTCCTGGATCGGTGAGTCAAGCAAAGCACCCGCCACTGACAACCGGGTCGACGCGGGCGGCCGCGCGGTGATCCCGGGCTTCGTGGACTCCCACTCCCACCTCATCTTCGCGGGCGACCGGACCGAGGAGTTCAACGCCCGCATGTCCGGCCGCGGCTACTCGGCGGGCGGTATCCGCACCACGGTCGCGGCGACCCGGGCCGCGACGGACGCGGAACTGGAGGCCAACCTCGTCCGCTACCTGACCGAGGCCCTCCGCCAGGGCACCACCACCCTGGAGACCAAGTCCGGCTACGGCCTCACGGTCCACGACGAGGAACGCGCCCTGCGCATCGCCGCCGCGCACACCGACGAGGTCACCTACCTCGGCGCCCACATCGTCTCCCCCGACCACGCCGACGATCCGGCCGCCTACGTCGCCCTGGTCACCGGCGAGATGCTCGACGCCTGCGCGCCGCACGCCCGCTGGATCGACGTCTTCTGCGAGAAGGGCGCCTTCGACGGCGACCAGGCCCGCGCGATCCTCACCGCGGGCAAGGCCAAGGGCCTGCACCCGCGCGTCCACGCCAACCAGCTGTCGTACGGACCGGGCGTGCAACTCGCCGTCGAACTCGGCGCGGCCAGCGCCGACCACTGCACGCACCTGACGGACGCCGACGTCGACGCCCTGGCCAACGGCGACACGGTCGCCACCCTGCTGCCGGGCGCCGAGTTCTCCACCCGCGCCGAGTGGCCCGACGCCCGCCGCCTGCTCGACGCGGGCGTCACCGTCGCCCTGTCCACCGACTGCAACCCCGGCTCGTCCTTCACGTCCTCCGTGCCGTTCTGTATCGCGCTCGCCGTGCGCGACATGCGCATGACCCCGGACGAGGCGCTCTGGTCGGCGACGGCGGGCGGCGCTCGCGCCCTGCGCCGCACGGACGTCGGCCGTCTCACCCCGGGCGCCTACGCGGACCTGGCGATCCTCGACGCCCCGAGCCACGTCCACCTGGCCTACCGCCCGGGCGTGCCCCTGGTCGCCGAGGTGTGGCGGCGGGGCCGGAGAGTCGCCTAGGCATCCCATGCCCGTCAGGACGAACCCGCCTTCCAGCGCTGGTCGTCCGAGCCCCGGTCACGCCGCAGGCACACCGTGTCACCGTCGTAGGGCGTCACCGCGTGGTCGGGAGCGATCGCCGGGCGGATCACACCGCGGGAGTCGACCGTGAAGCGCAGGTTCTGCCCGTTGGGGCCGTCGACCGACGAGCACTCCCAGATGCCGACACCCCGGTAGGTGTCGCCGCGGCTGTCCAGGCAGAAGTCTGGGTCGGCCTCCGACTGCAGGACCCCGCGCGCGGCGTCGACGCGCCAGCGCTGCGTCGGGGACGACCCGCACGGGGCGGTGATGACGTCCGTGCCCAGGTCCATCACCCCGTCGCGGATGTCCAGGCACAGACCCGACGCGACGTTCACCACCTGGGCGTACGTGCCGTTCGGCGGGTGCGCGGCGGGGGCCTTCGGCTTCGGGGACGCCGAGTGCGTGGTCGCCGTTGGTGAGGGCGTCGGCGTCGGGCTCGGTGACGTCGTTGCCGGAGTGGGGGAGGGGGAGGGCGAGAACGAGGGCCTCACCGAGACCGTCGCAGTCACCGTCACCGCGGGTGGCGGCGTCGGCGTTCGGATGTCGCTCGCGGCCCGCGCCGGCCCCGAGCCGCCCGCGGTCATCAGATGGACCAGCAGCGGAGCCAGCGCGAAGCCCACGGCCGTCGCCGCCAGCGTGAACCGCCGCGACGGCCACCAGCCGGCGAGCCGGGCCCCGGCGGCCGCGTTCTGCTCCTCCCCGTCGCCCCGCACGTACGCCGCGCCGCCCCATGGCAACAGTCCCTCCGCCAGCGCCGTACGCGGGGCGTCCCGCAGGTGCGAGAGCTCCTCGTACGCGGTGGCACAGTGCACGCAGTACGCCATGTGGGCGTGCAGATCGGCGCTGTAGCGCGGCTTGTCGGGGCGCACCGACTCCTCGATGAGCCGCCGGAAGTCCTGGCAACGCGGATTGCCCGAGCCGGCGAGCCAGGTCTTCAGGACGGAGTCCCGCAGCGCCTTGAACGCCGGTTCGATGTCGTAGGCCACGTCCTGCGGGGACAGGCCGAGCAGAACCGCCGTGCGCTCCGGCGGCTCCTGGTCGACGACGCCGTACCAGACCAGGCCCTGCACCCGGACCGGGAGCGCCTGGAAGGCCGCCAGCATCCCCGGAGCCATGCCCTCGGGTCCGGCCGCGCGCAGATGCGCGAGCAGTCCTGGATCGAGCCGGGCGGCGCGTTCGTCCGTCGCCCAGGATGCCGTCACCCGGCCCGCGAGCAGCAGGAGTTGATGGCGCCAGGGGCCGCGCGGGTCGATGCCGCGGGCGGTGTCGCGGGCCGCGAGCGCGAACGCCTGCGCGGTCAGCTGCCGGGCCGCCGTCTCGTCGACCGTGCACAGCCGTGCGTGGGCGAGGACCGCGGGGCGGTGGCGCATGCGTAGTTCGCGCAGGGCTGGATACGCGGTCGGGGTGTCCGTCCTCAGCAGATCGGTGAGGCGGGCGTCGGGCACCGTACCGTGCATGCCGCCGCCGGCCTCGACGTCATCGTCGTCGTCCCGCTCCGCCCGGGTCATCCCGCTGCCTCCTCGCAGCCCGCGTGTGCCGGCGGGCACGCCTGGGACCCAGACGTACCGGCCGGTATGGGGTGACCATAGTGAGGGAAGTCACCCTGCGGGAAAAGGGGTTCCCGCAGGTAACCAGGGAACCCGTTGTGAGCAGGTGATGAACGGCCGGGGAACGACCTGTGAGGCACCTGTCGAACGCAAGTCGCCCGGTGCCCGGTCGAGTTCTGGGATTCGGCCGGACACCGGGCGGCCGACACCACGCGGCCGGGATGCCCCTGCAGGCGCCGCCCGGCGGCAGTCGCTCGGCTGGTACTCCTCGGCAGGCGCCGCTCGGCGGATGTCGCTCACCGCGTACCGCGGCGGGTCTCACTCCTCGACGGTGAGTCCCTTCCGCAGGCGCCCCAGGGTGCGGGACAGCAGCCGTGACACGTGCATCTGCGAGATGCCCAGCTCCTCGCCTATCTCCGACTGCGTCATGTTGGCCACGAAGCGCAGGGAGAGGATCTTCCGATCACGCGGCGGAAGTTCCGCGATCAGCGGCTTGAGCGACTCGACGTACTCGATGCCCTCGAGTCCGTGGTCCTCGTAGCCGATGCGGTCGGCGAGCGCGCCCTCGGAGTCGTCCTCCTCGGGCTGGGCGTCGAGGGAGCTGGCCGTGTAGGCGTTCGACGCGGCCATGCCCTCGACGACCTCCTCGTTGGAGATGCCGAGGCGCTCGGCCAGTTCGGCCACGGTGGGTGCGCGGTCGAGCTTCTGGGCCAGTTCGTCGCCGGCCTTGGCCAGGTCGAGGCGGAGCTCCTGCAGTCGGCGCGGAACGCGGACCGACCACGAGGTGTCGCGGAAGAAGCGCTTGATCTCGCCGACGATCGTCGGCATCGCGAAGGTGGGGAACTCGACGCCTCTGCTGAGTTCGAACCGGTCGATGGCCTTGATCAGGCCGATCGTTCCCACCTGAATGATGTCCTCCATCGGCTCGCTGCGCGAGCGGAAGCGGGAGGCGGCGAACTTCACCAGGGCCAGGTTCAGTTCGACGAGCGTGTTGCGCACGTACGAGTATTCGTGCGTGCCCTCCTCGAGGGACTCGAGCCTCTCGAAGAGCGTCTTGGAAAGGGCCCGGGCGTCGACCGGTCCCACTTCGTCGTACGGGGGGATCTCCGGTAGGTCGGCGAGGCCGTCGGGCCCGGTGAGGCCTTCGTGGTCGGTCAGGCCGTAGCCGTGGTCCGGTCGTTCCAGGGGGGGTGTCGACGTCGCCCTCTGGGGCTGCGATGCGTCGAGCCGGGGTGACATGATGTCCTCCATCGTTGTCGGCATATGGCCGCCGATGCCCATATGTGCACTGCGGTGTGCGGCGCCTCCAAAGCCGGCCGTGTTGAATATGTGTCTCTACTAGCCCTACCCGCTTTCGTTGACCGTTCGCAAGTGCGTACTGTGGCGAAATGTCCGAATTGGTAGGGTTGTTCGGGTGTCGAGAGGCGCGCAGAGGGCGTAATGTTCGAGGGCGCCCATCATCAACCACGACGGTCGGGAGAGAGACGGCATGGACCGCGGGACGGTCGGCAGCGCACAGTCGGGCCGGCTTCTGGTCGAGGTGCGACAAGAAGGCACGAGTGCCGTCGTGACCCCGGCGGGTGAGCTGGATCACCACACCGCCGATCTACTGCGCGAACCTCTTGAGGACTGCCTCGAGAAGGGCTTCTCACGCCTGATCGTCGACTGCTCGCGGCTGGAGTTCTGCGACTCCACCGGGCTGAACGTCCTGCTCTCCGCCCGGCTGAAGGCCGAGTCCGGGGGCGGTGGGGTCCATCTCGTGGGGATGCAGCCGGTGGTGGCCCGGGTCTTCGAGATCACCGGGGCGGACGCCGTCTTCACCGTCCACGACACGCTGGACGCGGCGCTGGCCGAGTGACGCCGCCGATGGTTCGCGTCCCGGATGTCTCCGCGTTATCGGCACGTTACGCGCGTCACAGCCCCCCGGCCGAATCCATGGGTGTTCCAGCGGTCCGCTCGGGCAGGAGACATGCTGACCATGTCGGCAGTGAGGGCGAAAGTGGCGACAAAAGGGCCCTGAGCGCACGGCGCGAGCAACAACCGGCGGAAACGACGTCGGCCCCCGTACTGAGTCTTGAATCGTGAACTGGTGAATCGGTGAGGTGAAGCGCTGATGAGCACCACCCGGCCCTACTCGCCGGGCGACCGCGGCCCTGAGCCCAGCGGCGCTTCCGGAACGCCCGCGCAGGGCCCGTCGGGCGAGGGCGCCTCGTCCGGCGCGCCCGAGGAGGCGGCGCCCTCCTCGGGCCGGCAGGTCCGCAGGATGAGCTTCGCGGGCGAGAGCGGTGTCGTTCCGCTCGCCCGGGACTTCACCCGCCAGGCGCTGTACGCATGGGGCTGGCTGCCCGCCGCCACCGCCGACCAGCGGGCCGCGGCCGAGGACGTGCTGCTCGTCGTCTCCGAACTGGTCACCAACGCGTGTCTGCACGCCGAGGGCCCCGAAGAGCTGTGGATCGCGTGCGACAACAAGGTGCTGCGCATCGAGGTCTCCGACCGGGGCTCCGGCCAGCCCGCCCCGCGCACCCCGCACCGCGCCGGACGCCCCGGCGGCCACGGGATGTTCATCGTGCAGCGGCTCTGCCTGGACTGGGGTGTCGTCAGGACCCCGGGCGTCGCCGGCAAGACGGTGTGGGCGGAGCTCGGCGCGCCCGCATGACTCGGCTCGGCGCGCCCGCATGACTCGGCTCGGCGTGCCCTCGTGACTCGGCTCGGGGCGCCCGCATGACTCGGCTTGGTCGCCTCGTGGGTTGCTGACCTCCGGTTACCCGCGGTTCGAACGCTTCTTCCCACGACACGTCCCGTGCGCCGTATCGCCACGGATCCCGCGCGCACTGTGTCTTCCCTCCCCACGGCCCCGGGCGTACCTTGACGGCTCATCTGATGTGCCGTCAGGAACGAGGGGACCGTGTCGTACCACAAACGAAGCGCCGCGCTCGCGTCCGCCGCCGCCCTGGCCGGCTCGGCGGTCCTGATGGCCGCTCCCGCGGCCCGGGCCGACGTCGTCGACGTCAACTACCAGTGCAAGACGCCCATCGGTGACAAGAGCGCCGTCTCGCCCATCGACATCAACGGCGTCAAGAACGGCAGCGGCTACCGGATCACCATGTCCTGGCGGAAGGGCGTCTCCTCCAGCCCCGTCGAACTGGGCAAGGGTGCCATGAACCCGAGCGCGACGATCGTGCTGGGCGGCGCCGACAGCGGCACCCTGACGGTCACGGGTCCGGCCAACCCGGCGGCGATCCCCGCCGACACCCCCATCAAGATCAGTGACTTGAGCGGCACATACACGCCCGGGAAGACCGGCAGGGTCACCTTCACCCCGGGCGTGCTCACGATCAAGGCGCTCGGTACGACGACCACGTGCACGCCCGCCAACCACCCGGGCCCGTCCCTGACCCTCGACGTCACCGCGGCCGGCGGCGGCAGCTCCGGCTCCGCCTCGAGCGGGGCGGCCTCCGGCGGGCAGCTGCCGCAGACCGGACCGGAGGACTCCGTGGTCGCCCTCGGCACTTTCGGCGGCACCGTCCTGCTGGCCGGCGCGGCCGGGGTGCTGTGGCTGACACGCCGCAACCAGGCGGTACGCCACTGAGCCGACCCCCGTACCCGCAGGAGCCGCCATGCCGTACGTCCGCCCCGCCCTCGCTCTCGCCGTCGCCTGCGCGAGCCCGCTGGTCGCCGCGCCCGCCGCCGCCGACGCCGACTGGTCCCTGGGCGGCGTGGGCGGGCGGCCGTACGTGTATGCGGAGGGTGAGCCGGGGGCGGTCCTCCAGGACGCGGTGTCGGTGCGCAACCCGGGCGGGCGGCCGCTGACCGTCCGGCTGAGCGGCGCCGACGCGGCACGGGGCGCACCGGGGGACCCCGGCCCCTGGATCGCCTTCGGGCGCACCACGGGAGGGCGTCGGATCCCGGTGCGCACCGTCTCGGTGACCGTGCCCGCCCGTACCCGCGCGGACGTGCCGTTCACCATGGCGGTGCCCGCGGGAGCGGCACCCGGCGAGCACCCGGGCGCGATCGTGGCGAGCGCGGGCGACCGCTCCACCGCTGTACGTCTCCGACTCCGCGTCGTCGGACCGGCGTTGTCCGCGCTGACCGTGGAGCACGTGGCGGTGCGCGGCGGACGGATCTCGTACGAGCTGGTCAACCGCGGTACGACCGTGCTGGCTCCGAGGCTCGCGGTGCGCGCCGACGGTGTCCTCGGGCGGGTCCTCGACCGCCCCGAGCGCGCCCTGCCCCTCGCCCTGCCGCCCGGCCGCCGGATCCGGCTCACCGAGCCGTGGCCGCACCACCCGGTGCTCGACGCGGTGGACGTCCGGGTGACGGTCACTGCGGCGGGCGGGGTGCATGGTTCCGGGTCCGCGTCGGCGCGGTTCCTGCCGCGGGGCGCTGTGGCCGGCGGCGCGGGGGCAGGGCTGCTCACGGCCGCCGTCGCCGGGGTCTTCGTACGGCGCCGTCGCAGGCACCGGCCGCCGGGCCCGGAGACCGACGAACGGCCGGGTACGGAAGCGGAGTTGACGGGAGCGGTGAGGTGAAGGGGCGTATCTCCGCACTGGTCGCGGTGCTCGCGCTCGTCCTGGCGCCTCTGACGGCGCCCCTGGCGGCGTCCGCCTGGGCCGCCGGTGAACCGGCCGTCGAGCTGTCCGCGCCCCAGGCGGGGACGGGCGGTTCGATCACCGTGACGGGCAGCGGCTGGCGCCCGAGGACGCTGCTGATGATCCTGATCTGCGGGCAGGCCACGCCGTCCCGGGGGGTGATCGGCGGCACCAACTCCTGCGCCAACGCGGACGGACGGGCCGTCACCACCGACGCCCGGGGCCACTTCGGCAGGAGCCTGCCGGTGGCCGAGCCGCCCGCGCCCTGCCCCTGCGTGGTGCACGTCGCCACCGTCACCGGGGCGGCGGCGGACGCCGACGCGGCCTTCCAGGTCGCCGGGCACCCGGTGCGGCCGCTGCCCGCCGAGTCCGCCGCCGGGCGTCTGTCGGTGCTCACGGACACCCGTCTCGACGGCTCCAGTGGGCTGCTGACCTGGTTCGGGGCGCCGCCGCGGCGCACGCTCGTGTTCACCGTCGGCAACGTCGGCTCGTCGCCGGTGAAGGACCCCCTCTTCCGGGTCGGCACCGCGCACGGCGTGTTCGCGCCGCAGTGGGACGAGCAGCAGTGGCACGGCACGGTCGCGCCCGGTGGAAAGGCGGAGATCAGGCTGCCGGTGGAGCTCACGGCGGGTGCCCACGGCGACTACACGGTCTCCCTGGAGTACGGCGGCAAGGTCCTCGCGGAGCAGCCGTGGGGTGTCGGCCGCCCCTGGGGCGTGACCGTCTTCTGGGTCCTGGCCTGCCTGGTGGTACCGGCGGCCGTGTTCCGTGTCGGCATGGCGGTCGTGGACCGGGCGCGACCGCGCGGCGCCGTGGTACGGCACCGGGGGCTGCGGCTGCCCGCCGTCGCCCCGCGTCTGCCGAAGCCGCCCGCTCCCGCGAGGACCAGGAGCACCAGTACGACTTCGGCCCTGCCGTGGTTCACCCCGGACACCGATCCGGGGACCGCGGCCGGCGGCCGGCTCTCCGCACCGCACGAGGACAGTCCGGCGACCCCGACGAAGGGAAACACGTGAGAACGCAATGGAGAGTGTCCAGGGCGGCGGGCGGAAGGCGCTCGGCCGGGGCCGGTGGCAGAAGGACAGGCGCGGCCGGGGCGGCGCTGATGCTGGGCGGCGCGGGCGTTCTGCTCGGCGTGGCCGCGGTACCGGCCCAGGCGGCCGACGTGTCGTACGCCACCGAGTGCGTCCCGCCCGCGATCTCCGGGCTGCCCCCGGTCGAGGGCACCACGAAGGTGGAGATCACCGCACCGGCCGAGGCGAAGGTCGGCGACGAGGTCACGGTCACCTGGAAGTTCGTGCAGGCCGCGTCCAAGAACCCGGACGTGCTCGACCTGGACAAGGACACGGTGAAGCCGACCGGCACGTTGAAGGCGGGCGGCGCGCAGACCGCGGGCATCGCCATGGAGGGGCCGCGGTCGAACCCGCCGATCCCCAAGAACAGCGACATGAAGCTGTCCGACATGACGGGCACCCTGAAGCTGACGGCGGCGGGAGAGGTGACGCTGACCCCGGACGCGTACACCATCAACGTCAGCAAGCCGATCTCGACCGACACCAAGTGCACCCCGAAGGAGACGGTGCAGCCGGCCGCGACCATCAAGGTGACGGACGGCGGTGGGGGTTCGGGCACCACCGGCGGGCTGCCCACGGTCGCCCCCACATTGCCGACGAACGTGCCGACGAACCTCCCCACCGGCTCCTCCCCGTCGTCCTCGCCGTCGTCCCCCACGGCGAGCGGGACGGAGACCGGCGGCTCCGGTACCGGTGGCGGGCAGACGGACTTCACGGGCAAGGAGGTGCAGGTCCCGTACGCCTGCAAGACACCGATCGGCGACAAGAGCGCGACCTCTCCCGTGCAGATCGACGCGCGGAAGGACGGCGGGAACTTCGGTCTGACCGTGCGGTTCGAGAAGTCGGTGATGAACAGCCCGGCCGACATCCCGAAGGGCTCGGTGAAGCCGTCGATGGAGGTCGTGGTGGGCGGCGCGGACAAGGGCACGGTCCACGTGGAGGGCCCGACGAACGCCCAGGACATCAAGTCGGGCCAACCGATCGAGATCCCGGACCTGACGGGCACGTACAAGCCGGGGGCGAGCGGGCGGTCGACGCTGTCGCGGGGGGTGCTGACCATCAAGGCCCTCGGCACGACCACGACGTGTACGCCGACGAGGACGGCGGTGTCGCTGACGCTGGACACCACGCAGCAGCAGGGCGGGACGTCCGGCGGCACGACGGGCGGTGGCACGACAGGCGGTGGCACGACGGGCAGCGGTACGACCGGCGGCGGCCTGGCCCAGACGGGCACGGACGACCACGGCACCCTGAAGGCCCTGGGGCTGGTGGCCGGTACGGCGATCCTGCTGGGCGGCGCGGTCTTCACCTTCCTGCCCCGCCGCGTTCGCTGACCTGCCGGAACGGCGGAGGGCCGCCGCACCCACGTGGGTGCGGCGGCCCTCCGGGGCAACCAGAGCCGGGGACCGACGTCAGCGCACGTCGCCCATGAGCTCCTTGACCTTGCCGCGGTACATCCACACCGCAAGACCGGCGACCACGGCGAGCACGGCCTCCAAGGCCACGATGCCCGTCTTGTTCAGGTCGACGCCCGCGATGGACAGCAGACCGGTCGTGGCGTCACCGGCGGTGACGGCCAGGAACCAGACACCCATCATCTGGGAGGCGTACTTCGCCGGCGCCATCTTCGTGGTGACCGACAGACCCACCGGGGACAGCGTCAGCTCGCCGACGGTCTGCACGAAGTAGATCGCCACCAGCCACAGGGCGGCCGCCTTGTGACCGCCGTCGGCGATCCCCAGCGGGGCGAGGAAGAGGAAGAAGGACGCGCCGATCAGGACCAGGCCCATCGCGAACTTCACCGCGGTGCTCGGCTCCTTGCCGCTTCGGGCCAGCGCCAGCCACGCCCAGGCGAAGACCGGGGCCAGCGCCATGATCATGACCGGGTTGACCGACTGGTACCAGGAGACCGGGAAGTTCCAGCCGAGGATCGTGTTCTTCGCCGAGGAGTCGGCGAACAGCGAGACCGTCGAGCCGCCCTGGTCGTAGATCATCCAGAACACGGCCGCGGCGACGAAGAACCAGATGTACGCCGTCATCTTCGACTGGTCGGCGTGGTCGAGTTCCTTGTCCCGCTTGATGCGGGCGATCACCAGGATCGGGATGATCAGGCCGGCGAGGGTGATCGGGACCAGCAGCCAGTTCAGCGTGTAGACGCCGGAGAAGCCGACGATCGCGTAGAAGACGACCGCGAGGCCCGCCCACAGGGCGGCCTTGGTCAGCGTGGACTTCTTCTCCTCGGCCGACAGCGGGGTCGGGACGATCTCCGACTGGGAGCTCAGGTGACGGCCGCCGAGCAGGAACTGGCCGAGGCCGAGTGCCATACCGAGCGCGGCGAGCGCGAAGCCCAGGTGCCAGTTGACGCTCTCGCCGACCGTACCGATGACCAGCGGCGCGGCGAAGGCGCCCAGGTTGATGCCGATGTAGAAGAGGGTGAAGCCACCGTCGCGGCGCGGGTCGTCCGGGCCGTCGTAGAGGTGGCCGACCATCGTGGAGATGTTCGCCTTCAGCAGGCCCGAGCCGATCGCGACGAGGCCGAGGCCGGCGAAGAAGGTGCCGGCGGTGGGCAGGGCCAGGGTGAGGTGGCCCAGCATGATCACGAAGCCCGCCACGGCGACCGTCTTGCGTGGACCGAGGACCCGGTCGGCGAACCAGCCGCCCGGCAGGGCGAGCAGGTACACGAGCGACACGTACACCGAGTAGATCGCGGTCGCGGTGGCCGCGTTCAGGTGCAGGCCGCCCGGTGCCACCAGGTACAGCGGGAGGAGGGCCCTCATGCCGTAGTAGGAGAACCGCTCCCACATCTCCGTCATGAAGAGGGTGGCCAGTCCGCGGGGGTGGCCGAAGAAGGTCTTCTCGGATCCGGGGGTGCCCGGGCGGACCGAGTCCTTCGTCAGGCTGGACGCCATGGTCGTTCCTTGCTGGTCGGGACGCGCGGCACGAGCGTCACGCGCCCGTGGGGGGACGGCCGGCACCGGCGGGATCGGACGTCCGCCCCACGCCCACGGGGTGTCCGCCCCGGATCACGGAGCGATGGACGGCGACCACCGGGGTCCACGCCTCTACGCGCGTTGCGCGATCGAGGCCCGGCCACAGGTCATTCCTTCAAGGCTGGGAGGAGGCCAGCCCGCACACAAAAGAGACCTTCAGCGTCGAGTCATCGCCAAAGGTCCTGCTTGGGTGCTACAGGCGTTCTCTTCACCATACGGCACCACACTGCCGGATATGGAAGGACTTGAGACACGGATCACAGGCAGTTACGGAACTATGGTCACCCATTCGAAGGTCTATTCCCAAACGGCCCCCAAGAGGTACAGGTGTGACCACGGAGCGTCACGGCCGCGCCATCGGCGCGTCGTCCCAGGCACAGGTAAGAATCCGCACCCGCCGATCACACCCACGATCACACCTTTGCTCTTGTCCTGGGCGGACTACCATCACCCCCATGACCCGTGTACTGCTCGCCGAGGACGACGCGTCCATCTCGGAGCCGCTGGCCCGTGCCCTGCGCCGGGAGGGTTACGAGGTCGAGGTGCGTGAGGACGGACCGACCGCGCTCGACGCCGGAATGCAGGGCGGCGTCGACCTGGTCGTGCTGGACCTCGGGCTGCCCGGCATGGACGGTCTGGAGGTGGCCCGCCGGCTGCGCGCCGACGGCCACACCGTCCCGATCCTGATCCTGACCGCGCGGGCCGACGAGGTGGACACCGTCGTCGGCCTCGACGCGGGCGCCGACGACTACGTCACCAAGCCGTTCCGGCTCGCCGAACTGCTCGCCCGGGTCCGCGCCCTGCTGCGGCGCGGCGCCACCGAGCCCGCGCAGCCGCCCGCCACGCACGGCGTGCGCATCGACGTGGAGTCGCACCGGGCGTGGATGGGCGACGAGGAGCTGCAGCTCACCGCGAAGGAGTTCGACCTGCTCCGGGTCCTGGTCCGGGACGCGGGCCGGGTCGTCACGCGCGACCAGCTGATGCGCGAGGTCTGGGACACCACGTGGTGGTCGTCCACCAAGACCCTGGACATGCACATTTCATGGCTCCGCAAGAAGCTGGGCGACGACGCGGCGAACCCGCGGTACATCGCGACGGTACGGGGCGTGGGCTTCCGGTTCGAGAAGAACTAGTGCCGCGCCACTAGGCGCTGCGCCGGGCTCCGCCGGGCTCCGGTGTGCCGTTGGTGTGGCTTGGCGCCATGCCGTTGTGGCCGGGTGTGTGCGCGGCTGCGGGTCGCTTGTGGCTGGTCGCGCAGTTCCCCGCGCCCCTTCGGGCGCGGCCCCACCCCCGGGCGAAGAAGTGCCCCAGGCACACTGGTCCTCGTACCGTCCCCCGCCGGAGGCCTCCGTGCGTCGTCGTCTCATCCAGTCCACCCTCGCCGTCGTCCTCGTGGTGATCGCGGTCTTCGGCGTCTCCCTCGTGATCGTCGAGACCCGGACGATCAGCAACAGCGCCCAGGAGCGCGTCGACTCCGAGGCGCTGCGCCTGGCCAGCATCGTGGACAGCCGTGTCCTGAGCGACGAGAAGGTCAGCGCCGCGGTCTTCAAGGACCAGGTCACCGGCGACAGGTACGCGGTGATCGACATCCCCGGCCAGCCCCCCATCCGGGTCGGCACCCAGCCGACCGGTGACGTCATCCACTCCACGACCAAGGGCGAGGAGGGCGAGACGGTCCGCGTCGAGGAGCCCCGCTCCGCCGTCACGCGTGAAGTCGGCCGTACGCTGCTGATCATCGCCCTGGTCGCGCTGCTCGCGATCATCGCGGCGGTGCTCCTCGCGGTGCGCCAGGCCAACCGCCTCGCCTCCCCGCTCACCGACCTCGCCGAGACCGCCGAGCGCCTCGGCTCCGGTGACCCGCGGCCACGCCACAAGCGGTACGGCGTCCCGGAGCTGGACCGGGTCGCCGACGTCCTCGACGCCTCCGCCGAGCGGATCGCGCGCATGCTGACCGCCGAGCGGCGCCTCGCGGCGGACGCCTCGCACCAGCTGCGCACGCCCCTGACGGCGCTGTCCATGCGGCTGGAGGAGATCACGCTCACGGATGACCCGGACACGGTGAAGGAGGAGGCGACGATCGCGCTGACGCAGGTCGAGCGGCTCACGGACGTCGTGGAGCGCCTGCTGACGAACGCCCGCGACCCGCGCACCGGCTCGGCCGTCTCCTTCGACCTGGACGAGGTCATCCAGCAGCAGCTCGCCGAGTGGCGGCCCGCCTACCGCAGCGCGGGACGTGCGATCGTCAGCTCCGGCAAACGGCACCTGCGGGCGGTGGGGACGCCGGGGGCGGTCGCCCAGGTCCTGGCGGCGCTGATCGAGAACTCGCTCATGCACGGGGGCGGCACGGTCGCCCTGCGCACCCGGGTCACCGGCAACCAGGCGGTCGTGGAGGTCACGGACGAGGGGCCGGGGGTGCCGCCGGAGCTGGGCTCCCGCATCTTCGAGCGCACCATCAGCGGCCGGAACTCCACGGGCATCGGTCTCGCGGTGGCGCGTGACCTCGCGGAGGCCGACGGCGGCCGTCTGGAGATGCTCCAGGTCAAACCCCCGGTCTTCGGGCTGTTCCTGTCCCGCACCCCGCTGAAGGTGCCCGCGGCACCGGAGGAACCGGAACGCACGGTGAGGTGAGCCGGGGCCGACGGGCCCGGTGACGACCGGGGGCCCGGTCAGCGGCCGGTCGGGGCTTCTTCACCGCACCACGTCGGGCGACGCACTTCATGTGCGCCTGCTCACGCGCCGGGCGGTGCTCCTGCCCACGCCGGGCGGTACGCCTGCGCACGCGCCCCGCAGCGGGAGACCGCCGGTCAGCGGTTCGCGTGCTCGTCGCGGCGGCGCCGCTGCTCCGCCTCGTGGAGTATCGACTCGGCGCCCGCCACCGCCGACGCCGCCGGCATGGCCTTGAACACCCAGGTGCGGTACGACCAGAAGCGGAACAGCGTCCCGAGGCCGATGCCGAGGAACTTGAACACGTTGCTCTGCAGCGGGCTGTCCCAGCCGAACCCGTACGTCGCCACGTACAGCACGCCGTTCTCGATCACCAGTCCGGCCGCGCTGAACACCAGGAACAGGGTCATCTCTCGGGTGCGCCCGCCCTTGTCCCGGTCCCGGTAGGTGAAGTGGCGGAAGCCGATGTAGTTGAAGGCGATCGCGACGATCGTGGCGATGATGCTCGCCCGGACCACCTGGAGCCCCGTGACATGCCGCACCAGGTTGAACACCAGGAGGTTGACCAGCAGTCCCGCCCCGCCGACCGCGCCGAACTTGGCGATCTCGCGCAGCAGCCGGTCGAACTTCCGGCGTACCGCGGCCTCGGGCCTGTCCGTGAGACTTGTGGAACCACTGCCCATCGTGTCGCCAGCCCCCGTCGGGTCGGTCGTATTCGGTCGCATCCGTCGTGTCGTTCGTGTCGCTCGGTAGTACCGGCCCCTCGGCCGGTCGTACCGGCCCCTCGGCGGAAAAAGGCGCCGAACGGTTCCGCCGACCCGGCCATGCTAACGAGCGCCGGTGAACGATGCCCGGGGACCGTACATGAGGACGGAAAGAAAGCCACCGGGACCGCACTTCGGGAAACCCCGTATGGGTCCTTTCGCGTACCCCTGGGAAAGTCCCTCCGAAACGGCTCTCCAAACGCCCTCCGCGGGGACGGAAACCGGCCTCCCTGGCCGGCCCGATACCCTGGGTCCGTGACGTTCCCGGTAGTCGGCATGGTCGGCGGTGGCCAGCTCGCTCGTATGACCCACGAGGCGGGCATCCCGCTGGGCATCAGGTTCAAGCTTCTCAGTGACACACCCCAGGACTCCGCGGCACAGGTCGTCGGCGACGTCGTCGTCGGCGACTACCGCGATCTGGAGACGCTGCGTGCCTTCGCGCGGGGCTGTGACGTGATCACCTTCGATCACGAGCACGTGCCCACCGAGCACCTGCGGGCCCTGGAGGCGGACGGCATCGCCGTACGCCCCGGCCCGGACGCGCTCGTGCACGCTCAGGACAAGGGCGTGATGCGCGCCAAACTCGACGCGATCGGCGTGCCCTGCCCGCGGCACCGCATCGTCAGCGACCCCGAGGACGTCGCGGCGTTCGCGGCCGAGGGCGAGGGCTTTCCCGTCGTCCTGAAGACCGTCCGCGGCGGCTACGACGGCAAGGGCGTCTGGGTGGTGGACTCCGCCGAGGAGGCCCAGGACCCCTTCCGCGCCGGTGTGCCCGTCCTCGCCGAGGAGAAGGTCGACTTCGTCCGGGAGCTGGCCGCCAACGTCGTACGGTCGCCGCACGGGCAGGCCGTCGCCTACCCGGTCGTGGAGTCCCGGCAGGTGAACGGCGTGTGCGACACCGTGATCGCCCCCGCCCCCGACCTGGACCAGGACCTGGCCCTCGAGGCCGAGCAGCTCGCGCTCACCATCGCCAAGGAACTCGACGTCGTCGGCCACCTCGCGGTGGAGCTGTTCCAGACCCGCGACGGCCGCGTCCTGGTCAACGAGCTGGCGATGCGCCCGCACAACTCGGGCCACTGGTCGATGGACGGCGCGATCACCTCGCAGTTCGCCAACCACGTCCGGGCCGTCCTCGACCTCCCGCTCGGTGACCCGCGCCCGCGCGCCAAGTGGACGGTCATGGTCAACGTCCTCGGCGGCGACTACCCGGACATGTACTCGGCGTACCTGCACTGCATGGCGCGCGACCCGCAGCTCAAGATCCACATGTATGGCAAGGACGTGAAGCCGGGCCGCAAGGTGGGCCACGTCAACACCTACGGCGACGACCTCGACGACGTGCTGGAGCGCGCCCGTCACGCAGCCGGCTACCTGAGAGGCACGATCACCGAATGAGCCCTGTTGTTGGCATCGTCATGGGGTCGGACTCCGACTGGCCCGTCATGGAGGCCGCCGCCAAGGCCCTCGACGAGTTCGAGATCGCGTACGAGGTCGACGTCGTCTCCGCGCACCGCATGCCGCGCGAGATGGTCGCCTACGGCGAGCAGGCGGCGGACCGCGGCCTGAAGGTGATCATCGCGGGTGCGGGCGGCGCCGCCCACCTGCCCGGCATGCTCGCCTCCGTCACCCCGCTGCCCGTCATCGGCGTCCCGGTCCCGCTGAAGTACCTCGACGGCATGGACTCGCTGCTGTCGATCGTGCAGATGCCGGCCGGTGTGCCGGTCGCGACGGTCTCCGTGGGTGGTGCCCGCAACGCCGGCCTGCTCGCGGCCCGCATCCTCGCCGCGCACGACGAGGAAATCCTGCAGAAGATGCGGGAGTTCCAGCAGGACCTCAACGACCAGGCCACCGAGAAGGGCAAGCGGCTGCGCTCCAAGGTCGAGGGAGCGGCGGCGGGTTTCGGCTTCAACTCGGGGAAGTGACCCGGTGAGCTCTCTTGAGGCAGCCCGGGGACTCCTGCGCGAGTTCCCGGTCGTCGACGGGCACAACGACCTGCCCTGGGCGCTGCGCAAGCAGGCCCGCTACGACCTGGACACCCTGGACATCGCCCGGCACCAGAACGCCCGCCTGCACACCGACCTGCCCCGGCTGCGCGAGGGCGGGGTCGGCGCCCAGTACTGGTCGGTGTACGTGCCCTGCGACCTGTCGGACCCGGTGTCCGCGACGCTGGAACAGATCGACTGCGTACGGCAGCTGCTCGCCCGCTACCCGGCGGACCTCGCCCCCGCCCTGACCGCCGCCGACATGGAGACGGCGCGCAGGGACGGCCGGATCGCCTCCCTCATGGGTGCGGAGGGCGGCCACTCCATCGCGAACTCCCTCGGCACGCTGCGCGGCCTGTACGCGCTCGGTGTGCGCTACATGACCCTCACCCACAACGACAACGTGGCCTGGGCGGACTCCGCGACGGACGAACCGGGCGTCGGCGGTCTGTCGGACTTCGGCCGCGAGGTGGTCCGGGAGATGAACCGCCTCGGCATGCTCGTCGACCTCTCGCACGTGGCGGCGACCACGATGCGCGACGCGCTGGACACCACCGAAGCCCCGGTGATCTTCTCCCACTCCTCCGCCCGCGCGGTGTGCGACCACCCGCGCAACATCCCCGACGACGTCCTCGAACGCCTGCCGGCCAACGGCGGGGTGGCGATGGTGACGTTCGTGCCGAAGTTCGTCCTCCAGGCGGCCGTCGACTGGACGGCCGCGGCGGACGACAACATGCGCGCGCACGGCCTGCACCCCCTCGACACCACCCCCGAGGCGATGAAGGTCCACCGCGCCTTCGAGGAGCGCACGCCGCGCCCGGTCGCCACGGTCGCGACGGTCGCCGACCACCTCGACCACATGCGCGAGGCGGCGGGCGTCGACCACGTCGGGATCGGCGGCGACTACGACGGCACCGCCTTCACCCCGGACGGCCTGGGCGACGTCTCCGGCTACCCGAACCTGATCGCGGAGCTGCTCGACCGCGGCTGGTCGAGGGCCGACCTGGCCAAGCTGACCTGGCAGAACGCGGTACGGGTGCTGGGTGCGGCCGAGGACGTGGCACGCGACCTGCAGAGCAGACGCGCCCCGTCGAACGCGACCATCGAGGACCTCGACGGCTGACCGTCCGGGGCGGGGCGGCCTCCGTGCACCCGGCCGCCCCGCCCGGCGGCCGGCTCAGAGGTACCGGGGTGCCGCCCTGCCTGGCGGTCGGCTCAGAGGTACCGGGGTGCCGCCCTGCCCGGCGGCCGGCTCAGGAGTGCTCGATCCGGCACAGGCAGAAGGGATGTCCCGCCGGGTCGGCGTACACCATGAAGTCCTTCTTCTCCCGGTCCTCCACGTCCAGCGGTCGCGCGCCCAGCGCCAGCACCTTCTCGTGCGCCGTGTCCACCTCCTCCCAGGTGGAGCCCGCGTCGAAGTCGAGGTGGAACTGCTGCGAGTTGCGGTCCGCGCGCGGCCACTCGGGCGGGACGTGGTCCTCCGCCCGCTGGAAGCCGAGCCGCGGCCCGTCGGGAATCTGCAGGACGACCCAGTCGTCGTCCTCGGCCTCAGGCGTGCCGCCGGCCACGCGCGCGTAGAACTCGGCGAGCGCGCGCGGGTCCGGGCAGTCGATCACCACGTTGCGGAAACGTGCCACAGCGGGCATGAGGGTCCTCCTTCGGCGTCAGGCGGCGCAGAGACAGAACGGGTGCCCGGCCGGGTCCGCGTACACACGGAAGCTGCGCGCGCGGTCCTCCGCGTCGAGCGGCTTCGCGCCCAGCTCCAGCACCCCCTGCTCCGCCGCGTCCAGGTCCTCCACCACCAGGTCCAGGTGGAACTGCTGCGAGTGGTCGGGCGCGGGCCACTTCGGCGGTACGAATCCGGGCGCCGCCTGGAAGGCCAGCGCCTGTCCGCCGGGCACCCGCAGGTCCACCCAGTCCCCCTCGCCCTCGACGCGGCCGCCGAGCACCTCGGCGTAGAAGGCGGCCAGCGCCCTCGGATCAGGGCAGTCCAGAACGACGGGGCCGAGCTTGGCGAGAGCCATGACTTCCTCCTCCAGATCGCGGTTACCCATGGAGTGCAGTTACCCGGAGCCGGTTACCTGTAGAGCCTAGTAACCGGTAACGGGTTACTGCATGCTCCCGTCCATCGGGTAACAACGCAAGAGGTACACGCCGATACACGCCGACCGGTCACAGTTACCGCCTCTGCGGGCGCTGGGGGTAACGTCGCGGGCATGAGTGAGAGATCGCCCGCGCCCGGCGGCCTGGAACTCGTCCAGGCCCTGGTGAACACGCTGGACATCGAGTCGGGCGCCGACTCGCTGGACACCGTGGAAGGCCGGGCCCGCTTCGCGCTCACGGAGGACGAGTTGCCGCGCGCCCGGGAACTGCGCGAGTCGCTGCGCGCCGTGCTGCTCGCCCACGCGGGCCACCCACCGCACCGCGAGGTGAGCCCGCTGACCCGGCTGCTGGCGCACGCCCCGCTGTACGTGGCCGTCGACGAGCGGGACGGCTCGGCCCGTCTGACCCCCGCCGACCAGGGCTCGCTGCACGCGCGCGTGGCGGCCGCCGTCGCCGAGGCGCTGACGGCGGGCACCTGGGGGCGCCTGAAGGCCTGCGAGGCCGTCGACTGCCACTGGGCGTACTACGACCGCAGCCCGGCCGGACGCGGTCGCTGGTGCTCGATGGCGGTGTGCGGGGCGCGCGCGAAGATGCGGCGGTACCGGGCGAAGGGGGCGTGATCCAGCAGGAGTTCGGCGGCCGGACGCCGACCCGGTGGTGCAGAATGCAACAGGACGCCGGTCCGGCCGACTGAGCCTCGGCCGGACCGGCGTCACCCGTACGCCTACGCGGTGGGACGGCCCATCGCCCGGTACGTCCACCCGGCCCGGCGCCAGACATCCGGGTCGAGCGCGTTGCGGCCGTCGAGGAGGATGCGGGAGGCCACCGCCTCGCCCAGCTGAGCCGGGTCCAGCTCACGGAACTCACGCCACTCGGTCAGGTGCAGTACGACATCGGCGCCCCGGACCGCCTCCAGCGCCGAGTCGGCGTAGCCGAGCGTCGGGAACAGCCGCCGGGCGTTGTCCATGCCCTTGGGGTCGTAGACCGTGACCTGGCCGCCCTGCAGATGGATCTGTCCGGCGACGTTCAGCGCGGGCGAGTCGCGGACGTCGTCGGAGTCGGGCTTGAAGGTGGCGCCGAGCACCGCGACCCGCTTGCCGAGGAACGAGACGCCGCCCAGCGCCTCCCGCGCCATCTCCACCATCTGGCCACGCCGGCGCATGTTGATGGAGTCGATCTCGCGCAGGAAGGTCAGCGCCTGGTCGGCGCCCAGCTCGCCGGCGCGCGCCATGAAGGCCCGGATGTCCTTCGGCAGACAGCCGCCGCCGAAGCCGATCCCCGCCCGCAGGAACTTCTTGCCGATCCGGTCGTCGTACCCGATGGCCTCCGCCAGCTTGACCACGTCGCCACCCGCGGCCTCGCACACCTCCGCCATCGCGTTGATGAAGGAGATCTTGGTGGCGAGGAAGGAGTTCGCGGAGGCCTTCACCAGCTCCGCGGTCGGGAAGTCGGTCACCACGAACGGCGAGCCCTCGGCGATCGGCGTCGCGTACACCTCACGCAGCAGCTTCTCGGCGCGCTCACTGCGCACACCGACCACGATCCGGTCCGGGTGCAGCGTGTCCTTCACGGCGAAGCCCTCACGCAGGAACTCCGGGTTCCAGGCCAGTTCCGCGTCCCCGCCGGCGGGCGCGTGCTCGGCGAGGTACGCGGCGAGGCGGTCCGCCGAGCCGACGGGCACGGTCGACTTGCCGACGACGAGCGCGGGGCCCTTCAGATGCGGGGCGAGGGAGGCGATCGCGGCGTCGACGTACGACATGTCGCAGGCGTACTCGCCGTGCTTCTGCGGGGTGTTCACACACAGGAAGTGGACGTCACCGAACTCGGCCAGCTCGGCCCAGTCCGTCGTGAAGCGCAGCCGCCCGCTGGAGCCCTCGATGCCCGCGACGTGCCTGCGCAGCAACTCCTCGAGCCCGGGCTCGTACAGCGGGACCTCGCCCCGCCGCAGCATCTCGATCTTTTCGGGCACGACGTCCAGCCCCAGCACCTCGAACCCCATCTCGGCCATGGCCGCGGCGTGTGTCGCGCCGAGATAGCCGGTGCCGATCACGGTGATCTTGAGGCTCATGGGTGCTCCAGAACGGGTAGGGCGGTGACCGGTGCCCGAGCATAGCCGGGCCTCTGACTGGGCAATTTCCCAGCTGTCGCCAAGCTCACGTACCCGTCCCGTGGGCGGGCCCCTAAAATTCCAGTTACTTAACGGTAATTAGCGTCAGCGCACTGCGTCTTCCTGGAGCGTGAGAGACCTTGGCCGGATCGGCTGACTTCGACCTGTACCGCCCGTCCGAAGAGCACGACATGCTCCGTGACGCCATCCGCTCGCTGGCCGAGGCGAAGATCGCGCCGTACGCCGCCGCGGTGGACGAGGAGGCCCGCTTCCCGCAGGAGGCGCTTGAGGCCCTGGTCGCGAACGACCTGCACGCGGTGCACGTACCGGAGGAGTACGGCGGCGCGGGCGCGGACGCGCTCGCCACCGTCATCGTGATCGAGGAGGTGGCCCGCGTCTGCGTGTCCTCCTCCCTCATCCCGGCCGTGAACAAGCTCGGCTCCCTCCCGGTCATCCTCTCCGGCTCCGAGGAGCTGAAGAAGAGGTACCTGGCGCCGCTGGCCAAGGGTGACGCGATGTTCTCCTACTGCCTCTCCGAGCCCGAGGCGGGCTCCGACGCGGCCGGCATGAAGACGCGCGCGGTCCGCGACGGCGACCACTGGGTGCTCAACGGCGTGAAGCGCTGGATCACCAACGCGGGCGTCTCCGAGTACTACACGGTCATGGCGGTGACCGACCCCGAGAAGCGCTCCAAGGGCATATCCGCCTTCGTCGTCGAGAAGTCGGACCCGGGCGTCTCCTTCGGCGCCCCGGAGAAGAAGCTCGGCATCAAGGGCTCGCCCACCCGCGAGGTCTACTTCGACAACGTCCGCATCCCCGCCGACCGCATGATCGGCGAGGAGGGCACCGGCTTCGCCACGGCGATGAAGACCCTCGACCACACCCGCATCACCATCGCCGCGCAGGCTCTCGGCGTCGCCCAGGGCGCCTTCGACTACGCCAAGAACTACGTGAAGGAACGCAAGCAGTTCGGCAAGCCGATCGCCGACTTCCAGGGCATCCAGTTCATGCTCGCCGACATGGCGATGAAGATCGAGGCCGCCCGCCAGCTGACCTACGCCGCCGCCGCCAAGTCCGAGCGCGGCGACTCCGACCTCACCTTCCAGGGCGCCGCCGCCAAGTGCTACGCCTCGGACGTGGCCATGGAGGTCACCACGGACGCCGTCCAGCTGCTCGGCGGCTACGGCTACACCCGCGACTACCCGGTCGAGCGCATGATGCGCGACGCGAAGATCACCCAGATTTACGAGGGTACGAACCAGGTTCAGCGGATCGTGATGGCAAGGAACCTTCCCTAGCAGGATTTTTGCAGGTCAGAAGCTGTTTCGAAGGTCCGGAGGGGCACCCTTGGCGTTCTGCCCATTGCGGCCCGGTCAGGGCCGTTCCTGGGCGTCATGCTGGGGGAGTCTTGGGCGGATGCCGGGCTGAAAACAGCCACTGACCTGCACAAACAACACAGCCCCCAGCGCGATGCCGGGGGCTGTTGTCGTACACGGTCAGGCGACCTCTGACGCCTCCGTGGGGTCGTCGGCGCCGGGCGTCAACATCGTCGCGATGGCGGCCCGGCCGCGCTGCTCGGCTCCTTCGAAGATGTGGTGGTAGTGCTCCCGCAGCACGTCCGTACTGCCGTGGCCCATCCAGTCGGCCACATCGCCCTCGGGGACTCTGGCGTACAGCAGTCGCGACCCGTAGTAGTGCCGGAGTGAGTGGGCCTTGCAGTACTTGCTGCCGACAGGGGGCGGCTCAGGATGCGGGGGCCGTCGCAGAGCTTCCTGGTCGAAGCGCTCTTTCGGGCCGGTCCATGGATTGCCGTGGTGGTGCACCAGTCGTTCCGTTCCGAGGAGTGCCAGCCGGTCCGGACCCAGGGACGGGGGATGGCCCCGGCCCGGCTGACTGGAGGGGAGGATCAGACGTTCAGGCCGAACCGCGCCGGGTTGATACCGGCCGCGTCCAGCTCCTCCGTGGTGAACCGCAGCGGCTCGGCGTCCGGCCGCTTGCTGTCGCCCAGCGCCCAGGCGTCCTCACCGATCCGGGCCAGGGTCACGCACCCCTCGGTACAGGGATCACCGCACGCCTGGACGAACGAGGCCCCGCTGATGTCGAGTGCGTACAGGTCGGTTCCGTTCTGCATCACTGCACCTTCCTGCGCAACTAGTCGCGGTCATGGCTGACCGCAGCCGCCCGAACGGGCGGGAGTTCAAAGGGGGGAGAGCCGCGCTTCAGCGGTAGGAACGCTTGCCGGACTCGGCGCACCGTGTGTACTGGCACGGCGGCCACCCGGAAGTCATGAGAGGTGCCGGATCATCACTCGGGGACACCGCCTGCTCGGGCTCCCACGTTTGCCCCGAGTCACGGGAAACGCGCATCGTCATCAGCGGTTGGTCAGCGAAGAGCCGCTGTGCCGCTCCCTTGCGCGTCACGCGTGCACCTCAGCTTGGTGACGACGGAGCCTCACGTTGCCGTCTGAAACCCCGCTGCAGTCCCTTGCGGATCGCGCGTTGTCAAGCGATCACGGTTGACGGAACGGGAAACCGCGTGACCTCCACCAAGCCTGCTCGTCTGGCGCGCTCCCAGTCGTGGCTCCGGTGCGGCTGGGCCGACCTGCGCAGACTGCTGACGATCACGGGAAATGCTGGGGACGGGGCCCACGGGGAAGATGGAGGAAGGGGGCGAACGCATCGCGTCGGCGGCCGCCCCCAAGGGCGCTGGACATCGGCCGGCCGAAGGGCGCAACCCCCATGCCTGAGCTGCCAGACGTCGAGGGATTCCGGAGGGTGCTCCAGTCCTGCGCGAAGGGCAGGGTCGTTCAACGCGTCGACGTGCGCGACGCAGGCGTCCTGCGCGGGGTGAGCGTGCGCCGGCTGCGCGACGCGCTGGAGGGCCGGCGGTTCACCGAGCCGAAGCGGCACGGGAAGTGGCTGCTGGCCCCCACCGGCGGCGGTCCCACCCTCCTGCTGCACTTCGGCATGACGGGTCGGCTGGTCTGCTCTCGCCCCCACGACGTGGTCGAGGCCCACGACCGCGTCCTGTTCACCGTGGGCGGCGACCGCCAGCTCCGCTACCGGGACCAGCGCAAGCTTCAGGGACTCTGGCTGGCCGAGGACGACTCGGACGTCGCCCGGCTGCTGGGCCGGCAGGGCCCCGACGCCCTGGCGGTGGACGGCAGGGAGTTCGGGGCCGCGCTCTCCTCCCGCCGCGGCCGCATCAAGAGCGTCCTCATGGACCAGTCCGTCCTTGCCGGACTGGGCAACCTGCTCGCCGACGAGATTCTGTGGTGCGCCCGGCTACGTCCCACCCGCCCGGTCGGCGACCTCACCCAGGCCGAGGTCCGGCGCCTGTACACGCACATGCGCCGGACCCTGCGCTCGGCGGTCACCGCGGGGTGCGTGCCGCCGTACGACTCCTGGCTCACCGGCCACCGGGACGACCCCGTTCCGGCCTGTCCGCGCTGCGGCGGCATCCTGCGGCGGTCGCGTGTCGCGGGTCGCGGGACGGTGTGGTGCCCACGGTGCCAGCCGGACGGGCCGCCGCCGTGACGGCTAGTCGCCGGAGACCGTCACCGTCTGGTCGTTCTTCAGTTCGTCGACCAGCGTCTTGACCTTGGCCTTGTCCCAGAGCAGGTTGCCGCCGGTCGAGCCGGAGATCGGCATGTTCATGGACTTGCCGTTGCCGCCGTTGACGCCCTTCATCGCCCAGAACATGGAGGCCAGGTCCCACAGGGACATGTCCTTGTCCACGGTCAGCGCGTCCAGGCCGGCGCCCATCGTCGGGTAGAGCTTGAACGGGTTGAGGACCGTCGACGGGGTCGCGACCTGGTGGGCGAGCGCCGCCAGGAACTTCTGCTGGTTCTTGGTCCGCTGCAGGTCGCTCTGTGCGAAGGCGTGCCGGGTGCGGACGAAGGCGAGGGCCTGATCGCCGTTCAGCGTCTGTGTGCCCGCCTTGAAGTCGGCGCCCGAGTACTTGTCCTTGAAGCCCTTGTCGATCGTGAGCGTGACGCCACCGACCGCGTCCACGATGTTCGCGAAGCCGGCGAAGCCGATTTCCGCGTAGTGGTCGATGTGCAGCCCGGTGTTGTACTCGATGGTGCGGACCAGCAGCTCCGGGCCGTCCTCCGCGTACGTCGCGTTCAGCTTCGTGTGGCGGCCGGTGCCCTGGTAGACCTTGCCGGAGGTGGACCCCTTGTAGGTGGGTATCTCCACGTCCGAGTCGCGCGGCAGCGAGATCAGCGTGTCGCCGTTGTCGCCGACGTGCAGGATCATCATGGTGTCCGTGCGCTTGCCCTCGGCGGACCCGGTGTGCAGCTTCTGCTTGTCCGCGTCCGACAGACCCGCGCGGCTGTCGGAGCCGACGATCAGGTAGTTGGTGCCCTTGCCCGCCGCGGGCCGGTCGATGACCTTGGACAGGTCGACGTCGCGGTGCAGCTTGGAGTCGGCCCAGAAGTAGGTGGCGACCGAGGTCACCGCGAGGGCGGTGACCAGCGTGATCGCGGTCCACTTGATCCGGCGGCGCCAGTTGGGCGCGGGGCGCGCCCCGCCGGGACCGTCGCCGCCCGGTCCGTGGGGTCTGCCGGCCGGGCTGCCGTAGACCTGGCCGGTGTTGTAACCACTGTCATAGCCGTTGTCGTAGCCGTCGTATCCCCGGTCGTCGTACGTCGGCTGCTGCGGCACCCCGCCGTACGGCGGCGCGGCCTGGGGGCCGCCCGGCGGGCCGGGCGTACGCCGGACCTGCCGCATCACGCGCGCGCCTTCGGGCTGAGCGCTGGTGCTGCCGCGTCCGTAGCGGTTGCCGCGGCTGTCGTCGGACCATCCCTCGGGCCAATCGTTCATGCGCCCCAGTGTGCAGGGTCGGGCCGTGGGCCGTACAAGAGCCGAGGAAAAACAGGGTCAGGGCTGTTGCGAAGCCGACACAAAGTCTCCGGATCGTGCCGCGGCATAAGGTGGAGGCCATGACAGACCAGGCCCCCGCCCCGGAATCAGAAATTCCGGGCGAAACAGAGGCTGCACTCCCCGGGAAGCCCACCTCCGCATCCCGGACCACGCTCAGCCACATCATGACCCACAACGACACCAACCTGCTGGGCACGGTGCACGGCGGCGTGATCATGAAACTCGTCGACGACGCGGCGGGCGCGGTGGCCGGCCGGCACAGCGGCGGACCCGCGGTGACCGCGTCGATGGACGAGATGGCGTTCCTGGAGCCCGTCCGGGTCGGCGACCTGGTCCATGTGAAGGCCCAGGTCAACTGGACGGGCCGGACGTCCATGGAGGTCGGCGTACGGGTCCTGGCCGAACGCTGGAACGAGTCCGCCCCGCCCACCCAGGTCGGCTCCGCCTACCTCGTCTTCGCGGCGGTCGACGCGGACGGCAAGCCCCGCCCGGTTCCGCCGGTGATCCCGGAGACGGACCGGGACAGGCGCCGCTACCAGGAAGCCCAGATCCGCCGCACCCACCGCCTGGCCCGCCGTCGAGCGATCATGGAGCTGAGGGAGAAGAGGGCGGCGGAGGGGTACGAGGACTGACGCACCGTGGTGCGGCCCTCACGTCGTGCGCCCTTACGCCGGGCACACCACCTGGTCCCCGGTCACCACGGCCTGCTGTGGCGCCGGCGATGCCTTCGGTTCCGGCGTCCGCACCGTCACCGGCCGCACTTCCTTGAAGTCCGCCCCCACGGTCACCCGCAGCATCGGCCCTTGTCCCGGCACGGCCCGCAGCTCGCTCCCCGGCAAGGCCGCCTCCAGGACCTTCGCCGGGCGGTTCCACCGCGGGTCGTAGCTCACCACCGTGCGCCGCACTCCGCGCTCCGCCGCGTTCACCGGGTGCCGCGTCGTGCGGAATCCGGTGGCCGCCAGCCCGTCGTCCGCCCGTCTGCCGAGCCCCTCCGTCAGCGTTCCGTTCTCCACCTGCACCCGGATCTGCTGCGGAGGGACCTCCACCTCCACGGCCGCAGGCCCCTGAGCAGGAGCTTTCGGCTTCTCCTGCCCCTTCGGCTTCTCCTGCCCCTTCGGCCGCGGCTCCCCGGGAGCGAGCGGCCGGTCGTCCCGCAGGGAGTCGAACAACGTCTTGGCCTTCGCGTCGTCCCACTTCACCGTCGACCCCAGCCCCTTGACCTGGTACTCCATCCGCCCGATCGGCACGGTCGTGAACTCCGACGACCGCGGCGAGAAGTTCCGCATCGCCCGCCCCAGGTCCAGCAGCTCGTCCGTCCCGAACCGCTGGTCCGCCCGCACCGACCCGAGCGCCGCCCGCGCCACGTCCCGGAGCTTCGCCGGGTTCAGCAGCACACCCGACGACGTCGCCCGGTCGATCAGCGCCGCCAGGAACCTCTGCTGCCGCTGCATCCGCCCCAGGTCGGACGCCCCGTCCACATGCCGGGAGCGCACGTACTGCAACGCCTGCCCGCCGCCCAGCACATGCGTGCCCGGGGCAAGATCGAGCCCGGTGTACGTGTCCTTCAGCGGCTGCGTGCTGCACACCCGTACCCCGCCGAGGACGTCCACCGTCTTCATGAAGCTGACGAAGTCGACCTCCAGGTAGTGGTCGATCTTCAGATGGGTCATGTCCTCGACCGTGCGCACGGTCAGGTTCGGCCCACCCTCCGCGTAGGCCGCGTTCAGCCGGATCGGATGGGTACCGAGCCGCTGCCCTGTCGTCTCGTCGGTGTGCTCCGGCACCTCCGCGTAGGAGTCGCGGGGCAGGCTGACCACGGTCGCCCGCTCCCGGTCCGCCGAGATGTGCACGATCATGATCGTGTCGGTGCAGTGGCAGGGCTGGCCGCCCAGGTGGTACGCCCGCCGCTCCCGCTCCGTGATCCTGTCGCGCCCGTCGGTGCCGACCAGCAGCACGTTCATGCCGTTCCCCGCCGCGGGACGGTTCTTCATGTCCCTGAAAGGGTCGATACGGGAGATCCCGCCGTCGAGGGTGGTGATCACCGCGTGCCCGATGCCCGCCGAGACCAGGACCACCACGGACAGCGTGGTGGCCATCCGCACGGGCCAGCCGCGCTTCCGCCGCCGGACGGGCGGCCGCCTGGCGGGGGAGCGGCCAACCGGCCCGCGGCGCGCGGGTGAGCGGGTGGGCGTGGGCACGGGGGAGACCTCCGCGGGGCTGGGCATGGGTCCGCGAGCACCGTAGGCCCTTGCGATCTTCGGCCCTCGGCGGCGCCCGGGCGGCGCGCACCGGTGTCCCCCGTTCGCGGTAACGTGAGGCTCCTATGAACGCCAAGCCCGACGTGCAGTTGCCCGCCGTGTCCGTGATCATGCCCGTACTCGACGAGGAGCGGCATCTGCGCGGAGCCGTCCGTGCGATCCTCGCCCAGGAGTACGAGGGTGAGATGGAGGTCGTGATCGCGCTCGGCCCGTCCACGGACCGCACGGACGAGATCGCGGCCGAGCTGGTCCGCGAGGACCCGCGTGTACACACGGTTCCGAACCCGACCGGCCGCACACCCGCAGCGCTGAACGCCGCGATCAAGGCCTCCCGGCACCCGATCGTGGTCCGCGTCGACGGCCACGGCATGCTCTCGCCGAACTACATCGCGACGGCCGTGCGCCTCCTGGAGGAGACCGGCGCGCAGAACGTCGGCGGCATCATGCACGCCGAGGGCGAGAACGACTGGGAGCACGCGGTCGCCGCCGCAATGACCTCCAGGATCGGGGTCGGGAACGCCGCCTTCCACACCGGTGGCGAGGCCGGCCCCGCGGAGACGGTCTACCTCGGCGTCTTCCGCCGGGAGGCCCTCGAGCAGCAGGGCGGCTACAACGAGGAGTTCATCCGGGCCCAGGACTGGGAGCTGAACTTCCGCATCCGCGAGGCGGGCGGCCTGATCTGGTTCTCACCGGAGCTGAAGGTGTCGTACCGGCCCAGGCCGTCGGTGCGCGCGCTCGCCAAGCAGTACAAGGACTACGGCCGCTGGCGCCATGTCGTCGCCCGCTACCACTCCGGCTCCATCAACCTGCGCTACCTGGCCCCGCCGACGGCCGTGTGCGCGATCGCGGCGGGCATCGTGGTGGGCGCCGCGCTCACCCCGTGGGGCTTGGTGATCCCCGGTGGCTATCTCGCGGCGATCGTCCTGGGTTCGATCCCGGCGGGCAGGGGCCTGCCGCTGAAGGCCCGTCTGCAGATCCCCGTCGCTCTCGCCACCATGCACATGTCGTGGGGGTGGGGCTTCCTGACCAGCCCCAAGTCCCTGGCGAGGAAGGTCATCGCCTCGCGGCGGCCGGCGGTGGTCGTCGAGGCCTGACGGGCCGATTCCCGGCAGCCGTCAGCCCCGGAACCCGAGCGGATCCGGGGCTGACGGCCGCCTACCACCGGTAGGGCCGGTACACGTCCATGCACTGACCGGTGTCCGAGCCGTTGAGCGCGTCGGAGTTGCTGGGGAGGTCACCGGCCTTCGGCGCGGACTGCTTCGGGTAGCTCGTGCCGGTGCGCCAGTCGGAACCCACGATGACGGTGACGCCCGACACGTCGGTCGACTTCTTGACGGAACTCATGGGAATGCCGAGTGCGTTGGCGACGCTCCGGGCATCGCCCTCGAGGTCCGCGCTCGGGTAACGCACGACCGTCTGGTCCTCGGACAGCGCCGTCGTCGTGTCGGGCTCGGCCCTGGTGAAGCCCTTCCCCACGAGCACCTGGCTGATGTCGCGCGCCCGGAGCGGCACCGGGGCCTGCGTGGACGTCCTGGTGGCGTTCTGCACCACCACGCCCAACCGGTCGGCCGCGACCGTGGCCGACGGGGCCTTGGCCGCCTGGCTCGCGCTCGTCGTCTTCTTCGGCGCCGGCGTCGTGCCCTTGTCGTCGAACGGCACGTCGTCGCGGATCATCTCCCAGATCTTGTCCGCGTTCGCACCGTCGGGGATCACGTGGTCGTCGTTCTGCGGGTCGGTGACGTTGGGCATCGTGGTCATGGTGATGCGGTTCGTCGGAACCGTCTTCAGCTGCATGGCCAGGTCGTACAGCTTCCTGACCGAGCCGATCTCCTCGGAGACCTGCAGCGACTTGGTGGCCGCCTCGGCCAGGTTCATCAGCCGGCCCGTGTCGGTGAAGACGTTCTGGCTCTTCAGCGTGCGGATCATCGAGTTCAGGTACATGTGCTGGGCCCTGGCCCGCAGCAGGTCACTGCCCCAGGCGTGCCGGGTGCGCAGCCACTGCAGGGCCTGCTCGCCCGTGACCTTCTTCGTGCCGGCCGTCATCTTCAGCCCCGATCCTCCGGGCACGCGCGGCAGGGGGCGGTCCCACACGTTCTGGTTCACGCAGACGTCGACGCCACCGATGGCGTCGGCCATCTTCACCACGCCCGCAAAGTCGATCATCATCCAGTGGTCGATGTAGACCTTGGTGAGGTTCTGCCAGGTGGCCAGGGTGCAGCCGGGGCCGCCGCGGGCCAGCGACTCGTTGATGATGGCGTTGGTCGGCGGGTACTGATGGCCGGTCGCCGGATCCTTGCACGCGGGGATCTCGACCCGGGTGTCGCGCGGGATGCTCACCACGGCGGCGCTCTTGCGGTCGGCGGACAGGTGGATGAGCATCTCGACGTCGGCCAGCGGCGGGTTGCCACGGTTGTCCCTGCTGCCGCCCAGCGCGACGTTCTCGTCGGAGTTACGGCTGTCGGAGCCGATCAGCAGGATGTTCACCGGTGTCTGGCCGGCCGCGTTCGGCTGCGTCTTCTGTGCCTTCGAGTCGCCGCTGCTGCGCTCACCCTTGCGGATGTTGCCGTTCAGGTGCTGGTAGTAGAGGTATCCGGCGCCGGCCGTGCCGAGTATCACGACCGACAGAACCGTCGCCGACCAGCGCAGCGCACGCCTTCCGGGGCCTCTGCTGTTGCTGCCCCGTCTGTTCGCGCCCGGTCCTCCTCCGCCGTTCCGGCCGTGGCCCCCCGGCACGTCCTGTGTCTGCGGTGCGAGGGACACCGCCTCCCCGACCGCCGGCTTCTCCCCGCGCAGACCACTCCGCGTCAATTCCCCATCCTCCCCACCCTTTGCGCCATCGAACAGGCCTGTCATGCGTCCTGTTAGACGCGTGACAGGCCCGTAAGGTGGCGCTGTGCGCTCAACTGGCGCACTGAACCTTGTCCGCCGTGGACTTGTTGTCGACGTCCGGTGCCTTCGTCGGAGCGGTGAGCGGCGTGCCCGGGCCCTGGAAGTCCTGGCCGAGGGTCAGCACCATCGCGGGCAGACCCTGGTCGTTCTTCTCGCTCTTGCCCGGCTTCAGCGCCGACGCGGGCAGTCCCATGATGTCCGCCAGCTTGCGCGCCTGATCCGCCTGGTCGGGCGAGTACTCGAGAGTCGTCTTGCTCAGTGTCTTGCCCGCGTTGCCGAGCTGGCTGGACTTGGTGACGCCCTCGTTGTTCTGCAGCCAGCTGAGGGTCGTCTGTGCGCTGCCGGTGGGGGCGCCGCCGTTGTAGATGTCGACGCGGATGTCCGATGCAGCCGAACGTGAGCCCTTGAGGGGGTTGTCCGCGGTGGCCTTCGCCGCCTGCTGCTTCTTCTTCACCGTGGTGAAGGAGACATCGTTCTTGATCGCGGCGAAGACCTCGGGACCCTTGTTCGGGTCGACGATGACCGTCTTGTGCACGACGCCGTCCGCGGGGTTGTCGACCACCGGCACGGTGAGGAAGGTGATGTTCTTCGTCGGCACCTTCTTCAGCTCCAGGGCCACGTCCTTGAGGGTGCTCACCTTGTGCAGGCCGGTGTCCACGGTCAGCGCCTTGGTGGCGGCCTCGGCGAGGTCGAGCAGCTTACTCGGGTCGGTCAGCGTGTCACTTGAGGACATCTTGCGCATCAGCGACGCCATGAACTGCTGCTGCACCTTGATCCGGTCCAGGTCGCCGTGGTTGCCCCAGGAATGCCGGGTGCGCACGAAGGCGAGCGCCTGCTCGCCCTCGATCTTGGACGGGCCGGCGGGCAGGTCGAGGTGCGACTTCGGGTCGTTGACCGCGTGCTTGAGACACACCTCGACGCCGCCCACCGCCGTCGTCAGCGTCTTCACGGCGTTGAAGTCGAGCATCATGAAGTGGTCGGGCTCTATGCCCCCGGTGATCTCCTTCACCGTGCGCATGGTGCAGCCCGGGTCGCGGCCGTCCTGCCCGAGGCTCGTGTTGAAGCGGACGTTCTGCGTGCCGGGGATGACCTTCGTGGTGCCGTCGGGTTGCTTCGTCGGACAGTCCGGCACGTTGACGATCAGGTCGCGCGGGATGCTCAGCGCGGTCGCGTTCGTCCGGTCCTTGGAGACGTGCAGCAGGATGTTGGTGTCGGCGTGGCCGACGCTGCCCTTGTCGCCGTAGCCTTCGTTGCCCTTGCCGGTGCGCTTGTCGGTACCGATGATCAGGATGTTGAAGGCCTCGTCCTTGCTGAAGCCGTTCTTGGCGGCGTCACCCACGTCCGTCGTCGCGACGTTGCCCTCCAGGTGCTGGAGGTAGAAGTAACCGGCCGCCGTGACCGCGACGAGCACGAACGCCATGCTGCCGCCGGTCCACAACAGTATCTTCTTCGCCTTGCCCTTCTTGGGCTTGGTACGGCCCCGGCGGCGCCCGGGAGGCTCCGGGGGTGCCCCCCGGCGGCGCTGACCGGGGAGGACGTCCGGGGCCGGCTCCCCGCGGCCGGGTGCCGTGCGGGTACCCCCCTGCACGCCGTCGACAGGGGTCGCCCTGCGTGGTCTCGGCACGGACGACTGCGCTCCGGGAGGGGCCAGTCGCAGTTCGTATTCGCCGGTGTCCGGGTTGAGCACCCACTGGTCTGCGGGGTCGATGTTGTCCGCCCGCCCACGGCCTTGCGCGTCCACGGTTGTTCGAATCCTCCGTCGGGGCCACGCGGCGCCTTCCCCCTCAAGGCGCTCGGGTCTCTTCAGCCAGTGCGTGTGCCCGGGACGGACCTCGGGGCGTGGCACCGGATCGCTCACACTATCCGCCCAGTTCAGCGTCGAGCGACAGCGGTGACAAATTCCACTTCCCTACAACCGGGCAATCCGCCCTATTTCTCAGGGACTTCTTAGCTCACACGTTCCCCGTCATGGGCCGCGCTTTACCCGCAGGCGTCCTGGGCGGCCGTGTTGCCCGTGAAAGTGGGCGTGGGGCCGGGAGGTGTCTTCTGTGCCGATCCTGCCCCGGAATCGGCCGCCGTATTGCTCGTTTTTGCGGCTGAATTACCCGGAACTTCCTTGGTGACCTCGACCGGCTGGTCCGCGCGCAGACGCCCGAAGAGTTTGTCCGCGGCCGGCTGCACCAGTTGGTCACGATTGAGGTCGGCCGGGTACGGGGTGCGGGGGGCCGTCAGGAACTGCACATGTTCGGCGGAGAGGTTCCCGAGGCCACGCACGAGTGCGTAGAGTCCGCGCAGACTCGCCAGACCCGGGTCCGTGGTGAGGGCCGAAGTGGCGGCGTCCAGCACGGGATACAGCTTCACCGGGTTGAGCAGGACCTTGTTGCTGCGCACCTTGGTGACCAGCGCGCCGAGGAAGCGCTGCTGGCGTTCCATCCGCTCGGTGTCGCTGCCGTCGCCGAGGCTCTTGCGGGCCCGTACGTAGCCGAGTGCCTGCTCGCCGTCGAGCGTCACCTTGCCCGCGGGCAGCCTGAGCCTGGCGGCCGTGTCGTCGATGGGTTGCCGCAGACACACCTGGACGCCGCCGAGCGCGTCGATCATCTTCTTGAAGCCGTCGAAGTCGACGACCATGTGGTGGTCGATCCGGATGCTCGTCAGCTTCTCGACGGTACGGATCGTGCAGGCCGAACCCCCGGTCGCGAAGGCGTAATTGAACATGGTGAACTGCGCCTTGCTGCGGCTGCCGTCCGGCCGGCCGCAGCTCGGCACGTTCACCATGAGGTCACGGGGGAGGGAGACGGCGGTGGCGCTGCGCCGGTCGGCCGCGAGGTGCAGCAGGATCGTGGTGTCGGACCGCTCCGTCCCGGAGTCCCGCCCGTACCGGCCGTTGCCGGCGCCCGCACGCGAGTCGGACCCGATGAGCAGGATGTTCTGTGCCCCGCGCACGAGCGCCGTGGGCCGCTCCTTCTCGTACCGCTCGAGCTCGGCGGCGGCAGCCTCGTCCGCGGTGATGTTCGAGTCGAGCTTCTCGTAGGCGACCCATCCGGCCCCGGCCGCACCCAGCACCAGCACGGCCAGCCCGAGGGCACACAGACGCACCCAGCGCCGACGCCGATGACGTGCTCTCACTTCCGGGTCCACCACCTTGGGTCGTACGAGCGGGAACTGCTCTTACGACCATGGCCCGGGGCGGGGGCGCACGGCGTCCGATACTGGTCCGGATGGCGGCCGACAGCGCCCCTATGGGGGCGCGGGCTGTGACTTCATTGCGGGTCCGCGCGTGGGCGGGATCGCTGTGACGGATCCGCGGCGCTATCGATACGGGGGCCGGCGGCGCGATCGCTGCGACGGGCCGGCAGCGATCGGCAGGTCGGGTCTGTGGTGCGTTCGTCGTGGCGGACTCGCGGCGATGGACGGGTCGGGTGTGTGGCGTGATTGCTGCGGGGGGTCGGCAGCGATCGGCAGGTCGGGTCTGTGGTGCGTTCGTCGTGGCGGACTCGCGGCGATGGACGGGTCGGGTGTGTGGCGTGATTGCTGCGGGGGGTCGGCAGCGATCGGCAGGTCGGGTCTGTGGTGCGTTCGTCGTGGCGGACTCGCGGCGATGGACGGGTCGGGTGTGTGGCGGGATCGCTGTGACGGATCCGCGGCGCTATCGATACAGGGCCCGGCGGCGCGATCGCTGCGACGGACCCGCATCGATCGACAGGCCGGACCCGCATCGATCGACAGGCCGGACCCGCGGCCCGATCGCCGCCACGGACCCGCGGTCGACCCACGGGCGGTGGCCGCCCGGCGCTGGTCAGCTCAAGGCCGTCGCCGTCACCTTCTCGCTCTCGATCCGCTTGGCCAGCCCTTCCTCTCCCAACCGCTCGAGATGCCGGCACAGCACGACCGAGCCCCCTGCGGCCAGGGGGGCGTACAACCCGGCGCTCAGCCCCGCCCAGGTGTCGTACGGCAAACCCGACAACAACCGCGCCCCGGGCCCGCTCAGCCCGAGCGGCAGCGCGTCCGCACGGGCCCGTGCCACCACTTCCGCCGCCGTGAACTCGGCCCCGGCGACGATCAGCGCCGGCTCGTCCGGGTTCACGGGGGCGTACGGCTGGAAGCGGTCGCCCTGGCTCGGCACCTCGACCGCGTAGTCGACGAAGCCGTCTGGGGGCTGCGGGAAGCGGCCGCCGAGGGGGCGCAGGGCGAGGGCCACGCGCTCCCCGGAACAGGCGCGCGCCGCGTCCAGCGTGTCGGGACCGCTGACCACGAGGTCGGCGGCGCCCGGATCGCCGTCGACGTCCGCGAGGACGCCCACGGACGAGCAGGCGAGCAGCCACACCGCCGTCTGCCAGTGCGCGGGCAGCAGCAGCGCGACCCGGTCGCCGGGCTCGGCGGCGAGGTCACCCTGGAGGAGGTTGGCGGTCTTGGCCACCCAATTGGCGAAGGTGGCCACGGAGAGTTCGACGCGTTCGCCCGTGGCGTCGTCGTAGAAGGTCACGAGGGGGCGCGCGGGGTCCGCGGCGAGCGCGGATCGCAGCAGGTCGGCGGGGGTGCGATCGGTGGCGTTCACGCGCGCAAGCGTACGCGGGGGCGGACGTGCGGGCGTCGGTGGCGGGGTGTGGGGCACCACCGGTTCGGCCGAGCGCGGTCGACGGGTCGTCAGATTCCAAATGGACATACATGTCTGAATATGTCCAAGATCATGGGCATGCGTGGATATCTTGCTTCCTCGATCGGCGTCAGCTGCGCGGCGGTACTGACTCTTCCGTTCGCGGTCCCGGCCGCGGGGGCCGGAACCGGCGTGCGGGGTCCGTCGGCTTCGGCGGCCGTCCCCGGTAGTACCCAGTCCCTCCCCCTGGTGCCCATCACCCGCGCCGCCGGGGTGTTGGTCGAAGCGGGCCTGACCCAGCAGACGGTGCGCTCCTTCTCGCTCGTCGGCGTCGTCTGGGACGACCCGGGCGTCGACCTCCACGGCCATGTCGAGGTCCGTACCCGCGCGAGCGGGACGCACCAGTGGTCCGAGTGGCAGGAACTCGAGACGCACCACCACGGCCACGGCCCCGACCCCGACACCACCGAGGGTCGGGCCGGCAGGGTGCGCGGGGGGACCGCGCCGCTGTGGGTCGGTGACTCGGACGGGGTGGAGGTACGGGTGAGCGCCGAGCGGGACGACACCGGAACGACGCGGTCACCCACGCTCCCCGACGGACTCCGTGTCGAACTGGTGGATCCGGGCGCGGATTCGAAGGCGGGCGCCCCCGGCCCCACCGCACGCGCCGCCTCGCCGGAACCGTCCGACGAGGGTGCCCCCGGCGCCGCGATCCCGGCACCCTCGCACGGGGCGCAGGAAACGCAGAGACCACAGGGAGCGGCGAAGGAGCCTTCGAACACGGCGGAGGAGGCGGCCGACCCTGCGCAGGGAACGGCGAATCCCGCGAAGGAGACCCCGAATCCGGCACAAGGGACCGCAAACCCGGCAAAGGGGACCGCGAGTCCCGCGGATACCACCGGCCCCGCGAAGGAAGCCCCGGGCAAGGAGCCGGAACAGCTCCCGGAGCACACGAGGACCCACACCGCCCCGCGCCCGAAAATCGTCACCCGCAGCGGCTGGGGCGCCGACGAGACGCTGCGCGAGGCGGGCTTCGTCTACACCGACAGTGTGAAGGTGGCGTTCGTGCACCACACGGCGTCGGGCAACAACTACACCTGCGCGCAGGCCCCTTCCGTCATCCGCAGTATCTACCGTTACCACGTGGTGAGTAACGGCTGGCGGGACATCGGCTACAACTTCCTCGTCGACAAGTGCGGAACCATCTACGAGGGCCGCGCCGGGGGCACCGACAAGCCCGTGCTGGGCGCCCATACCCTCGGGTTCAACAGTGACAGCATGGGCGTCGCCGCCATCGGCACCTACTCCGGCAACACCAAGCCGTCGACCGACACACTGGACGGTGTGGGCGCCCTGACGGCGTGGAAGCTCGGTCTGTACGGCATGGATCCGCGCGGCACGACATACCTGGAGTCCGATGGTGGCAATCTGTACCCAAAGGGTGCGAAGGCGCGACTGAATGTACTCTCCGGCCATCGCGACGGGTACGCCACGGACTGTCCCGGACAGCAGCTGTACGGCAAACTCGGCACGATCCGCTCCACCGCGGCCCGCCTGCAGGGCCGCTGAGGGCGGAGGGCCGGCGCATGACGGCGTACGGACCACCCGTACGCCGTCGTACGGTGAGCGGCATCACACCGCGCGGCGGTCCGCACGACACCGTACGAGTCCATCCGCACGAAGGTGTGCGGGGCCACCCCACACAGCCATCGAAGGACACCCCACTGTCATCGAGGGCGCCGGAGAGGGGCCACTCTCACGGTCCTCATAACGCCCTTTGCGGTCCTCATAACACGGTCTGCGTAAACTGGCCGGCCGATTCACAGATTGGCCGGTCCCGGCAGGAAGCAGAGACGACAGGTGACAGAAGCGATCCTCCTGGTCGGCGGCAGAGGCACCCGGCTGCGCCCGCTCACGGTGCACACCCCGAAGCCGATGGTTCCGGCGGCCGGGGTCCCCTTCCTCACACACCAGCTGGCGCGGGCGAAGGCGGCGGGCGTGGAGCACATCGTGCTCGCCACCTCCTACCTGGCCGAGGTCTTCGAGCCCTACTTCGGTGACGGCTCGTCCCTCGGCCTCAGCCTCGAGTACGTCACGGAGGAGGAGCCCCTCGGCACGGGCGGCGCCATCCGCAACGTGGCGAGCCGCCTCCACTCCGGTCCCGAGGAGCCGGTACTGGTCTTCAACGGGGACATCCTCACGGGCCTCGACATCCGCGCCCTGGTCCACACCCACCAGTCGACGGGCGCGGACGTGTCGCTGCACCTGACGAAGGTGACGGACCCGAGGGCATACGGCCTCGTCCCCACGGACGAGACGGGCCGGGTGACGGCGTTCCTGGAGAAGCCGCAGACTCCCGAGGAGATCGTCACCGACCAGATCAACGCCGGCGCGTACGTCTTCCGCCGCTCGGTGATCGACACCATTCCCCTGGGCCGCCCGGTGTCGGTGGAACGCGAGACGTTCCCGGACCTGCTGGCGGCGGGAGCCCACCTGCAGGGCATGGTCGACTCCACGTACTGGCTGGACCTGGGTACCCCGGCGGCCTTCGTGCGCGGCTCGGCGGACCTGGTCCTCGGGCGCGCCCCGTCCCCGGCGGTGCCCGGACGTTGCGGCGACCGCCTGATCCTGCCGACGGCCTCGGTGGCCTCGGACGCGAAGCTGACCGGCGGCACGGTGGTGGGCGAGGGCGCGTTCGTCGGAGAGGGCGCCCGGATCTCCGGCAGCACGGTGCTCTCCGGCGCCGTCGTCGAGCCCGGGGCGGTCATCACGGACTCCCTGATCGGTGCCCGCTCCCGCATCGGCGAGCGCTCGATCCTCACGGGCGCGGTCATCGGCGACGGCGCGGTGGTCGGCGCGGACAACGAACTCCGAGAAGGAGTACGGGTCTGGTGCGACGCGCGGATCCCGGCCGGAGCGGTGCGCTTCTCCTCGGACCAGCAGTAGCCCAGCAGTAGCGCTTCTCGACGACGCCGGGTGCCCTGAGCGGGTGCACCCGGCGTCGTGCTACCACCGTCCGATGTCGCCGCGCCGCATCCGCGGAGCGCGCCGCGGCGGCGCACACCCGCTCAACAGGATCAGGCGTGCCGCGCGGTGCCGCTGGCCCGCGTACGGCTGAAGCAGCGACAGCATCACGGAGTCGTCCGCGTCCCGGTCCCCGGCCAGCGCGTAGCCCACGATCCCGGGCAGATGCAGGTCCCCCACGGTCACCGAGTCCGCCGCCCCGTGACTGCGCTGCACGGTCTCCGCCGAAGTCCACGGCCCGATCCCGGGAACCACCTCGAGCCGTGCCTGGGCCTCGGCCGGCTCCATCCCCACCGCCTGCTCCAGCCGGGCGGCGACCCGCACCGCCCGCAGGATCGTCGACGCCCGCTTGTTGTCGACCCCGGCCCGGTGCCACTCCCAGGACGGAATGAGCGCCCACGTCCGCGGCGCCGGCATCACATGCATCCGCCCCGGCGCGGGCCCCGGCGCCGGTTCCCCGAACTTCCTCACGAGCAGCCGCCACGCCCGGTAGGCCTCGTCCGTCGTGACCTTCTGCTCCAGGATCGACGGAATCAGCGACTCCAGTACCAGGCCGGTCCGGGTGAGCCGCAGTCCCGGCCGACGGTGCCGGGCCAGCGCGACCAGCCGGTGCCGTGGCTCGAAGGCGTCGGGAGCGTCCAACGCGCCGAGCAGCTCCGGCAGTTGGTCCAGCAGCCACTGCGCCCCGGGTCCCCAGGCCTCCGCCTCGGCGACCCCGCTCCGGAGCGCGACCCGCAGTGTGCCCGGACCGAGCGGCGTACGACTGGCCCGCCACACCGAGCCGTCGGGCGTCGCCCGGAAGGTGGGATCGGCGGGACCGCGCCGCAGCGGCCCGAGCACCAGGCCCAGGTCCAGTGGCCCGGGCGGGGTCCAGGTCCGCCGCCGTCCGGGAGCCGTGGCCGGCCGCGGAATGCCCGCGGGCACGACGACATGCCCACCGCGCGCGGTCGTCGGGGTGGGGCGGGGGGCGAATCGTCCGGCCACGGATGAGGTCCTGGTGTGGGTTCGGCGGGCAGGCTGGGCGTTCTTCGAGGGTAGACGGCGCGGGTGGGCCGCGGGGGCCGTCGCGTGCGTTCCTGCCGCGGCGGTCCGGCGCGCCCGCCCCGCTCACCGCACCTCGACGAACGCCCCCGCATCCCGCTCCGGTCGCGGCTTCGGCTCCTCGGCCGGATGCCCCACCGCCACGGCGCCCATCGGCTCCCAGTTCTCCGGCAGTTCCAGTACCTCGCGGACGACGTCCCGGCAGAACATCGTCGAGGACACCCACGCGGAGCCCAGCCGCTCCCCGGCGAGCGCGACGAGCAGGTTCTGCACGCCCGCGCCCGTCGCGACCACGAACATCTCGCGCTCGGCCGCGTCCCGCCGCGCGTCGCCGTAGGTGTGGGAGCCGTCCATGACCATGCACGGCACGACGAGGTACGGCGCGTTGCGCAGTACGTCCCCGCGCCGGACGCGCTTGGCGATGGACTCCTCGCTCTTCCCGTCCCGGCGCAGGTCCGCGATCCACGCGTCCCGCATCGCGTCGAGCAGCCGCGTCCGCGACTCCTCGGACTCCAGCAGCACGAACCGCCACGGCGTGGTGTGGTGCGGCGCCGGAGCCGTCACGGCGGCGGCCACCGCACGGCGTACGGCACCGGGGTCGACGGGCTCGTCGGTGAACGCGCGCACCGTACGCCGCTGGGTCACCGCCTCCCGTACCGCCTCGGAGGTGCCCAGCCGGAACATGTCGTCGCGCGCGCCGCGCACCATCGCGCTCGCCCCGTCGCCGTCGTCCCCGGTCACCACGTGCGGCAGCCCGCGGACCACCGCGACGGGCAGCCCGGCGGCCTTGCCCTTGACCAGGTCGCCGGCGGCCGCCAGCTCGTCGGCGGTGGCGACGACGGTCGCGCTCAGCGGGTTGCCGTGCGCGTCCGTGCCGCCGCGCAGGTCGTCGAGGACCCGTACGCCCGCCGCCCCGATGGCGACATCGGTGAGTCCGGTGCGCCACGGCCGCCCGAAGGTGTCCGTGACGATCACGCCGACCTCCACGCCGAGGGTGTCCCGCAGCCCCTCGCGGATGGTGCGCGCGGACGCGTCGGGGTCCTCGGGCAGCAACAGCACGGTGCCGGCAGGGGTGTTGGAGGCGTCGACACCGGCGGCGGCCATCACCAGGCCCTGCCGGTTCTCCACGATCCTGAGCTGCCCGCGCCGAGCCACGACCCGCACGGTCTCGGCGTCGATGGCGGCCTCCCGGTCGTCCGCCCGGACGACGCGCCCCTCCGCCTTCGAGACGATCTTGGAGGTGACGAGCAGGACGTCGCCGTCGACGAGTCCCGGCTCGGCCGCGGCGATGACCTTGGCGAGGTCGTCGCCCTCTCGGATCTCCGGCAGCCCCGCAACCGCCCAGACCCGGTAGGCGGGCACGGCGGCGGGCGTACCACCGCCGGCCCCCGAATCCATGGAAAGCCCGCCGCTCAAGCCCCCCGCACCTCCTCCGCCAGCGCCAGGGCCTCGCGGGCCATCCGCGCCGTCGCCTCCAGGTCCGTCATCATCAGCGGCACGGCGCGGCAGCGGATGCCCGCGGCCTCCACGCGCTGAACGGCGGCCGCGTCCACCGTGTCGACGAGCCAGCCGTCCAGCAGCCCCGAGCCGTAGTGCTCGGCGACCGCCGCGGCCGTGGACTCCACACCGACCGCCGCGAGCACCTTGTCGGCCATCCCGCGCACGGGAGCGTCACCGATGATGGGGGACAGGCCCACCACCGGAACCCCAGCCTCCGCGATGGCCTCCCTGATGCCGGGGACCGCCAGGATCGTGCCGATGGAGACGACGGGGTTGGACGGCGGGAAGAGGATCACGTCCGCCTCGGCGATCGCCTCCAGGACACCCGGCGCGGGCTTCGCCTGCTCCGCGCCGACCGGCACGACCGCCTCGGCCGGGACGGAGGCGCGCAGCCGCACCCAGTACTCCTGGAAGTGGATCGCCTTGCGCTCGCCGGAGCCCGCGGCGGAGTCGCTGTCGGGCAGCGTGACGGCGACGTGCGTCTCGACGCGGTCGTCCGACATGGGGATCAGCCGGACCCCCGGCTTCCAGCGGTCGCACAGGGCCTGGGTCACCGCGCTCAGCGGGTAGCCCGCGCCCAGCATCTGGGTCCGCACGATGTGCGTGGCGAAGTCACGGTCGCCGAGCCCGAACCACTCCGGCCCGACGCCGTACGCCGCGAGCTCCTCCTTGAGGTGGAAGGTCTCGTCGGACCGGCCCCAGCCCTGTTCCTCGTTGATGCCGCCGCCGAGCGTGTACATCACCGTGTCGAGGTCCGGGCAGACCTTCAGCCCGAAGAGGTGGATGTCGTCGCCGGTGTTGCCGATGACGGTGATCTCCGCGTCGGGCACGGCCCGCTTCAGACCACGCAGGAAACGGGCACCGCCGATGCCGCCTGCCAGAACCACAATGCGCATGGAGGCAGTCTTGCAGGCGCCTGTGACAACGCGTGCCCCGACGGGGGCACCCGCGACGCCGCCCGGCAGCGGTCACGCCCGACCCGCTGCCCGCCGGGGGGACCCAGGCTCTCAGGCCGTAACCGTGTCCACCGTGCCGCGCTCCGCCGCGCAGGCCCCGGTGTGCATCGGCATCTCCGTCAGCCCGGGGAAGTAGACGTGCAGACTCACCGCAGGTTCCAGGGCGTCGTTCACCACTTCGTGTACGTAGCCGGGCGCGAACACGCGCTGCGCCCCCGCACGCAACGCGCGGGTGCCGCGCTCCGTGCGCTCCGTGAGCGCGCCGTGCAGGACGGTCAGCACGCCGGACGAGCGCCCGTGGTCGTGCAGCCCGCTGCCCTGCCCGGGCACCCAGGACAGCAGCCATACCTCGTAGCCGGGCCCTGTCTGCAGCCGGTGGTACCAGCGGGTGGTCGCGTCGTACCGGACCAGGTGCTCCCACCGGGAGCGGTCGGCGGTGATGGTGCGGGCGAGCCCGGCGAACTCGGCCACGGTGACCGGGTGCTCGCGCGGCGGCTGGAGCAGGTGCGGTACTTCCAGGATGTCGCCGGCGATCTGCAGGTCGCTGTCGCTGTTCATGGGTGCGGTGGTTCCTCGGCGGGAGAGTGCGGGGGGTGGGGTGTCGCGTGTCGTCCGCCCGGGTCACGGGCGCGGCGCGAGCCCTGGTGCGGGCGGAGGGAACAACAGCCGGGTCATGTGGACCCGGGGACGGCCGGAGCGCGGGGGAAGGCTCAACAGTCGGAACAGCAACAGCTACAGCGAGCGCGGGCAGCACCGTGGGACCCGGCGGTGCGGGTCTGGGTGAGTGCCGAGTTCGCGAGCATGCCCACTAGGACATCGGTTCACACCTTTTCCTGTCAACTTCGCGTCCGCCATGTGGGAGCTGTTTCACCTCATCCGGTTCATCCTGCAGAGGAAAGGTTTGTTCAGTGGAGTCGGGGGGACACATGGCGCACCGCCGGGTACGTGGACGTCGTTGCGATCTCGTGATCCGAATGTGATCCGGTTCGCTTCGGTGTGCGTGTCGGAACGAGATCGAACTCCTGGGCGTCCTTCTCGCTGAGGGGTGACAGAGCCGTCTGGACCCCCGCAGGCTGTCATGGTTTATGCCGATTTGAACACTTTCCGCATAGCCTTGGTTCCGCAGAGTGAATAAGGGGCCCAATAGCAGATCTCGGCTTGACTGGCCCGGATCGGCACACTTGTAATTTCACTCGTGTCGTTCAGCCGGATTCGGTAACGGCTACATCACGGGGACGCGAAAGACAGACGAGGGGCGCACATGACCGAGCTGGTGCAGCAACTGCTGGTCGACGACGCGGACGAGGAACTCGGCTGGCAGGAGCGCGCGCTGTGCGCCCAGACCGACCCCGAGTCCTTCTTTCCCGAGAAGGGCGGCTCCACCCGCGAGGCCAAGAAGGTCTGCCTCGCCTGCGAGGTCCGCTCCGAGTGCCTCGAGTACGCGCTCGCCAACGACGAGCGGTTCGGCATCTGGGGCGGCCTGTCCGAGCGTGAGCGCCGCCGTCTGAAGAAGGCCGCCGTCTGACGTCACCGCGGTCGCTGCGGCGAGTGACGAAAAGCCGCACATCCTTTCGTAACGAATGGCCCGTCGCAGGTGGGTTGTCCACAGGCGGCGGGCCGTGATCTTGTCCAACCGTTAGTGTGGGCCTCCGTCCGAGACGTCCCGCTGCCCCCTCGGGGCACAGGCGTCCACCGCAGTCCAACGAACCGGGGCCCGTACCTCGATGTCCGTGCACAGCCATTCGGCGGTCCAACACGACCCGTCTCCACCAGAGTTCCCGCGTCACGTGGTCACCGCGGTGCTCGTCGCCCACGACGGCGCCCGCTGGCTGCCCGACGCGCTCGCCGGGCTGCTCGGCCAGGAGCGCCCCGTGCAGAACGCCGTGGCGGCCGACACCGGCAGCGCGGACGACTCCGCCCAGCTGCTCACCGAGGCCCTCGGCCCCGACCGCGTCCTGCACCTCGCCCGGCGCACCGGTTTCGGCCAGGCCGTCGAGGAGGCGAGCCGCTCGGCGCCCGCACTGACCCCGGACGACCTGCCCTACCTCAAGCGCCCCAGCGGCTGGGACCCCGTGACCCGCAGCTGGCGGGACGAGGCCTACGACATGCCCGAGCTGCCGTACGGCGAGCCGGTGCAGTGGCTGTGGCTCCTGCACGACGACTGCGCGCCCGAACCGGGCGCCCTGGCCGAGCTGTTGCGCGTCGTGGACCACGAGGAGGAGCTCGGCCGCGAGGTCGCCGTCGTCGGCCCCAAGCTCCGCGGCTGGTACGACCGCCGGCAACTGCTCGAGGTCGGCGTCACCATCGCCAACTCCGGCCGCCGCTGGACCGGCCTGGAGCGGCGTGAACAGGACCAGGGCCAGCACGACCACGTCCGCCCGGTGCTGTCCGTGTCCACCGCCGGCATGCTGATCCGGCGTGACGTCTTCGAGCAGCTCGGCGGATTCGACCGGAACCTGCCTCTGATGCGGGACGACGTCGACCTGTGCTGGCGCGCCCAGGCCGCCGGCCACCGCGTCCTCGTCGCCCCCGACGCGGTCGTACGACACGCCGAGGCGGCCTCCCGCGAGCGCCGCACCGTCGACTGTGTGGGCCGCACCGCGGCCTCCCCGCACAAGGTGGACAAGGCGGGCGCCGTCTACACCCTCCTCGTCAACGCCCGCAGCGCACAGCTGCCCTGGGTCCTGCTCCGCCTGGTGCTCGGCACCCTGCTGCGCACGGTGGCCTACCTCGTCGGCAAGGTGCCCGGCCAGGCCGTCGACGAGATCCGCGGTCTGCTGGGGACGCTGCTGCGGCCCGAGCGGATCATCGCCGGACGCCACAGGCGCGGCCGCCCGCAGGTCGACAAGGGCGAGCTGCGCGCGCTGTTCCCACCGCCCGGAGCCACCGTCCGGGCCACCGTCGAACAGGTCGCGAGCAACCTCGTGGGCCGCTCCGACCCCGAGGTGTCCTCGGCCGGCCGGCACGGCGGCGGCCTGGAGTCCGGACCCGGTGGTGACGACGCCGACTTCCTGGAGGTCGAGCAGTTCGCACGGCTCAAGCGCATCGCCCGCAAGCCCGGACCGGTGCTCTTCGGCGTCCTCCTGCTCGTCTCGCTCGTCGCCTGCCGCGCGCTGCTCGGCGGTGGCGCGCTCGCCGGCGGCGCGCTGCTGCCCGCGCCCGCCGACTCCTCCGAGCTGTGGTCGCGCTATCTCGACGCCTGGCATCCGGTGGGCGCCGGCGGCACGCACTCCGCGCCGCCGTATCTGGCGCTCGTCGCCCTGCTCGCCTCGATGCTGTTCGGCTCCACCGGTCTCGCGGTCACGGTGCTGCTCGTCTGCTCCGTGCCGCTCGCCGGGTTCACCGCGTACTTCGCCTCGCGTCCCCTCGTCGAGTCGCGGCTGCTGCGCGCGTGGGCGTCCGTCGCCTACGCCTTCCTGCCCGCCGCCACCGGCGCCCTCGCCGGTGGCCGCATCGGCACCGCGGTCCTCGCGGTCCTGCTGCCGCTCATCGCACGCGCGGGCATCGCGGCCAGTGGCCTCGCCCACGCCTCCGGCGCGCGGGGCAGCTGGCGCGCCACCTGGGCCTACGCGTTGCTGCTGACGATCACCACCGCGTTCACGCCGATCGTGTGGCCGATCGCCCTGATCCTGGGCATCGGGCTGCTCGTCGTGCGCCGCAACGACGTCGTCGCCCACGGCCTGCGCTTCCTCGCCCAGGTCGGCACCCCGCTGCTGCTGCTCGCCCCGTGGTCGCTGACGCTGCTGCCGTTCGGCTTCTTCAAGGAGGCCGGTCTGGCGTACGGCGCGAGCGCGGCCTCCGCCTCCGACCTGCTCGGTGCCAGCCCGGGCGGGCCCGGCACGGTCAGCGGGCTGATGCTCATCGGCGTCGTCCTCGCGGCGCTGGCCGCCCTGATGCGCGGCGAGCGCCAGGCCGCCATCTGGACGGCGTGGGCTGTCGCCCTGGTGGCGCTCGTCTTCGCGGTCCTGTCCAACCGCTCGACCTGGGCCGGACCCGCCACCCTCGTCTACGGTCTCGCGCTGCTGGCCGCCGCCGCCGTCGGTGCGGACGGCGCACGCGCGCGCGTGGCCGAGCAGAGCTTCGGCTGGCGCCAGCCGGTCGCCGCGCTCATCGCGTTCGCCTCCGCGGCCGGGCCGCTGCTCATCGCCTCCGGGTGGATGATCCGCGGCGCGGACGGGCCGGTGGAGCGGCGCGACCCCGTGCAGGTGCCCGCGTTCGTCGCCGAGGAGAGCGGCACCAGCGACCAGGCCCGCACCCTCGTCCTCGACGGCGAGTCCACCGCGCGCGTGGGCTACACCCTGGTCCGTGGCTCCGGTGCCCGCCTCGGCGACGGCGAACTCGCCGCCGAGGACGGCGAGAACAAGCAGCTCGACAAGGTCGTCGCCAACCTCGTCGCGGGTTCCGGCGCCGACCAGGCCGATGAACTCGGCGGCTTCGCCGTGCGCTATGTCCTCGTCCGCAAGGGCGCGCCCCGCGACATCAGCCGCGTCCTGGACGCCACGCCCGGCCTGACCCGGCTCAGCCAGCAGGACGGCAGCGCCCTGTGGCGGATCGACCGCGAGGTCTCCCGCGCCGCGATCATCGGCGGTACGGGAGCGCCGCAACCCGTCGCCGCCGGGCCCGTGGAGATCCACACCACGATCCCCTCGGGCGCTCAGGGCCGCACCCTGCGGATCGCCGACACCGCCGACCGGGACTGGACCGCCACCCTGGACGGCAAGCCGCTCACCGCCACCACCGTGGACGGCTGGGCGCAGGGCTTCCAACTGCCCGCATCCGGCGGCAGGTTGGACGTCACCTACGACACTCCGCTCGGCCACACCGCCTGGCTGTGGACGCAGGGCGCGCTCGCCGTCGTCCTGGTGGTGCTCGCCCTGCCCGGCCGCCGCCGTGACATCGACGACGACCTTCCTCAGGAGCGGGTGGTGCCCGCGCAGGACATCACCGGTGAGGGCCGCCGCGCCCGCCGGCTGCGCGCGCAGGCCGAGGCGGAGGAGTCCGCCGCCCAGGACACCGGCACCCCACCCGCCCCCGCCGAGGAGCCCCCCGCCGCCGTGCCGCACCAGCCGGCGTACGGGGAGTGGGACACGACGGGCTACGCCGACACCGAGTACGGCTCCTACGGCGGCGAGCACTACCCGGGCGTCCCCCAGCAGTACGCGCCGGGCGCCTACGAGCAGCAGCCGTACCAGGCCGACCCCTATCAAAGCGCCCAGTACGACCCGTACGCCTACGGCAACACGGCGCCGTACGACCCGACGTACACCCAGGGCTACGCCACGCCGTACGACCCGGCGCACGGCACCGACAGTGAGCGCCCCGACGGGAGCCAGCAGTGAACCGCACGACCCTGTCCCTGATCGCCGGCGCGACCGCGCTCGCCGCCGTCACCGGATTCGCCGCACTCGGCGCGCCGGCCGCCTCCGGCAGCGACACCCGGAAGACGGCCGCCCGGCTGCCCGTGGAGCAGACCCGGCTGCTGTGCCCCCAGCCGAGCACTTCCGACCTCGCCGACACCTCGTACACGTCCTTCACGCCGGTCGTGCAAGGCGCCGGCGGCAGCGGCAAGGCCCAACTGGCCGTGGCGGCCGAGCAGTCGACGGACAGCACGGCCACGGGCAAGGTCGGCAAGGCGAGCAAGGGCAAGAAGCAGTCCGGCGCGCCGACGCTGACCCAGAAGCAGCCCGGCACCCCGGCCACCGGGGACGCCTCGGGCGCCGACACGCCCGCCCTGGTCGGCACGGCCACGGGCAGCTTCGCGCCCGGCTGGACGGTCCAGGAGACCACCGCGGTCGCCGCCGGCACCGGGCGCGGACTGCTGGGCACGAGCTGCACCGCCCCCGACACCGAGTTCTGGTTCCCGGGCGCCGCCACCACCGCGTCGCGCACCGACTACGTGCACCTGACCAACCCCGACGACTCCGCCGCGGTCGTCGACATCGAGCTGTACGGCAAGGACGGCAACCTCAAGTCGACCGTCGGCGAGGGCATCACCGTCCAGCCGCACTCCAGCGAACCGATCCTGCTGTCCACGCTCACCCAGGCCCAGGAGAGCGACCTCACGGTCCACGTCGGCGTCCGCAGCGGCCGGGTCGCCGCCGCCGTGCAGGCCCTGGACGACAAGCAGGGCGGCGACTGGCTGCCCGCCTCCACCGATCCGGCGGGCTCCCTGGTGCTGCCCGGTATCCCCAAGGACGCCACCGACGTGCGTCTGGTCGCCTTCGCACCCGGCGACTCCGACGCCGACCTCAAGGTGCGGCTCGCCTCGCCCTCCGGGGAGATCACCCCGGCCGGGAACGAGACGCTGCATGTGAAGGCCGGCATGACCACCGCCGTGGACCTCGGCGACGTCACGCGCGGCGAGGCCGGCTCCCTCGTACTGACGCCCACCGACAGCCCGGTCCCCGTGGTCGCCGCGGTGCGCGTGGTGCGGGGCAAGGGCGGCGGGCAGGAGTCGGCGTTCATCCCGGCCACCGCGCCGGTCGGCACACGCGCCTCGGTCGCCGACAACAGCGCCAAGGGCACCACGCTCGCGCTGGCCGCACCGGGCGCCACGGCCACCGTCAAGGTCACCGCGTCCGCGGGCAGTGAGGGCGGCACAGCGGTGACGAAGCAGTACACGATCAAGGGCGGTACGACACAGGACGTGGACGCGCCCGTGCCGAGCGGCCTGAAGGGCACCTACGCACTCACCGTGGAGACGCTCTCCGGCGGCCCCGTCTACGCCTCGCGCATGCTCCAGACGACCATCGAGGGGCTGTCGGCGTTCACCGTGCAGACCCTGCCGGACGACCGGGGCACGGTGGCGGTGCCGGAGGCACGCCAGGACCTGTCGGTGCTCCTGAAGAAGTGACGGGAGGGTCCGTGAGCATGCGGAAGGACCCGTGGGGGTGCGGGGCTCAGTCCTCGCCGTAGCGGGGATCCACCGTCTCCGGAGTCAGCCCCAGCAGCTCCGCCACCTGCTCCACGACCACCTCGTGGACCAGGGCGGCACGCTCGTCGCGGCCCTTGGTGCGGATCTCGACCGGGCGCCGGTAGACCACCACGCGGGCGCGGCGGCCGTCGCGGGCCGGGATCGTGCCTCCCAGGGGTACGGCCTCATCGCTCCAGCCCGCGCCTGGGCCGTCCAGCCGCGGCACCTCCAGGACCAGGAAGTCGATCTCGGCGAGCTGCGGCCAGCGTCGCTCCAGCCGTTCAACGGAGTCCTGCACCAGATCCGCGAACACCTCGGCGCGGCTCGCGGAGAGCGGCACCTGGGGCGGTGCGACGGGGCCGCGCATACCTCGGCCGTGGCGGTCACGGCGGCGGGGCCCGGGTGCGGCGGCGCGGGGCGGTACGGGGGTGTCCATCACTGAAAGAAGCGTAGTCCCCGAGCCGGCGGCGCGCCCGGCCCCACGCGGACCCCGGCTGCTCCGGGCAGGTCCGCGTGGGGCCCGGCGCCGGCCGCTTCCGGCTGCGGCGCCCGGCCGGCTCGCCGTGGACGGTGTGCCCCCCCGGGTGCCGGAGGTCGCGGGGCGTGTCGCCTGATGACCATTCCAGCCAAGCTTGGGCGCGATTCCGTATCCCTCCGAGACCGCCGAGCTCATGAACTTTGACGAGATTTGTACCAAGTGGTGACCGATTTCAGAGCCGTCCGGTATCTCGGCATGAGCTGTCCACGCAGGTCAGCCAGGCGGCCCCGAAGGTGGGTGTGGGGTGTTTCACAGCGCGACACGGTGGAGTGACCTGGGGGAGAGTCGTCGCGGCCCGCTCAAGAGTGCGGTACCGTCCAACGTCGTGAGCCCTGTACGTCGCTGTTCGCGCACCGCTTGCGGCCGACCCGCCGTCGCGACGCTGACGTACGTCTACGCCGACTCGACCGCGGTCCTCGGCCCGCTCGCCACCTACGCCGAACCCCACTGCTACGACCTGTGCGCCGAGCACTCCGAGCGGCTGACCGCGCCGCGCGGCTGGGAGGTCGTCCGGCTGCTGGACGGCTCGGCCCCCACGCGCCCCAGCGGCGACGACCTGGAAGCGCTGGCCAACGCGGTCCGTGAGGCGGCCCGCCCCCAGCAGCGCGCGGCCGAGGCAGGCGGCGGCAGCGCCCGTACGGCCGACCCGATGGAGGTCGCACGCCGCGGCCATCTGCGGGTCCTGCGTTCGCCCGACAACTGAGCCTCCCACTGCTCTCCGCCACGCCCGCCCGCATCGGGTGCGCTCCCTGAGGGCCGGTGTGCAGGGTGAGACCCGGTATGAAGTCCGTTCGAAGTGTTCGTCGGACCCGGGGAGCCCCGGTCAGGCACGTGTCCCAGCAGGTAGTTTGGGGACATCGTCGAGAACTCAGGAGGGTTGGCCGTGGCTGCTGATCTGTCGCAGATCGTGAAGGCGTACGACGTGCGCGGGGTGGTCCCGGACCAGTGGGACGAGACGCTGGCCGAGCTGTTCGGCGCGGCCTTCGCCCAGGTGACCGGCGCGGACGCGATCGTGATCGGCCATGACATGCGGCCCTCGTCCCCGGGCCTCGCGGACGCCTTCGCGCGGGGAGCCGCCGGACGCGGTGCGGACGTCACCGAGATCGGCCTGTGCTCGACTGACCAGCTGTACTACGCGTCGGGCGCGCTGAACCTGCCGGGCGCCATGTTCACCGCCTCGCACAACCCGGCGAAGTACAACGGCATCAAGATGTGCCGCGCGGGCGCCGCCCCCGTCGGCCAGGACACGGGCCTCGCCGAGATCCGCGCCCTGGTCGAGGAGTGGCTGGACGGGGAAGCGCCGCAGCCCGTGGCGACGCCGGGAACGATCAGCCGGCGCGACACGCTGGAGGACTACGCGGCGTACCTGCGCACCCTCGCCGACCTGACCTCCATCCGCCGCCTGAAGGTCGTCGTCGACGCCGGCAACGGCATGGGCGGCCACACCGTGCCGACCGTCCTCGCCGGGCTGCCCATCGACCTGGTCCCGATGTACTTCGAGCTGGACGGCACGTTCCCCAACCACGAGGCCAACCCGCTCGACCCGAAGAACATCGTCGACCTGCAGAAGCGCGTCCGCGAAGAGGGCGCCGACATCGGTATCGCCTTCGACGGCGACGCCGACCGCTGCTTCGTCGTCGACGAGCACGGCGACCCGGTCACCCCGTCCTCGATCACCGCACTGGTCGCCGCCCGGGAACTGGCCAAGCACGGCGGCAAGGGCACGGTCATCCACAACCTGATCACCTCCTGGTCGGTGCCCGAGGTCGTCCGGGAGAACGGCGGCACGCCGGTCCGCACCCGCGTGGGCCACTCCTTCATCAAGGCCGAGATGGCCCGCACCGGCGCCATCTTCGGCGGCGAGCACTCCGCGCACTACTACTTCAAGGACTTCTGGAACGCCGACACGGGCATGCTGGCCGCCCTCCACGTCCTCGCGGCCCTCGGCGGCCAGGACGGCCCGCTCTCCCAGCTCGTGGCCGAGTACGACCGCTATGTGGGCTCCGGCGAGATCAACTCCACGGTCGACGACCAGCAGGGCCGCCTCGCCGCCATCAAGGCCGCCTACGAGGGCCGCGAGGGCGTTGAACTGGACGAGCTGGACGGCCTGACCGTCTCCTCCGCCGACTGGTGGTTCAACGTCCGCCCGTCCAACACCGAGCCGCTCCTGCGCCTGAACGCCGAGGCGAGGGACGAGGCGACCATGGCGAAGATCCGCGACGAGGCGCTGGAGATCATCCGGGCCTGACGCCCCACCACACGACGGGGGAGGCGGGGCGGGCGCGCCCCGCGGCGCCCGCCCCGCCCAACCTCCGCACGCCGCCGCCCGCGGCGGTAGTCTGACCAGGCCAAGCGCACCAGCCCGAAGGGACCCGTCATGCCGCTCGAAGCCGGCCTCCTGGAGATCCTCGCCTGCCCGGCGTGCCACGCCCCGCTCAAGGAGGAGGACAGCGAGCTGGTCTGCACCGGCCAGGACTGCGGCCTCGCCTATCCCGTCCGGGACGGCATCCCGGTCCTGCTCGTCGACGAGGCCCGCCGCCCCGCCTGACGCACCCGGCGATCGGAGGCTGCCGCCCATGCTCGACGAATCGCTGCTCGACGACCCCGAGGCGCTGGCGCGCGTCGACCGACGCGGACTGCTCAGGGGCGCCGCCGAGGCAGGCGCCCGGGTCCGCACAGCCGTGCGGTTCGCCGCCGAGGCAGGGGTCAACGACCTGAAGCCCGACGGCCGCCCCCGAGCCGTCCTCATCGCGGGCCCCGGCACCGCCTCCGTGGGGGTCGCCGAGCTGCTCGGCACCCTCGCCGGCGCCGCCTGCCCGGTCGTCCGCATCCACCCCACCGGCGTCGCCCCCGCGGCCGGCGCGCTGCGCTGGGAGCTTCCCGGCTGGGCCGGGCCCGTCGACCTGCTGCTGATCGCCACCCCCGACGGCTCCGAACCCGGCCTCGGCATCCTGGTCGAGCAGGCCTACCGCCGCGGCTGCACCGTCGTCGCCGTCGCTCCCGCCCGCTCCCCGATCACGGAGGCGGTGACCGCCGCCCACGGCCTGTTCGTGCCGATGGCGACCGCCCCCTACGAGCAGGAGGAACCCCTCGCCGCCTCCGCGCCCGGCGTCCTGTGGGCCCTGCTCACCCCGCTGCTCGCCCTCCTGGACCGCACCGGTCTGCTCTCCGCGCCGCCCGATGCCCTGGAGAAGGTCGCCGACCGACTCGACCAGGTCGCCGAACGCTGCGGCCCGGCCATCGCCACCTACGGCAACCCCGCCAAGAACCTCGCCGCCGAACTCGCCGAGGCGCTCCCGGTGATCTGGACGGAGGGCGTCTCCGCCGCACCCGCCGGCCGCCGTTTCGCCGCCGCGCTCGCCGAGCTGGCCGGCCGTCCCGCGCTCACCGCGCAGCTGCCCGAAGCCCTCGCCGCGCACGGCGTGCTGCTCTCCGGCCCACTCGCCGCGGGCGCCGACCCCGACGACTTCTTCCGCGACCGCGTCGAGGAGGCACAAGCCCTGCACGCGCGCGTGGTACTCCTGCGCGACCGCCCCATCGGCGGCCTGAGCGCCGCCCCCGCCGCCCGGGACCTGGCCCTCAGCCATGACACGGCGATCAGCGAACTCGAGCCGGAGGACGGCGACGAGCTGGAGACCCTCGCGGAGCTGATCGCCATCACGGATTTCGCCGCTGTTTACGTGGCGCTCGCTTCCGGCCCCTGATCTTGGCTCCCGGGGCCTGATCCAGACTCACACCAGCTGACCAGCGCACACCGGCCGGCCCGTCCAGAGGGGCGCCGGCCGGGAGCGTACGTACGGAGACAAAGAAGACCCATGGACCGCCTCGACAACACCATCCGCCCCTACGCCTGGGGTTCGACCACCGCCCTCCCCCGGCTCCTCGGCGTCGAGCCGACCGGTGAGCCGCAGGCGGAGATGTGGATGGGCGCCCACCCCGGCGCACCCTCGCGCACCCCGCGCGGCCCCCTCAACGAGGTGATCGACAAGGCCCCGGAACGTGAACTGGGGCAGCGGACGGTCGCCCGGTTCGGCCCCCGGCTGCCGTTCCTGCTGAAGATCCTCGCCGCCGGCGCCCCGCTCTCCCTCCAGGTCCACCCGAACCTGGAGCAGGCCAAGGAGGGCTACGCCGACGAGGAGCGCCGCGGCATCCCCGTCGACGCGCCCCACCGCAACTACAAGGACACCAACCACAAGCCCGAGCTGATCTGCGCCCTCACCGAGTTCGACGGCCTGTGCGGCTTCCGCGCCCCCGACGCCGCCGCCGACCTGCTGGCCGGCTTGGACGTCGACCCCCTCAAGCCGTACGTCGACCTGCTGCACGCCCACCCCGAAGACGCCGCCCTGCGCGAGGTCCTCACCGCCGTGCTGACCGCCGACCCCGAGGAGATGACCCACACGGTCAACGAGGCGACCGCGGCCTGCACCCGTCTCGGCGGCACCTACGCCCCGTACGCCGACATCGCCCACCACTACCCCGGCGACCCCGGCGTGATCGCCGCGATGCTGCTCAACCACGTCCGGCTCCAGCCCGGCGAGGCCCTCTACCTCGGCGCCGGCGTCCCGCACGCCTACCTGAACGGCCTCGGCGTCGAGATCATGGCCAACTCCGACAACGTCCTGCGCTGCGGCCTGACCCCCAAGCACGTCGATGTCCCCGAACTGCTGCGCATCGTCCGTTTCGAGGCGAGCGACCCCGGCGTCCTGCGCCCCGAGGCCTCCGCCGACGGCGAGGAGGTCTACGAGACCCCCATCGACGAGTTCCGCCTGTCCCGCTACGTACTGACCGAGGGCGCCGCCCCGCGCGACCTCACCCGCGCGACCCCGCAGATCCTGCTGTGCACGGCCGGTTCCGTCCGCGCGGGCGACGAGGTGCTCGCGCCCGGCGGGTCGGTGTTCGTACCGGCGGAGGAGCAGGCCGAGGTGTCCGGGGCCGGCACGGTCTTCCGGGCCACGGTCGCCGCCTGACGCCGCCGCCCGGCCCCCGGGCCGGGCGCCGTCGCGGTCCCGGCCCCGCGCACCGCTGTCGGAGCCTGCTGCAACAATGGCCCACCGGCAAAGGACGGGCAAAGCCCCGGACGGCGTCCGGCACGTACGGACGTCCCCGGCGCGACGGCTACGAAGGGACAACGCGAACACATGAGCGCGTCAGGCGGCACCAGGGCGATCGTGGCGGCACTCGGCGCCAACCTCGCGATCGCGGCATCGAAGTTCGTCGCGTTCGCCTTCAGCGGCTCGTCGTCGATGCTCGCCGAGGGCGTCCACTCCGTCGCCGACTCCGGCAACCAGTTCCTGCTGCTGGTCGGCGGCAAACGCGCCCAGCGCGAGGCGACCCCCCAGCACCCGTTCGGCTACGGCCGCGAGCGGTTCATCTACGCCTTCCTCGTCTCCATCGTCCTGTTCTCCATCGGCGGCATGTTCGCCATCTACGAGGGCTACGAGAAGATCCGGCACCCGCACGCCCTGGAGCACTGGTACTGGCCGGTGGGCGTCCTCGTCTTCGCGGTCATCGCCGAGGGCTTCTCCTTCCGCACGGCGATAAAGGAGTCCAACGAACTGCGCGGCACGCTGTCGTGGGCACAGTTCATCCGCCGCGCCAAGGCGCCCGAGCTGCCGGTCGTCCTCCTGGAGGACTTCGGCGCGCTCATCGGCCTGGTCCTCGCCCTCTGCGGCGTCGGCCTGGCCCTGATCACCGGTGACGGCATCTGGGACGGCATCGGCACCGTCTGCATCGGTGTCCTCCTCGTGCTGATCGCCCTGGTCCTCGCCGCCGAGACCAAGTCCCTGCTCCTCGGCGAGGCCGCGGGCGTCGACGTGGTCAAGCAGATCGAGGCGGCGATCGTCGACGGTGACACGGTCACCGGCCTCATCCACATGCGCACGCTCCACCTGGGCCCCGAGGAGCTGCTGATCGCCGCCAAGATCGCCGTGCAGCACGACGACACCGCCGCCCAGGTCGCCTCCGCGATCAACGCCGCCGAAGCCCGCGTCCGCGCCGCTGTCCCCATCGCCCGCGTCATCTACCTCGAACCGGACATCTACAGCGAGGCCGAGGCCGCGAAGGGCCCGGACCCCGAGGCGACGCCCGGTGGACCCGTGCCGAGCGCCGGGCACTGATCACACGCTGAGCCCGACGGACCACGTGAAGGCCCCGTCACACGGCACCGCGCCCAGGAGGCCGGCCGCAAGCAACCAGACGTCTTGGGAGGCGGACTGGGGACGGCTGGGTCCTCCGGTGTAGCTTGGAACGGAGCCAGACGTCGCTGCTGATGGCGGTCGGGCGGTCCAGGACGGGCCGACCGAGGGAGAGAGGGCCTCCGACGGACTGCGCTGCGCGCACGTGGGCATGCCTGTGTCCTCTTCGGGCACCCTGTGCCCGCCGCCGCGCAGACCAGCCGTACCCACCTCGACCCAACCCCGAGGAGCAGCTCGCAATGACGACTGTCGAGAACCGACAGGACTTCAAGGTCGCCGACCTCTCGCTGGCCGAGTTCGGCCGCAAGGAGATCACCCTCGCCGAGCACGAGATGCCCGGTCTGATGGCGATCCGCAAGGAGTACGCCGAGGCCCAGCCCCTGGCCGGCGCCCGTATCACCGGCTCTCTGCACATGACCGTCCAGACCGCCGTGCTCATCGAGACGCTGGCCGCGCTCGGCGCGCAGGTCCGCTGGGCGTCCTGCAACATCTTCTCCACCCAGGACCACGCGGCGGCCGCCATCGCCGTCGGCCCGAACGGCACGCCGGACAACCCGCAGGGCATCCCCGTCTTCGCCTGGAAGGGCGAGACGCTCGAGGAGTACTGGTGGTGCACGGAGCAGGCGCTGACCTGGCCGGACAGCCCCACCGGCGGCCCGAACATGATTCTCGACGACGGTGGTGACGCCACCCTCCTCGTCCACAAGGGCGTCGAGTACGAGAAGGACGGCAAGGTCCCCTCGCCCGACACCGCCGAGTCCGAGGAACACCGCGTCATCCTCCAGCTGCTGACCCGCACCCTGGGCGAGAACCCCCAGAAGTGGACCCAGCTGGCGTCCGAGATCCGCGGCGTGACCGAGGAGACCACGACCGGCGTCCACCGCCTGTACGAGATGCAGCGCGAGGGCACCCTCCTGTTCCCGGCGATCAACGTCAACGACGCCGTCACCAAGTCGAAGTTCGACAACAAGTACGGCTGCCGCCACTCCCTGATCGACGGCATCAACCGCGCCACGGACACCCTCATCGGCGGCAAGACGGCGGTCGTCTGCGGCTACGGCGACGTGGGCAAGGGCTGCGCGGAGTCCCTGCGCGGTCAGGGCGCCCGCGTGATCGTCACCGAGATCGACCCGATCTGCGCGCTGCAGGCCGCCATGGACGGCTACCAGGTCACGACGCTGGACGAGGTCATCGACAAGGCCGACATCTTCGTCACCACGACCGGTAACCGGGACATCATCATGGCCAGTGACATGGCCAAGATGAAGCACCAGGCGATCGTCGGCAACATCGGCCACTTCGACAACGAGATCGACATGGCCGGCCTCGCCAAGATCCCCGGCATCGTCAAGGACGAGATCAAGCCGCAGGTCCACACCTGGACCTTCCCCGACGGCAAGAAGATCATCATCCTCTCCGAGGGCCGCCTGCTGAACCTGGGCAACGCCACCGGTCACCCGTCGTTCGTGATGTCCAACTCCTTCGCGGACCAGACGCTGGCCCAGATCGAGCTGTTCACCAAGCCCGACGAGTACCCGACCGGCGTGTACGTGCTGCCCAAGCACCTCGACGAGAAGGTCGCCCGCCTCCACCTGGACGCGCTCGGCGTGAAGCTCACCAAGCTCCGCCCCGAGCAGGCGGCGTACATCGGCGTCGACGTCGAGGGCCCGTACAAGCCGGACCACTACCGCTACTGACCTAGCCCCGGTCCGAAAGCAGGCCCCCGCACCCCCGTGCCGGGGGCCTGCCTCCTTTCCGGACCAGCGGGCCTGTCCAGACCACCGGCCTTTCCCGGACCACCGGGCGGACCGGCCCCGTCAAGCCCCAGGACCCCCATGCCCCGCGGCCGATATTCGCTTCACGACCCGCACGACCAGACCCTCCTCGCTGAAGAACACTTCCAGTGCGCGCCGGGCCCCACCGGCTGGCGCTACGTCTCCCAACTGACCACCCCCTCCGGCAGCGGATCCGGGGGCGTCCCCCGCAAAGGCACAGTCGCCGGCTCCGTCGACCTCACCCTCGACGAGCTCGGCCGCCCCATCCGCCTCGAACTCCACGCCGCTGGCTGGCAAGTGCGGGGCGCCGCCCTCGACGGCGTCACCTGGGTCCGCACCGACCCCACCGGCACCCATGCCACCGAAGGCAATGTCCGCGCCCACGCCTTCACCGGCACATCCCCCGCTTTCCTCGTCGCCACGGCCCGTCTGCTACGCCTCACCCCCTCTTCCTCCGCGACGCGGGTACGCCTCGTCGCCTTCACGGAACCCGTCCTCGCCCCCCGCACCGTGGACCAGTCCTGGGCCTTGGTCGCAAGAGAAGCACACACCACTGACAACGCCCCCCTCGTCGTGGACGAATACCAGGTCACAGCCCTGGACACGGGTGAGCGGCACACCGTCCACATCGCAGGCGACGTGGTGCTGGCGGCACCGGGCATCGAGCTGGAGGACCTGGAGTCGCCGCCGTCGGTGTTTCCGTGACAGAGGCGTCGTGGTGACCGCGGCTATGCCGGAGGGGCGAAGCCGGTGGAGGGCCGAGCCGGCGGCTCGGGGGATGCGGGCTGCGTGGGCTGCCGGGGCTGTGCCGGTGCCGACCGCTGGTCCTGCGGGGTGACGGAGGCCAGGGGCGGGGGCGGGGCGTAAGGCTGCTGAACCGCGGCCCCGACCTGCGGACCACCCTCGACGACCTCGGCAGCCCCCCAGCCACCGGAGGCCCGCCGAGCCTCCCGTGCCTGCCGCTCCTGCACCACCGCCGCCAGATAAGCGGCCGGCGGCACCCCGGGCGGTGCCGGGACACCTGTACGGGCCGCGAGATCCGCGGCGAGACGCTCCGCCATCGTCCAGCCCACCTGCGGGTCCAGCTGATGCATCCGGGTCAGGTACTGCCGGATCGCCAGCCACAACCCATCGGGAACCGCCGAGAGATCGAGCGCGGAGAACCGCCCGGCCAGCCACGGTGGCGGCGGGGGCATGAAGGACGTACGGCCGGCGGGCACCCGCTCACGAACGACGAGCGTGCCCGCGAACACGTCACCGAGCCGCCGCCCCCGTGCCGAGACGAGCGAGGCGATGCACGCCACGACCCCGAAGGTCATGAGGATCTCGACCACGCCGACCGCGCCCCGCACCAACGCGTGCCGGAACCGGATCGGCCCGCCGTCGTCCCGCACCACCCGCAGCCCGCACGCCAGCTTGCCCAGCGAACGCCCATGGCTCAGCGTCTCGACCGCGATCGGTCCGCCCACCGGCACGAGAACGAAGGCGGCGATCGACACCGCCATCTGCGCGGCCTCGTCCAGCCCGGCCGTGGACGCCACCAGAGCGATCATCACAAGGACGTAGACGACCACGGCCACCACCAGGTCGAGCAACACGGCCAGCGCCCGGCTCGGCAACTTCGCGGGGCGCAGCTCCAGCGCCACCGCCTCACCCGTCACTAGCTCACTCACGCCCGCCGTCCTTCCCCTGGCCCTCCCCGGAGTACGACAGTCTGCCAAGCTGAGGGCACACCGCGCCGCAGTACGAGGAGCAGCCCGTCCATGGACCTCGACGTGTTCGTGTCCACCCACCGTGCCGAGTGGGACCGCCTCGAGGCCCTGCTGCGCCGTCGGCGCCGCCTCAACGGAGCCGAGGCGGACGAACTCGTCGCCCTCTACCAGCGCACCGCCACCCATCTCTCGCTGATCCAGTCCAGCGCCCCCGACCCTCAGCTGACCGGGCGGCTCAGTCAACTGGTGGCACGCGCGCGCAGCGCTGTGACAGGCACGCGCCGCGCCTCGTGGCGCGATGTCACACGCTTCCTCACGCACGGATTCCCCGCCGCCGTCTACCGTTCGCGCCGCTGGTGGATACCGACAGCCTTGCTCTCCACGGTGGTGGCGGCGCTCCTGGGGTGGTGGATCGGCACCCACCCGGAGGTCCAGGCCTCCATCGCGGCCCCGAGCGAACTACGAGACCTGACACGCCCCGGCGGCGAGTACGAGACGTACTACTCGAGCCATCCCGCCGCCGCCTTCGCGGCCCAGGTGTGGACGAACAACGCCCGAGCCGCCGGCATGTGCCTGGTCCTGGGCATCTTCCTGGGGCTCCCGGTGCTGTGGATCCTGTTCGAGAACATGCTGAACCTGGGGGTCGGTATCGGCCTGATGTCCTCGGCCGGCCGCCTCGACACCTTCCTCGGCCTGGTCCTGCCACACGGCCTGCTGGAGCTGACGGCCGTCTTCGTGGCCGCCGGAACAGGCCTACGACTCGGCTGGACTCTCGTCGACCCGGGCCCCCGTACCCGTCGCACCGCCCTCGCCGAGGAGGGCAGGTCCGCTCTGGGCATGGCCATAGGACTCGCGCTGGTCCTGTCCGTCTCGGGCGCCATCGAGGGGTTCGTGACCCCTTCCGGGCTTCCCACCTGGGCCCGGATCGGGATCGGCATCACCGCTGAGCTGGCCTTCCTCGCGTACGTCTACGTCCTGGGCGGACGCGCGGCCCGCGCCGGGGACACGGGCGATGTGGACGCGGACGAGCGGAGCGCGAGCGTTCCGACGGCGGCGTGACCGAGACGGCCCCTCCGGATGTGCGTCTCCCGGCGTTGGCCTGCTAGTCTCCTCTTCGCCCCACGGGACCTGTTGACACGGGTGGCGTGGGGAGGTAGATTCAGACAGTTGCCTGGAGGTGGAGCTATCCACCCACAACAGGAACAGTGAGCATCTGCCGGCTCTTGGAGCGATCAGTTCCGAGCAGCCTCCCCGATGGATTCAGAACTGGTCGGCGGTCAGTCCGCCCCAAAACCTCTGATAAAGTCGGGTCCGCCGGAAAGGGAAACGCGAGAGCGGGAACCTGGAAAGCACCGAGGAAATCGGATCGGAAAGATCTGATAGAGTCGGA
>NZ_JBIATP010000019.1:0-141056 GCF_042891915.1 Streptomyces sp. NPDC001848 | reverse complement strand
GCTCACCGGCCACCAGGTGGGGCCAGATCAACTTCGTACGGCGTGGCGCCACTTCTGAGCCGTGCAGTGGAGCCCAATGAGGTGCTTACAAACAGCCCTGGCCACCGCCAGACGCTGCGGTTCCAGGGGCCGTACGAGGCCGGGGGCCATGCACACGACCCAGGCGAGCGAACCGGCGGCAAGGGTGAGCCCGAGGTGGCCGGGAATATCGGCGAAACGTTGCGGAGAGAAGGCGCAGCCGGCGGCGACGAACGTGAAGACGACGTTGCCCGGGGGGCCGATCCGGGTGGCGTCGCACACCAGCTTGTGAGCAGCGGCGAGGAGGGCCGCCACAGCAACCCGGACCGCGGTGCTGCCGGTGGCGGCCGCGGTCGCCAGACCCACCCCGCTGCTCACGACCATGCCGAGCACCACACAGGCCAGGGCGCGACCGCGGGCAGCGTAGGGCAGGGTGTGCCCGTAGAGCGCGCAGGTCGATCCGCCGACGGTGTACACCATCAGGTCGACTCGTCCGAGGGCCGGCAGTACGAGACTCGGCACGGCCATCGTGAGCAGCACACTGAGCGCCGTCTTCGGCCACAGGTCGGTGGCCCGGCCCAGCCGCAGCACACCGCGCACCGGCGGTGGGCGCATCGAGACGGCCTTCCGGGAGGTGATGGGTGCCTCCCCGTGCGCGGTGGTATCGGCGCGCCCGGACAAGAGCCTGCCCGGGCCGCCACCTCTCAGGGCCATGAACTCAACGGCCGGCGCCCTCGGCCGTCCCCACCGGTGGTGAGCCGGCTCTCCAGGCCCGTGATGAGCGTGTCCAGCACCAGGCGGAACATGCGGTCCTGATCAGGGCCTGCAGGGGCGGGCCCCTCGTCGCCGGTGGCCGCGCCGGGGGGCTTGAGATTCGACCACTGCTGGAGCGAGCCGTTGAGTTCGGCGGAGAGGACACCGATGACGACGGCGACGATGAGAGCGGCGATCTCCGGGACCTGCGCCGCCGGCACCCCCGCAGCGCCCATGATCGCGGTGAGCCCGGTCCAGAAGGGATCGTCGGGCTGGATGAAGTCCGGCTGGTGACTGAACGAGTAGGCCATCAGCTTGGGGTGGCGGTGCGCCATCGTACGGAAATCCGTCGCGAGCAGGCGGATGCGCTCCTGCCAGGGGGAGTCCTGGAGCGTCACGGTGCGGAACTGGGCGCCGACCATCCTCGCCACACCGCGCAGCAGGGCGTCCTTGTTCGGCACGTGGTGGTACAGCGACATCGGGTTCGCGTCCAGCGCGGTCGCGAGTTTGCGCATGGTGAGCGCCTCGACCCCGTCCGCGTCGATGAGTCGCAGGGCGGCCGTGTAGATCCCGGCCTCGGTCAGAGGCACATCTCTCTTCCTGGTGCCCCGCGGGGGGCGTCTCGGTTTCTCCATACGACGTATGGTATATCAGTTCCATACGATGTATGAAAACGAGTCCTCACCGGTCTCCGGTTGCACTCGATGTTCCATACATCGTATGTTACGTATTCCCATACGTCGTATGTTTCTTCGGTGCGCCGCGGCATCGACCGGCGCCCTTACCCGTCCCCCTCCATGCAAAGGAGCACGTCATGACCATTCAGTCCGAGAACGGCCTTCGCTCCGTACGCTCTTCACGCGGGATCCCGAACCTCGACCCCGCACCTCCGATTCCCGACACGACCCCGGTCGCGTACTTCGGTGAGCTGTCCAAGCAGTTCCCCGAGGGCATTTTCAGCGTGGACCTCGCCGGCCAGGAGAACGTCTTCGTCTACGACCCGGACCTGGTGAGCGAGGTCTGCGACGAGACCCGTTTCGGCAAGCCGATCTTCGCGCCGCTGAGCAACGCTAACTGGCCAACTGAAGCAGTCACACCGGGCTCGCAGGCTGTTCGGGGCGCGGCTGCTACAGGTCGAACTCGAGGTGCTCGATGTCCGTGAAGCAGACCTCCTCCAGCTGGCCGGCGCGGCGGCCGTTGTCCTGGAAGTACATGTCCTTGAGCCCTTCAGCTGCAATCTTGCGCAGCTGCTGGTCGCTGGCGCCAGCCTCTTGAGCTTCGAAGAGGCGGGCGGCGTACTGCGGTGGCAGCGCCACAGTCAGGTGCCGCAGGCGGGCATCGTCGGTTGAGCCGATCGGCGCGGTGTAGCCGATCCGGGCGCGGGTATCGATGACGATGCCGCCGGTGGTCGCTGCCCTCTGACGGGCCTTGGCGCGGATCTGCGGCTGCCACCGCTTCTTCACCTCGCGCTCCAGGCGTGCGGCGAGGTCGGGGCGGGGCTCCTTAATCTGGTCCTTCACGTACCGTTCGACGGTGCGCTGGGAGATCCGCAGCATCTGGGCGACCGGCTTGGTGCCCTTGAGCTGCTTGACCAGGTACCGCATCTGCGCAGGCGCGCTCTTGGGCGCCGGGCGGGTGAACGCCTTCTGCGCCGCGGCGTCCAGGCCGTCCCCGAACAGGCTCATCGTCGCCCTCTCCTACTCTCCGATGTCGGTGTCGGTGACGGTGCCGTCCTTGATGTAGCGGGCGAGTTCGATGACGCCGAGCGTGGGGTGGACGATCTTCTTGTGGTCCATGCGGCGCACCGCGACGTCGCGGGTATCCCAAAGGGCTGCGAACTCCCGGCTGCGGCGACGTAGCACGGCGACCATCTTCGTGACCTCCGTGTCCCGGCCGCGCCGGGCGGCCGCTGCCTGGAGGTCGGCCACGAATACCCGGGAGTGGTGCGGGTGGTCCTCGGCCGGGTACCTTTCGCGGGCCTGCGGGTCGGTGAACCAGCGGTACACGAAGCTTGCCGCCGTGCCGCGGTGTGCCGGGGACTTGCCGAGCAGGCTTCGGGCCAGGTCGTTTTCCACCAGCGTTTCGTGCAGGTCGGTGATGACGCGCGGGGTGTTGGACAGCCGGTCCAGGAGCCCGAGAAGCGCGGGCTGCACGTGTGCCGACGGTCCGTGTGCTGTCGGGGGATCGGCCGCTCGGCCAGGTGAAACAGGTGGTTGCGCTCGTCGCCGTTCAGGCGCAGGGCTCGGGCGAGGGCGGCCAGGGTCTGGGTCGAGGGCTGCACGCCGTTCTTTGCGCTGCCGCGTTCCAACTCGGTGTAGTAGTCGGCCGACAGCCCTGCCAACTGAGCGACCTCCTCGCGGCGCAGCCCGGGGACGCGCCGGCGCGGGCCCTGGGGGAGACCGACCTCGGGGGGCGGATGCGGTCGCGGCGTGTCCTGAGGAAGGCGCCGAGTTCAGGAAGGTTCACCCCTTCATGGTCGCTCGCGCGCCAGGCCGTAGCCAGGGGGCGGCAACCTCAGGGTAAACGCAGCCCTGGCTGGGGGTGGGGGACCGGCCGATCGTTGGGGACGCAGCAGGGCGACGGCGAGACCGCGGCCCGACCCGCATTCACCACAGGAGTCAGTCATGCCCATCCCCACTTCCCTCGACGGGCTCGCCGCCCCGGCCCAGCCCTCCGCCTCACCCCGTGTCGCGATCGTCACCGGCGGCTCGCGCGGCATCGGCCGCCAGACCGTCCGCCGGCTGGCCGCCGACGGGTACGCCGTCGTGGTCGGCTGTGCCGGCAACCAGGACGAGGCCGAAGCCGCCGTGAAGGAGGCCGTCGACAGCGGTGTCCGGGCGATCGCGGTGCGCGCCGACGTCGCCGACGAACACGCCGTCGCAGCCCTGTTCGACGCGGCCGAAGCAGAGTTCGGAGGTGTCGACGTCGTCGTGCACGCGGCCGGGCAGGCACACATGGCGCCGATCGCCGAGCTGGATCTGGCGGTCCTGGACGACCTGCACCGCACCAACATCCGCGGCACCTTCGTCGTCGTCCAGCAGGCCGCCCGTCGGGTGCGGCCGGGCGGTGCGGTCGTGACGTTCTCCACGTCTGTGGTGGGGCTGGCCTTCCCGGGCTATGGCGCGTACTCCGCCAGCAAGGGTGCGGTCGAGGCGCTGACGCTGATCCTGGCCCGGGAGCTGCGGGGCCGGGACGTCACGGCCAACGCCGTCGCGCCCGGGCCCACGGCCACCGACCTGTTCCTGGACGGCAAGGACGAGGAGACCATCGCCCGCCTGGCCGCCCAGCCCCCACTGGAGCGACTCGGTACCCCGTCCGACATCGCCGAGGTCGTCGCGTTCCTGGCCTCCCCGGCCGGCCACTGGATCAACGGACAGGTCGTCCGCGCCAACGGCGGAATCATCTGAACCGCCCGCAGCCACCCCATCGATCAACGAAAGACCCTGTCATGAGGAACGACGACACCGGGAAGGTCATCCTGGTCACCGGGGCCTCCAGCGGCATCGGGGCGCTGTCCGTGCGTGCTCTGGCCCTCGCCGGTCACACCGTGTACGCGGGCATCCGCCTGACGGCGACCCGCAACGCGACCGCGGTGGCCGACCTGACGCGCTACGGCACCGACCACCAGGTCGACGTACAGGCCGTCGAGCTGGACGTCACCTCCCAGGACTCCGCCGACGCCGCAGTCGACCGGATCCTCGCCGAGCGCGGCCGACTGGACGTGGTCGTGCACAACGCCGGACACATGGTCCTGGGCGCCGCCGAGGCGTTCACCACCGAGCAACTCGCGGACCTGTACGACGTGAACGTCCTGGGTACCCAGCGCGTCAACCGCGCCGCCCTGCCGAAGTTGTGTGAGCAGGGCTCGGGGCTGCTGGTGTGGATCGGCAGCTCCAGCACCCGCGGCGGCTGCCCCCCCGGTTCCTGGCCCCGTACTTCGCAGCCAAGGCCGCGATGGACGCGCTGGCCGTCAGCTACGCCGCCGAGGTGCTCCCGTTCGGCATCGACACCGCGATCGTGGTGCCCGGTGCGTTCACCACCGGCACCAACCACTTCACCAACGCAGGCACCCCCGCCGACGCCGACCGCGCGGAAGTCTACGACCAGCGTCACCGACCCCTGATGGACGATCTGGGCAAGCGCCTGGCCGCGCTCATCCCGCCGGCCGCCGATGTGACCGAGGTCGCTGATACCGTCGCGCGCCTGGTCGCGATGGCACATGGCACTCGGCCGCTGCGCACCCACATAGACCCAACGGGACTGCGGTGAGGAGGTGTGGCTGAGCACGCTGCGCCGGATGGGGTCCCGCTTCGAGAACGAAGGGGTGGCGGGTCTGGTGGACGGCAGGCTGCGCAAGCCCGCCACCGGCACGAGCCGGGCCGATCCCCGGGTGGTCGAAGCGATCGCCAAGGTCGCGGGCAGCCGGACCGACGAGCCGACCGTCTCCGCGCAGGTGCTGCGGCGCCGTGTCGAACGGCTCCTGGTCGCCGAGCACGGTGCCGGGGCGGTCCGGATGCCGTCCAGGGCGACGTTCTACCGTCTGCTGGAAGCGGTCTCGACCGGGCAGCATCTGTTCGGTTCGGCTCGCACCCGCCGCTCGCTGGACAAGCAGCCGAAGCGGACGATCAGCCTCCTTAAGCGGGAGGAGGTCGACGAGGCCGAGCTCGACCGGGTGCGCGCCGTCTACCGGCTGATGTGGGCCGACTACCGGGCCCGTCGACCCGCCATGGCGACCATCGGCGCCGGAGAGTTCGCGTCCTACTTCGCAGAACCCGACACCATGGAGGGCCGCGCCATCGAGGCCGTCGATGCGTTCGTCTCGACGCTCGCCGGCGAACTCGGGCTGATCGAAGCCGCCTCCCATGCCGCAGAGACGGCACGCCTCAGACTGGCGCGCTGACGGCCCGAGGCCCGTCACCGACCCTGCCCCGGCTCCAGCGGGGCGAGCCCTGGTACGAGATCGGCGTCGACGACCCGGACCGGCGCCGCCGGCGCTACCCCGAGCCCGCCGGCCGCTGAACATCCGGGCCGGGCAAGCTATTCCGTGCGAGGGGGGCCTGCCCGGCGCCCCGGCGACCGGGCTACGCCATGGCGGCGGCCACGGTCTCCAGACACCTCAGGGGTTGAACTCGTCAAGCTGCGGCGGCGAGTTCGATGGGGAAGGCGGTGCGTTCGTCGAACAGCTTGCGGTTCTGGAGGCAGTGGTAGAGCTGGCCGATCATGCGGTTGAAGAGGTGGCGCTGAGCGCCCACGTGACCGCCACCGCGATCATCGTTCACTGCTCGAACAGCCCGTTGGGACGCACGTCCCTCGAGGCTGTCGCTATCACCGGATTAGGACGGCTCGCTGCTGTGGGCCGACCAGGACGTCCAGCTGGCGCAGCGCCATCGAACAGCTTCCGCATCACGAATGGGCTCGGTAACTTTTCGCGGCGTAGGTCGTTGCACGGGGCGGACCGCCCTGCGGCGACGGTCCCGGCTGCGCTCTGTCGGCCCGTGAACGGCGAGCAGTCCCAGCCCGAAGGTGCCTCGCATCCTCGCCCACGTATCAGTGATCCGATCGTTCAACGCATCGGTTCACGGGACTGGTGCGAGACAGAGCGACATGACCAGGAATCACGCACGTAAAGAGGATGTGCGACGCCGCATGAAGGAAAACGGGCACAACAGCTACCAAGCGGAACTGAAGAGCATGGCCGCAGAAGCTGCCGACGCAAAACCGGGCGACTCAGGACCCCCGCAAGCGCGGAACGCGGACAACCGCGAGGAGTTTGTCCTTGCTGTACTTGATGCGGACTTGCCCCAGATGGTCAAGATCCTCTTGTACGAGCTGGCCTCGCGGCTCGACCTGAGCCTCTCCGACTGGCACAAGGAAAGTCACCGAGTCCGGTTCGAGGAGGAAGAGCTGGCTCGATGCATCGGCCTGGACGAAGAGGCAGCCAACCTCTGCCGGTACCTGGCCGTCGAAGCCGACTGGCTGGTCGAAGTCGAAGAAGGCGTAGTTGATCTGCGCACACCTCACGCGGACTGGGATCTCTACTTCTCAGCGCTCAGCGACCTGAAAGAGCCGATCGAGGACGAGGACACGTATCGCAGCAAGCTGGAGGCGTTCATCGCCGACATGGAGCAGATCGCCCGTACGCCGATGATCTCCGCGCATGCAATCAGGGAGTCCGTGGTCAAGGTGATCGGGCACAGCTACGAGCCCCTGTGCATCGGCGGTGAGTTCTCGCAGAACAGCCATGGACTCGGCTCAGGACAGGTGAGGACGAAGCTTCGGACGCTCCGAGCATCGGCGACGTAGCTGGCCTACAGAACAAGCATTCCTTACTGGTGTGTTGGCTGGAGCGACGTGACAGGTAGCCCCAGCCAACTGTCGCACCCGCGCGCCGGGCAGCACGAGCCAGACGGCCTGCACTCACACGCCGTACCTGTGGGTCGGCGGCCGAGCATGCGGCAGTTCGGGGTGGGCGGGGGAGGGCATAGCCAAAGCCGGGTGCCGCTCCAGACCGGACCGGACCACTGTGGTCGGGGCCGCCGTCGGCCTGCTGACATCCCCGTTGCGGCTGCTCTGCCCATGCCCCTTGGCTGGTGTGAAGGAGGAAGGGACGGGCGGGACGGACGGCGCGGCCGCGTTCGGGGAGCATGGCGCGCGCTCAGCCAGTTGCGCGTCGGCGACGCCAGGCGGGGGACGTCGGTGGGGGAGAGGTCGGGGCGGGCACGGTGCAGGCGTGCGGGGTGGCGCCACCGGCCGGAGGCATCGCGGGCGACATCGACGCCGACTTCGACCACCAGCTCCGGTTCCACCAGCGTGACGTCCAGCGTCTCCCGACTCCCCCATCCGGCGGAGAACGACCAGCCCGTCCATGGATGACCGCGCCGAGCTGGGGCGAGTAGCCCGGCGACCGTGCTGCTCGCTGTCTGGGCGAGAGTGGTGGTGCGGCCGACGTACTGAAGGCGGCGGCAGTCGTCAAACCTGCCGAGCAGCAAGGTGCCGGGAGCGGCGAGTGTGCCGGTGACCGCGCCGACGATCGCCTCGGTGGTCTCGCGCACCTACTGGCGAAGAGGCAGTATTCGATGCATGCACTATTCGTGCAGCGGACCGCGGCAGACGGTGCGCACCGCCCGCTGTATCGCCCATGCGGGAGCTACTGACGAGCCTTCCGAGGCCGTTGTCCAGGGCACCGGTCATCCGCCCTCTGGTGCGTCGTAGGAGAACCGGTATCCGGCGAAGTCGGCGAGATGGACGTGGCCGCTGTGCCTAAAGCGCTCCGTAGTGAACGCGCGCTTGCCGACCGCGGTCCCCATCGCGGCCGATGGGGCGCCGGTGGAGTGGAGACCTGCGACGGTCCGGCGTGTCGCGGTTTCCCACGAAATCCGGTGGAGTCTCAGCGGCCGGAAGTGGTTGGGTCCTGCTCAATGTTTCGCTGACACGGCCCGGCACAGTGCGAGGGGCAACGTCCGAATCGCAGGCGCGGTCTAGCCCGCGTGTCGTCGAGTGATGGAGGTTATTGCGGTGGCTGGTTATGGGGCGCTTTCCGACGTGTACGAGTGGCTGATCGGGGACGACAGGTTGACCCCCGCCAATGCAGCCGCGGTTTACTACAGCGATGTCGTGGGCTCTCTGCCGCCCAACGCGCGCGTCCTCGACTGCGCGTGTGGAACCGGCCAGCTCGCCGTCGGTCTTGCGAGTCTTGGCCTTGACGTGGTTGCCGCAGACGCCAGCGATGGGATGGTTCGCCGGACCGAGAAGGCCGCCGACGAGCAGGGTGTCTCGCTTCGAGCCCTCCGCGCGAGCTGGGACGAGCTGCCCGACCACCTGGAGGACTCCACGTTCGATCTGGTGTTCTGCGTCGGCAACTCGCTCGGGCACGCCGAGGGCGCAGCCGGGCGTCTGACCGCACTGGAAGCGATGTCGCGGCTGCTGAAGCCGGGCGGACGCCTTGTGCTCCACTCACGCAACTGGGAGCTCGTGCGCTCCGCCGGCTCACGGGTGGACGTCCGTGATCGACTCATCCGCCGCAACGACCGCGATGCGGTCGTCAGCTACTACTGGCAGATCGAGCAGCGTTGGGAGCAGGAACACTTCCTCGAGATCGTGGTCGCCCAGATCGAGCCGGATGGGGCAGTGCGAGCCTGCTCGGAGCGGTTGTCCATCTGGCCCTACCGGTACGAGGACCTCGTGGCGCAGTTGCGGAGTGTCGGGCTCACGGTGCAGTCCACCACCTTCGACCCCGAGAGCGATGGATACCTGGTGGTCGCCAGCCGCGACCAGGCGCGAGGCACGTCTGAGCCGGCGCGCTGATCCGCTTTGCGTCGTTGTCGTTGCCGACCTGCCGGCTCGCGACCGCTTGCAGCGGGTTCTTCGCGAGGTGTTCAGCGCTTGAAGCGGTTGCTGCGGGTGCGGTCCTCGCCGCGCGGGCTTCGGACCTGTGGACCGCGGCCTGCACCGCCTCCACCAAGGCATTCGTAATCCGGCACGCCGCTGCCGATCGACCGAATCGCGGCCGACCGGCCCTTCTACTCTGGGAAACATGAGAAGCACGGCATGAACGTGCAGATCATCACCGATCCCGCCGGGCGTCCTATCGTTGCCTCATGCACACACCCCATCAACTCGTTTGGTGCGGGTGCGGGTGCGGGCGAGTCGCGACCAGGTAGTCGGACCAGTTCTCGCCGGCCATGGCTGCGAAGCGTTCCGCGGTTCTCGGCTGGATGCCGATCAAGTCGGAGAGCACGACGGGTGGCAGGTCGGCGAGCGCTTGCATCATGGCCGTGTTCCGGGCTGCGCGGGCGGGCAGGCCGTATCGCTTGAGTTTGTCGGACAGTCCCGCAGGGTTGCGGGGGCGCCCGGGGGCTCGGCCCGGCAGCAGGTACGTGGTGGTTTCGTTGCCGTGCCGGGATCCGTTTTCGAGGTGGTCGTCGATGAGGCGGGCGAGCTTCGGTGGCAGGACGACGGGGTGGCGGATGATCGTCAGGTAGGTGTGATCCGCGTCGTGGTGGAGGTGGTCGGTGGTGAGTTCGACGATGCGGGTCAGGGGGAGGGCGTAGAGGCGGATGAGGGCTGCGGCGATGCGAACGTCCGACGGAAGCGTGGGGTCGTTCAGGCACCGGCGTAGTTCCTCGTAGTGGTCTTCTTCGATCTGGAACTGGCCGGGGAGCTGGGAGGGCGGGTGTTCGATGGTCAGGCCAGCCCGGGTGAGGTGGCGGGCGCCGGCCCAGCGGATGAAAGGGATGGAGCGGGCCCGCAGGGTGGGCCTGGAAATTGCCCAGATGTCCAGGTCTTCCTGTGTGAGGCTCTGGAGGGTGTGTTGCTGGGTGTCCAGCCAGGTGAGGAAGTCGATGGCGGCGCGGATGTTGGCGCAGTCGCCCTTGTGGGCGGTGTAGGTGTAGCGGCCGCGCGCTGAGCGCTGGCGGGCGTCGCGGATGATGTGCCACTCGGCGAACGGGCGGATCAGGGTCGCCTGATGTCCTGGCAGCTTGGCAAGCGTGCGGGCCGTCCAGTTGATGAGCAGGGCGAGGTTCTCATCGCGTGGCGGAAGTAGGCCTGCGGTGGTGAGCAGGCTGCGGACGTAGGTGGTGGCGTGTCCTTGGGGCAGCGCGTCCAGGGCCACGTGGTCGAGTTCGTCGGGCGCCGTTACCAACTGGCCCAGGAGGCGCGCGGCGGGGCTTCGGCGCAGCCAGGCCAGGACGGGGTAGGGGTTGGGAGCGTCGCTGAGTACATCGGCGAGCGGCCGCAGGGAGGCGTCGAGGGTGGTTCCGTCGCGTGAGAGCAGGCTGGTCACCTTGGCGAGCAGGGTGCAGCGTGGACAGCGGCGTCCCGGCAGGAGGTCAGCCGGTTGCTGGCAGGACGAGCAGTAATCGGGCCGCTCGTCGGGGAAGGAGCACGCCTTACAGATCCGGCCGCCGTCCGGGGTGCGGCCCACGAGAATGCGCTGCCGGCCGCACATCGTGCACGATTCCGGCTGCGTTAGAGCAGTCCGGTAGCACGAGGGGCAGACAGGCCCTACCGGCCAGAACACGCCCACCTTCCGCTCCTGGCCGCACAGTGCGCACATGTGCAGCCGCCGCTTGCGGGCCTCGCGTGGGACGCACCCATCGCAGTGGAACGGTCCATTGCCGTGGTCGATGTGGTGGCCGCGACGGATCCGCCCGCATACGGTGCAGAGCTTCTCCGGCCGCACGTAGCAGCGGTAGCAGATGTCGGGAGCCGCGCCTTTTGCCCGCACCCTGATGGGCGCCACCTGCTTGCAGATGCCGCACCAGCGCGCAGGGCTCGCGTAGCAGGTCCCGCAGACGGGCCCGTCGGCGGTCAGCGCGTTCGCCCGCCGCCGACGGCCACAGCGGCAGCACGTCTGGAGCTTTTTGGGGGCGCAGGTCTGGCACAGGTAGGTGCCGTCGGGTAGGTGCCGGGTGGGAATCATCATCCGACGGCAGCTGACGCACTCCTTGCGCGAGCCCGGCTCCTTCTCCTTGCACACTTGGCAGATCCGTCCGTCGGGACGCCGCGCGACTGCCTTCGCGACTTTGCCGCACCGCGCACACGGGACCGCCAGGCGCCGGCTGGAGCAGCCGTGGCACAGCCGCCCTTCGGGACCGGCGTACGTCGGTAACGGGTTCGTCCGTCCGCAGTCGGCGCAGGGCACCAGGCCCACGTTCTCGCCGTGGCCGCCGGCGATCAGCAGTGCGATCAGCCGTACCCCGCAGGGCGGGCAGTCCGGCGTCGGCGCACTCAGCGCGTCGGGTCTGGACGCGAGGTAGCGCAGCAGGCGGAAGGCATTCGCACCGCTCCACGCCCGCGCTTCCTCGACGAACTCCTGAGCCTGCTCCATGCCGAGGGACTCTCCGACGGCCAGGTTCAGCAGGACGACGATCCGGTCACGGGCCCCGGCCAGGTCCTCGCGCAGCCGTACCTGGTCCGGGGTCAGGTACTTCCTCACGGCGCACCCGGGCGCCGGATCGTGGTCCGGCGCTCCGTCAGCGGCAGCGGTGCCTCCTCGCCGCCCGCAGTCTTCTTCACCTGCGCGTTGACGACCGTCGGCTTGATGAGGTCGTTCGGGGTACAGCCGAAGATGTCGCACAGCGCGACCAGGGTGTCCATGCTCATCCGTTGCGGGGGCTGCGTCACCAGCCGGTAGACCTGCTCACGCGACAGGCTCACCCCGCGCTCCGCGAGCAGCGGCACGAGGTCCGAGGTGTGGAACATCTCCTGCTCGGCCATGATCTGCCGCAGCCGCCACTCGTAGCCCATTTTCTTGATCACGTCAGGTCCCAGTCGTCGCCGAGCCGGCGCTTCAGCGAAGCCTCCAGCAGGTAGTTGCGGTACTCGTCGGAGACACCCATGTAGATGGCTGTCGTCGAGCCGTGGGAGTGGCCGACCTGCTCCTGCACGAACCGCGCGGGGTAGCCGAACTCCGTCAGGTGCGTGATGTAGCTATGGCGCAGACAGTGCAGATCGAGGGCTCCATCCAGGCCGGCCGCGTCCCGAGCTGTGGTGAAGGCCTCGTTGATCGAGCGCGGCGACATCCGCCCGGCCCGCTCGGTCACCCACAATGCCGGATGCCGGCCCGGCGCCAGCCGGGGACGCACCTCATGCACCCACTCGCCCAGGACGTCGACCACCCAGTCCATCTCCGGCACCAGCAGCACGGTCCGCCGCTTCGGCGGTGCCCCCTTGGACGACTTCCCGTACCGCACCGCCAGCGAGCCGAACTGCCCGAACTGCGGGCTTTTCCGATGCCGTCGTAAGTCCACCAGGTCGACCATGGAGGACTCGGTGCGCCGGGTTCCGTAGGCGTAGATCGTCTTCAGCACCGCGGCGTCACGCAGCGCGGTCAGCGTCCCCTTCCGCCCGTGTTCGCGGATCTGGGCCGGCCGCGCATCGGCCGCGTCGAACAGGGCCTGGACCTCGTCGTAGGTGAGCGGCCGACGCCGCGGGTCGCCCTCGTACTCCAGCGTGTGCACCACCGAGTTGGCCTCGTGAAAGACGACCTGAGGCGCCTGCCCGAACCGCTCCCGGCAGGTGTCCACCCATCCGTACCGGCGGTCCAGCAGGTACTCCACGAACAAGGTGATCGTCACCTCGTACGCCCGCGCCGTCGACATACGGATCGGATTGGCGCCGCTACGCAGGTGCGCGATGAACGCTTCGCCGTCCGCTGGAGTCCATTGCCACGGGTACAGCCCGGTGAACACCTCGAACCGGTTGATCAGACGCAGCCGCGGTTCGATCGTCGAAGCCTTCAGGAATCGGGCGTGTTGCTGCCGGGCCCAGCCCTCCTTCATCGCCGTGAACACCGCTGGTTCCGGGGCCAGGTGTACGACGTTCGGAGCGAGGAGGAGACGCGCCGAACCGGGTGCCTCAGCGACCATGACGGCTGTTGTATCAAACGCATCAATGTTGCGTCTATCGCTACCGTCCTGGTCGCAGCTCCGCGATGACGCCGACATGGCAAGGGAGTTGGGGGAGTGATCAGCGGAAACGGCGATTCTGGCGAGCCGCAGGATGTTGCATCAACTGCAATTCATCGCGTTTTTGTACTTCCGCCAACCGCGCACGGCAGGCTCGTACGTGCTGTCCAGCCGCTTGAACAGCACGCCCTCCATCCCGACCGATGCCCACGTCAGCCACTCGCGCACGGTGTGCGGGTCGGTGGTCGACGGGCATAGCACCCATGGGGCCGACAGCCGGCGCGCGGCGAACACGGACTCGAGCGCCGCCCTGCGCCGACGATACGGCCATCCGGTCGTGTCGGTCCCGGACAGCGGCAGCAGATCGAACGCGACGAAGTGGGCCGGCCACTCGGCAGCCGCACGGACAGCCCTGGCGCCGCGCCGCTGAAGCCGGTTCTGCAGCCGCTCGAAGGCCAGCCGTCCCGCGGTGTCCCATACGACCAGCTCGCCGTCCAGCGCGGTCGCGTCCGGCAATTGCGCGGCCCCCGCCGCAATCTCCGGAAACGCTGGAAGCATCTCGGTGCCGCGCCTGGAGCGCAGCACCACCCGGCCCGAGTCGACCGAGACCAGAGCCCGGAACCCGTCGTTCTCCAGAATTTGACGTGTCTCATGAGACAGGACTGTCCCTGGAGCGGTCCACGCGGCCGGGTGCCGACGCCATCGCCGCACACGTCGCCCAGTGCGACCCAGCTGCACGCGCAAGCCTTGAAAATCAACTACTGGTGGTCTAGTTGTGCTGTCCGGACAGGTTGGTGACGCGGCTGGCTGGGGTTTGGCCGCTGATTCCGGTGTGGGGTCGGTGGTAGTTGTACCAGTCCAGCCAGTCGGGGAATGCTGCCTGGCGTTCGGCTTCTGAGGTGTAGGGCCGCTGGTAGGCCCACTCGTCGAGCAGGGTGCGGTGGAAGCGCTCGACCTTGCCGTTGGTCTGGGGCCGCCATGGCCGGGTCCAGCGGGGGCTGATGCCCAGGTCGCGGCAGGTGTCGCGCCAGGTGTTCTTGGTGTAGGCCCAGGCGTTGTCGGTCAGGACCCGCTCGACGCTCACGCCGCGTGCGGCGAACCAGGCGACCGCTCGTCGCAGGAACGCTGCGCAGGTGGCGGCCTTCTCGTCGGCCAGGTGTTCGGTGTAGGCCAGGCGGGAGTGGTCGTCCAGGGCGGTGTGCAGGTAGGCGTATCCGGTGCCGTTGCGGCGGTCCTGGTTGGCCCGGCCGGCCGCACGGCCCAGAACTTTGTGGCCGCCGCCGTTCGGGATGCGGCCGAGCTTCTTGACGTCGATGTGGACCAGTTCGCCGGGCCGGGAGCGCTCAAAGCGGCGGACGGGTTCGCCGGTGGCCCGGTCGGTGGTCGCCAGGGCGGGCAGGCCGTGCCGGAGGAGGATGCGGTGGGCGGTGGAAGCGGCGATGTTGCATCGGGCGGCCAGCCGCACCGGCCCGATGCGGTGCTCGCGCCGTAGCCGGACGACCTGCCGCTCGACGGCGGCGGGCGTCTGCAGAGGGCTGTGGTGGGGGCGGCTGGAGCGGTCGTGCATGCCTGCGGCGCCGTGCCGGCGGTATCGCTCTGCCCAGCGGGCTGCGGTGGTGTGGCTGACCTGGAAGCGTTCCGCAGCCTGGCGCAGCGGCCAGCCGTCCTCGACGACACACCGGGCCAGACGCAGCCTGCCGGTCGGAGTCAGCGGGGCGTTACGGTGGGACAACGAGGGCCTCCTGGGCGTCGGTTGTAGATGTCGCAATCCACACCGAAACCAGAAGGCCCTCGCCCAGTTCAAGGACCGCGCAAGGCGTGTCGCCTGTCACCAACGTCCCGGGACAGCACATCTAGTCAGTTCGATACCCCGAGATAAATGCAGCGGCGGCCGGTCGGCCGATCAAAGCCACGAATGACTGTCACTTCCCGCTCCGAGCGCCTTGCGTGGCGTACGCCGACAGGGCACGATCTGGTCCGTGAACGAGCAGAGGCGGTGGGGTGCATGGACGCTGAGTTAACGGCGCTTGCTTCCTCCGGTGCGACGACCTTGATCGGGCTGATGGTCACGGACGGCTGGCAGCAGGTGCGCCGCCGCTTTTCAGCCATTTTCGGACATCGGAGCGCGGACGTGGACGAGGAACTGGAACGCTCCAGAAACGCTCTGGTTGCAGCACGTCAGGCGATGGACGCGACGGCTGCCGACGACCTAGAGGCCGAGTGGCGCTCCCGACTCCGTCGACTGTTGGCCACCGATCCCGCTGCTACCGAGCGACTTCGCGCCGTTCTGGACGAGTTGGCCGGCCCAGTGGGCGGGGTCCACACCGAAACCCACTTCCGGGACACCACCATCAACGGCCCGGTTAACACCGGTTCGGGACCGCAGACCACGCACGGTCTCACATACGGAATGAGAAGCGACCCGAGCGGTCATGAGTGACGACCAGACTCCGGCGCATTCCGTACAATCCCATACCAACTTTGACCGAACCACGATCAATGGTCCGGTGAACACCGGGTCAGGCCCGCAAACCAACATCTTCAACGCCGTCTCGCTCACCCGCTTGGAACGGCTGGCGGACTCTCTCGCTGACAAAGTCCGGGCTGCTGAGCGGTCAACGAGACTGGGTCTGCTTGGCGCGGAGGGAACCGCTGCGGATCTCTCCTTTGACGGGAAACTCGTCTCCTTCCGCAGCTCGACCGGTGCGCTGCAGGGCACGTTGGACACCATCGCCGACGTTTACCGCACTGCTCCGCATCAACGGCTGGTGATCACCGGTGCGGCGGGGGCCGGGAAGACCGTACTTACGGTGGAACTGACCCTCCGACTCCTTGACCGCCGACCCGCGGGGGCCGCTGTTCCGGTCCGTGTCGGCCTGTCCGGGTGGAATCCGCACGTTCCTTTTGAGCAGTGGCTCGCCCTCCGGATCACCGAGAACTACCGGGTACGTCGCCGGGTCGCCAGTGCCCTGGTGAGCCGCCGCCTGATCACGCCCGTCCTGGACGGGCTGGACGAACTGGACGCCGGCCCTGAGCACGTCGCGAACGCGGCGACCGCGGTGCAGCAGCTCAATCGCTACCACGACGGCCGAGGCCCTGCTCCCATGGTCCTTGCCTGCCGCGACCGCCACTATGCCCGAGTCACGGAACACAACGGCGGTCTGGTCAACGCCACCACGGTACTGATCGACACGCTTGAGCCGCAGCGCGTCCGCGAGTATCTCGAAGTGAAACTGGCCTACCGGCCGCCGGCGGAGAAAGCGGCATGGGCGCGGGTCATAGACGCCGACTCGCACAGGTTGATGCAGATCCTGTCGACACCGTGGCGGCTGTCTCTGGCCACCACTGTCTACCGAGGCGGGACAGACCCGGGTGAACTGCTCACCTGCCGGGATGAAGCGGACGTGGACCGTTTGCTGTTGGCCCGCTTCATCCCTACCTCGGTAGAGACCATGCCGAGCCGAGGCTACGACGCGCAACGTACCTCCCTGTGGCTCACACGGCTGGCAGAGCACTTGCAGCAACAGTTCAGGGAGGGCGGATCCGCCACGGACATCACTCTCCACCAACTGTCACCGATTGCCGGGACCCGCCTCCTGAACCGCCTGCACTATGTCCTGAAAGTGACACTGGCCGAATCGATGTTCCTCATCACACTCGGCCTGTGGTACGGGAGTTGGCACGCGGTGATGTCCCACCTCATCCCCATCGGCATTGTCGCCGTGGTTCAGCTTTTGCTGCTTCTCATGTTCGCGGACGGGTATCAGGATGTGCGGCCGGTGCAGCTGACTCTGAGTCGGTTGTGGACAAAGACGCCTTTGAGTAAGACCTCCGAAACCTTCCGTAGAGACTTTGAGTTGGGACTGGGCGTCGGGTGGTTCATTAGCCTGATCCTGGCCCTCATTTTCCTGTTCGCCGACCCGGAACACTGGCTAATATCGATGGCCATCTGCTGCGGCATACCTGTGGCGAGCGGCGTCTTCCTCGCAGTGTGGCCCGCTCTATGTGACGTCACCACGAGAGGCGTCGACTTCTCCGATACCGCGGATGTGGTCCGGCCTCGCGACCCGCTGCGCCGGGACGCTGTTTTTACCCTGACGTCCTTCGTGACCTGCGCCGTCTCGGCGCTCCTGTTTCCCTATCCCGTGACCGCGTTCGCGGTCTCCTTCGCCATCGAGGCCACCGCCTCGCAGGCGACGGTGTGCTATTGGCTCGTCCTGGGTATCTGTGCGGCACGCAGGCGCTTGCCGCTCCGGCTGGGCCGCTTCCTGGACTGGGGTCATCGCGCCGGGCTCCTCCGCGTGGCCGGTAGGTCGTATCAGTTCCGGCACATCGAGTTCCAAAGGTGGCTGATCAGGGACGGCAGCAAGCGGGACTGAGTTCAAGCTCACGCCACTCGCCGCTCCCTCAAGATGCCTGCGAGGACGCACGCCCCTGACGGCCTCACACGTACGACCCGACGGTGCCATCGCTCGTCGGCAGTGTGCTGGGTGATGCCGCGGTGGTGTCACTCGGGTGAGACAATTCAAGTGTCTGGAGAACCATCCCACTTCGGCTCCGCCGCCCAGCCCGGACGCAGCTCGGGCCCGGGCACGGGAGCGCTGAGCATGGGTTCCGGCGGCGTCCAGGTCACACCAGATCCCTTCCACCGAGCGCTCCGGTGCTGTCAGGGGTGAGGGCGGGAGAGCCCCGCCAGTGATTGAGGGAGGTACTGAGCGCCGACCGGAAACCACCGTGGTGGGGGCGACCATAGGCCCGACCACGCCCGGCGCGACTGTCCTTGCCACCGAAGTTTGAGCTTGTGCCATCGAACTTTGAGCGGCCTGGGACCGGTAACTGAGCCGTGAACCGGCCAACGGGACAGTCGGACGCCGACACCCGACCATGACCCGAGGCTCCCTACCCACGCGGCGGGAACTGCGCCTGCGCGATCGGGCTGACCAACAACATCGCGATGGCGTTAAGCATGTCGGTGCCGACGTTGTTGAAGTGATCGTCCAGATTCTGCTCGCGGTACAAGCCCACGAAGGGGCCGACTGCTTGCGCGGCAAGACCTGGGCGCAGAGCCTCATACCAGTGCTTGGTCTGTACGTAGAGGGCCCGAGAGCGGACCAGCAGTTCTTCGTCCACCTTGTTGTCGCGGACGGCCTGCATGGCGGTGGTGATGGAGTCGATCCGGTAGAGCAGCATCTCCAGGGTCCATGGCATGCTCGCGGGGCCCACGGCACGAGCCAGGCCGCTCGTCGTGAAGACGCACGGTGGCTCGAACACCGCGCGCGCCGCGTCCTCCAGCTCGTTCCGGAGCTCACGAGTGGTGCCGCCCTGGTAGCTCACTTCCGTGAAGAGGCGGACGAACCGGTTGCGGGCGGTGTCGGTGGCGGCGTGGTGGTCGATCTGCTCCAACGTGGCCCGCGCCGCATCCAAGCACACCTGTTTGCGGCGCAGCCCATCGCCGAACCAGGTTCGGAAAGCCTTGAGCGCCTGCCGGGTCGGCACCCACTCCTCACCCCACCACAACCAGATCCCGAACGGCACCAGAGCCAGCGACGGGATCTTCGGCATCTCCACGCGCTTGCTCAGCAGGAGGAGGAGCAACTTGCGTTGGTTCACCGAGTGCAGCCCCGGCCGGGATCCGCGGCCGGCCCCGCGCCGCTGGGGATTGTCGAGCAGCCCAAGCGAAATCCAGTCGTGGATCATCCGCTTGCTGATCTCGTAGCCAGCCTCGCGCGCATCTTCCAGCAGGTCATCCAGGGTGCCCGGCCCGTGCACCTGCTCCCAAGGGCGTTCCACGCTCAGAAATTACACCAACTCCACAGCAGCGTGGGGCCGTTGGCGGCGGACACAAGGGGTGGACGCGGTCTAGCGTCGAAAACGGGATCAACCCCGCAGGCCAGAAGCTTGGCGGCCCGGCCCTGCGGAGTGCTCCCGCACGTCCTGACCCGTCTCAGCAGCGGAGACTTCCATGCACCTCGACTCCAAGCCGTCTGTCCCCGACCAGCACCGTTCCCGGACCCACCGATATCGGCGGGTCCTCACCATGAAGTTGATCGGAGGGGCGTGCACGGCACTCGGCAGCGTCGCGGTGCAACTCCTGATCTACTCCGTCGTCGGTCACCGCTGAACCGCACCGCCGGCCCATGGAGACATCCGACCCTTTCTTGGCCTCGGCGGTTCGGAGGGTGCAGGGGCGCCGCGCCGCGACGAACGCGGGGTCCGGCGGGCCGTTACGTCCATGGCCTCTGACCTGCGCGCACGGTGTTGGCCGCCTTCACCGACCGGGCTCCCTGCAAGACCAAGGTCCGTCGCCCGCCTTCGGAGGCCGCGCTCGCGGAAGCCGAACGGCTCCGCGGCCGGACTGCCGCCGTGAATCCGGCCGAACGGGTCGTGATCGACCTGTCCCACTATGCCGCCGTGGCCGACCGGCTGCGGACCGCTCCCAACTCCGAGGAGGAGAACGCGGATTGAGTACGTCACCGATGCAGGTGAGCGAAGCACGCCGCTTCCAGCAGCTGCGGGGCCATCTGTCCTATCTCAAGCTCAACGATGCCGCCGAGGCGCTGAACCGGGTGCTGGACCAGGCCCGCACCGAGCGGATGTCGCTGACCGCGGCACTGGAGCGGCTGCTGGAGATCGAGGTCGAGGCCACCGAGGCGCGCCGGCTCGCGGCCCGGGAACGCTTCGCCTGCCTGCCCGAGCCGTGGACCCTGTCCGATTTCGACTTCGCCGCGCAGCCCGGCGTCGACGAGAAGCTGATCCGCGACCTGGCCACCCTGCGTTTCCTGGACGACGCCAGCAACGTTCTGTTCGTTGGGCCGCCCGGGGTCGGCAAGACCATGCTGTCCGTCGCGCTCGGGCGGGCGGCGGTCGAGGCGGGCAACCGCGTCTACTTCACCACCGCGGCGGACCTGGCCGCCCGCTGCCACAAGGCCGCTCTGGAGGGCCGGTGGAAGACCTGCATGAACTTCTTCGCCGGCCCGAAGCTCTTGATCATCGATGAACTGGGCTATCTCCCGCTGCCCGAGGACGGCGCATCCGCCCTGTTCCAGGTGATCAACCAGCGGTATCTGAAATCAAGCACGATCCTGACGACCAACGTCGGCATCGCCGACTGGGCCACCGCTTTCGGCGACGCCACGGTCGCCGCCGCGATGCTCGACCGGCTCCTGCACCGGGCCGCAGTCGCCGGTATCGACGGGCCCTCCTACCGGCTCCGCGGTCACCAGAACCAGGCCGAAACTCTCCGAGCCGGGGTGAACGCCCGTGTCTCCTGACACCCCCGACACCACCGAGGTCGAACCCGAGATGGCGCGTCGCTGCCCGGTCTGCGAGACCGTCTTCACCGTCACCTACCCCTTCAGCCGGCAGGTCTTCTGCTCACCCACCTGCAAGGTGGCCAACCGCAACAGCAGACCGGCCCGGCAGACTTGTCCGGTCTGTGAGAACGAGTTCACCACGACGGTCGCCCGCCGCCGGACCTACTGCTCGGAAGAGTGCCGCAGCGCTGCCCGCACCAGCGACGACATCCGGGACCGGCGCGTCTGTCTGGTCTGCAACGGCCCGTTCGAGGCGCTCAAAACCACCCGCCAGATCTACTGTTCCCCGGCCTGCCGCAAAGACGCCGAGCGCCGCCGCGACCAGGCAAGAGACGAAGACCGCGCGCGTCGTCTCGGCGAGACCACTTCACTGCCGCCATGGCCTGAGCTGCCTCCACCGTCCAAAACTGTCAGCCGGCCCCTGTCACGTCAGCAAGTGGCCGCGGAACGTGACCCGCTGGAACCGACCGCGACCCGCAACTGTCCCCACTGCAACCAGCCGGTCACCATCGTCGCGCTTCTCGCGACCCCCGAAGCCGCCCGTCCTTCCGTCCCCACCGCCAGCCCCGACATCGTTCCGCTGCGAAGGACTCAGTGACCCGTCGTCCACTGACCGTCAGTGATCACCGAGCCCGCCGACCTGACGGTCGGCGGGCTCACGCCGTCAGCCCGTCGAACGCAAATGATCCAGTTCGCTCCCGATCCCGTCCCGCAACACGTCATGCTGAGGCCCCAGCCTGAACCTCTCGTCACTCCACCGGTCGCCCGGATACAGCCACACAGGCTTGCCCACCAGCTCGGCCGGCTCCCACTCGAACCGCGGCCAGACGTGGGCATGCAAGAACGGGTCGGTGTTCCCCAGGATCTCCAGGTTGACCCGGCGGAAGCCGGAGTCCAGGCGTCGGCAGACGCGCTCAACGGCTTCTCCGAGCCGGTCCATGTCGGACAGAAACGACAGCCGCCTCGCCCTCGGCAGATCAGACAGCCGCTGAACAGCTGGTTCGTCCACGAGGAGAACCGAGTAACCCGGCAAGAACTGAACGTCGCCGATCACCGCGAACCCCGACTCAAGCCGCCGCAGCACGGTCGGGTTCTCGCCTCGCAGAGCAGCCCCGATCCGATCCGTCCGCCAGTCACCAGTCATGGCCCCAACTTAGCCACTGGTAATCAAGGCCCGCTCTTCGCTCACCAGCCTCCCCACATACATCTAGAACCAACCAAGTGAGGCGAGGAGCGACCCTGGCCGTTTTCACGAATCGCCATCATCCCCGTGGACGGCGGGAAGTTCCTCTGTCTGGCCACCGTCATCGACCTTGCCTCACGCCGTCTGGCCGGCTGGGCGATCGCGGACCACATGCGAACCGGTCTCGTCATCGACGCCCTGGCCGCCGCCGAGCGCACTCGCGGCAGCCTCGCCGGAGCAGTCCTGCACACCGATCATGGCGCCCAGTACACCAGCCGGGCCGTCGCCGACGCCTGTCGCAGGGCTGGTGTCCGCCAGTCCATGAGCGCGATCGGCAGCTCGGCGGACAACGCGCTCGCCGAGTTGTTCAACGCGACGTTCAAACGCGAGACTCTTCAGGGCCGAAAGCACTGGTCCAGCGAACGCGAGGCCCGTCTCGACGCGTTCCGCTGGCTCAACCGCTACAACACCCGACGCCGTCATTCCCACCTCGGACAACGGAGTCCCATCGCCTACGAGACAGCACTCGACACGACATCAACTACCCTGCCCCAAGCCGCATAGCTCGTGTCCAAGATTCCGGGTTAAGGCCCGCTTCGGCTACCACCCGATCCTGTGCTTCCTGGACAACACCGGCGAAGCCCTGGCCGGTCTGCTCAGGCCCGGCAACGCCGGGGCCAACACCGCCGCCGATCACATCGCCGTCCTGGACCAGGCCCTCGCCCAGATCCCCGACGCCCACCGCCATGGCACCGACCTGCTCATCCGGACCGACAGCGCCGGAGGCGCCAAGGCATTCCTGCACCACATACGCGCCCTGCGCTCGGGCGGCATCCACACGTTCTTCTCAGTCGGGTATCCCGTCACCGAACCGGTCTGCCGCGCGATCCGCGCCTTGCCCGGGCACGTCTGGTATCCCGCGCTGGAGCAGGACGGCTCCCTGCGCAAGGGCGCGGAGGTCGCCGAACTGACCGGCCTTGTGGATCTGGACGGCTACCCCGACGGCACGCGGATCATCGTGCGGCGTGAGCGCCCGCATCCCGGCGCCCAACTCTCCCTGTTCGACCTCGACGAAGGCATGCGCCACCAGGTCTTCCTCACCGACACCCCGTACGGCGAAGGCTCATTGCAGCATCTGGAAGTACGCCACCGGGCGCACGCCCGCGTCGAGGACCGCATCCGCTGCGGCAAGACCACCGGCTTCGGCCGCTTCCCCTCCCGCCATTTCGCGATCAACCAAGCGTGGCTGGAGCTGTCCCTGACCGCCCTCGACCTGCTCGCCTCGATGCGCGCTCTGCTGCTGGAGGGCGAACTGGCCGCCGCCGAGCCGAAGAAGCTCCGCTACCGGCTGCTGCACGCAGCAGCCCGCATCACCCGCGGCGGTCGCCGCCTGCACCTGCGGATCTCCGCAACCTGGCCCTGGCGAAATGAGTGATCGTCGTGTCGGACACGTGGACGGTCACGGTCTGCCCCGCGTACGGGCGGCCGAGGGAGACGACCTGCCGGCAGACCATGACGGTTCCGACCGCGCTGACCCGTCGCTGCACCCGCACGGGCTCGACGCCGGGCCGCGGCGGCGGTCCGGCCGGACGCAGGCCCCGCAGCCTGCGTACTTCCTCACCGGTCAGCGGATTGGGCCGCACCCTCAGCAGTTCCCGCGAGGACAGGTCGAAGAACGACAGTGTCTCGGCGTCGATGCGGACACCCACCTGGCGGCCACCGAGGATCTCCGCCGCCAGGACCTGGTGCCCGCCCAGACCGACCAGACCGCTGTTGTTCACCACCCGGTCCACCTCGAACGCCGCCCCGTCACTGCCCGGCAGCGGGGCCGGCCCCGCCGGACGTCCGCCCCGGGCCGCCAGCCGTCCCAGATCCGCCACCGACGAGTGCGACCGCACGGACTTGATCCGCGTCCCGGCGATTAGTAGATGGATCACCGAGGTGTCGGCCCAGAACGTCACCGTCAGCCCTGAGCGGGCCGGACCCAGCCAGAACTGCTTGCCCGCGACCTGCAGATTCCCACTCGCAGGCACCACCCGCTCAAACTCCACCGGCCCGCCGGGCCCCACCGGCACCGCTGTCGGGATCACCTCAGGCAGGGCGGCAGGAACCTCGCAGGCTTCGGTCGGAGCCGGCTCCGGATCCTCTGGGGGTGTCCGCTGCTGCGGCAGCAGCGCCAGCACTCCAGGGATCTTCAGGCCCAGAACATTCCGCTCCTGCTCGGCAACCGGGGCGAACCGGTCTCCCGGGGACTGCATGTCCAAGGCCTGATGCGGACGCGAGGAGTTGTATTCCTCCACCCACGCATCCAGCGCCGCCTGAGCCGCCCCGATGCTCTCGAACGCCCCGCAGTCGTCCAGGAGTTCACGCCGCAGCGTCTGATGGAACCGCTCGACCTTGCCCGTCGTGGTCGGCGACGCCGGCTGCGTGAGCCGGTGCGCGATCCCGTTCTCCCGGCAAATCCGGTCGAACAACACCTCACCGCCCTGCCCGAACCGGTCGGTGAACTGCTTGCCGTTGTCGGTCAGCACCTCCTCCGGCACCCCGAACACCTGCAAGGCCCGGACGAAAGCCGCGCAGACCGCCCTCCCGGTCGCCCGCTCGACCACCGACGCGATCACGCAGTACCGGGAATGGTCATCCACCCCGGTCACAACCTTCACCTCGGTCAACTCGCCCGTGACCGGGTCGACCAGCATCACGCCGCCGACGATGTCCATCTGCCACAGCTGCATCGGCCGATCCCGCTGCCAGCGCTTGTAATCCGACCGCTTGCGGCGCCGCACCCCCGGCTCCACCAGCCCATGACGGACCAGGATTCGATACACCGTCATCCGCGACGGCACCGGGCTCACCGCCCCGGACCGCTCCAGCACATGAGCGATCCGCCGCGGACCCCACTTCGGATGCTTGCGCCGCAGCTCACACACCGCCGCCTCCACCTCGGCAGAGGCCTGATGCGGACACGACGCCAGCCTACGCGAACGATCAGCCAGCCCGGCCAGACCCGAGGCGGCATATCGGGCCTTCCAGCTGCTGACCGTCTGCCGGGACACCCCCAACGACGCGGCGACCTCGGTCACCGTCGCACCCGCCAGCACCGCCAGGACAGCCCGGTATCTCTGCTCGACAACCGACAACTCCACCAGCGCCAATCCCGGCCTCCCCACACACGCCGCAACGACGCGCACAGAAAAGCCGATCACGGCCACTGTCAACCATCAGCTGGGACCGAACTGTCAAGCATCACCCGGGATCGGACATGGTGCCAGATAGCGATTGAGTTACAACCTTCTTCACGGGTTCAAGGAGGCTCGCTCCGCTCACCGCGCGCGGCCCGGCCCCCGGCCGGGCCTGCGCTCGTGCGAGACGGGCGGAGTCGGGCGAGTCACCCCTGGCCGGTGAGCTGCTGGAAGGTCAGCTTGTGGTGCATCTCGTCGCCCCCGGCCTCGCTGAAGAAGTCCGCTGCGGCCTTATCGCCTGCTTTCTGGGCCTCGTCCGCGTACCGCGCGTACATGTCGATCGCCTCCTGTTCCGAGGCGATCGATGTCTTGAGGTCGGTGGCGTCGGAATTGACGTAACCGGCGGCGTTGGACAGCCGGGGCCAGTTCTCGTGGCGCTCCTGCGCCGCCAGAGCGGCGAACAGCGCGGCCAACCTCGCCTGCCCGGTGTTCACCGCGGTCTGGGCGAGGGACTGGTACTCCGCCCAGTTCCATGCCGCTGTCGTCAGCGCGGAGTTCGTGTCGTTGGTCAGAGCGTTGTAGAAGCTCCCGGTGTGGTGCGGGGCCTTGCTGACCTGGATGGCGACCGTGCTGACGGAGGGAGCGGCAGGGACCTGGCCCTTGCCCTGTAGGGCTGAGAGCGCCTGGGTGAGCAGGCCGGCGGCGGCGGTCTGCCGCGCGGCGACGGCGCGCAGCTCGGTGGCTGCCGCGGAGTTCTCGGGGGCCTGCGCCGCCCAGTCGGTGTACGCCTTCGCGGACTGCTGGGCCTGCTCAATCGCGGTGCGCAGGTTGGCGGCGTTGTCGGTGGCGCTGTACAGGCCCGCCTCCGTCACCTCATGCATCCAGTGGTCCTGGTGCTCGACTAGGCCCACCGACTGCCAGACGTCGGCCAGGTCCGGCCGACCGCTCCGCAGCGCACCGTCGGCGTAGCCGGCGTACTGCAGGGAGGCCGCCGACTCGGTCTTGGCGGCGTCGATCATCAGTTGCCGGCTGTCTGAGCCTGCGGCCGGTGTGGTGGAGGAGGAGGCGGCCATCGTCGCCGGGGCGGCGGTCCCCATCACTGCGAGGACCGCTATGGCGGGAACTGCGAGACGGATGTGCATTGCAAGATCCTCTCGAGCTGAGTCCTGAGACGCCCTGACCGATACATGCGCAGGATGCGAGACGGACGAACGATGCGGGGCCAGGGGGTTGACGCGCCATCCTGCGCACAAAGGACTCTACGACAAAGGGTTACAGATCGCCCATTAGTGGACAACTCTGTGTTATCGCCGCTGATCGGGCCGTGGGGGTGGCACCCGGGCGGCCGCCACGGAGGCGTCCGGCCGGGCAATCCTGACAACCGACCACGCGCCACCCCGGCGTTGGCAAGTGCACCCGCCAGAGGGTGCGTGCCGGTCTGCGGCCCGGTGTCAGCAAAGCCAGGCATGGTTGCGGACCAGTGCCGGTGCTTTGCGGAGCCTGACGGCAGAGGATGACGGCAACAGAGTCGTACACATAAGGACCTTGGCGGTAGCAAGGGGCCTGCCTTGAGCCCTTGTAGTAGCAACGCGGCAGCCCGCATGTAGCTGAGGATGAACTCCTAAAGCGGGTGTCGGCGAGATCCACAGTGCGACCACGCAGTGCGGGTCAACTACCGAGGCCTTGGGCGCAGACAGGGGCTGGGATGGCCTTCCGCGGCCATCCTCTGGCCAACTTGGTCCGGATGATGCGACCCAGGGCACCTAAGGCGCAGGTCAAAGGGCGTCTGGCCGGGGAAATCCCACTAATGGGTACGAGGGGGCCGGCAGCGCACCAGGCTCCTGATCCGGCGTGACGTCAGGCACCGAAAGCGCTGCCGACCTTTCTCGCGCCGAGTGTCACTCGGTAGAACGACGTCGGCGAAGCCACGCCACAGCCAGCATTCCCAAAACCATCAGCAAACCGCCGACCGCAATCACGATGTACTTTGCGCTCAGAAGCCCAGCGATGCAGCCAGCAGCCGCAGTATCACGCGAAACAGGGGAAAGTGTCCCCGGTGACGAGAGCATCGGGCGACGGGATCCGGACGAGCCATTCCCACCAGCAGTTTTACCACGATGCGGACCTGCACGGTCCCCGTCGTGATGGTCGTTGATGCAGTGGGCGGCCGGGAAGAGAAAGACTCGCTCGTGGCGGTCAAAGGACTTCGCCACGAAGAGCGGGTGCACCCTAAAGAAGCCACGAATCTCAAAATTATACTCTTTTGTGTCATGGGTGCGGTGATTCACATCCATATACGACTCGGGAGAAAAGGTGGTCCACGGTTTCACCGGCGACGAGGGCGAGAACCCGGAGTCCCCTTCGAGGAACAATGCCTCAGGCCCACGTCGGCCATTGGTCAGAATCACCCTCAGGCTCTTGTCGATGAGCACGACACGGCGCTGACTGTGGCAGTCGCGCCAGGGATTGCGGTGACCGCGGTCACCGTCCGCGTCATGTAGCCATGGCGAGCCGGACACATGCCGTGCAGACGCCTGCGCAGCGACGCCGGCCGACGGAAATACGAAGGCGATAGCCGCACCCACCAGCGGTGCTGCAACCCGGAGGCGAAGATTCATTCGATGACCCTCTATGACAGGCGGACGCAGGCCGGCACCTGTGGACTCAGAAGAAACTATGGGAATTCAACTCGTCACTTGTGAACATCCTCGTGGAGCCGTATTCGTTGTCACTCAACCGCAGCAGCGTCATGGGCCGCCAAGGCGCTATCCGGCGGCGCGGTCGTCCGCGCACCAGTCCGGACGTGGCTCCGGGAGTTCGTAGCGCAGCGGTTCCTCCACCGCTTGCGGCAGCAGTCCGGGGTCGTGACGCGGGTGCTCGGGGTGGCGCAGGAAGGTGATCGGCCTCGGTACTGGTGGGGTCGCGTATTCAACCGTCGTGAGTTGACCCACCTCACCCCGGCACTGCTACTGAGCGTGACAGCCGTGGGGGGAGATTCTGGGTGTCAGGGGCATCCGGTTGGATGAGCACGTGACTGTCTATGACGTAGCTCGCCAGCTCTCGTCCATCGCTGACCTGCGGAACCTGTGCCGCTCACTGGCGATGTTCGATGCGATCTTGAGTCCGGACTGGGAAGGCCGGTACTACTCCTTCAACGGCGGCTGGGCCGACGGCGAGGAGATGGCGTCGATGCGCAACGGGTCGGGGGACGAGTACTCCATCGTGTTCTCGGCGGCCGGGGCCTATGTCCGTGGCTTCGACCACGAAGCACCGATGAGCCCTTATGGCAACGATGGCGAGCCCTGGCCGGGAGTGATCGACGAGGTTCCGAAGGTATTCAAGCCCTTCGTCGAGGAGCCGGCGTTCACCGATGAGGACGACGTGCCTGTCGTGACGGCCTGTCTGTGGCGGGAGGCGACGGACGATCGGTGGCGGCACGGCGTGATCGACTTTCCCGCCGGGTGTTCCGACCCCGATGGGGCGACGAACCTGTTCGAGCTCTTGGTCGACCGTTCGCCGGAGGCGTTCCAGCGCTTCGCCGAGGACTACTACGAGGTTCCCGTGGACCTGGAAGCGGTGCGCGATGTGTATGCCTTGCGTCCGCTGAGTCAGAAGCTCGTGTCATCGCTGAACGCGGAGGTCACCCTCGTAGACCTGGCGGAGGACATCGCCGAGATCGGCTACCCGCAGTCGGTCCGGGACGTGATCTTAGCTTCAACCGTCGGTGAGGCGATGGGGAGTCCAGCCGGATGGTGACCGCAGGTGGTCGCCTGCGGCGTATCGGCTCCAGGTTCCGCCGCTTTCTCTGAGGAGGCGGCTGGTGGTCTTGTCGTGGTAGCCGAGGGCGTCCGCGACGACGGGGGCAGGCAGTTCGAGGAGTTGTTGCCGGATGGCGGCGCCGCGAGCGGCTGCGACCGGGATGCCGATCTCGCGCAAGAGAGCGGACATGTGGTCGGGACGGGCCGGTCGGCCGGCCCCGCGGCCGGGGAAGAGCCAGTTGAATACGCGACCCCACCAGTACCGAGTCCGGTAGACGACCAGCCCGACGACACGCAGGAGCCCGCCACTGCGGTGGCGGGCTCGTGCCTGTTCGACGTCTTATGGCCGTTCGGCCAACTGAGGGAACGGCGGGAATCGACCGGAACGCCCTCCGGTCGGTAGCGGCTGGAGACGTGATGATCACGGCACAGCCCACCACCCGGAGGGAACACCCGATGAGCGACACCAGAGTCCCCCTGAAGCAGCGAGTCGGCCGGTACGGTGCCTGGAGCATCGAACTGCGTTCGGAGGACCCGGCCCGGCGCGCCGAACTGGACGAGGCCGCGGCCGAACTGGAGGAACTCGGGTACGGCGCCATCTGGCTGGGCAACAACAGCACCGCCGACCACGCCGCCCCGCTGATCGGGGCGACGCGCCGCATCGTCGTCGGCACCAGCGTCCTGAACATCTGGCAGCAGGATGCCGCCACGACCGCGGCCGGCTTCGCCGAGGTGGAATCGGCGTACCCCGGCCGCTACCTGGTGGGTCTCGGCGTGAGCCACGGCCCGCTGGTGAAGGACTACAGCCGCCCGTACGCGGCGATGACCGGCTACCTCGACGAGCTGGACGAGGCCGGCGTCGCCGCCGACAGCAGGGTGCTGGCTGCACTGGGCCCGAAGATGCTGAAGCTGTCCGGCGAGCGGGCGGCCGGCGCCATCCCCTATCTCGTCACGCCCGAACACACAGCCCAGGCCCGCGAGATCCTCGGCGAGGGCCCGCTGCTCGCCCCGGAGCTGAAGGTGGTCCTGGAGACCGACCCGGCCCGGGCCCGCGCCCTGGCCCGCGACGCCCTCGCCATGTACCTCACCCTGCCGAACTACACCAACAACTTCCTGCGGCACGGTTTCACCGAGGCAGACCTGACCGAGGGCGGCAGCGACCGCCTGATCGACGCGGTCTTCGCCTGGGGCGACGAGGACCGCATCCGCGACCGCATCGACACCTTCCACCAGGCAGGCGGGGACCACGTGGCCCTCCAGGTGCTCACCGGCACTCACAGGGACAAGCTCCCGAGGGAGGAATGGCGCAGGCTCGCTGCTCTCTTGGGATAACGGTCTCGGGGAACACCGGAACGTGGTCGTCCTCGCCGAGGCGAAACGGTTGAGCTCCCGACGTGACTCACTTCGGGGCCTACGAGCCTTGCTCTGCGAGTGTGACCTTCCGGCCCGCGCGCGCCGCCTCTCGGATCCGCTCCAGCATGCGCTGTCGCCGGACGGCGTGCCGGAAGTCTGGAACGCCGTCCTCATCTGGCGCAAGGTTCCCGGTGATCTGGTCGCGCAGAAGCGCGTACGCGTGGGCGACGTTGCAGGCGGGCTCGGCGGATCGCCCGGCCCATTGCGTCAGCGACCGCTGATAGCGGGCGGGAACCGTTAGCTCGGCCAACGTGCCGCCCTCTCCCCGGGCTCCGTACAGCCGCAGCCCCCCGTACCACCACTGAGCCTGGTCGGCCTTGACGACGAGGTCACCGTCCGTGCCGTTGATCTCCCAGTGAAACGCGGTGGCGCGTGACGTGCCGCCGCGGATGTGCATCGCGGCCACGGCCCCCGACTCCAGCACCCCCATGACGGCGATCTGGTCCTCCGCAGTCTTGGCCGCGACCGCCCCGCTCGTGACGTGGCTGACCCCCGGACGCAGGTTCTCGATGAGAGCCGACACCTCGCGGAACTCCCCGAGCACCATGGCCAGCGCGTCGACCGAGTGCCCGAAGGGGATCGACAGCAGCGTGGCGCCGCTGGTGACGTCCAGCACGTACGCATAGTTGTCGTCGTAGGTGGCGCCGCCGATCCAGCCCGACCCGAGCATGCTGGTCGACAGCACCCGCCCCACGTAGCCGTCGGCGACCAGGTCCCGCAGATACCGAAGCGGCGGAGACGACCGGGCCTGCAGGCCGACGGCCGTGAGCACACCTCTGCGATGCGCGAGGCCGGCCAGCTCCTCGGCCTGCGCGAGGTCGGCACCGAGCGGCCACTCGCTGAACACCATCTTCCCCGCTTCCAGCGCGGGTCGGATGAGTTCCAGGTGATGCGGAACCTTCACCGTCACCACCACAAGATCGACTTCCTCACTGCGGGCCAGCTCCTCCGCGCTGCCGTAGGCCAACGGCACCGCATATTTTTCCCCGGCAGCGCGCGCGGAGTCGGCGCTGCTGGCGCTCAGCGCCCGCAACTCGTATCCATCGAGCCCGGCCAGTGCCGGCACATGGGCAGTGGCCGCTCACCCGCCGCTCGCGCTCAGACCCACGACACCGAAGCGGATCAGCTCCCGATGAGGGGAAGTGGACGTCATGTGCGCCCCGGCGTTCGCGGTCATCTGCTCTCTCATCTCAAAGCGGCCCATACCGTCGGCCAGCAAGACCTGCCGGCCGACCGGGTCGAGCCCCGTGGCACGCACTCCGAGGCGCCAGTCGGCGTCCGGGTCGCGGCGCATCGGCAGCCCGGTAGTGTCCGCCGCCGACATGCCGAGCAAAACCTGCTTGGACAGCGGCGGTCTGTCGTAGGGCGGGTGGGGCTCGTCCCCGACCACGGTCAGCGAGCCGGTGAAGCCCCTCTCGCGCAGTGCCTCAGCGGCCCGCAACCCGGCCAGCGACGCGCCGACGATGACGATGGGGCCCTCCCGAAGGTCACCGGGCAGACATCGTGGGCATGGGCGTCGGGTTTGGCATATCCATCGCAGCCCAGCCCAAAGTCATCCGATCGCGAGCTGTCCGCCGCGTGCCTCAAGAACCGCGCCGGTGATGTAGCTGGCGCGGGACGAAACAAGGAACAGAACCGCTTCCGCGATTTCTTCAGGGTCTGCGACCCGCCCCAGTACGGTGGTTCGCCCGATCGCCTGGAGGGTTGCACCTCCCATCTCCTCCGTCCCGGGGGTATGGACAGGGCCCGGAGCCACGGCGTTCACGCGGACGCCCTGGGCGCCGAACTCGTCAGCCCATACTCGTGTGAGAAGTTCGAGTGCAGCTTTGGAGGCCCCGTAAGCGCCCGATTCCCGCACCGGCGTGGTAGCCGCCGCTGTACTCACATTCACGATGACGCCACGCCCCCGCGCAGCCATTCCCGGAGCGAGGGCACCGACCAGGAGCATCGGCGCGCGTGAGTTGACGACCATCTGAGCGTCGAACATCTCGGCGGTGGTGTCCGGCGTACTGGCGAACCGGTAGATACCGGCGTTGTTGATCAGAACGTCCACCTCGCCTGTTTCAACGGCAAGACGCAGGACATCTTCCGAGCTCATCAGATCCGCAGCAACGAACCGAGCCTTCCCGCCTGCGGCAGCGATCTCTTTGACGGTCTCAGCACCCCGCTGCTCGTCCCGCCCGTGGACGATGACCGAGGCCCCCAACGCTGCCAGGCGCAGGGCCACGGCCCGGCCGATGCCAGCGGTGGCGCCGGTGACAAGAGTGGTGGATCCGTCCAGTTCCGCAGCCATGGAAAGCTCCTCCAAGCCGAGAGGAACGACATGCTGTCGGTTGTTCCTCGTGTAACTGATGATCCTGATGGTTCATGCCATGGCGAGGACGGAGTCACTTCTCGATGTCCAGTACCGCCATCATGCCCGCGTCTTCGTGGTTGAGGATGTGGCAGTGCAGGACCGTCTTGCCGGTGTAGTCCTTGAAGCGCATCCGGATGACGAACCGGCCCTTGGCGGGAACACTCGCGACGTCCTGCAAGCCGTGACCGTGGTGCGGGCGACCGTTGATGCTCATCAGTTGGAAGTGATTGGTGTGCACATGGAAGGAGTGTTCCTCGTTGCTCTCGTTGACCACAGTCCACTCCTCGACCGTGTTCAGCTTGGCCCGGACGTCCACCCGGTTCGGATCGAACTGCTTGCCGTTGATGTAGAACTTGGTGCCGGCCTTGTTCTCGGAGAACACCACGGTGCGCCGCGTGGCGATCGGCTCGTGGCTGAGATCCACGGTGGGCGCGAACGGCGTGGTGGGCAAGGCCGCTGCCAGCATCGGAGGTCCCTGGGAGGCCAGGGTGGCCAAGGTCGTCTGCGGGAAGGAGTTGCCGCCGGGCCCGGTCTGGTAGGCGAGTGTCTGCAGTTGGGTGCGGCCGGCCGGGCCTCCTCGTACGAGCACGTCGAAGCGGGCCCCAGCCGCAAGGAGCAGCGAGTCCGCCGTCCAGATGCGGTCGACAGGGGTGCCGTCGTGGGCGATGACATGGAACTTCTGTCCTTGTAGGTGGACCTTGTAGTAGATGTTGGCGCTGGTGTTGGCCAGCCGCCACAGCTGGGTCTCGCCCGGCCGGATGCGGATGGTCGGGTTCAGCTGGCCGTTAACGGTGCGGTTAGTGGGCGCCCCGATGTGCAGCCCCTGGGTCTTGATCGCGTCGCCCTGGAGCTGGAAGTCCTTCAGCCCGATGACGTGCTCGGTGATGTGGCGCAGGTTCGCCGGAAGGTACTGCTGCAAGTCGTCGACGATGAGGATGCCTGACATGCCCCCGGCGACCTGCGGTGCGGAGGTGGGGTGCGGGTGCGGGTGGTACCAGTAGGTGCCGGCTCGCAGGGTGCCGGGGAACTGGTACGAGTAATGGAACGTCTGGCCTGGGTGAATGTGGAGGAAGATGTTGTCGGCGTTGCCGCTCGGTGACACGTGGAGCCCGTGAACGTGCAGGTTGGTGACCTCATTCAGCGTGTTCTTGAAGGCCAGCTCCATCTTGTCCCCCGGCCGGATCCGCAGCGTGGGCGGCATGTAGCTGCCGTTGTAGGTGAAAGCCCACAACATGTGCCCGCCCACGTCCACGCGCCGTTTCCCCACGACAAGGTCCGCCCGAAGCAGCCCATTGTGGCTGACCAACTGCGCCGGTTCCTTGAGCGGAGAGCCTTCCGCGAACGAGAGCGTCGCCGATGGGGACGCCCCCATCGGCGACGGGGGCGGGTCGCTGGTGCAGCCGCTCAACAGGGCGCCGAAGGCGACGATCAGCGCCATGGCGATCCAAGGCAGCGTGGAACGGGATCGCATGACGCCTCCACTGATGGTCACCCGGAATGCGCGTAGCTGACCACCCTGAAAACCCCAAGGAAAGCAATACGCGCACTGGCTGAGCTGTTCGAGCGACGCTCTGCACCCCGATGCCGCACCGCAGCGACCGGTGGCGTACAGGCCTCCCACTGGTGCGCGAGCACGCCGTATCCACCAGTGCCAAGAGGCGCAGGAGTAGGGCCGACTCCGCTAGTAGGACTCCGCTGTCGACAGGCCACCAGCTCACGGAGCGCGGCGTAGCGCCGCTGCCACTCCGCCGGCCCACGAACGCCTCATGCGGCAGCCGTTCGACTCCCATGCGAAGGTCGACCAGGCCATCGGTGTCCTCCTCGCGACCCACCGGCTCCCGCCGGCGGCTGGGTTCGAGGTGCTACGCGAGGTCTCCCAGCACACCAACGTCAAACTGCACGCGGTCGCGAAAAACCTGATCGCCTGGGCGCTGGGGCAGCCGCTGCCGGTGCCGGTGGGCCAGGAGCTGGACGCGGCGGTGCGGCGGCGCGCACATCGAGGACAAGCCGGGACCAGCCCGGGTAGAGCGTTCAGGGCCTGCTCGATGGTGGGGTGGCAAGGGATGACTGTGTCGACGCCGACCAGCTGCAGGACGCGTAGGACGGAGTCCTGGGCGCCGGCTATGCGCAGCCACCCCTGCGCTTCACTCACCTGCTGGCAGGCGGCGACGAAGACGTTGATGCCGCTGGAGTCCATGAAGGTCACACGGCTGAGGTCCACCACGATCCGCGGCGGCACCGTGCTGTCCTCGGACATCAGGGCTGCGCTGTGGACGTCCTTGACGTCGTGGTCGATCTCGCCCTGCATGGTCACGACGCGGACGCCGTCGACCACTTTGGGCTCGACGGAGAGCCGGTTGGACCGGTCAGCCGCTCGGCTTGGTGAGCGGCGAGCGAACGGAACGGAAGGATCGCGCGTGGAGCTTGCTATCCAAGGTCATGGATCGGCTGCTGCGCAGTGATCGAGCCGCACGGCTCCGAGGGATGGCGCCCCTACGGCACCTGGGTCTCGCTGTCGCCGACCATCATTCCCAGCACCTCTGAGGTAGTCGATCCGTTTCTGGATGCGGCGGGGGTCATAGCAGCCGTCGATGTGTTCAAAGAGCGCGAGGTTCGTCTCGGCCCGGACGGCGAAGACGAGGCCATGGACGCACTCGGTCTTGATCAGTCAGTATCCACAGGTGTTCCGCCAGGGCGTTGTCGAACGAGTCCCCACCGAGCCCATTGACTCCTGAATCCCGGCTTCTACCAGGCGTGTGGTGAGCTTGATGGACGTGTACTGCCCGGAGTTCAAGAATCGTCGCAACACTGTCTGTCAGCGAGTCTTGGGTGAGCGGATAGGTTCATGAGGCGCACCAGATTGGTGTTGGATTCAATGACCCAGGATGCCGCGTGTTGGCTTCAATGACCCATACCGCGTGTGGTTATATCGCGACAGTGAAGGTGATGACAATGGCAACTGGCCGGCACGCCCACCGTCATCGGCCATCTGGCGGCACGTGCGCAGGACCCTATCGGCGCTGCGAACTCCGCATCGCGAGCAGACCCTTATGGCGGAGACGTGGTAGCAGGCTAATCGAGGGAGGTCCTCAGCGACGGCGCACTCACTCCAGCCCTCACCCTCTATTTCAACTCTGACCCCTCCGATGCGCATGAGTGGCAGGAGGTCAGTCCCGGTCATTCGAGCAGGTGAGACCTCGATGCCGGGTGATGGCGGACATCTACTCCATAGTGGGGAATACGTTTCATGTCAGATAGCAACGAAAATACCCGTGCGGGACGATCACATGGGAACTTGAGTAGGCGACGCCTTCTTCAAGGGACAGCGGGCGCCGTCGGTGCCGCTCTGGCATCCGCCGGCATCTATGAGCTGGTCGACGGCATTGCAAAACCACCGGACCGGCCCGCTGCCGGCGCCGACAGCCCGACCATCCAGGAACAATACATCCTGCAGAACGAGCAGGTGGTCATGGTCGATGGCTCGGGCGTGAAGAGCAGCAATGGCACGATTGCGGTCCGGGTGCCGCCCCTGCACGATCATGTCATTACCGCAAGGCTGAATGTGCCGGCGAATGCTAAGGCGTTGCAGGAGGCGCAGCACCACTTCGAGTCCGCCCTCCTGGATGTGGAACGCCAATTTCCGCCCACCCCCACAGGAGTGGCAATCACGGTAGCCTGGGGACTTCCCTATTTCCACCACTACATCCCAGCCCTGGGCAAGACGTCGGGCTTCTTCAAGGCGGGAACGCGTTACCCAGAGTATCTGCCGGTCGATCTGATGACTTCCAAGACAGAGGGCCACACCGTATATGCGCTGCAGGAGGCCAGGACGTTCCCCAGCGACCAGCCGCCTCCTGGCTTCGGGCCGGTCCGCTTGGAACAGAATGACGTAGCCGTGCTACTCCGCAGTGACTCGCTCGCCAATGTCAAGGCAGCCCAAAACGTCCTCTTCGGGTCTGGAAGCACCCAGGCGGGCAGCCTGTTCAAGGTGACGAGTATCCGCTACGGCTTCTCCGGGGGCGGTTTCTACGGGCAGCAAGGCCTGCCGAGCAAGCTGGCACTGGCAGCCGGTATCCCCGGTGCACAGTCGATCCCTCGACAGGCGCAGGGCTTCCTCGGCTTCGCCACCACCCTGGACTCGAATATGGGACCCGGCAACATCGCCAATCTCGAGACCCTGCCCGGCCTCACCGATCAGTGGCCCAACGGCTACTTCAAACAGGGGACCACCATGCATCTCTCGCACCTGTTTCAAGATCTGGTGACCTGGTACGGACGGAACTTCCCTCATTACGCGGATCGCGTCCAGGCCATGCTCCAGCCGGGCCTCTCGCCCGCGCCCGCACCGGGCACGCTTGCCCTCCAACCGCCAGGTCAAAGTGAGGCCGAAGTAGCGCAAGGGGTCCAGCGGTACCACGCCTACGGCCACACAGGGAGCATGTCGCAGGTGGACAGCACCACATCACCGACGACCAGCAACTACGGGAAGGCCTACCCCACCGGGACAACCATCCCCGTGCGCGGCGATTTCGACACACTGGACAATCCATTCCACTACACATCCGATCCGACGGCAGACCACTACAGCGAGAAGAAAGCCGCCGGGTTGCACTTCATTTCGTTCCAGCCGACGATTGGAATCTTCAATCGCGTTCGCCTTGCGATGGATGGCCACTATCCCGATATGACACTCCCTGTCGCACCGCGCAGCCCCCACGCCGGCATTAACTCGGTCCTGCACACGACCCACCGGCAGAACTATCTGGTTCCACCACGTCGCCATCGGTCCTTCCCGCTCGCCGAGTTCCTCGTCTGACACGAGCCGCGCGCCGCGTGGGAGTGAGCCCATTCCAACTTCGGGCGACAGCCGATCGGCGCTGTGTCGCGGACATCTGGTAGACCCTGGCTATGACGTTCTTGGCGGTGGTCGAGGGTGATGTGGGCGGATGGCGCATTGATCGGGATGCGCTGACAGACGCGATCCGTGCCCGGTGGTCTGGGGTCGAGATCGACTCGATGCACCGCAGCGAAGTACGCAGCCTCACACGGCAGTTCGAGACCGAGAACGGCCCAGGTGAGGCGTATCTGCACGAGGACGGTACCTGCCTGTACATGGATGTCTGCGAGGAGGACGCGATCTGGTTGGCGATCGTCTTTCGCAGGCTGACGCCCGTGGACCTTGACGTGGTGTTCTGTGATGAGGGTTACACCTTCGACGTTCGTCTGCGGGCGGAAATGACAGAGGCCGAATTGACGGACCTGGTGACTGCTGCGGGTTGATCTCAGTCCGCGGCGGCGAGCTGGAGGACCAGCACGGCTTGGACGAGGCTCGTGATCCGGGTCGTCGAGCAGCGGAGTTTGCGGAGGAGGCGCCAGGATTTGACGGTGGCGACGGCCCGCTCGACCAGTGCGCGGATCTTTGCGTGGGACCCGTTGACGGCCTGCTGGCTGGCGGAGAGGCTGTCCCATCGGCCGCGGTAAGGGAGACGGACCGTGCCGCCTGCGCCCTGGTAGCCCTTGTCTGCCCAGCAGGTGATGCCGGCCTCGGCGAGTGCCTCGATGAGGCCGTGCTCGCGCGCAGCACGGACGTCGTGGACGGCGCCGGCCAAGGCAGGTGAGGCCCACATCAGGCGCCCCTGCGGATCGGCTATGACCTGCACGTTCATGCCGTGCTTCTTGTGTTTGCCCGAGTAGAAGGGCTCTGGCTGCGGTGCTCGGTCCGGGTGCCCCCCCAGGTCGTCCCGGCGCTGGCGCTGCCCGCCACGGCGGCGGTGCGCGCGGCCGCACTGGCCGGCACCGCACCAGCCGTCATCAGCGAACTGGCCGTCGAGGACGATCTGGCCACAGGCCAGCTCGTGACGGTGCGGACCGGAGCTCGACCTGCGCAGGACTCTGCGCGTCATCTGGGACGGCGCCTCCACTCCGCCGAGCGGTGTGGCACGGGACCTGATCGCTCACATCACCCGCCGCGATCAAGCTTGGCGGACACGCAGGCCGGCATCCTGCCCGCAGCCGGCAACCGGCGCCGGCATCCCCCGCCGTTCTGCCTCCTGACCTCGCCGGACTCGCACCACGCGTTGTCTGCGAGCGTGTGCGGTCGCCGGCCTGCCCCCAGTGCAAAGGCCCCGGGCCCCAGGAGCATGGTCCGGGGCCTTGCCCCGAGAGCGACAACTCATCGTCAGTCATATGGTGGGAAAAGGTATCAATCGTCATGAGGGCGATCCCATGACCACAGTCGAACTGACCCGATTCCGGATGAACCCCGCCCGAGTCGATGATCTCCTCGCTACTCACTCCAAGATGCTGGCGGACTTCGCCGATGACCTGGCCGGACTTCTCGAGGCGCGCCTCGTGCGTCTGTCGGAGAACGAGTGGCTGGACGTGCTCATCTGGGACACGCCGGAAGACCTTGCCGCCTCTCACACAAAGGGGCGCAATCCTCCCATTGTCGCCTTCCTCGCCACGATCGGCGAAGTCGTCAGCGACGAGTACGGCGAACTGAGCACGCAGACGGAAGCTGCCGCCCTTGCCGTGCCCCGCAGCGAGGCCGCGGAACTGGCACGGCACATCGACGGCCCGGTGTTCTTGCCGGATGACGAGGGCTACGCCAAAGAATGTGCCGCCTACAATCGGAACCGTGTGATGGAGCCCGCACTTGCGGTGGGTGCGACCTGCGAGGGCGATGTGCGCTCCGCGATTCGCTTCGCCGCGGAGCGCCGCATGCCGGTGGCGGTGATGTCGACCGGACACCAGGTGGTCCTGCCCGCCTGCGGCGCCTTGCTGATCACCACGCGTCGGATGACCGGCGTCACCGTGGACCCGGAGCACCGAATCGCGCGGATCGAGGCCGGGGCACGCGCGCGCGATGTGCTCCACGCGGCGGCAGTTCATGGTCTCGCCCCGGCAAGCGGGTCCTCACCGACCGTCGGAGTGGTGGGTTTCACACTCGGAGGCGGACAAAGTCCGCTGCTCGGCCGCACTCTCGGATATGCCGCAGACCACGTGCGCGAACTGCGGTTCGTTTCAGCTGAAGGCATGTCGCGGACCGTGACCGCTGACAGCGAGCCCGACCTGTTCTGGGCGCTGCGAGGCGGTAAGGGCAATTTCGGTGTCGTCACCTCGATCGACGTCGAGTTGTTCCCGGTGGCCCGGTTCTATGGCGGGGGATTGTGGTATCCCGGCGATCAGGTGGCCGACGTACTACACACCTGGCGTCAATGGGTGCCCGAACTACCCGAGGAGTTGACCTCGTCGGTCGCGGTACAACGGCTTCCGCTCCGGCCCGAGCTCCCGGAAGCGCTGCGCGGAGCCTTCGTGGTGCATCTGCGGATTGGCTGTCTCAAGGAGGCGGAGGACACCGAACGGCTGATCGCTCCGCTGCGGCACCTGGGATCACCGCTCTGCGACACGATCGGGGAAAAGCGCTACTCCGCAGTAACCGAGATCCACATGGACCCGCAGGACCCGCTGCCGTACTACGACCGGACGACCTGTCTGCGTGAGCTGCCCGAAGAGGCGGCGAATGTACTCGTCGAGCTCACCGGCCCGGAGTCGCAGTGCCCGCTCGCGAACGTCGAGATCCGTGCTCTCGGCGGAGCGTTCGACCGCGAGCCCTCCGCGCCCAACGCGGTCTCGACCCGGGGCATTCCGTTCGTCATGTTCGGCTTCGGCGTGGGCGGTCCGGAACAGGGCGAGACAATGCGCAGCCACCTCGCCGGAGTCATGGGCGGGCTAGAGCCTTGGGCGACCGATCGGCGCATGCTGAACTTCATGTCCGGTGACGAGGCGACCACCAGGGAAGAGGTACGGCGGGCCTACGGCGCCGACCGTTACAACCGTCTGGCGCGGGTGAAGCGCATCTACGATCCATCCAATATGTTCCGGATGAATCACAACATCCGCCCTGTGTGAGGCCCGGCACGCCGTATCCGCCGCCGACCGGCCACTCGAAGCGGACGAACCGCCTCCGGGATTTCCACAAGCCCTTCCCCGGCGGGCGGGGTGAAGGCGTCGGACACGTCACCCTGCACCACGAACGACCCCGCGGCCGTGCGGTATACGTTCGGGCAGTCCTTCTCTCCGCACTCGCCGTTGCCAAGTGCAGGTCGGCGACTACATCGTCGGAGTCACGGCCACCGGAACCCTGGGTCCGTTGCTGCGGCCCCCGCGCGAGAACGTAGACGAGCAGGATCGCCATGACTGCTGCGCCTGTCCACATGGCCTGCTGCCAGCCGTCGACGAAGGACTCCTGGGCGGCTCGGGTCAGCATCTGCTCCTGGGCGCCGGCCCCGTCGGCGGCCGCTAGGGCGTTGGCGACCCCCTCGCGGGCGGTCTCGGCGGCGTCGCCCGGCACTCCGTCGAGCCGGGAGTGGATGGCGCCACGGTAGCCGGCGGTCAGGACCGCTCCGAGCAGCGCGACACCGAGCGCGGTGCCGAACTCCCGCGTGACGTCGTTGAGCGCGGACGCGACACCTTGACGCTCACGCGGCAAGGCGGCGGTGATGGCCTCGGTGGAGGGCGTCATCGTCAACCCCATACCGAGTCCCATGGCGAGCATGCCGGGGAGGATCGAGAGGTACCCGCCGTCAACGGAGACGAAGACGGCCATGAGGACCAGTCCCGCTCCGCCCAGGAAGATCCCCGAGGCCATCGTCGAGCGGCTGCCGATGCGCGCGGCTGCCTGCGGAGCGAGGCCGGAGGCGAACATCATCAGCAGCGCCATCGGCATGAGCGCCAGAGTGGAGCGAAAGCCGGACCAGCCGAGCACCGCCTGGAAGTACGGGAAGAGGACCACAAAGATCCCTGCCTGCACGCCGAAGACCGTCAAGAGCGACACCGAACCGCTCGCGAGACCTCGCTCGCGGAACAGGCGGACGTCGAGGAGGGGATCCGGCCGTCGCAGCTCCAACGCCACAAATCCGACAGCGGCGATGACGCCGACGAGGAGGCTCAGCAGCGTCGCCGGCGCGGTCCAGCCTCGTTGGGGGCCCTCATGGAGAAAGAAGACAAGCCCGACCGCCGCGACCACGGACACGCGAGAACCTCCTCACCTCCCGGCGCCGCACAGCCGCCACCGTGGCGCCGATCGTGGTGGCCGTCGGTCTGGTGGGCACGCTGCACTGAGCCACCAGCAGCGCGACCAGATCGAGCGGCGGATCCGCGCGGCCATCGACCGGCTGCTGGCCGGGCAGATCCCGCCCGGGAGCGCCTGCGACGTCAAGACGCTCGCCCGCGAGGCGGGCATCTCCCGCGCATCCCTCTATCGGACCTGGGGCCACCTCAAGGACGAGTTCGAGAAGCGGCGGGCAGCCGCCTGGGCAGCCGGTCAGCAGCCCGACCCGCGGGAGGCCCGCATCGCCCGGCTGCGTGATCTCAACCAGCGGCTCACCGGCAAACTCGCCCGTACGCACATCGAGTTCAAACAGCTCAAGGAGCGTCACCAGCTTCTGCTATCCGTCCTGGCGGCCAAGGACGACGAGGTCCAGCGGCTCCGCCGCGAGCTGAGTACGTTTCCCGCTCCGGGCCCTGATCAAGGGCAGGGGGACAACGCCATGAGCGTCATCCCCCTGCCCCGGCTCTGATGCCCGCACCGGTGACATACCGCTCGACCGCCGCGGTGTACGTGGCCGGAGGAGCGGACAGGGGCACCACCCTGGCGCGCGGCAGCCGGAGCGCGCGCCCGCTCCCGAGTACGGTCACCGGTTCGATCGTCACGCCGTCCCGCCCTTCCGGTCCTGCCGCACGGTATTTACTGCGGTAGTGCTTCCCGTTTCCGCTGGGCGGCTGCGGTGAGCTGGGCAGCCAGATCCTTGAGCGCCTGCCGTAGTTCGTCGGGCTGGTGGATGGTGAAGGGCCACTCCATGGAGGCGAGCATGTGGGCCATGCCGTCCAGCCGTTCTGCCCGTGCGTGCACGAGAACGCCGGTGGGCTGGGCGGTGAGGGTCACCGCTGAGGAGGGCAGTCGGCGGGCGATCTCATCGAGGGGGCCATGGATCGTCACCTCGACCTGCCAGCGGTAGGGCCCCTGAGCGAGGGTCGAGGTCAAGTGGGCGACGGGGTCGAAGCCGTCGGGTGCAGTGAAGCGGTCGGCTCGGGGGTTGACGGAGGTGATGCGGTCGATGCGGAAGGTCCGCAGGCTGTCGCGGAGGTGGTCGTGGCCGACGACGTACCAGCGGCCGGTGTGGAAGACCACGCCGTAGGGGTCGATGTCGCGTTCGGTGTGTTCCTGGCGCCAGGACTGGTGGCTGATACCGACGGTCGTGCGGGCGCTGGAGGCCTGGGCCAGTGCCAGCAGGACGCCGGTTCCGGGTGCCTGCCCGATCACGGCGTTGGCGGTGAACGACAGGGTCTCCCGCATGGCGGCGAGCGGTTCGCGCAGGGCGTGCGGAAGCACCCGCTCGATCTTGGCCAGGGCACCGGCGCTGGCCGGCGCGGTGGTGCCCATGCCCAGACGCTCTGCCGCGAGCAGGCCAAGGACGACGGCGAGGGCCTCGTCGTTGGTGAGGACCAGAGGTGGCATGCGGTAGCCGCGGGCCAGTCGGTAGCCGCCGTAGCGGCCGCGTTCGGCCTCCACGGGGATGCCCAGTTCCCGCAGGTGCGCGGTGTACCGGCGCACCGTGCGCACGTCGGTGTCCAGCCGGTCGGCCAGCTCCACACCGGTGAGCCGGGCGTTGGACTGGAGGAGTTCCAGCAGGGTCAGCACACGGGTGAGGGGATGCGACATGGATCACTCGGCATTTCAGGGCGGATTCTGTCCTGTATCGACTTTACGCTCCCCGCAGCACCTACTTCTGGGAGATCGCATGGCCACCTTCGTACTCGTTCCCGGCGCCTGGCTCGGGGCGTGGGCCTGGGAAGACACCGCCCGAGCTTTGCGGGAGCGCGGCCACACGGCGCTGCCGCTGACACTGACGGGCCTGGCCGAGCACGCAGACCAGGGCGAACCCGAGACGGACCTGAACACGCATATTGCGGACATCACCGGCTTCATTGAGCGGAACGATCTGCGCGATGTCACGCTGGTCGCCCACAGCTATGCGGCTGCCCCGGTAACCGGGGCAGCCGGACGTCTCAGCGACCGGCTGAAGCGCCTGGTCTACGTGGACAGCGCCCCGTTCGCAGCGGGCATGCGCATGCTCGACCTCATGCCGCCGCAGGCAGCGGACCAGCTGCGCCAGCAGGTCGACGCTTCTGGCGACGGGTGGCGGCTGCCGATGCCGCCGCTTGAGGTCCTGGGCTTGTCCAGCAGCCTCGACGGGCTCGATGAGAGCCAGCGGAACCTTCTACGTTCGCGTGCCACTCCACAGCCGTTCGGCACCTACACCCAGCGTCTCGACGGCCCGTCCGAGCCCGGTCCCGGTGTGGACCGTGTCCTGGTCGCTTGCCATGACTTCACGGGTCTGCTGGCTGCCGGGGTGCCGATGCTGGCCTACCTGAACCAGCCGCCGTGGCGGCGTTTCGACCTGCCCACCGGGCACTGGGCGCTGCTGTCCGCGCCCGCCGAACTCGCCGACATCCTCGACAAGGCCGTCTCCTGACCGCGCTGGGTGAGAGGCACGGCCCGATGCATGACCACGAATGCCTCCGCCGACTGCGGGCCCACGCCCAGGCCCTGGCCGGCAGAGCACGGGAGGCTTCTGCCGAGGCGGTCGTCCGACGGGTCTTCGCCATCCAGGCCCAGGACGCCACAGCCGCCGACCTGGGCATCCGGGTACGCGGCCGGTGCATCACCGCCCAGGCCATCCGCACGGCATACGAGGAGGAGCGGAGCATCGTCCGCAACTGGTACATGCGCGGCACCCTGCACGCCATCCCCAGCAACGACGCCCGCTGGGTCCTGCAACTGCTCGCCTCGCGGATACTTGCCGCCACCAATCGCCGCTACCAGCAGCTGGGCCTGGACGATGGCCTGCGCCAGCGCTCCGACCATCTCATCCGGCGCGCTCTTGCCGCGCACGGGCCACTTACCCGGGCCGAGCTGACCGAGCACCTCACCACTCTCGGCATCCCGCCGGACGGGCAGGCGCCGTTCCACCTGATCCGCCACGCAGCACTCACCGGCATCCTCTGCCACGGCCCCCAGCGCGTCGGCGAGACCACCTATGTGCTGCTCAGCGACTGGCTGCCCACCACCGGGCGCTTCCGGTGGGAGAACGACGCTGCTCTCGCCGAGCTGGCCCGCCGCTACCTTGCCGCGCACGCCCCCGCCAGCTTGGAGGATTTCGCCGCGTGGTCCGGGCTGCCGGTCACCTGGGCCCGCACGGCCTGGAAAATGCTGGCGGAGTCGGGCGCGATCACCGAGTACGGCGTGTTGACCATGCTCGCCGGGCGGGTGAAAGAACTCCCTGGCTCGCCTGATACCCCGGACGTTCGCATGCTGCCCGCCTATGACAACTACCTGGTCGGCTACCGCACCCGCGAGGTGTCCGTCCCCGCTCTCCACCAGGCCCGCGTCTGGCCAGGAGGCGGCCTCATACGGCCCACCGTCATCGCCGACGGCCTGGCCATCGCCACCTGGACCCGTGGCTCCGGCTCGCGCTCCATCCAGGTGGATGCGTTCGAACCTGTCCCGCCTCAGGTTGAGCAGGCTATCGACGTGGAGAAGGAGGCCGTCGTCGGCTTTCTGCGACCTATTGCATAGCCGACCCGCATCCCGATCCCAAAAAGGGCGGCCGCGTGGGCGAGAACGTTGGGTCAAGCGCTGTCCTGAGCACTTACGGCTTCGGCTCAGCTCAACGCAAGGCCCCCGTGGCCACAATGCGGCTGCCGACGTCACACTGCAGTCCCAGTCGTAGTCGTCGTCCGTGCCTCGATAGCGCTCGGGGTCGCGTTCCACTACAGCACGAGCAACCCGCCAACCACCGTCATCCACCGGCGCGAAGGTCGCCGCGAAGACTCCGTTACCGGTCCAGCTTCGGTGCAGGAAGACAACCTCGCCCTCCGTGAAGACGTCCCACTTCTCGTCCATACCTCGCGACGAGTACCCATGCTGGATCCGCTCCCAGTCGTCATCCGACCAGATCCGCTGGGGCACCCGTGGCATCGGTCGAGGAGCCGATATCGGCTGGATGCGACCGGCAAACGTAGACCGGGTTACGCGTTCGTCGGCGGGCATGCAGCGATCCTATGGAAGAAGCCGAGCGTGACAACAGCAGCTCCAGCAGCGATGTCATTGTGAAACGATCAGTTACTCGGTGAGACTGGTCGAGATCGAGCAGGCCCACGCCTGACCCGCGCCGCTGATCCGCCCGGCCCTGCTGCGCGATCGGCAAGGTGTTGAAAACCGGATGGTGCGAAAGGAGCAGGGTCGCTAGCGTGCGCGCATGGATCTTGAACCTGGACAGACCGTGCCCGCCGTTCCCGTTCCTCTCGATGCCGAACTTCAGGTCGCTTATGACGCCTACCTGGCGGAGGAACCGGACTTGGCGCCGATGAGCCTCGAGAAGCTGTCGGTGATCCGCGCGGAGGTCGACGCCGCAGTGGCGGCGCTCGAGGACCTCAGCCATGGCGGGCGCTTCACCGTCTTCCAGCCCTCGGTGCCCGGCCTGGACGGCGCCCCCGAGATCCCGCTGCTGGTGTGCACACCCTCCGGCGCGCCCGCATCGCGGCCGGCGCTCTACTTCATACACGGCGGCGGCTTCTACTGTAGCGATCACCGCACCGGGCTCGACCAGATACTCGAGACGGCCGAGCGGTTCGGGGCCACGCTGATCTCGGTCGGCTACCGGCTCGCGCCCGAGCACCCCTACCCCGCCCAGATCAACGACGCTTACGCCGGTCTGCTGTGGGTCGCCGACCACGCGGACGAGCTCGGCATCGACTCGGAGCGCATCGTCGTCACGGGCTTCAGCGCTGGCGGCGCCCTCAGCGCCGCGCTCGCTTTGACCGTGCGCGACAAGGGCGGTCCCCGCCTGCTCGGCCAGCTGCTGATTGCCCCGCTGCTCGACGACCGCAACGACAGCGCCTCGGCCCTGCAGATGGACGACGTCGAACTCTTCGACCGCAGCCGCAACGGGTTCGCCTGGAGATCGCTGCTTGGCGACGCCCAGGGCGGAGCTGACGTGCCGCAGTACGCTGCGCCCGCCCGCGCCACCGACCTGGCCGGCCTGCCGCCCACATTCCTCGACGTCGGCTCCGCCGAGTGCCTGCGCGATGAGATCCTCGCCTATGCCGACCGGATCTGGCAGGCCGGCGGCGAAGCCGAGCTGCACGTGTGGCCCGGCGGAATCCACGGTTTCGACCGGAAAGCCCCCGAGGCGCGGATCAGCAAGGCCGCTGTCGCGGCACGCCGCAACTGGCTGGAGCACCTTCTCGCCACCAACTGACGGTCTCCTCCGGCGGTAGTCGGTCGCGGGATGGACAACGTGCCGGGCTACAGCGCACTCGTCGGGGCCCGCGACGTCACCGGAGACGGCCACCCCGACCTCCTCGCCCGCGACCACAACGGCGTGCCCGCGCTTGAAATGGTAGTACTTCGGCGACGGCCCGGCGTGGATGGTCCGCTTCGGCACCACGAACCGCAGCCCGTCGACCGAGGCCAGCAGGCCCTCACCCCAGAACTGCACGATCGGCACCTTCGCCTGATCCTCGATCAGCTTCGCGTTCGCCGCGGCGATGGTGTCCACCCGCAGGTAGTACTGATCGACGTCGGCCAGCCGGGCCCGCGTGAGCGCCTCGTCCTCGGCGTCGATGATCGGCGTGTACCCGATGTTGCACGCCTCGCTCACGAGCAGCGCGACCAGCGAGGTCTTCTCTGGCTCTACACCGGCACCGGAGGCACTCCCCTCTTCAAGCCGCGCACCCGCGTCGGCTCGGGCTCCCGGTGAACGCGTCAGGCTAAGGGCTGATCTTGCCGTCTAGCACAGCGCCCAACTGCTCTGCCGAGCGGCGTCCTGTGGCTCTACACCGGCGCCGGGGGCGTCCTCTTCGGCGGGCAGCTTGGCGTCCTCCTGTTGTCGGTTCTTCACATGGTTGAGACACGTTCATCGCTGTGACCTGCTACATCTCAACTGCACTCACAGAAGCTAAGGTTGAGCCATCTACCCAGCTGACCTGCTCTGATGAGATAAAAGGGCTCTTGCGGCCCTTGACCGCAAGCCTCTGAACTGGGGTGCCGCATCTTTATCGAGAATGTCTCAGCTTTACGGAGAATTTCTTGGGATTGGGGTCCCTGGGGATGCGAAGAAGTTGATCTTTGTTTGAGGAGGTGGGACGCCGCTCTACGAGGGGGCGGAGGAGGAGCAAGCCAGCGTTCGTCAGAGTGCGCCTGCAGCGGGTGTCCAGCGGCCGTAGGCTCAGTTCGGCGCCTAGAAAACCACTGCCCCCGATAATCAGGACCGTCATGGATCGACAGCCACGTAGTGCGCCGGCCGTCGGCGCGTCGAATCGGGCCCGCGCCGGGCGAGGCGCTGCTGCAGCCGCTCGAACGCCAGCCGGTTCCGTTCCCACGCCACCAGCTCACCGTTTCGGGCTACCAGACCTGTCTCATCAACGGCGCTCTGCGAGGCGGTGTGCAAGGTGGAGCAGATCTGCCAGGTGCAGCACCCGCCCATCGCATCCTGGGAGAGGGACATGGAGCGGCTGGGTCCAGTGGGCGGGGATTGCGTCCAGCCCGTAGTACGCCCCCGCGAGGCCTCCGGTCACCGCGGCAACGGTGTCCGTGTCACCGCCGAGGTCGATCGCCGCGCGAATCGCGTCTTCGAAGCTGGTGGTGGTGCGCAGGGCCCAGACGGCTGAGCCCAGGCAGGGCCAGACGGCACCGTTGAACTCGGTCGCCTGATCGGGGTGCCAGTCGGGTGAGAGGACTGCGGTGTAGCGGCCGCGGTGGTCTGGATGGACAAGAGCCAGGATGTCAGGGAGCGCGGTGAGGGGGTCGGTGTCCTCGAACGTGACGCGGATGAGCTCGTGGAAGATCGCGGTGCCTTCCCAGGCCGCACGGTCACCGTGGGTGAGGGCAGCGATCCGGCGGGCCGCGTCCATGGTGGCTTCCTGGCCGGAGGAGGCGAAGTAGACCGCGGAGGTCGATGCCCGCATCAACGAGCCATTTCCCGCTGCTCGCTGGTTGACCTGGAAGTGAATCGCGGCGGCGAGGTCCCAGGGCATGCCGTTGGTCAGGACGTCTTCGGTCTGCAAGCCGATGTCCTTCGGTTCTGATGCCGCCCACCGCTGGAAGCGGGCGAAGATGTCCGGCAGATCCAGTCCGCCCCGCTCCAGCAGCGACTCCGCGACCAGGACGGCCATCTGCGTGTCGTCAGTGGCCTCGCCAGGGTCCCAGCCACCGCCTCCGCACATCTCGCCACCGGCACCAGGCACGGGAAACCGCGCGGAGAACGCCCCCCGGGGACCGAACTCGAAGGGACCGCCCAGGGCGTCACCCACCGCTGAGCCGACCACCGCACCAGCGGCCCGCTGAATCCGCTCCATCCGCGCAGGGTATCTGTGCCGCGCCGACGGCCGCCTGGCCCTATTTACTTCTTCGGCTCCCCGAACCATCGGCGGCGAGCGCGTCTCGTCTACGGAGGTGCGCCGCGTGAGACACCTCGGGACTGAGACATCCGTACAGGTCACACAATGCCGTCCAGCCCAGTGCCCGCCGACGAGCTGCGCAAGGGCCGCTGCCCGGAACTCGGGGCACGATGCAGGCAGCCCCCGGCAGGACCGTCTGCGCCTCGGCGCCTCGCTCCCAAACCGATTCCAGGTGGGACCCAACCTTTCGCCGGACAGCACGCCTAAGGATGTGTCAGCTTGGTCAAAGGGTGAGGACAGCATGGTCACCATCGAAGGTGTGGCTCGCGTTGCCGGGCGCCGTTGCAGCGGCCTGTGGCACTACCTGACAGCGCGTGTACAAGGGCGCCAGGCCGTGGAGATGGAACGCATGAGGAACGAGGCCACGATGATGGTGCTGTTGTTGTTGAAGCCAGGCACCGACTTCTACGAGTCTGAAGCGGGCGGGCGCACGCGGCTGATCCGCGTCGCGCAGCCGCCCGCCGGACCGGCAGCCGTAGGCCCGTCGCAACCGGCGACGGACCGAAGCGACCGATGACGGCGGACTTGCCGGGCGAGGAGTCCTACCTTGACGACGAGGTCGTCGCTCTGTGGTGCCTGCACGCACACCGGCTGACGGCGTGGCTCGTCAGCCAGCAGATCCCCGAGGACCTGGCGGCTGGCATGACGAACGACGCGTTCCTGGTGCTGCGTAGAGAGTGGAACCGTATCCGTGACGGGGCACCCATCGCCTACACCTACAAGGTCGCCTCGCGCCTGGCTCTGCGGCACTGGGAAAAACGCGGCCGGGACATAGCCTTACAGCACAGACTGCGACTGGAACGCCCGCACATCGGCGCCGACGTGTTCGAGGCGTATCGCAACAGAGTGGTGCTGCGCACCGCACTTGCCGAACTTCCCCGGCGCCAAAAAGAAGCGGTCACTCTGCGCTACCTCCAGGAACTGACTGTCGAAGAGACGGCCGAACTGATGGGGATCACCACCGGCACAGTCAAGACGAATACCCGCGACGGACTGCGGGCGCTGAGGGCGGCGTTGGAGAAAGCCGACGCGGACGAGAAGGAGTGAACTCTATGGACAGCACCACGCCCTCGCTCGCTGACAACCCTGACGTCCGGGAGGCACGATGGCTTCAGCAGTTCCAGCACGGGCTTAACCGGCTGCATCATGACCCGGGCGAGGCCGCCAGAATCGACGCGATTATCCGTGAGGTGGAAGAAGCACCCGCCGATGGCCCGGACCTCCTCGCGGAGCCTCTCGTATCCGCGGGCGCACGGGCCGGTGGCGGAACGCGGCTTTCGGGCACGCGCTCTTCGGGAGCGCAGCCGCCGCTCGAAGCCCAGGTCGAGCCGACTGGGCGGACTCCCGGGAAGCGCGGACGCCGCCTGCGAGGGATCGACGATGCTGTCGGACCTGCGCACCGCAGCTGGCTGGAACCCATCCGGCACCGCTTCTCAACCACCGGCATGACACTGAACGAACTCTCCGACCGTACCGGCCACTCCAAGTCCCGCCTGTCGGAGCTCATGCGCGGCAGCGGCCCGCATCCGCGCTGGGTCGTTACCGCCGGCGTCGGCCGCGCCTTGGGGATGCCGATGCCGCCGATGCTGCGCCTGTGGATGAACGGAGCCAGGGAGGCCGGAAAGGACCAGTCCTGGATTGACGCCTGTGTCCAGGAGTCGGCAGTCGAAGAGACGTCCCAGCCGCTGGCGCTGCGCGCCCTGACCTCGGTGATGGCCGGGCGCTACACCGCATTCGCCGGTGCCTTCCTGCCGGTCTCGCACCAAGCCGAGCAGGTGGTGGCCGAGGTCTTCGACATCTTGTGGATGCAATGGGAGACGGCAATGGCGAGTCCCAACGTGCACCGCTACGCATGGCATGTGCTGCGCGCACGCGTCCTGTCGCAGGCACCACGTGATCGCGATGGTCGTGTTGATATGAGCGCAACGGCGTTCTCCACCGCCGCCGCTCACGGCATCAATGACCTGGACGAACTATGGATCCATCTGCAGGAGACCGGCTCCCTGCTGAAGGCGATAAGCCGGCTGCCGGACAACCTTGTGGACTACACCGTCCTGCGGTACCTCTGCGGTATTCCCAAGGGAGAAATCCCGGGCATCCTGGGCATCGCGTCAGCGCAGGGCGGGCACTTCGACCGCGAAGCACGCCGGATGCTCGAAGCCGACCTGTTCGCCGCCGACCACGCGCAGGAGGGCCCGACGGGAAGTTGAGAATCGAGCAGCTCCCGTCGGGTTCGAACAGCAGGAGAGCCCTTGCCGACGGCTGGGGGCAGGACGACGACATGTCAGCGGGTGCCGGGCCGGTGGGCCCGTCCCGGCGGGGCGTCTTTCGGAGTCGAGTCCACACTTCCGTCGGACACCATGGCCTCCGGGCCACCGGTGGCACGGGCGAGGGCGCAGGTTTGTGTGACTGCACGGCTTCCGACGCCTGTGGATCTGCTGGGAACGCAGAGCTGACACATGGCCCGCTCCCAGGCGGACACATAGGTCAATGGGTTGGTCAGGCCATGGAGTTAGGGTCCTGACACGTACGGTGCCGGGCCGTGGGAGAGCTAACCCCCGGCTGTTTCTCCCCGGCCCGTGCTGCTGGATCACCTCCCGTAGAGTGTCCGCGGGGAGATATGAGACACAAGGGGGTGCTGTCGGCGTGACAGCGACAGCCGAAAGAAACATCAACGACAGCGTGTTCGTACGGGAGTTCTGCCGCATCGCGCTGCCCGAGTTGCTGATCGGTGCAGGGCTGAGCGACGTTGACGCCCACAGCGTCACCGTCGATGTGATCCGCCGTGCGCGGATGCTGACGGCGCTGCCCGTCGACTACTTCGACGTACTGGTGACACCGTTCATCGAAGAGGTCTCGCAGCACCGGCCGCTGTCGGCACCCGCCTGGCTGCGGGCTGCCGTGGTCGTCGCGGTGCGCAACAGTCGCCTGGAGGACTTCCACGCCCTGGGCGGACCGCTACGTGCTGCCGACATCACGGCCATCACGGAGGCCGCCACCGATCCGCTCGCCCTGCTGCTGAAAGAACCCGGCACACCAGTCAGCAACAACACGTTGGCCGGACTCGACGCGAGGTATCCCAGGGCCTGGGCGTGCCTTACCGCCTTGTCCGACCTGATGGCATCCGACGACGACACCGAACGCGCTTACAGCATGCCCCAGGCGCCGGTACCGGGCCTGCCGGGCAGCCACGAGAAGATCTACGCTGAACAGTCCACAAGCGTTAAGCCTCTGGTCGCTGGGCAAGGCGTCGTCGCCTCGGGCGTCGACCCGAGCTTTGACCAGGCGCTGCTGGCGATGATGCAGCAGGTCAAGGACGGCAACGCCGGAGTGGTTCCGCTGTCAGCGCTCAGCCGGTTGTCACGCAACAGCGACAAGCAGCTGCGCGTGCTGGACTTCCTCCTGGCACACGGGGCAACCGTCCTGACCACCAACTACCTTCTCAGCCCGGGCATGGTCGGAGTGCGTGCCCGACCGCTGGTCAAACCCGACTCCTACGACCTGCGGCGCAGCATGAAGCAACTGCGCGGCTTGGGCCCCACGCACACGGGCTGGATCAAGGCTCTGCGCAGACAGTGGTAGGTGCCCTCAACGCCTCGCATCTGATGCCGACGGCGGCCTGAGCACGGATTGCCAGGGACCTAGCAGCCTTCGAATGCAGGGTCTCGGGCGGATGCCCGCCCGAGACCGCGTCTTACGACGACTGCCGGGGATCGGCGACAGCCGCTTCCAGTTGCCGCAGGAGGCGGCGGATGAAGTGGCCCCACTGCCCCTCCTCGCCCTCCACGTCGAACCAGTCGTCGGCCGACGAGGTGGTGTCCCATCTGCGGCCCTGGTGCTGGCAGCCGGCCAATCGGGGCATCCAGCCCCTGCTCCGGGAGACGGGCCAGCAGCATCTGCTCGTCCTGGCCGCCGGCAGTGCTCGCCTGCGCCGCGGCCGTCCAGGCCGCCACCAGTTCCTGGCCACCCTCCAAGTGCCGCCTCCCGTCCCTTGCGTCGGCTGCTGCCCGCCGGAAGGCCGGGCTGCGCCCGTGCCAGGATGGGCTCAGCGAGGCAGGACGCCTGCTGCTCAGGGACGTTTTTTTGGGGGGGCGATGGGGTTCGTTGCCGGCGACCGGCTGCCGTGGTCCCGCTGGTGGGGGCCAGAGGGCACGGAGAACGAGTTGTTCGACGGGCTCCTGCCTGATCCACGGGGCGAACACACGCGTTTCCTCAACAAGCATCTGAAGGAGCTACAAGACTTCGCGGCATCGCGGGCGCTCGTGCTGTTGGGCGAGCCCGGAGCCGGCAAATCGACCGAGCTGGACGCGGAGGTCGAACGGCGGCGGGAGGCAGGCGAGTGGGTCGCGAAGATTCCCCTGGGAACATACCTGACAGCACCCGAGGTGCAAGGTGCCATTCGTGATGCCAGACAGAGCTGGAAGAATGACGGTGCGTCGGGAGATCTGACGCTGGCCTTCGATGGCTTCGACGAGCCCCTTGTCGCCGTCAGCAACCTCGCCCATGTCCTGGAACGAGAGCTGAAGCGCCTCGACACCGAACGTCTGCGCGTCCTGATCACTAGCAGGAGATCGGTCTGGCCGCAGCAGCTGAGCGCGGCGTTCAGCCAGCTGTGGCCGGGTGGGGACACGTTCTCCTTGGTCCTGGCCCCACTGACGGAACAGAACGTCACACAGGCCGCAGCAACGGAACTGGGCGCCCCGGCCGCCTTCATGAGGTCCTTGAGGACCGCCGGTGTGCAGTCGCTCGCGGCGTCCCCTTTGCCGCTGCGGCTGCTACTGGCAGCGCACGCCGAAGGAACCCAGGCCTCATCACGCCACCGCATCTACGCCCTTGGTGTCGAAGGGCTGGTGACAGAGGACAACACGGCCAGGGTGGAGCAGGGACTCGATGATCCACCTCTGCCGCAACGCCTCTCCGCTGCTAAGAGGTTGGCTGCGGCCAGCCTGCTTTCGGGGCGGTCCCAGGTGATCCGGCGGTCCAGGCCTGCGCAGGGTGCGAGCGTGCTGAGTCTGAACGAAGCGGCCGATCCCGGTGTTGGCCTCGACGCCCTGCAGGCTGTCTTCGACAGTGCTGTCTTCACCGACGGCCGTGAGGGGCGGGGGTGGATGCATCGCAGTGTGCAGGAGTTCCTCGCCGCCGAGGAGTGCGAGGCTTTGCCGTTGGCTAGCGTGCAGAACCTGGTGGCCGACCCGTTTCATCCCAGCCGGGTGCTCCCGCAGCTGGCCGGGATGGCGGCGTGGTTGGCGGAGGCGCGCGGTGAGGTGTTCGATTGGCTGGTCGAGGCCGACCCCGCAGTGTTGATGCAGGCTGATCTGCGCAGCTTGACGGGGAGTCAGCGCACGCGGGTCGCGGGGGCAGTCGTGGCTGGACTGGCGTCCGGCCCGGTGTTGGGGATGCGCACGGGGTACGGGAAGCTCCTGCACCCCGGCCTGGCCGGCCAGCTCGCCCCCCTGCTGGCTGTGGGTGAGCCGCCCTGGCGGCAGCAGGAGGCCATGCTGATCATCCAGGCCACGGGTTTGCGAGCACTCGACGAGCAGCTGATGGCCCTGCTCGAGCGGATTGCCTCGGGTCAGGGTCCTGAGGACTACGACGAGCACACCCGCGTGGCGGAGTGGGCCGCGATGACCCTGGTGCGAACGCGAGACCTCGATGTCGTGGAGCGGGCCGCACAGATGGCTGCGGATTCCGGGCGCCCCCTCGCGGTGAGAGCCGCGCTGTTGTCTGTGCTCTGGCCTGAGCATAGGGACATGAGGTGGCTGCTGCAGGCGGTGGAGGAGGCGGACCGTGCACCACGCAGCACGATCGGTCGCGGGTGCGTCACCATGCTGGGGCAGCAAGCCGGGATGGGTCGGTACACCGTCGAGGACCTGAACGCGTGGGCTGCGAGCTTCACCCATGCCGATCATCGAGATCCGGCCGTGCAGCGGCTGCTTGGCCGCGCCGCGTGGACGGCTGTCCTCACCGGCCCGGTCGGAAGCAGCGGATGGCGATCAGGCGGAAAACTGCTGTACGCGCAGTTGGCGGCCAACCAATCGCTTGCCGGTGTGGGCGCAGCGGAGATGGCCCAGCTGCCGCCCGAGCGTCGCCGGCAGCTGGTGAAGGATCTGCTGGACCAGACGGGTCGCCCCGACGAGGTTCTGTATCGGGTGCACAGGGCTGGATGGCTGCCCGCTGATGACCTGCAGTGGTGGCTGGACGATCTGCAGGGTGTCGACGCCGGCCACGTGGAGAGCGCTCCGGCATACTTCGTGTTGTCCGCCCTGGCCGATGCTGTCGACGGCCAGGCCGCCTCGCGCGTGGTGGCTGCCGCACAAGCATCGACACCGCGGTGGGAGATCTTGGCCGAGCGGTTCGCACCCGCCGCCCGCGCCGAACGCGCCCGCGCTCGGCAGCAGCTAGCGCCCACCGACGCCGAGGCATGGGACGCCGAGGCCGTTCTGCACGAGCCACAGTTCGCCGCCCTGGTCGGGGGCCTGCAACATCGCGTCGACAACAGAGGCTCCGGCCCGCGACCGCTTCCCGCCTGGCCGGCCCTGACCGAGGAGCAGCGGCACTCGGTTGCAGGCCGGGCCCTGGAGTTCCTGGATTCCGATCCAGACGCAGGCGATGAAGAGGCCGCTGAACTCATCGGTGTTGCGTGCACGATGATCGAGGCCGTCGACGCCAGCATGCTCGGGCGGGTCGCTGCAAGGTCCTGGCTGGGCTGGTTGCCCGGCCTGTGGGACGTACCCGGCGGCTTGGCGGCACTGACGTCCGCTGTGAAGCGGGCCGCTGCCCACGACCCGTACGCGACGACTGCCTTCCTCATCCAGAAGATGAGCGCCGACGCACCGTCCGTCGCCTTCCACCAGCGCAGCCTCCGGTCCTGGCAACTCAGCGCCCACGCTCTCGCTCAGATCGGTGCTGGCGGGCAGGCGGACCGTACGCTGAGCGCGCTTTTGGACATCGGTGCCGCTGCCCTTCCCGACCAGGCCGCCCGGACTGCCTTCGACCTCCTGCAGCGCCACAGGCCCGGCGGGCCCGGAGGCGACTGGCTGCCGGAACGGGAGACCGCGGTGGTGGCCGGGGCCTGCCTTGCCGCGTGCCCCATGTCTGCGGCGGAGTTCGACGGCCTGCTGGAGGCGTTGGAGGAGCATCCTGATCTCGGAGCAGAGATCATCCGGCGGGCCCACCAGAACGTGAGCGGCGCGTGGACCGGGCTGACTGCACAGCAGCGGGGCCGACTGCACCTGTGGGGGCGGGGGGCGCTGCCGAAACGGCGGCCGGTTGCGCCCGGACGCGTCGTGCGCATGGACCCTGTCGAGGAGTTCGCTTCACAGATCCTCCAGCCGCTGCTCAAGCAGGCGTCCCAGGAAGCCGTGGAGGTCCTGGAGGAGCTCGCTGAGCAGACCGGGGATGTGTGGCTGCGTGCCGCTGCGGTGCAAACACGTGACGCTGTTAGGGCCGCAGCCTGGCGTCCCCCGACTATCGCGCAGGTGCTGGCGATCCTGACCGATCCCTCCCGCCGGATCGTCACCTCTCATGAGCAGCTCGCCGTGCTCCTGGCCGAGACTCTCGACGAGATCGGTGACGACCTGCGCGAGGACCGCGGCCTGCGCGCCCAACTGTGGCACCGCCAACGCCCGGCCAACCAATGGGCCGGTTACGTGCCTGCGGAAGAGCGGGAGGTGTCAACGTGGCTCTCCCGGGAGCTGCGGCGCCGGCTGAAGGAACGGGCGGCGGTTCTGCGCGAAGTCGAGATCAACCCTGGCCTCGGCAAGACCACGGGCGACATCCCCGACCTGTTCGCGGTATCGCTCACCACCGAGGGTGAGGAGGTATCCGTCCCGGCCGAGGTGAAGTGCAGCTGGCACAAGGACATCGTGAACGCCGTCCACGACCAGCTCGGCACCCGCTACCTGCAGGGACTCCACGGTACCGCAGGGGTGTACATCGCCGTCTTCTTTAGCGGCACCGCGTGGAACGCCACCGACAGGCGCCGTGCCGAGTCGGCCCGACACGCATCCACCCTGGACAATCTTCGCGCGGACCTTCACAGTCGCGAGGTCGCCCTGGCCGCCCGCGGGGTCACCGCCCACGTCTGCGTCCTCGATGCTTCGCTGGAAGCTGACCAGGACTGACGTTGCGTTCTTGGCTTCGGTGGCGCGAGCGGCCGAGTCACGGGGCGGCGTTGGTTCGCGGACCACGGAGCACCACCGATCACACGTCCTGAACGTGGCTCGAGCACGGTGTGGACAGGCTGGCGTGGGCAGCCTGTGGCCGCTATGGCGGCCGCGACAGCGCGTCGGTCAGGCCGTGCGCCGGGATGGGGCCGCGAGAGGATCAGTTGCCGTCTCCCTCGCCGGGTCCTACGAAGGAGCTCCGGGGGCATCTCGCACCGCCCGCGCGCGTTCGCCGATTCCGTGGGCTACAGCAATGGAGTTGGCCGCTCGATGTGCTCTTGCGCTGGCTTCCGCGGCTTCGCCTGGTGACACTGGTCCACTCGGAAGTTCTCGGAGAAAGTCGACCATGAATTCAATTTGGTGTACTGCCTCGACGGTGAGAGGGGAACGGAGGTGCAAAGGGAGTACTTCGTCAAGGCGCTGCAGCGTGCGGTCGAGGGCGTGCAGGGCGCCATGCCGATCACTCGGGATGAGCTCGGCGCAGCGCCTATGAAGATCGGCAAGGGGAACGGTGACATAGGTTGCCTGGTCTCGAGGGGTGAGCAGGCCGATGCTGCCGATAAGCCACTTAGCTGTGATGAAGCTGAGAAGCACGGGCGTTTGGGGCAGCCCGCTCGGCTCCATCCCTTCGGTGAACTCTTCTCGGGAGAAAGTGACGGGTTGGCGATCCTTCAGCTGGATGGTCACCGAGGTTGGTACTGGTTGAGTCCCGAAGGAGCCGTATGCGACCGAGAGGAGAGCGACCTCGGCGGTGCCTGTCGGCATTGTTGGCGCGGTGGCGGAGATCATCATCTGCCCCCGGGCTATGGTGATGGTGACGTCACTGAAGCCGGCGATGCCGGCCAACAGGGCCAGTGTCTGATCGTATTGGCGCCGGGAGGGTCGGGCGGCCTGGACGGCAGCTGACATGTTGGGGTCGGTGTGGCCAGTCATCCACGGCCAGATAGCGAGATGAAGGGCCAGGAGCATCTCGTGCAGTGCCAGGAGTTCCTCGCCGAACTCGTCGTCTGTCAGCGACACGATCTTGCTTGAGACGACCCGCCCATCGCGGATTTCCTTCTGGGTGGCGGTGATTCCTGTGTCGGTGACGGTCACGGAGGCGTGTGCGCTGGCGTTGCGGTAGAGCATGTCGATACTGCTGGCGCACGGCGGGCCGAGACGAAGGAACTCGCTGACGATCTCGCCGGCCTTGACTGCTTCAACCGTGGCAAATTCGTAGACGCCGTTGGGCTCCTGCCGGCTGGCCCTGGCGGCGGCCAGGAGCACGCTGCCGAGGTCGCACAAGGCGCCCTCGACAAGCTCGCGATAGACTTCTGTGAGGCTTCTTGCGACGTGATGACGGGGAAGGCCGTGCCGCCATTCGCGGTTCAGCCTCTCGGCCTCGTCCTCTATCCGCTCGATAGACGAGAGGACGCGTTCCACGAGCAGCGCGTGATCCGCGATCCAGGCCCCACTGGTGTCGGCTATGTCGAGTGCTGCCCTGAGTTGCTGCGCCCGCGCGACGAGCAGTTCGAAGTCAACTGCCCTCGAGCTCATGGCAAGGACGGGCAGGAGGCCGATGACGTGCTCGTCAGCGGCGCTGGCTACCCCTGGAATGTCAGCGAATGCGTCTCGGACCAAGTCTGCGGCAGAAGCGATCGAGGTGACCTTGCAGCCAACACTCGCCCATGCTGCCGCAGCGTAGTTGATCGAGCCGCTGGCCTGGATCGGACCGTCGGCGGGAGAGTCACTGATGATCCGGATCAGTGAAGCGATTCGACCGGCGTGGCGAGCCGCTCGGTCAAACCACGCCTCTCCCTCCGCCATCTTCTGTCGCGCTTCCTCGAGGTCTACGGCTGTGATCGTCATGGCCATTGTGGTCTGCCCTCTGACCATGGCCAGCGCCGCACGCACCAGTTCGCGGTGGACTGCACGCAACGTGAGCGGCGGAAGGGCGTCGCGCAGAGACTCGACCAGCTCCCTGCCTGCGTCGATCTCCTTGACCAGTTCCGTGAAATCAGCGATGGTCCCTTGCTCTTGGGGGTCCCAAGGACGACTCCCAAGCAGCTCTTTCACCCTGGACTTGCCGCCCAGCCTTTGGAGGGCAGGAAGGAGCACTTGATCCCGATGAGCGTCCTCGTCCAAGGGGACTCCGCGCGTGGCGAACTGGTCGAGTTGGTCAGCTGTCGCGGACACGCGCTGATCCAGCCGGAGAAGTCCGGCTTTGAAGGCGCTACGGCGAGCCTTAACCGCACGCCGAACCAGGTCTACTTGCTCTGCCGGCAGAGGATTGCCACACGTCGGGCAGTCGCCCTTCCCCTTGACCGCCACAGCTGCCTTGCATCCCTCGCAATACGAGGCCAGGGGCAGGCGCACGGTGTAGATCTCAGGCGTCGTCATGACATCAGGATCTCAGGCGCGACACCGTGTCTTCACTTTCGCCGGGTGCAGTCCCCGTAGGAGCACCGGGTTGATGAGCCGATCGCTGTGTCAGGAAACCCAACAGTTCGGCGCATGGATGCCACGCCCCCGGCGTGCCACTGGTCGATCGCGTCTGTCAGCACTTATGGGTGCGCACCGCACCGTGAACGATCATGAGACGGTGGGTGGACCAGGCACTGTGGCAGGTATCGCACACGGCCTTGCGCCATCCCCCCGGGCTGTCGTTACGGGTACGGATGTGGCCCGGCGCGCCGCAGAACTCGCAGGTGCGTATCGACTCCGCCACGGCGGAGTCGATCAGGAGGCGCAGCGTGTCGCTGGTGCCTGCTTTCGGATTCTCTGCATGCAGGCGCAGGCCGCCAAGCTTTTCCGTGAGATCGACGAGGCGGTAGCCGGGGGCGATCGCGTGGATCCGCTCGTGCAGACGGTCGAGCAACTGCCGCCAGCCTGGCCCTACCGCGTGCGCGCGTTCAGGAATCTGCACCGGCTGCGGCTGCGGCTGCGGCTGCTGCTGCGGACCAGGCGCCGCACTGGAATCGGACATGCCGCCATCATCGCGTCCACAGTGCCGTGCGCACGCTGTTCTTCCCTTGCTGGTTGAACTGTGACCAGAGTCCGCGCCCTGGGCTGTTTGTCTGCCCGGGCGGTTGTGAGCGGTGTCAGATGGTGCGGCTGCGGCCGATGGTCAGGGATTCCAGCAGTTCCTCGGTGATGCGTTCCTTCTTGGTCCAGATCGCTTTCTGGGCGCCTTGGCTGATGAGCTGGGACAGGGCCCGCAGGTAGCCCTTGCTGCGACGGTGCAGGTATTCGTGCAGGCTGGTCAGGTCGTCCGGCTGGTGGTTGCGCAGGCACAGGTTCTCGTCGAACTTGCGGACGATCTTCGTGAACAGCTTGTGTCCGTCCTCGTCGTAGCCGATCCGGCTGGTGCGTAGACCGGCGTAGTCGCCCCAGATCTCCTCGTTGTCGGCCAGGACGGTCTCTCGGGCACGGGTGAGAGGATCGACGATGGAACGGGCGGCGCGTCCAGCGAAGACGAAGGTGGCGCCGGTGCTTTCACTGATTTCTTCCAGGTAGGCGAACGACTCCTCGGCGTCCGTGCCGGCCCGTAGCTGCTCGATGCCGTCGATGAGGACGAGCAGGGTGGAGCTGTTGCGCATCACGTGGCAGATGGAGCGGGTGGGGTCGGTACCGCCGTCGTGCTTGAGGCCGAGGAAGGAGGCGAAGGCGGCCGGCCAGTTCCGCCGCCCGCCTCGGGCCAGGGGCGGCACGCGCAGGGCGATCACCGGGATGCGGTTCTCGTCCGGCTCGTACAGGCGGGCGATCTTGTTTTCGTAGTGGCGGCCGATGTACTGCAGGATCTCGGTCTTGCCGGTGCCCCGGGGGCCCTCGATGATGACGCCGGTCTTGCCGTGGGTGCGTTCGCGGTTGGACAGCAGGTGATCGTGAACGACGACCAGAGCACGGCCGATGGCGGGGGTGACGATGGTCGGCATCAGGGCGTGATAGCGCAGCCGCAGGTCATTGTCAGCGACGTCCGTGCCCGCCGGTGGACTGTCCGCCAGGTCTGGCCGGGTGCGATCCAGCGCGGCGAAGGTCCGCCAGTTAGTCAGGGTGTTGAGCCACAGCGGCCGGGGCGTGGTGAACACCGGCGTGGGGGCGGGGGAGTCGACCAGCAGACGGATGTCGTCATCCTGGAGATCTGGCGGCTGCATCATCACACGTCCTCCTGTGGGGGCTCGGGTTTTTCGGTAGGCAGGTCCAGCAGCAGACGCGCATCGGCATCCAAGCCGTCCTCCAGGCCGTCCAGGTCCGCCCAGAGCGAGACCTCTTCGGTGTCCCCACGGCCCGGGCCAGGGCCGTCACTACCGGCTGCGGGACCGGGGTCGGCTGCTTCCGGGAGGGGCGGGGCATCGGGGGCGTACAGGCTCGTCTCGTCGAGCGCCAGCACCGTCAGGGGGCCCAGCGTGTCCAGGTCGAGCGCGGCCGCACCGGCGAACGGATCGAAGTCGCCTTCACCGGGCGGCGCCCACCCCGCTTCCAGCCCGGGCAGGGGCCCGTAGCCGTCGGGCACGCTCACCACACCGGGTTCGTCCGGGCCGCGTCCGGCCCGCTCCAGCAGCTCGGCCAGGACCTGGGCGATGTTCTCGTCGTCGGTGTGGCGGCCGCCGCGCGCCACATGCTCGGCGGTGGCGGTCTCCCACAAGTGCTGCGTCCACGGGGCGCCGATCAAGTGCTGGTGCTTGAAGACCGCAGTGATCAACTCACCGCTGCGGTGATCACGTAGCCATACCTGCTCCGGGGTATAGGGGTTGTAGCGCAGCTCCCACCCGTCGCGTTTCTTGCCCTTCAGCCCCGACGGCTTATTCCGGACCTCCTCCAGCTCCCCCTTGTAGTTGTCGTAGGTGCGGTTCCTGAAGCGGATGCCGTCGTCGCGGACGCCGACCCAGGCGGTGGGCAGCAGCTGCAGGTAGTCCTTGAATCCCAGCGGGATCGGCACGTAACCAGCCGCCTGCACGCCCGCGGCATACACCTGGTTCGGTGTCAGCGGCGGCAGGTTCGGTTCGTAGGGGTTGCGCAGTTCCTCGTGCGGCCGTGCCTGCCAGCCGACCGCGATCCACTGCTGCAGCAGGTCGTCGAGTTCCTGCAGGGTCCATAGCCGGTCGGGATCGGTCTCCTTGCCGCGGCGGCTGAAGTCCCGCCCGGTGTAGGAGTTGACGTGCTGGCTGAACAGCGACTTGATCGACTCGAAGGTCCGCTCGACGATCGCCTTGTCCGTCGGGGTGCGCTTGCGCGCCGGACGCACGGAGATGCCGAGGTAGGAACAGGCGTCGAAGAAGGTCTGCCCGGCGAAGACCGAGCCATGGTCGATCACGATCGTCTCCGGCATGATCACAGGCCGGGCCGCGGCGTGCTCCATCCGCGCATCAACCTCCAGCAGCTCCTCATACGGCAGATCCGAACGGGCCGCGGAGGCCGCCGCATCAAAGCCGGGCCGCATCGGAGCCGGCACCATGCACAGCGCCAGCAGCAGCGAGGCGTCCACTGCCTTGGTGGCTCGCCCCTTACTGGTGCCGGTGCTCAGCAGCGCCCGGGTCTGCTGCCGGGTCTTGCGCCGGCCCGGGGTCTTGGGCCGCAGCACGGCGGCGATGATGCTGCGGGTGAAAACATCGATGGCCGCCGTCAGCTCCACCTGTGTGGGCCGCCCGTCATCGCCCAGCACCTTCACATCCAGCGCCGTGGAGTCGATCTGCACCAACTCGCCCGGGGCGGTGGCGGTGGTCACCCCGAATGGCGGCGCCGGGCGGTTGAGCCGGTCCCTGCGGCGCCGGGTGGGGTCCCGCAGCTGCAGCGCGTCGATGCCCAGCCGTTTCAGCAACGCATACAGGGTCGCATCGGCCGGCACCTTCACCGCGGGGCCCAGACGGGCCCGTGCGGCGCGCCGCAGGTTCTTGAACAGGGTGCGCGCGTCGGTGGCGGCCTGCTCCTTCGCCTGGCGTTCGTACAGGGCCAGCAGCAGGTCCACGACTCGTGAGTCGGTGCGCCCGTGCAGAGTGCTTTTGCGGGTGCACCGCTTGTCGACCAGCCCCCAGATGCCGTCCTGCTTGAAGGCCAGCCGCTTGCGCTGGACCGTCTTCCACGACACCTTCCAGCCGAGCACGGCGCTCAGTTCGGCGGCCTTGCGCTGGTAGCGCTCGACCAACGTGAACCGGTCGGGGTCGTAGCCCTCGCGCGGTCTGCTGCCCTCGGGCACATCGGGCAGAAGGCCGGTGTCGACCTCGATGACGTGCCGCTGCCAGATCCGCGCATCCCGGGCGCAGTCGGGACTGACGCCCTCCAGCATGGCCCAGTTCGGGAACGGGGCGGCCGCCAGGGGCAGGCCCGTCTCGTCGAGCACGGCGAAGTCCTCGGCCACGGCCAGGAACTGAATCGCCGCCGCGATCGAGGGCGCCGCGCTGCCCGGGGCGGGGGCCAGATGCACCGTCGTGCCCGACAGGGCCGACACGGTGTACTGCTCACCCATCCACCGCACCCGGTCCCCGGGTGCCACAATGCCGCGCGGCGCCAGCCCCGACACCCGTGGCCGCGCGGTGAGTACCTCGTTCACACCGCATCCCTCTGCACTGGGCGGTGCATCGCCGACGGCAACCGGCCCGACACACTGATCACGCTGTCCGGCCCCATGGCCCGGTTCCACTCCATGGCCAGTTCCCGACGCCACAGCAGGTGATACAGGCGCGGCAGCGTCGACAGCCGCGGCAGTCCCGTGGCCCGCACTCCCTCTTCCAGTGCACGCGGCGTGCGGAACGCGGCCTTCAACGCCTGCTCGACGTCCCGGTCACCGAAGCGGGGATGCCGGTAGCGGGAAACCCACCGCAGATTCGCCAGCGCCATCGGCGCCGGAATCCGCGGCATGCCCAGCTCCCAGCCTGCCTCCTGGCAGGCCTGGCGCAGTACCTGCTGCTGGCTCTGCCACCGCGGGCTCGGTCCGCTCGCCGGGGGACAGGCCACAACCAGTGTCGTACCCTGAGCGGTGCGGACGAAGAAGTCCGGTACCACACTGCGTTCCCGGCCCCGCGTCCGCCACTTGATCTTCGCGGGCCATGCGGTGAGCTCCGTCACTGACGGATCGAAGTCCAGCAGCATGGCCACCGCCAGCACGTTCATCGACCGGCAGCCCACATGCCTGCCCGTCGTCGCCGCCCACCACCAGGTGGCGATACTGCGCTGCGATGGATGCCGGACCGGCTTCCACGCCTCACCCCGGCGAGTCAGCGGCACCGCACCCGCCTGGGCCACAGGGACCGTGACGCTCCTGCTGCCGTCTTCGGTCCGGTGGACGACCTCCAATGCGACAGCCACCGTAATTCCCGCTTCCTATCCGAGCCCTGCAGCCGACGGGGAAGTCACCGCTACTGAGGAGGGCAACCCCTACAGCAGCAGGGGAGTTGACTCTAGTGCAGGGCGGCCGCTACATGATCCGTAATCCGCCATCCAGACCGTAGAAGCGCCGGCAACAACCGCTGCCGTCCAGGTTCAACAGGCATGACGGTCCGCAACATGGTGGAGCATCTCCCGCAGGGCGCGCTCGACCGAGGCCACCTTTTGCCCCCGGATAGGGTCGTTCGTCCGGCCGGCCTCAGGTATCGAGCCACTCCCAGCACACCGACCCGCGATGACGAGAATCCGACGGGCATGGCACGGAAGCCTGACAGATTCGGCGTGTGCCAGCAGACCACGGTGACGAAGCCGAACTCTTTGCGCGCGTGGATGAGCTCCTCGCAGACCTCTCGGCGCAGCGCGTACCCCTGCCTCCGCCCCTCGAACGGGCACGGCTGCGCAAGGCCGCCGGTCTGTCCACAGACCAGATAGCCGATGCACTCGGCTGCCCGGCCGAGGACATCGCAGCCTGGGAAACCGGAACCCAGGAGCCGCGCGCCGCGCGCCGCGCCGCCTACGCGCGCCTCCTTCAGGGCCTCAAATACCTGCAGAGGCCAGAAGATCAGGACAGGCCGGCCCGTCAAGAGCCGACTCCCACACCACCCTCGAGAGCCGGCAAGAAGGCCGAGCAGCCGTCACTCTTTCCCGCCACCACCCCCGTGGCATCCACACCGCGCAGCCGAACCGCACTTTCTCAGACTGTTAAGCCCACCGGACCGCTGGCCGTCATCGACCACGCCGCCACCCTCACCGCCCACTTCACCAACGGCTCCCAACTGCCGCTGGACGCCGGCGACCTCGTCTCTCTGCTGCAGTGGACACTGCGCAGCGGCCTGCGCCGGGACAAGCTATCCACGCAAGGCCGCGACAGCGACTGCGACCCACTCATCGTCCTGACACCCGCGGCCAGTGCAGCCCTGCACCTCCCGGCCGCCCTCGACGACCGCGCCCGTCTGCGTCTTGCCGACTCCCATCCGGTCATCACCCAACTCCAGCAGGCAGGCTTCAGCCTCACCCGCCGCGGCTTCGGTCCCTGGCCCCGCGTCTATCGGCCTGTCACGAACAACAAGCGCGCCTCCATACAACTGGCCATCACCGCATGGGGAGCCCTGTCCCAGGACGGCTGGAACCTTCCACCGTTGCCGCCGACCGACCTCGCCCGCGTGCTGGGCACCTACACCGACCGGCTGCTGACCCCCCGCGGCTCCACCGCCGTGTGCGGCGAGGAACTTATGACCGCCCTGAGGCCGCCGACCAGACCACGCCGCGCTCCGGGCGGCGGGGGCGAGCCCAACCCCCGTGGCCTGCACACGATCCTGGAACCTGCGCCACCCGAGGCCCCCGATGCCCATCCGCTCGCCCGGGGCCGCCTGCCCGGGCAGGCCATGGAGGAGGAAGCCTGGGACTGGAGCCGCCCGCCCAGCGACCAGGAGACGGCCGAATTCCCCCACGTCGTCGGGCTCGACACCAACCTGGCCTTCGCCGCCGCCTCCTCCGGCCTGTCCGTAGGCCTCAACTCCCCGCCCCGCCACGTCCTCGCGCCCACCTTCGACAAGAAGATCCCCGGTGCGTGGTTCTGCGATCTCACCCACGCCGCACTGGACCCGCGCCTGCCCTCACCCTTCACCGCCACCGGACAGGCCCCGACCGGACCGGCGTGGTACACCACGCCCACCCTGGATTACGCCCAGGAACTGGAGATCGAGGTCCGCCCGATCGAGGCCTACCTACGTGACGATCACGGCCCCTACCTCACCTCCTGGTACGAACGGATCCGCAACGCCTACCTCGCCACCATGGCCGACCTCGGCGTGCACGAGAAAATTCCCCAGGCTGACTACCTCGCCGCCATGAAGAGTCTCGCCACGGCCGACCCTGCCCTGCTCGGCCTGCTCGCGGCTATCAAAGCCACCGCCAAAGGCGGACTCGGCAAACTCCGCGAAGGACCACGCGATATCACCGCCCCTTACACACGCTGGCCCGCCCTGAACAAACCGACCTGGCGCCCCGACATCCGTGCTGCCGTCGTCTCCCGCGCCCGCGTCACCCTGCACCGCAAAATGCGCAAGATGGCCGAAGAAACAGGCCGCTACCCGCTCGCCGTGCTCTCCGACTGCGCCCTCTACCCAGCTCACATGCCCACCGCTCTCGACGTCGTCCCGACAGCACCTGACCAGCAAGGCATGCCCGGCCTCCTGCGGCTAGGCGTCAACCCCGGCTTTGCCAAGGAGGAAGGCATCCGGACCATGGACTGGTACCAGCACCAGCACACCCAGGGCCTCAACCCGGCCCGCTACATCAAAGACTCCCGCGCCTGACCCAGGCACCCGGCGCCGTGACGGCCGTACAAAGTCGCAACGTGCGAACCTGCTGCCGCCACCCGATCCGCAGCATGGTCAGCGACGCCCTGGGCGCACTGGCTACCCTCTGGAACGAGCAGTTCCGCACGCAACAGGAAACCGAACGCGCCGCGTACCACCCCAAGAATCAGGAACAGGGAGACGAACCGTAGAGCGCAAAGCGGATCCCTTCAGACATCCCGTGACGGCACGCGGGCTGCCAACTCTGCGGCGAAGCGGCGGGCCTGTGCACCCCAGTCGTGATCTGCCGCGCCGAAGTGGTGCAGCACATCCAACAGCTCGTGCGCCTCCGACAGCGTGAACAAGGCCAGGCGCGGCTCGGGCAGTTCCATGGCGAAGTCGGCGTCCAGGAGATCGTCGTCCATGTACAGCCAACGCGGGGCGGGTAACCACGGTTACGGTCCCGCCGCCCCCCTGCCCATCCCGCCCGGCCAGCCCCACGACGTGCTCGTCATGGGTGAGCCCAGCCGCCACGGCAGGCACGACGCCTCCTCCAGAGGCCCGTGCAGAGGAATCGTCCGATGCGGCTCCAGCAGCGGCAACGGCACACTGCGCGGCACCGCCCGCTCCTCCTGCTGCGCCAGCCGTGTCACAACCGGCAGCGTATTGCGGTGCGCCATCAGCCACGCCTCCAGCCCGCGATGCCCGCCGTCGGCCATCTCCTCGCGCATACCGAGCCGTTCGCCCACCCACGCCGTCCAGCGGCCCGTCGACCAGCCCGCCGGGCCGCCCGCGAAACTGCGCCCCACCGCGCGTTGGCGCTCGCGCACGGCCATCGCCTCCGCCACGGTGACCGCTTCCGGATACACCACCAGCGGTACCGCCCACAGCGCCGAACGATCCACCCCCAAGATCTCCTGCCGCTTCCGCCACAACCCCCGCCAGGCCATCTGACGGCACTGCCACCAATACACCGCCACCTGCTGCGCGTCCGCCATCAGCGCCCGCGTATACGGGCCCGTGCGGCGCTCCAGCCGTATCCGCCGCACGTGGGCGTCCACCACCTCGGGCAACTGTTCCAGCCCGATCTGGAAGTGGCCCTGGTCCGTCGCGGTCCACCGCCCGTGGCGGACACACACCGCCCAGCGCTCCGAGGGCACCCGCCACACCGGCCGCTCACTGCGTCCCGCCGCACACAGCGCACAGGCCTGCACCGGCAATCGCCCTTCAGGCCAGGACACCATCTGCACCTGGTGGCGTGCCCGGGCGCTGATCCGGCTGTCGTCCAACGACACCAGCGCCTGCGCCAGTTGCCCGACCGGCCGCCCGCTGGCCTCCGCCAGCCGCTGGCGCGCCACCGGCCCCAGACGCACTTCCTCAATCCTCGGGTCCGCCGGCCTGATCGTTCTTGGTGCGCCGATGTGCTGGGCCAGCTCTTCGAAGGACATTCCGTTGCGTTCCGCTAGCCGCCACAGGTATGACGCGACCGTCTCGCCCCGTACCATCACCGCACGCCGCGGCAGCGGCGCGACCGGCTCGTTGATGCCCATCCGGCGATCGTGCCAGCGCCTGCCGACAGCACCGAACAAACTGGCCATCTCCGCGACGAAAGCTGCCTGCCTTGTCTCTGCGTCTGAGCGCCGACACAGTCCAAGAAGCCCTCGACCGAGCAGACTCCCGCCACTGGACGCGCACGCCGCCCCGTTCCACACGCGCTCGGCTGACCTACCTCCGCAAACAGACCCGACACGACACGGCCACTCTTGCCCAACTGCTCCAAGCGAACACCGCGGACCTCAAGGCATTACGTGAGACCGGGCAGATACCGACTGACCACCCCCTGTACCAGAGCGTGGAGCGCGAAGTCATCCGCCTCTGGCAGCCCCGCGTGCGTCGCCGAGCACACGACACCATCCTCGCCAACGGCGGCCAGATGATGCTCAGCTTCCGCGCATGGCTGGGATTCACCGCAGCCGCCGGATCAAGTGACGATCCCCGCCTGCGCTTTCTGACCCTGAGCATGCAAGCCCCCTATCCCGAAGCTCTGTTCACGGCCAGGCACCACGACGCCCCGGAAGCGGAGCTGCGTGCCATTCTCAACGACGCCCTCAGCGTCTGCTACTTCCACCGAAACCGGCCGGCACACACGACCGAAACGGTTAGTCTCGACCGCATCGACTACCTGGAGTTCTACTACTGAGCCGGGAGGGTGTGGCGGAGTCTTGCCATGTGCACCTGATCAAAGCAGGGTGAATGTGGTGCAGCAGGGTCGGGGCTTGAGGCGGGGAAGGAGCGACCCGTTCGGCGAGCGGGTAGAAGGCGCTCCGGTGGGTGCGGGCACGGCACCTGCAGATCTGGACGTCTGGACCCCCTCGAGCAGGCGCCCCCGGCTCCCAGCCGGGACAGACCTGCGGAAAAATGGCGCCCTCCCACCGCGCAACCCAGTCGCTCCGACGTATGGGACATCGGGTCAAGTCACCTTGATGCAGCGACTTGGAGGCACGTCTCGGGTGATAACAGCCTCATAACGGCTCTCGCCTCAGCCGGGGCGCAGCCCTAACCTCCTGCCGTGGTCGCTGAACCGGGTTTGACCTTAACCCCGACCGAGCAAGCGCTGATAGAGCACGTAGCAGCCGGAGAAGTTCTGGACCTGGCTGGTGCCGATCCTATCGACGAGGCCGCTATGCGCACGTGGGGATCTGAACGTTACGTGCGCGCTCGTGTCATTCGCGACATCCTTCGCGGGCGCCTTGCTCCGGATCCCGATCCCCATGGCCTCCGCTTACGCGGAGCCGTGATCTCTGGGCGCATCGATCTGGAAGACCTCACCACAGCGGTCAACCTCGATCTTGAAGCATGCCTCCTGGACGAGGGCCTATGTGCGAGCGGCGCACACCTGTCCGATCTCATGCTCACTGCATGCTGCGTGACTCACCCGACCGAACCCGCCGTCGACGCCGCCGGCCTGGTCGCACGTGGAGTCGGCCTGGCCGAATCGGTAATCACGGCAAACACCGAACGCGGCGCAGTGACACTGAGCTACGCCAAACTCCTGGGTCTCGTCTGCTCCGGTGCCCGCATCACCAACCCCGCTGGTCCCGCCCTGGTCGCGGGTCACCTGCAAGCCGACGACGTAGGACTCGACGACGGGTTCGAAGCCTCCGGAACCGGAACGGCCGGAGCAGTATCGCTGTATGGCGTCCAGATCACGAGTCGGCTGTCATGTTCCTCGGCACGCCTCGCCAATGTTTCCGGACCGGGCCTGAAAGCAGACAACGCCCGGATCGGACATGAGGCTTGGTTCGACGCATTTGAGGGACAAGGTGCTGGCGAACTCGGAGTCATGCGCCTGTCCGGGGCCAAAATTGGATCACTTATCTGCTTCGGTGCGCGCCTGATCAACCGAACCGGGCCGGCGCTGGTAGCTGAGGCGATGAACGTTGAGGGCCACGCTCACCTCACCGAGGGATTCTTTGCGAAGGGTAGTGGTGAGATAGGCACGCTTCGACTGATAAACGCTCGGATCGGCGGCGAGCTATTGTGCTCGGGGGCCCGCCTGGTCAATGATTCGGGGCCAGCCCTCTACGCGGACGGGATCCACGTGGCCACCGTTGCACGCTTCGATGACGGGTTCAAAGCGACAGGCAGCGGTAAGCGAGGCACTGTCCGACTCCCGGTCGCCGACATCGTCGGCGACCTGATCTGCTGCGGCGCCCGACTGGCCAACGATTCGGGACCAGCCTTGATCGCCGACCGGCTGCAGGTTGGCGGCGACGTCTGGCTCAATCAAGAATTCCATGCGTCCGGGCGTGGTGATCAGGGGGCCCTTCAACTCTTCGGCGCCCGCATCGGCGGCCAACTCAACGCCTCGCGCGCGAGGCTGCGCAACAAGACCGGCCCCGCTCTGTCCGGTGACTACCTGCAGGTGATGAACGATCTCAAGCTCGAACGGACCCGCGCCAGCGGCAGCGGTGGGAAGGGCGCGGTCCACCTGAACGGCGCACGGATCGGCGGCCAACTGATCTGCGCGCGCACCGCGCTGCGCAACAAGAGCGGTCCCGCCCTACGGGCGGAGATGGCGAACATCGAGCAGGGCTTCCGTCTTCTCGACGACTTCACGGCCTACGGCGACGGCGAACTAGGAGCGATCTGCCTCGTCGGAGCCCGCGTCGGAGGGCAAGTAGATTGTTCCGGGGCCTCCTTGCGTAACCACAGCGGGCCCGCACTGATGGCCCAGGATCTGCACGTCGGACTGCTCCTCCTCCTGGCTGGCACTGGTGCCTCCACTGGCTTCCGCGCCACAGGCGGAGGTCATGGAGTAGTCCTCGATCTCACCAACGCCAGCGTCGACGGCCCGCTCATCTACGACCCTTCGCTCATCACAAACGTGCGCAACCCAGATTTGTTCCTGCGCCTGGAGGGCCTCACTTACATTGGCCCACCGCAGCGAACGGACGTCCAGGAATGGCTCAGCCTGCTACGCGAGGCGACCCCCGCCTATGCGGCGCAGCCTTATCAGCACTTCGCGACCGTTCACCGGGCTTCTGGTCACGACCGTGAAGTGCGTACGATCCTCATGGCCCAGCGCCGCGACCAGCTTGACCGCGTCGTCACCAGCCGGTCCGAGCGCACCTGGGGTCGTGTTACAGGCCTCACCCTGGGCTACGGATACCAACCCTGGAGAGCTCTGATCGGATTGCTCGGCACGGTCGCCAGCGCCATCGTGCTGTCGCTGATCCTCGGCATGCACGGTGCCCTGGCACACGTCAGCGGCACCGCCGCCTCTTCCGGCAGCTGCTCATCCCTCGACCAGGTCGGGTTTGGTCTCAACGTCTCGCTGCCGCTTGTCAAAGTCGCAACCGGAACCTGCGCCGTTACGAATACAATCGCTGGGCAAGCGCTCACCACCGCCGGCTGGCTCCTGCAAGTTCTAGCGTGGGCGTTCACTACCCTCTTCGTCGCTGGCTTCACCAGCGCCGTCCGCAAGACATGACGTACGGCATCATCCACGTCGGCGCCCACCAGCGGTTCTCACCGTGTCCCTGGCTGGGAGGGGGAGGGCGACCTGCTCCTCGACGAGTCGATAGCCGCTCTCGATTCGGAAACACGGCACATCGGCGCCGGCATCATCGTCGTGGCGGCAGCCGCCGTCCTCGAGTCGCTTATGAACCAAATGCTGGACCGGCTCGCGGACGATCGCCTTCACAGGGCCGGGCTCACGCGGAAGGCAGACGAACTGGCGACACGGTGGCAGGCAGCGTTCGATGCAAAGCAATTCCTTGAGCACGTCTCATGGCTGAAGAGCCGACGCAATGCGTTCGCACACCGTCTTCTCGACGTCGACCGCACGGAGCACAACCGGTCGCCCGCATGGACCTTCGACGACAACATGGCATACGAAGCGCTGGAACGGATCAGCTCAATCGCTGTCATGCTGGAGGAAGGCTGGGAGCAACAGCTCACAGGCCGCATCTAACGCAGGATTTAGGCTGCCTGGCCGGTGGCCCGCAACCGTGTTGAGCTGTTTGTACGTCTCGCGGTCAAAAGCCGGTGGTCTGCCGCCCCGGCTGCCTCGACGCAGCCGGTGGCCCCGCTGGTCGGCCGGGACCAGAATCACCGCCCGGAGGCGGCGCTTGCGCAGGTGCTCGCGGATCGCGCGTGACGAATAGAGCCGAGCAGGGTCCGGGACCTCACCGCTGCGGCCATAGCACCGGCCGTTCCTACCTGTACGGCACGTTCGCCGCTCGGCTGCACTTGCTTCCGACTCCGCGCTGGTCGCCGGACTCAAAACCTGATGTGTGCCGGCACAGACTGGTGACACGATGCCTTGAGCGACTGCCCGACTCCTTGTGCCGACACCAGGTCGGGGCCAGTGCCGTACGACAGGAGGCGACACTCGCCCCCAGCACCTGGAGAAGAGCACAGCCGTGACGACCAGCGCCCCCGGTAACGACATCGCCCTGGCACTGATCGCGCAGGACATCATGTTCCTGCGACGCTTCGCCCACAGCGTCACCGCCGCCCCGGACCAGGCTGTCATTCCGATCTTCTGCATGCACAACTACATGTGCCTGATCATCCACGAGTCCCACCGGGCACTTCGCCACGTCGCTCCCGACCTTGCGGACGCACTCACCTACGACTGCGCTCGCGCCATCGAGCGCGCCCGGCACTCGGTCAAGCTCTACGACGACAAGTACAAGGAACTGGACGACGTCGGCACCGACTTCCGGCGCATCATCGAGGAACACCGTCAGGAGTTCCTCAACAACACCTGGCTGCCGCTGGCCCGGCCGCTGGAGAGGGACCTCGTCCTGTGGCGCTTTCGCGGCAGGCTCGTCTCGACCTCGCACACAGCGAGCTTCTTCCTCGCCTTCCCTCCGCAGGCCTTCAAGAACCTCGACGCGCTGGGCCCCGAACTTCATGCCATCGCCGTGGAACAGGGCAGCTACATTGCCGCCGCGGCAGAAGGTCTGCCCTGGCAAGGGCAGACTTTCCTCGACGCCATGCAGAAAACGGACCTAACCGAGAACAAAGTGCGTGCCGAGAAGCACTACCGACGAAGCTTCGACCCCGCCCTCCGAGAGGAAATCAAGGCATCCCTGACGGCCATGACCTGCGCGCTGAACACCGTTGATGTCCTCCTCGCCGACGACACCAGCCAATCCTCGGCGATCACTCTGTGGAAGCTGCGCTACATCACCCTTCACCACGTGCTCTCTAGCCTCCGCAAGCTCGACGAACAGTACGGAGCCGAGCTCCGCCCGCCGGATCGAGCGCTGCTGAAGGAAATCCTCGAGGCCCCGATAAGCAACCTGATCCTGCAGGCCCACGGAGGGTTCAGGAACACCCTGGTCCACTATCGCCCCACGCGGCATGTGCAGGAACGGCTGTCCCTTAACGCACCGCTCTATGGACTCCTGGATGCCTACTTCCAAGAAGATGAAGCACGTTCGCTGAGCGACGCACTCGCGCTCCACACCGCTTATGTCGCCAGCCGCATGAGCACCTGGTACGAAAACTGAGTCCCGCAGGACTTGCGATGCGCCGCCTGCACCGCAGCACCGCTCCGCGGCTTGAACCGGAGCCCGCCGTCAAGGGCGAAGATCTTGTTTGACGCCAAGCAGGTGGCGCAGCAGGCCGGCCCGAACCAGACGCGCCAGCTCCGGCGCCCGCCGAGGCGAGCCGTGCACCGCATAGCCGCGGCCCGCCCGCGGGTCGTCAGCACGCTGCCATGCCAGGCTCTTCCAGCGGCATCTAGGCTGGTGTGCCCGCAGGTGCGGGCAGCGGTTGTTGCGGCGCCTGGGGAGCGCCGGGGGAGGGGAGCTATGCGTCTTTCAAAGGTCAAGATCACCAACTTCCGTAACTTCCGGAATCTAGTGATTGATCCCTTCCCGACTCCGGCAGTGATCGTCGGAGAGAACGGCGTCGGCAAGAGCAACCTGCTGTACGCGCTGCGCCTGGTCCTGGACCCCGATCTGTCCAACCGGTGGCGCCGGCTCCAGGCCGATGACGTCCATGACGGATCCCCGGCACTGCACGAAGGGGCCGAGGTCAGAGTGCAGGTCGAACTCTCCGACTTCGACGAAGACGAGGACGCCATCGCCACCCTCGACGGCGCCATCATCACCGAAGACGGCCAGCCCCGCGTCGCCCGGCTGACCTACCTGTTCCAGCCCAAGGCGCCCGCAGGGGCCGTTTTCGGCGCCCAGCCGAGCCAGCCGCTGACCGCCGACGACTACTCCTGGACCATCTACGGCGCCGACGATCCGGGCGTGGACATGCGTCACGCCAAGGACTACATCCCGCTGTCCGTCCTCCCCGCCCTACGTGACGCCGAGGGCGACTTCGCCCGAGCCGACCGAAGCCCCCTCGTCCGGCTGCTGCGCGAGCGGCCTCCCTCGGCCAGCATCGTCACATCCACCCTGAAAGCCCTCCAACAAGCACGCAGCCAGCTCGCCCAGGACACCGCCATGCAGCAGGCGGTAGACGAACTCACTACACGCCTGGCCGCCATGACCGGCCCCCAGCTGCCCCTGACCCCTTCGCTGGACTTCGCCGGCAGGGAAGACGACCTGATCCGCAGCGTCCAGCTCATCATCGACCCCCTCAGCAGCCGCGGCATCCAGCACACCTCCACCGGAACCGCCAACGTCGTCTACCTGGCCCTGCTGCTCGAGTGGCTGAAGGTGCGGCGCCAGGCCAGCGACGGGGAAGACACACTGCTGGCCGTCGAGGAGCCCGAAGCCCACCTTCACCCCAGCCTGCAGCGCAAGGTGTTCGCCCACCTGCTGCATGAACCCAACCGGCTGCTGCTGACCACCCACAGCCCGCACATCGCCGCCGTCACTCCGTTGTCCAGCATCGTCCTGACCAGCAGGCGCGGTAACCACACCGTGGGCTCCGTCGTCCCGCCCGGCGTGCTCAACGCTGCCCAGAGGGACGACCTCGAGCGCTACCTCAACGTCACCCGCGCCGAGATCCTCTTCGCCAAAGGCATCGTCCTGGTCGAGGGCGCAGCCGACGCCTACCTCCTGCCCGCCCTCGCCGAGGCGGCCGGATTCCCCCTGGACGACTACGGCATCGTCGTCTCCAGCGTCGAAGGCACCGACTTCGCCCCCTACGCCACCTTGCTGGGCCCCCGAGCACTGCGGCGCCCGCACTGGATCCTCACCGACGGCGATGCCGCCGACGGTGAGCACCGCCACCAGAAGGAACCGGGCCTGTGGAGGGCTCGAAACCTGGCACGCATCGCTCAAGACGATGCGCTGCACCAGGAACTCGACCGCGGTATCAACACCCTCACGATCCAGGAACTGCCCGACCGCGGCTCACGCCACGGCCGCCAGCACGTGATCAAGGCAGCGACCCACGTGGGCGTCTACGTCGGAAACCACACGCTGGAAACCGACCTCGCTCCCTTGCTGCACCAGGAAATGGCCGCGGCCTACTCCGCATTCCGCCAGCGCGAGAGCAACAGGACCGCCTTCCGCGAAGCCCTCGCCCCCTTCGAGGACGGCACCGCAACCAGCCAGCAGCGTGACACCCTGGTAGACAAGATCGAAACCATCGGCAAGGGACGCTACTCCCAGCGGCTGGCGGCGAACGTCGCCCGCATGACCGACCTACGCGATCGCGTCCTGGACCTTCTCGAGCGAACGCAAGGACCCATCACCCGCGACGACCTCCTGACGATCGAGGGCCCAGGGGCGATCCTCGGCCTGCTGGACGACCTCAGCTGCACCTTCCGCGACCTGCCCCTGTTTCCCACAGCTCCAGACATCAAGGCCACACCCACCGGAGCACCGGCCGCCTCCCCGGACGACCTCCGATGACGGCCACCAGCAACGAGACCGGGCCCGCAACCGTGCCGCAACTGACTCTGCTGCCGCCCGCCCTGGCCGCGGAACTGGGCGCACTACACCCCGATCAACGCGCTGCTGCCCTCCACCACGGCAACATCACCGTGCTCGCCGGTCCCGGCGCCGGCAAGACCCGCACCCTCGTCGCCCGCATCGGATACCTACTGGCCACCACCACCAGCCGCCACCGCGGCGTCGCCGCCCTCACCTACACAGAAACAGCCGCCCACGAAACGACCGTGCGCCTGCGACGCCTTGGACTGCGCCCAGACCGCCGCCTGTCCAGCACCACCGTGCACGCCTTCTGCCTGCACCACGTCCTGCGCCCCTACGGCCGCCTCATCCGCGACCCGCTCCCCGAGGACCTCGCCATCCCCGACTCCTCCACATGCCGACAGCTGTGGGACACCGCCGCCTACAACTCCGGCCTGGACGTCAACCCGCAGAACCGAACCACCCTCGAGCGCCTGCGCCGCCTGATGGCCGCACAAGAGCCGATAGCCGACTACCCCCGCGAATACCCGCGCACCGTCCACCGCTACGAGCAACTGCTCCGGGACAACAACGCCCTCGACTTCGAGGCCATGACCATCCGCGCCCTCAACCTATTGCGCCAAAGCCGCACCGCCCGCGAGCAACTCGTGGCACGCTTCCCGCATTTCGTCATCGATGAATACCAAGACCTCGGTCCCGTCCTGCACGCCCTGGTCACCACCCTGCTGGACGCAGGAGCACACATCACCGCCGTCGGCGACCCCGACCAGGTCCTCTACGCCTACCAGGGCGCCAGCCCCCACTACCTCCAGCAGTTGAGCGCCCGACCGGACTTCCAACGCCAGCGACTGACCGTCAACTACCGCAGCGGCAGCGCCCTCGTGGCAGCAGGCCGCGCAGTCCTCGGAGAAGACCGCGGCTACCACGCCGCACCAGACCGCGACGACCTTGGCACAGTCACCATCCTCCACGCCGACGGCGACCTCGACGCACACGCCGCCCGCACCGTCGAAGTCCTCCAAGATCGCCTGGCAGCCGGCATACCCGCCGAAGACATCGCTGTCCTGTACCGCTCTCAAGGGCCCCTGCTCGACGCCCTGACCACCGCGATCCAGACCACCGGCATTCCCTTCGACAAAGAAAAGCAGCGCCGCCGCCCCAGCGGCCCCCTCGCCGACCTGATCGCCGCATGCGCCGCCCGACGCCTTACCGGACCCCTGCCCGGCCCGGCCGCAGACGCCACATCACCACCCCCCCAAGGCCCCCGGCATCGCCCCCGCCCGAACCCTCCGCGAACTTGCCAGAGCCTGGCACCGCCAACTCCAACTGGCCGGCCGCACCGACCCAGACGACACCCCCCGCACCCTGTCACGACGCCTGGCAGCCCTCCTGGACGCTCCCCACCGCGAGACACCAGCCCACCCCGCCAGCACCTTCCTCACCGCACTCTGGAACACCCTGAAAGTCCCTGAGCTCGCACAGGACAGTCCCGACCAGCGCGACCGGGACACAGCCCGGGTACTGGAAGACGCCGACGACCTCACCATGGCGGAACTCGCCGGAGGGCAGATCCCCGGCCACATTGCCCTGACCACCTACCACAGCGCCAAAGGCCGTGAGTTCGGGATCGTCATTCTGCCCGGCCTCATCGAGGGTCTCCTCCCACGCCACTACCCCGGCAAGCCACCCACTGCCGAAGAAGTAGCGGAAGCGCGCAGAGCCTTCTACGTCGCAGTCACGCGCGCCAGGGACGAGGCCGTTCTCCTCGGTGGCGACCGCTACACCATCCCAGCCAACCAGTGGTATCCCCGACGCCAGCGGGACTCCAAGCGCTCCAGATTCGTCGACGAAATCGAAGCCCAGATCATGCCCTCGCCCGGCTGACCGCCGGAACCTGACAGCACACCTGGCCGGGCCAGCACCCGTCAGACCTGACCGGAACAAAACGTGCCGCCGTGCCAGAAGGCCACGCCAAGCGAAGTCCGGACCGCCTCGCGGTAGGAGGTAGCCGCCGGTTCCCGGCCGGCAAGGCGCCCACGCCCCGGAAAGCCCGGCCGCACGCGGTCACCGGCGCGCGCTGCGGCCCGGCCGGCCGCGGTCTGCTGCCCTGGCAGGAGGGCAGGATGAGGCTGCGAGCAGGCATGCGTTGCGCCGCCATGGCGTGCGCACATAGGTGTGTGCTGGTGAAAGTGCTTCGGATTCTCACCAACAGGCGGTCTGCACATGGTGCGACTCACGAAAATCGAATACATCGAATTCTCTTACTGAGCCAGTCAGCTACGCGGCCCTCTTCCGCAGCGATGAGCCGAAGCATGAAAGTTGTCATATAGGCAGGCTGGTTGTCACTACGAGTTGGAGCCCGGCTCTTGCCGGAGTCGGCGGGGTAGCCCCGCCGCAGTCCGTGGTTGGGGCGTTGATGAGGAAGAGCGTGGACTGCGCCGTCGGAGCCTGATGCACGCCGTCGGCCGCCGCGTTCTGCCATCGCGGCGGATGGCAGGTGGTCGGGACGCGTGAGATCCGGACCTGTGGCTTGAGTTTTGCCGGCCTGACATGCTGTGGCTTGTGGGGACGGAAACGATCTGGCAGATGGTGTCGCGCTGGTTACGCAGACAAACGGGAGCCCGCGTCTTGCGTGCAGCAAACCGTCAGGTCGAACTGCTCAGGCGGGACATGCAGGTACTCCTCGGACCCGACAGCCGGCCTCCGGCGCGTGTGTGTCTGGGGTTGCGCCGGTTTCTCATCAGCCGCCGTCCCGCTGTGGCCGGCCGCCTGATCGCGGCGCTGGCCTTCTCCGAGATTGTAGTGATCCTGGATCGCGCCGTGGTTTCCGCGGCAGTGTCCCCCGCGCCCAGCCAGACAACCAGCGCCTCGACGGAGTCCGGTCTGCCCCCGGCGATTCTGCAAGGGCCGATGATGTTGGCAGCCCTCGCGCTGTTGGCCGCAGTGATCGCCGCATCGGTGGTGGTATTCGCTGCGCCTGTGGTGGCTTTCGTCGTTGTGTGGCGTGGATCGGCATCAACTCCCTGGCGATCGGGCCGGTGGGTCACTCGATACCGTTTGGTCTACAACGCTGCCCTGACTATTCATGCTTGTACGGCGGCTTCGACAGCGTCGGCGGACGACCAGCCGCAGCGGCTGCGTGAGGTGGCCCGTCGTCTGGCTGTGACCTCCAGGCTGATCGCGAGGTCCTACCGCGACGCGGGAAGCGTCCGGTGGCCCTCTCACCGTAGGAAGGCGCTGAGGCGCCACACGGGCCTGGTCATCGCCAAACTACGTCTCGTAGAGAGCCGTCTGGACACGGACTGCGACGCGGCGCTGCGGGAACTGGCAGCAACCCTGATCGCCGTGTGCGATCGATACGTGCACGGGAGGGTCGGCGCACTTCTGGACGAGGAGGCGCTGGCCGGCCTGGAACCGGTCAGGGACTGGGAATGGCTACGGCTGGTAGCGGCACTGCTGGCCTGTACCGGTGCTGCCGTGGGCGCATCCTTCCTTCCCATACCGGATGCCGGGCAGCCTTACGTGATCGGAGGCGCTGCAGCTGCCGCATTCACGCTCGCCTACACCGATCAGCCAGCCAGGGCGTTGGAGTTGTGGGACCGCATTGGCAGGACTGGAGCCTGACCCGCTGCACCGTGCGCTGTATGCGGTTGAGCACCCCAAGATCTTCGGAACCGGAGGCAGAAAGGCTGCCGAACGAGTGTTTGTGACAGGTCGCTTGCCTCTGTCGTGACAACCAGACTACTTCGACCCGTCCCATTTGCCAGCTCCTCGGGCTCTGCCAGTAACTGTCGTGCTTTTGCTCAAGCGGCGAGATAAGCGCCCGCGAAGCCCAGCACCTCAAACGAGCCCGCCGACGCCAAGCCGACCACTCCGCTGTTAACGGCGCCAGCACAGGCAGCGCTGGGGGAGGGCCTGAATGGATCAGGATGGCTTGGCCCGGCCGTCGCTAGGACCTAGAAGGTCATCGGGCCAGGCCCTCGTCGTGGTGGGACCGGAAGAGCCCATTCTTCAGTGCTGTCTTGTCTTCCAGCCCAGTGCTGGCCTCAATCGCGCGGGCAAGGCAACGTAGAAGCAGCCCTCGCAGTTGCCGCCCAACTGCGGCTCCACCCTGCAAAGTTGAACCCAGCGATCCTGCTGAACAACCCGAACCGAGCGCAGCATCTGAGCAGGTCAGAGCCACTCTTTCCTCAAATCTGTCCTGCGCCGTCTTGTTGATTTCCGGTTCTTCCAGATCCTCGCCCATGCTGAGGAACCGAAGCGGGTCGCGTATGGTTCGCTTCAGGCACGGTTGTTGGCGCTCCGGAAAGGGGGGCCCTTCTGTGCCGGCTCTTCGTCATTCTTCATCTGTTGGTCCAGACGGGGTGACGGAAGCATTGCGTGGGTGCTGGTTGCAGCCTCACCTGCGCCTCTGCGTGTGCGGCGGGGCTCATCTGCAAGCCCCGCCGCAGCGCAGCCCAGCTGGCCCCAGGGGACGATGCAGTGGCCTGTAACCGAACGCTCGCAGTGGCTCTCAAAGCAACGTGAGGGCTCAAACGCAGAACTTCCTACTGGCCAGGCCAGGGCGCTCTGACATCCATCCCGCTCGGCGGGTCGCCATGCGGGGACACGCAGCACTTGACGCTACACAAACAGCGTCATGCAGCTGAGGCAGAGGACGCCTGCGGCAGCCAATGGGCGGGCCAAGCCGCCTGATGGAGGAGTCGTCGATGAGATTCCCTGAGAAGCCACCAGCCCTGCCCCTCGCCCCTGGGCTTTCCTCCAGGAGACCTCTTTGAGGTGCTCGAACGTCCTCTGACGGCCGTAACGCTGCCCCCCCACACCAGGGGCCGCGCGTGGCCATTCGTTCTGGAACGCAGCGCTCACCGAAGGAACCGCTGCGGCAGATGAGTGACCAGCCGAGGGAACGCCGGAGCAGCCCGTATCCAGGTCGACGCGGCCACGGGACAAGAGGAGGAAGATCTGGTGCTGGTCTGCACTCAGCCGCCTCGCCGGCGCGGCGAAGAGCACCCTCCGCGACGCCCATGAGCCACTGGCTTCGCGGTCTGGCGGCAGGCAAAGCTGAGGCCCTGGCTGCACCTGGGCGCGGGTTTTGCGCTGGCATCGTCCGCGGGAAAGACCCATCGCATGCCAGTCGTAGGGGCCTGCCGCCCGCGATTCGCGGCACCCCCGCGCGCCCAGCCCGCCAGCGCAACAGGGAAGCGGAGCGATCGCCGGGCTGGCGGCACGAGCCGGCTCCGTAAGCAAGAGCGGTCAACCTCGCGGGCGAACCAGAGCGCACCAACTGGCCACGAAAGCCTTCTACCTGATGATCACGAATCCGGTGGCGCGGGAGGTGGCCCGCCACCCGGCCAGGCGATCGACAGGCACGCCTGCGAGGCTTGCCGCGCAGGTCGACGTCTGCCTGCCCCGCTCATCCTTGCACCGACATCGCCGCGCACAACGACCGCGCCCCCAAGCAAGCATCCATGCCCTTCAAAACTCGGCAACATGACCGACGGAAATGGTGTACTCCGCCGCTGCGCGAGAGACGATGAAACTTGTCGACATGGTCAGCCCGGCGATCCCTCTGCACGGTCAGCGGCATTCGGCGAGATCCTCGATGCAGAGTCCTCATACCTAATTACAAGAAGCGGATAGAAATTCCAGAACTGGAGGCCCCTTCGGTTTCCTCATTAAGCTGCAGGGGTCAGGGTCGTGTCTGTCCTGAACAAATTTCGGGCAGAGAGGATTCCGGTCTTCCTCCGTCTGAAGATTGCGCGCAATTTCATGACAGGGCGGCGTCGGTGCGAGAAAGGGCCAGGTCGCTCATCTCGGTGACGGGCTGCACGCCCGATATCGTTTGGGATCGAAATTTTGGGCCCCGGCCCGAACAGGACCCGAGGTCGGGGGAGGTCACATGGGCATCGCCACGACATCGGACGTGCGGCGGCCATCGCCCAGCCCCCCGACGAGGGGGCCAGCGCCATCGTGCCGCTCAGCCCCCGCATCACCGCCATCTCCCACGACAGCGACGAACAATACGAGGGCTGACTGCCGTTCTTCGACGTCTGCGGCCTTGTTCCCCGGCCCCTGCAGATGACCGTCGTGACCACCGCGCTGGACGGCACCACGGTTACCACCGTCTACGAGCAGCGGCTTGCCCGTCTCATCGCCCACGAGATCGACCGCCTCGACGGGCTGCTGTACCTCAACCGGCCGCGGCCCGCCGTCGACCCCATCCCCGTCGAACAGTACCGGCAGACCAGCCGGGCCTGGGTGCACGACTCCTGACCCGGGAGCTGCCGTTGACGACCGCGGAGGATGTAGGCGCCGAGGATCCGACCGCCTGGAACGACCTGTTCGTGAGCGACGTCAACGAACGCCCGGTGGGGCCCGCCCACACCGACCGGCCGACCTGGGCGGTGTACGAGGACGGCATGTACCTGGGCGCGTGCCTGCCGAGCAGGACGGCGGCCAGCCACTGCGGCAGGCCGGCACAGAAAGGGGCGGGTGCGAGGTCATGAACACCTCACACCCGCCCCTGAGGGAAGCAGGCCGGTTACCCGGCCCAGGACTCACTGATGCCGCTCTCGCGGCAGAACCTGCCCCACTCCCGCCGTTCCTCGGGGGTGGGGGAGCGCACGAGCGCTTGGGCCAGCACGGTGAGCTCCCTCCTGGTGCGCGGGCTCGCCCCGACGGCCGCTTCGCTCGCACGGGAGAGCATGTGGGCGGGCAGGAACTTCCCTGCGAACAGCCGGTCGACGAGCGGCATGTCGAGCTTGGCGCGCGCGGCGAACACCTTGATGGTCACGCCCTCCTCCGTCAGCGCCCGCTCCAGCACGGACGCGAAGCGTGTGCGCGCGGGGGAGGAGACGACGTGCTCGACCTGCCCGCCGGCCGGCTCCAGCAGGCGGGACCTGCGCAAGGAGCACGGGTTCCAGCCGGTGCGCACGTCACGCGCCGGGTCGAACTTGGCGAAGACGCGCGCCCACCCCTGCTGTTGGCGTACCGGCACGCCGCACCCGGCCAGGACCGCGGCCAGGTGCTCGAAGGTCATGGCACGCTCACCGGCCAGGACGGCGCCCAGGGTGGCGCGGCTGTAGGGGGCGCCAAGGCGCTCGGTGGCCCGCGACAGTTCGCGCAGCGACAGGCCCACGTACTTGCGCAACGCGGTCACCGCGACGAGGAACTGCTTCTCCGTCTCCAGGCCCGGAACGACCGCCCGCCCCCGGGTGTGTTCCCAGTAGCCGAACGCCCGGGCCTGCAGCGCGGCCATGTCGGTGGGGCCGGTTTTGGTCTGCATCTCATGCACCTTGTTCCACAGGCGGCGCGCGGTCATGAGGTCACCGCCGCAGGCGCGGACCCAGCCTTCCACGGTCCGCCAGGAGACGCGGGGGTCTCCGTTGTGAGCCTTGGACAGAGAGCCTTCCGAGACCCCGGACAGCTGAGCGATCTTGTTCAGGGTCATGGGGTCGGTGATCGTGCTGGCGTTGGCCTGCGTGACACGCAGGAACCGCGCGAGGTTGATCACCGGATCGTCCCGCTGGGGCAGCGGGTCGGGGGTACGGGCCATCACCGGTCTCCTTTCCGTCCGGCCCGGGGGCCGGGACCCGTCAGGGCCCCGGCCGAAGGTCCAGGACGTCAGGCGGCCAGCGAGGAGCGGACGTGGTTGGCCAGCAGAGCGATCAGCACAACCCCCGTGACGATCGCCTCGGTGGACTTGCCCATGACCACGAAGGCAACGACGACCGCCGCCACGATCGCCGTGATCGCCACCGACGGCCAGGACACGGCGTTCGCCGTGCGCGTGGTCGTGCCGCCCGCCGTGTCCGCCGCGGGCGGGACAACGCCGTGGACGAGCAGCGGCGCCGAACCAGGCCCCGGCACGGACACCTGATTGGCCGGTACGGTCGGCACGTAGGGCTGCACGGCACCGTCGACGATGATGAACGGCCCCGCCGGTGTAGCGGGCGCGGCCGGGGCGGCCGAAAACGTCGAGCCGGCCGGGACACCACTCGTGTCCTGCACGGAGTTCTGGGTGAAGTGGACCATCCGGCCGTCGACGAGCATGAACGGCTCGGCCCCGATAGAAGGTGTGTTCGAAGGATCGTTGAACTGCACTGGTTGCTCCGGTTCTTCGTCATTTCTGCGGGTTCAGACGGGGCGATCGGCGGCGCCGCCACAGCGGCGCCACCTCGCGTGAACTCCTTTCATCTGTTGGTCCAGACGGGGATTTCGTCGTGCTCGAGAACCCGTGAACTCGTCGCGCGGTTGCAGCCGACACGCCGAGCCCGAGAGGTCCTCGGTACCAATCATGACCTACGCGCTACCACTTCCCAGGGCCGTGAGCCACTTCTGAAGATCACTCACTGGCTCCTGCTCCAGGATCAGTTGGGCATCCCCGCTGCTGAAGCGGCAGTCGAAGCCGCTCAACACCGGTGCGCCGCCGTTGCGTCGAAGACCGAAAACGCGACCCATGAACACCTCCCGCCCTCGACGTATCAGCTGACGCACCCCAACGACACCCCAACGGACCGGCCGCTCGACCGAGTTCCCGACCTCCCTCCCCGGCACCTCGGGGCACCGGCAGAACAAGCCCGGCGCCCCGGCGACCCGGCGATCCGACGACCGAGGCCGACCCGGCCAACGCGTCGGCCGTCACTCCGCGCCGCTCGGCCCCATAGCCTCCCCGCCCGCCACCCCGGACGGCGACCTGCGCCCGAGCGTTACAACGCCGTCGCGCTACTGGGCCTGACGGCCACCGCCGAGGGCAAGCACATCGTCACCGAGACCCTGAAGAAACGGCCCTTCGTCGCGACCTTGCCGATGTCCGAGGGGCCGACATCCTTGCCCGCACCGCACGCCCCTGCGCGGCGGCCGCGTTCAACAACGCGGCGGCACTGCTCGTCCTCGCCCCACGGCAGCCAGACGACCAGGACGATCCCGACGGGCATCGGGGCGGGCAGCCGCGTGCGGTGTCCACATGCTCCTTCGGGGACATGGCGTACAGCCGCGACCTCGTCTTCGGTGAGCAGGGCCTCGCGTGCCCGATCGGCAGGGCGTCGTCTGTTCGGCAAGATCGCGGGGAGCTCGTCGCGCATCGTGCGCCGACCTCGCCGACGGGCTCCGCCCCCGGTGCTGAGAACACAGCGGTGCGGCCACTCGGGGCTGATGACTTCCAGGGTCCAGCCGCCGGCAGCGGTGGTGTACAGCCCACCTCAGAGCCCGGCTATGTGTACTCGGGTCCCGGCGACCGGCCCGAGCCCGGGGCAGGACAGATCGGGCCGTCCGGAATGGTGTCGTCGGGGCCACGTGCGTCAGGCCGCTGAGGATGTAGACCACGGAACGGGCCAGCTCCGCCATCGGCAGGCGGCGATCGGGCACCTCGGAGCGCTGGACCAGGACGTCATAGTCGATCAGCGACAGGTCCGTGCTCCCGCAGCTCCGCGTCTAGGCGCGCGGTGAGCAGGGCGCGCCCCTTGAGGACGCCGCGCTACGCACGTTCCCGGTCGGCATCCAGGAGGTTTTCTGCCGCGGTGGGAATCGTGCGTCCCGGGAGATAGTTGAGATTACAATTATCCGCAGGTGAGCGACCCTCGTTCTGGGTCGCTCCCTGCGCTGGTTCGACCGCGCATTCACTGCCGCCGCCGGATGCACTCCGGCGTCTGGCCATGACCCTTTTGTAGGGATTCCGATGTCATTCGCTGTTGACTCGACCGCCCTGGACGTCTTGTTCCGTGAGGCCCACACCACGCACGGCTTCATCGACGAGCCGGTGACCGATGAGCAGGTGCAGGCCATCTACGATCTGGTCAAGCTCGCGCCGACCGCGTACAACCAGTCCCCGCTGCGCCTGACCGTCGTCCGTTCGCCGGAGGCCCGTGAGCGCCTGGTGTCGGTCATGGCCGAGGGCAACCAGGCCAAGACCGCCGCCGCCCCGCTGGCGGTGATTCTCTCCGCCGACGCCGAGTTCCACGAGGAGCTGCCCCGTCTCCTCCCTGCCTTCCCCGCGGCGAAGGACGCGTTCTTCTCCGAGCGCCCGGTCCGTGAGCAGGCGGCCGTGCTCAATGCCGCGATGCAGGCGGCGTACTTCATCATCGGCGTGCGGGCCATGGGTCTGGCCGCCGGGCCGATGAACGGCATGGACCACGCCGCCATCCAGAAGGAGTTCCTCGACGAAGACCACCTGCCGCTCATGGTGGTCAACATCGGCAAGCCCGCGCCCGACGGCCACCGTCCGCGTTCCCCGCGGCTGGACTACTCCGAAGTCAGCACGACCGTCTGAGCCTGTGTCCCGGAGGGTGCCTCCGACCCGGCCGTACGCGCAAGGCTCGCTCGACGCCTCGCCGCCGGTCCGGGGGCGCCCTCCGGCGCTTGTGCACGAAAGGCACCCGCCCCCCGGCACCAAAGCCGCCGCACGCCGCGTGCGCATGAAGGAGCTGCGCCGCGCCGAGCGTGGTATCTGCTCTACACGGCCAACAAGAAAGAGCGGGCGGCCCAGGGCGGCTCCGATCGTTGGTGAGACGACGTGGCCCAAGCTGAGCCGGAACCACGCCACCACCCCGGTCGCCTATACCCGATGACGCCTCCCGTCGGCGGCGACCCCACGCCCGTTCGGCAGAACCGCGACGGCGAGGTCTACAGCGGCCAGATCCTCGACGACAACGCCGTGCACGCCATGGAGCACGGCGCGGTCTGGGGCACGCACAACGACAACGCCGCTCGCGCGCACGTCACGGCGCTGGCGGCCATGGTGGCCAAGAGGCCGTACACCCTGAAGAAGAAGCCGCTGTCCCACTTGACGGCCGCGGCATTGATCATCGTGCCGACGGCCGCGGCCCAGGGGCGTCATCGCCCCGAGCGCGAGACCGAGCCCGCCGAACAGTTCGCTCAAGCCTGGCTGTCACGGTCATGACCAGGCTCCGGTCACGCGTCCGACGTGATCGTGCACGCGGAGACGTTGCCGGAGCTGGATGGGTTCCACGTCGACACTCAGGTGAGGACGACCTCGACGGGCAGCTGATGCCGTTGACGAAGTTGGAGCGGACCCGCGGTACGTCGCCGGCCAGCTTGATGTCGGCGATCCGCGGGATGAGCTCCTCGAACATGATGCGGATCTCGGTGCGGGCGAGGAGGTCGCCCAGGCACAGGTGGGGACTGCCCTTGCCGAAAGTGACGTGGTCGTTGTTCGTGCGGGTGACGTCGAAGGCGTAGGGGTTGCCGAAGACCTCCTCGTCGCGGTTGCCGGAGGCGAACCACATGACGACCTTGTCGCCCTCCTTGATGTGTTTACCGCCGAGTTCGACGTCGCGGGTGGCGGTGCGGCGGAAGTGGTACACCGGGGAGGCCCAGCGCAGGAACTCCTCGACCGCCCCCGGGATCAAGGAGGGGTCGTCCTTGAGCCTGGCGAGCTGCTCGGGGTGCTGGAGGAGGGCCAGCATGGAGTGGGAAATGGTGTGACGGGTGGTCTCGTTGCCGGCGACGACCAGGAGCAGGTCTCGCTCGGAGAGCGGGACGCCGTCGCGCGGCGTGGTGTTGACCAGCTGGAGACCAAGTCCGTGCCATTGCCGCCCCGCCGTTGCCGGGCCAGCTCGCGCCCGTACTCGAAGACCTCGATCGAGACGGGGAAGCGGAAGGGCAGGTCGCGGTACTTTTCACTCTCCTCGCTGTGCAGGAGCACGTCGGCGTAGTCGGGATCGGTGTTGCCGATGATGCGGTTGCCCCAGTCGATGAGCTGCTGGTTGTCCTCCGGCGGCACGTCGAGGAGGCGGGCGAGAACGTTGATGGGGAAGTCGGCGGAGACGGAGGCCGCGTGTTCCCCGTTCCCATCCGAGCGCTGGCAGCTCTACAGCGCGCACTCATCATTGCTCTGCTCGTTCCGGTCCTGTTGCTCATCACCCTCGCGGCCGTGCCGACCCTCGTCTTGATGCCATTCTTCCCCGGTGGCACGGAACGCATGATCACGCTGCTGCGCACTAATATCGCCTACACGCGTGGGCTGCTGAGCGGTAGCTGCTCTGCATCCGACGGCGTTCACCGGAGGTAGCTGTCGCCGTGCTGAATCTGAGGACAATGTTTCCGCTGGCGGCCAATGGGGCTGGGTGATTCCGGTGGCTGCGTTGGAGTAGTGGCCTGTCGGGTTGTTGCCTCCTCGCGGGTCGCGAATGCCGGCGGTCGTTGACTGCTGGAACGGTACGCGTTCGCCACTCGTCGTCGGTCGACGGGCTGCGCAAGGAGCCGACCGTATCCGTGCTGGCCGTGGCCGAGCAGGAACGGCAGGAGGGTGATCACTCGCAGGCGGGTCTTGGGACAGCGACAGCGCCGCCGACGCGGCGGCCCCCGGATCCGCGGGTACGGCCACGCCGTCGGCGTCCCGGGATGTGGTCCGTGGCTCTGCCGGCAGGGGAGTTGCTTCCCGCCGCCCCTCCAGCGCGGGTGCCTCGGTTCCCTGTCTGCCATGGCCCGGTTGTCGGGCCGCAACGTCTGCGGGGATGAACAGAGGCGCATACCCTGCAACGGTCGGGCGTCCCCGCCGGGCGCCCCCCCAGCTTTTGAACTTCGGCCAAAGCTGCATTGAGCGCTTCCTCCAACTCGGCATGCTCCCGCCCCGGTTGGTGCTGCTCACGAGTCGCAGAGCCGTGTGTCGGGTGCCCACTTTTGGGGGACACCGCGGCACAGGCTCGAGCGGCTACGATCCTCGCAACCCACCCCCGTGCAATTGCATATGGGATTGCATTCCCCGTGTGAGCAGTGCAGTGGTCCGTGTGCGGGCGCCCAGAGGGGCTCGCTCGGTGGGACTTCGTCGAGTGAACAGAGAAGGTGGCACCATTGCAGTACCCGAACGGAGTTCCGGCCGCCGAGATCAACGGGGCAGTGTGGGTGAAGAGCACCCACAGCAACGCCACAGGCGGCAACTGCGTCGAAGTGACGGCTTTGCCCGGTGGAGGCGTCGCGGTGCGTAATTCCCGTGATCCGCAGGGTCCGGCGCTGGTGTACTCCCGCGCCGAGATGACGGCCTTCCTGGCGGGCGCCAAAGACGGCGAGTTCGACCATCTGAGCGCCTGACCAAGCTGACGGCAACCGTCGGACATGCAGAGTGCGAGTCTGCAAAACTGGCGCGGTTCAAGGCCGTTCTGCAGGGGAGCTTGCATGTCCGACGGTTCCGCGGTGCGTGAGGACGCCGTTGCGCCTGTCATTGCCGACAACGGGCAACACGCCAGGCCGGAAGCGGCGGCGCGCCTGCTGGGCGAGGCCTTGCGGCAGGCCCGCAAGGAGCGCCGTTTGGCGCTGCGGGATGTGGCTCCGGTCATTCGTGGTTCGGTATCCAAGCTGAGCCGTCTGGAACGGGGCGAGAGTCCCCCCAAGGAGCGCGACGTGCGTGACTTGGTGGCGTTTTACCGGATGACCGGCGAACAGGCCCATGAGATCGAGAGCCTTCTGCGGCAGGCCAGGGACAGCGCCTGGTGGCAGCAGTACAGCGATGTCACACCGAACTGGCTCAAGCGCCTGATTGGTCTCGAATCGGCTGCCACTCAGATCTACTGCTACGAAAACCATGTGGTGCCGGGGTTGCTGCAGACTGCCGACTACACCCGCTCACTGGTTACCAACGGGCTTCCGGGCGCAAGCCGCGAGGAAGTCGAGCGCCGGGTGCGGCTGCGCCTGGACCGCCAGCGCATCCTGCGTAGCGTGCAACGGCCCGGCCTCGTTGCGATGCTGGATGAGGGGATCCTGCAACGGCCTGTCGGGGGGCCAGCGGTGATGTGGCGGCAGTTGGACCATCTCCTGCAGCTTTCACGCCAGGACGGCGTCAATATTCGCATCGTGCCGTTCGAGCGGAGCGCCAGCGTTGCTCCCAGTTACCCGATCACTCATCTGGTCTTCGGTGACGGTGGCCCCTCCGAACTCATCTACGTGGAGCTCATCGACAGTGCCATGTATCTCAGCCGTACTGCGGAGCTTGAGCAGTACCGGAATGTACTGCTCAACCTTCTGGACGCCTCCGCGCGGATGAAAGAGAGCGAAAGCATGCTGGAGGAAGCCCGGGCCCGCTATGCGGCGCGGGCGGGATATGCCGACCGGTAGGGCCCGTATGGACCGCCGGCGGTCACAAGCGGGCCACGCCCCCCCACTCCACCCACTCGTCTGTCTTGGCCCGGGGCACGACCTCGCTGTCCGGCCGCCAGTCGGTGACGTCCACCAATCCTGGCTCCAGAAGCTGCATGCCGTCGAAGAAGCTCCGCACCTCGTGTTCCTCGCGTACTCTGCCCCAGTGGTCGTCGGTGGCCACACGCATCAGCTCTGTCACTCGCTCGCGCACGTCGGCGCGACGGCTGACGAGTTGGCAGACCACCAGGAAACTGCCGGACGGAAGTCGCTGCGCCACCTGTCGCACCAGTTCGCCGGGGCGGTCACGGTCGGGCAGACAGTGCAGCACGGATACGAACAGGGCCGCGACAGGCTGTGTGAAATCGATCAGGTGCCGTACTTCAGGGTGCGAAAAGATCCTGTCCGTGTCCCGCATGTCGGCGTTGAGGACGAGGGTGTTGTCGTTCTCTTCCAGAACGGCCCGCCCGTGGGCCAGCACGCTGGGGTCGTTGTCGACGTAGACCACCCGGGACCGCTTGTCGACCCGCTGGGCGATCTGGTGCACATTGTCCTGCGTTGGGAGCCCTGAGCCGTGGTCGATGAACTGACGGACACCGTATTCCTGAGCCAGGACCCGTACCACCCTGCGGAGGAAGCTGCGATTGTTTTGGGCAAGCGCCCTGGAGTTAGGGGCGATCTGCAGGAGCTTCTCGCATTCCCTGCGGTCCGCGGCGTAGTTTTCGACGCCGCCCAGCAGCCAGTCGTACATCCGCGCCACACTTGGCTTGCTCACGTCAATACCGGATGTCGCGGCATTTCTCACCCCGTACGTCATTGATCCCCCAGACCGTCCGTCGCTGCGAAAGGCCCATGCTAGGGCGGTCCATGGCGGCTTCCAAGCCACGAACGAGGGAAGCTGAGGGGAGTGAAAATGCGTCCGCCGGGAGAGAGAAAAATGCGCCCCGCGCAGTGCAGGGCGCGCCAGCCTTCGCTTGCTGGTAGGCCCGGGGGAGCGGGAATCTGCCGCGACCGGCACCCCAGCTGCCGCTACGGAGGATCGGGCGGCTTCACCCGCGCCGATGCAGGGTCAGGGGGTGTGCGGTGTCGGGACGTGGCAGCCGGCGCAGCCCAACTGCCGCGGCATCTGGGGGCCGTCCAGGGAAATGGCGGCCTGGAGTACCGCCTGCCACAGCGGTTCAATGTCTTCGCTTTGCCCGCCCAGTGCCCGCACCAGCCGGGCGGTGGCCGGCCAGGGAGGAGCATGATGCCCAGCCAGCACCTGCCCGATACAGGCAGAAGGCAGAAGTGCCTGCCTGCTGAGGCTGTCGAGCGCGGGGGAACCGGCGGCCAGATGCAAGCCGCGCAGCGCGGCCGCCAAATATCCCGCCATGCCTTGTGACGGCAACCGAGGGGAGTGCACGCTCCCGCGGGCGCTCTCCCACAGCACGCGCAAGTCCTCGGCCGCACCAGCGAACACGGTCGCCAGCGTGTACACCTCCGGCCACGCCGGCACACAGCGGCCGTCTAGGACCTGCAGCAGATAGGGCACCTCCAGGCCGGCTTGCTCAGCCGCCTCGTCCACCGACACCCCGGAGCTCAGCTGCAGGTATGCCAGCGCATCCGCCAGGCGCTGGATGGCGCCGCGGCGGTCCGTCTGCCGCTGCCGTGGCGGAAACAGTGCGCGCAGCGTAGGCGTGTCCCACCGGGCACTGGCCTGCGGCGCCGTCATGCCGGCTGCGGCCGCAATCTCCTCCCAGCTGGCTCCCGCCTGCTGCGACTCATACACCGCTGCCGCTGCACACCGCTCGGCCTGCCGCAGGACGCTGTCGAGCAGATCCAGCGTGGCGTGCAGCGGCAACCGCAGCCGCTGCACCGCGACCAGTCGCCCCGCCACAGCCGCCAGATCGCGCGCCGTCCGCAGACTGCTGGGCACCACGACCGGCCGCCCCCGCAGGGCATCCCGTTCCCGCTGAGCCTTCCGGCGGCACACGTCATCGCAGTACTCCCGCCGCCGTCCGCGCCCTTCTCCCGGACGCAGGGGCTGTTCGCAAAATCCGCACTTTCTGCGCTGTGACGGCGTACGCACTGCGCTCCTGTCCCTTCGCACGATCGATCTCGGTGAGACCCCATCGGCAGACTGCATCAACGAGCAGTCCGCCCGAGGGAGCAGCCGCCGGAGCACCCTCCTCCGGCGGCATGCCAAGCGGCGCTACAGGACCTGGACGTGCACGTAATGCACCGAGGACTGGCCTGCCAAGTGGACAGCCGGCAGCAGCAGCCACGGAGTGGCGCCCGGTGCCCCCAGAACCCACAGCGTGATGATCAGCACGATGACCAGGCTCAGCTGCAGACGGATGTCGAGTGCACGCACGCTGCCGGTTTGTGGAATGAGAAGGCGCGGAATGGTATTTTCGCGAGACGCCGGGGGCATGCACAGCAGCCCCCGGAGGAGTCGGGCAGTCATATGGTTAGCAGCCTTTCTGAGTGATTGTCCGCAACAGGGCCCCGGTAGTGTCGCCACACTGCCGGGGCCCGCCCTCGTTGAGAGCGCACGGCTGTTTGCTGGGGAGGAAGCTACCCCCTCATCCTTCCCTGCGTCACGTTAACTTAGCAATTCGGCGCCGTGTTGCCGCGCAAAACCGAGGGGTCAACGCGTACTCCCATCAGGGGAGTCCCCGTTTCTGACGAAAATCACTCCAGACAAAGCCTCAAGCATTCAAGAAGCGATCATATTCGATCTTCCGTATTCACTTTTGGACGGAAACCGGGTGCAGTTGGCCGCGAGGTCGACTGCCTGATCCGTTGCGGCCATCACGCGATGTCCAATTCCTTCACTCTTGCGGGAAACGACGCCTGGAACGGAGGGCATCATTCCGGTCGCCTGCACGTGCACATGCAAAAAATGGAGGCTCCGTGACACGAAACCGCCACCCACACCCCAGCTCGTTGCCCGAGGTAACCCACTGCTCCCCGCAGGGGACGCCGACACTCCACATGCCGGTTCCGCAGCCACGCAAAAGAGCGGGCAACGGCTCACCACCCGACACGTTTTCGTCCGATCCTGCTCGCTGGGTGGGCGGCGACCGCCACAATGAGACAGCGCTGCGAGGGAAAGACAACACCAGCTCCGCTACGCAGGCGAACGAATGTTCTGCCCTCCATGCGCACCGCAGCACGAGCCGGGGGAGTGCATGGCACCACGCAGCATCACAGAAGCCGAAGCAATCCGGGCCTTCTTGGAGCGGGGCGCACACCCCCTCGAGCCCTTCCCCGGCACCCAACGCCCGTGGCGATCACAGTGCCTGCACTGCGGACAGATCAACTCGCCCCGCTACAACGATGTCGTCAACAAGGGCAGCGGACCATGCCGAGGGGCCTGCCGCTCACAGAAGATCGCCAGCAAGCTCATGCACGACAGCACCAAAGCCGCCGCCGCCATGGAAAGCCGGGACTGGCTGCCTCTCGAGCCCTACCCCGGAGCCGCCAAGCCCTGGCGCTGCCGATGCGCGCACTGCGCAGCCATCAAAATCAAGCGACTCTCCCACGTCCGCAAGGGTCGCGCGCGCTGCACCGACTGCGCAGGCAACACCATCAGTGCCGCCACCGCAGCAGCCATCATGACCGCAGCCGACCTCGAACCTCTCACCGACTACCCCGGCCAGCAGCTCCGCCCCTGGATTGCCAAGTGCCTGCGCTGCGGACATCTCGGCACACCCACCCTCGCCTCCGTCCGCATCCGCGGCCACCAATGCTGGGCCTGCCGCGCCGCACCCTTCCCGGCGCGCCAACCCCTGGACGAGAAACAAGCCGTCGCCTGCATGCTGGCCCACGGGCTCCAGCCGCTCGACCCCTACCCAGGCCACACCAACGCACCCTGGAAATCCCGCTGCATCACCTGCGACAACCATTCGACACCAGTCCCCGGTGCCCTCCCGGGGCACCACGGAGCCTGCCCCGTCTGCGCCCGGCAGGGCATCAACCCCAGCGAACCCGGATACCTCTACCTCGTCGTCCACGACAGCCTCCGCGCCCTCGGATGGGGAGTAGCCAATTCCGGCCGACGACACCCCCACCCCGCCTCCTGGCCCTGGCGCCCCCTGGCTCGCTGGCACTTCGCCGCCGCCCAGGACGCCTGGGCCTTCGGACGCCACCTCAAGCAACGGATCCGCAGCAACGGCTGCCCCCCGGTCCCGCACGCCGAGCCGGAAACCGGACCAGCACGCGCACAGACCGCCTCTCTCGACGACTTCTCCTATGAGCAGGCCGTCCGGATCATGGAGGAGGTAGCCGGTCCTGCCTCCTGACGGAGCCAGGACGGTCGCACCTGTCCGCCCTTCGGCCGAATCCTGCCTCGCCGAGGGACCGATACCAGGCAAGTCGGCTTCGACGCCCCCGGCTGAACGGCCGGAAGGCGATTGCTGACGCGCAGGCTCTGCACAGCCCTGGGTGCTACCGAGCGGTGCCGTCTCAGAAGACCCCGGCGCCGATACCTGAATGCCCAGGCAGGGGCCGAGCAGTGTCCTTTGACGGGCAGCCAGCACGCCCCTAAGATCATGCCTAATCCAATATCTGATTCGGCATGCATTGGACGGGGTTGATGCTACTCACGACCGGTCAGGCGGCCGAAGAGCTGGGCTGCGCCGTCACCACCTTCCGCCGTCTCATGCACGCCGGGCTGCTGCCGGACCTGTCCAGGCGCGGAGTACGCGTTATGGTCCCCCTCCACGTCGTCCAAGCACTCAGCACACGGCCACCGACACCACTGGACCGGCTGAACGCCCACGAGGTCGCCGTCCTGCGCATTGATACGGCCCAGCGGACCGACGAGCCGGACCGTGACTGGATTGGCTTTTCCACCTCCCTCACCCCCGGGGACCTCCTCAAAGCTCTGCGCGGCTGGTGGCGCTGCGACCCGGAGAGTGTTGCGTCCGGGGGAGTACTGCCGGTGACGTTGTCGGGCTACGTCGTGGCCGTCCTGACCGGTCTGGAGAAGTGGGAAAAGAACTCCGCGGGCCGTCACGCCTTCCCAAGCGCCCGTCTGGCCGGCTACGTCACCGACCTGGCCACCCCACACGTGGCCATCACCTCCTCCATCGACAGCGACCGCCGACTTGCCGAACTCCTCCTGGGCACACGGCTCGCCTCCCACTCCGGCGGGCCGATCGCCTACGTCCCCACACACACCGCTGGCTGAGCCAGTCCGGACAAGGAACCCCGATGGACGCACAGAGCTACAACTCCGCGCTCGCCGATCTGCGGGCCGTGCGGGACGAGATCAAGAAAGTCCGGACAGCGCTGGCGAGGCTGGAAGCCGACCGCGACAGGCGGATCACCCAGCTGGCCTCTTACAAGAAAGCCAAGGCAGAGCGCATCGCCCCAGCGGCCGGCCTGGGTGTGGCCGACGTCGTCGCGTTGGCTCCCGCCCTTGCCCCCGACAGCCTTGCCGCACACGACGACGCGCCACCGCAGCCTCCGGCTCCAGAGCCGTCCACGGCCCAGGACACTGGCAAGACCAATCCACAGACGCCGCAGCCGGCAGCGATCGCTCCCGCGATGAGCACGGCTGCCCCGCCCTCTGCCGCGCTACCGGCGTCAGCCGAGGCCATGGCCCCCGTCGCACCCGCTGCACCCCGGGAACCGCGCAGCCTGCCCTCCCTTCCCCAAGGAGCCGTCGGCGATGCCTGGTTCACCCACACGCCCGGCCTGGCCTCCACCCGGCCGAATTTCACCCAGCAGGCCCGCATCACCGTCTTCCTAGACGCCACGACCGGCGTGCTGGTCCACCGCAACCAGACCCACCGTCTCGATCTCGGCGCCGCCACTGCAGCCGACATCCTCACCGCCGTCTTCCGCACGATCCCCGATGATGTGGAGCGGATTTACATCACGGCAGGTGACCCTTGGCACCGCGACGCCGACCGCTACCCCTACCTGCGCGACGCCGTCGCCGCCTGGCTGAACGCCCCGATCCAGGGATGGCGCACCGACACCGGCCGCGGCCGCGACCGCATGGCAGGGCACTTCGTCCACGCCCGCAACCCCGTCGGCCGCTACCAGCGCGAGACCGGCGACAGCCACGTCGAGATCCGCTCCGTGGGGGAGTGGTTCGACGTCGACGGCGACGACCCCGCCACCGTCCGGGACGCCTTTGTCCTGCTGTGGCAGGCCCTGCGCCGCCACTGGCCCGACGCAGTCATCATGGGCTCTCCCTCGCAGACCGGCCGTGACCTGTGGACTCGCACCATCCCTACCCGCGGCCAGCACTCCGACGGCTTCCCCGTCCTGTCGGAAGAACTACGCGGCCTGCTCCACGCCACCGCAGGACAAGGCCGCAACGAACTGATCACCCCACCCCGCGTCCCCGAGCAGCTGTCCCAGCTCATCGAATACGACCGCACCTTCGCCTACGCCAAGCACACCTGGAAATCCCCCGTCGGCACCCCCCGCCGCATCACCGCCGCCACCTTCGCCTCCTGGTCCGAGAAAGAGCAGATCCGTGCCCTGTACGGGTGCGGGCACTGGCAGGTGCGGGTCACCGTCCCCGATACCTGGAATCACGTCGGCCTCCTCCCGGCTCCTGCCCCCGGCGACCGCGCCTGGCACTACCCGGCCGCGCCCGGCACCACCTTCACCACCTGGGCTGGCGGCCCCGAAATCCACACCGCCCTGACCAACCCCATCCAGCCGTGGAAGATCGAAATCCTCGACGGCATCCTATGGGAGGACGGCAAACCCCTCGACGACTGGGCCAAGAAACTCAAAGAGACCTGGACCAACCTCTCCACCCAAGCCCACTTCCAAGGCGACCCCCAGCAAGCCCGCGCCGCCCACCTCGCCTCCCGCGCCGTACGCTCCATCCTCCTGTACGGCATCGGCTCCTTCGCCCAGCGCCCGCGGATGGTCACCGGCACAACCCCCCGCACTGCCGAACGCGACGTGCCCCCGGACGCCGAAATCATCGGCTTCGACGACCAGCAGATCACCTGGCAGAAGCCCACAGGCTTCAGCCGCGACCCCAACGCCCACCCCGAATGGGCCGCCGCCATCTGGTCCGGCGCCCGCGCCGCCCTGCTCACTCAACGCCACCGCGACGACGACACCTACGCCGGCGCCCTGCACACCCCGCCCGGCAGCGTCATCGCCTTCCGCACCGACGCCCTCTACCTCACCCAGCCCCAGAACTGGCCCTACCACCACCAGCCCGGCGACTACCTCCTCCGCGGCCACCTCACCGGCCCAATGCCCGCCCCCACCACCGAAGAAGAACTCCTCACCCTGCGGAACGCCGGACGCGCCACCCTCACCGCCACCGGCCAGGAGGCCTGATGCCACCCCGCCCCCGCCGCAACCGCCCAAGAGGCCGGCGCGAGCTGAACGAAGCGGCCCGCCTCGCCGACCGCCTCCAACAAGCCGGCTACACCAAACGCGACATCGCCCGCATCCTCAACCGCGACCCCTCTCTCGTCTCGCAGTTCTACACACGGAACAAAGGCGCCGCCTTCGTCACCGCCTTGCGCGAAGTCCTCACCGCCATCGAGGTCGGCGGCATCACCGAACTGCCCGAACTCGCCGCCATCGCCGCCCGCCACACCACCCGACGCACCACCGCCACCGGCGCCCCCGCCCGGGTGCGCACCAAAGCCGTCCTGATCACCCCCACCGGCACTGGCGCCGGCCGCGTCGGCGCACAGGCCATCGCCTCCGGCTCCACCCGCCTGCGCCCCCTGATCGCCGAAGCCGCCCGCCTCGGCCTGCGCCTGGCCTTCACCGTCCGCCTCGCCAAGACCGGCTACCTGCACCCCTCTGGCAGCCGCACCGACTCACCCGGCATTCGCCGCAACGTCATCCAACGCGCCGACCACACAGAAGAACGCTCCTACGGCTCCGGCCCGACCGGCGGCTTTGACGCCGCCGAGTTCGCCCGCCGCGTCGATGCCGCTGCCGGTGACGTCACCGCCGCGGTACGCCAGTGGCTCGTGGAAACCGGACGTATCCGGGCAGACGCGCAGATCATTCATCTCGAAGTACGTACCTGGCGCCCTCGGTGACCCGGCCGAGCGCGCGGCCGCACGGCGGCCGTTGGGACGCCGCTAGCTGGGTGGACGCTCTGAGGTAACCGCTGCAGGCTGTGATCTTCGTTGGGAGCAGCAGCCAGGGTGGGCCGCCGCTCTGGTGGACTGGCTGCGCTTCGTTGCCTGAGCCGTCCTGGTCCTCGAGCGTAGGCCTGAGGCGGCGCCGCGAGGAAACGGTCAGATCATGGAGCAACACGGTTAGGCATAGCCGGTTTGGTCCTATGGCCTGTGCGGGGCCGGCGTTCGGCCTACCGTGTTCCTGGTGATCCGCTGAGCACGGTAGGACGCCCATTGGAGCCTGTCCCGGCTGGCGACTCAGCATGACCAAACCGGGGGAGCAATGCTTGAGCAACCTGGCCTCGACGCCCTGGCGCAGGCCGCCACTGTCGAGATCGGACCTGTGAATCAGCAAGCCTGCTGGGGGACCGGATTCTTCGTCGCGCCAGGAACTGTGCTGACAGCCGCACATGTGGTCGCGCCTCTCTTCAGGCGGGACCCGGAGGGGATCTGCGAGGTGCGCGGTGGCCTATTCAACAACGGGGCGCCGGCCCGGATGCATTTGGAGCAGTGGCTTGTGACTGATCCGGCCGTCGACCGCATTCCCCCCGAAAAGGATCTCGCCCTTCTGCAACTATGGGACGAGCCAGTCGAACATGAATGCGTCTGGTTATCTGACTCCGCGTCCTGGTACGGCCGGTACGTGGCGTGCTATGGCCACCGCGCTTCGCCGGATGCGACCGAACCCTGGCGCTGGCAGGCGCGGCTGGAGGTCAACGTACGCGATGGCCGATACGGCGTAGTGTTCGCCTCATCCGCCCAAGTCCCGAACGGTGTCGCCGGTGGGCCCTTGGTCGACAGCAACACCGGTGCGGTCATCGGCATGCTCAAGGCGCGCAGGGCAAACAACGACGGAGGGCTGGGCGTCCTCATCTCCGCGCTACGCCGGTTCGGATCCACCTACCAGGAACTTATGAGGGCCCACGATGAATGGCACGGAAACCGTCCGCTGAGCGGAAGCGTCCGCAACTGGGTGGATGAGCAACACAATCTCGTCGCAGTCGATGACAGACTCAGCGCTGGCGGCGACGTGTGGACTCCTCGGGACCGCAGGACCGCTCTGCGACTGCTCGCTGCGCTGCCGCAGCCATCCGACGCCATCACAGTGGCAAGCCTGGCACGCAAAGCGGCGCAAGGCTGGGAATGGGCTGGTGTCACTCCGGAGCTTCTGTGCTGGCGCGATGGCCATGGACTGCTGTACGAGGGTGCCACCCCTAGGCCGTGTATCGAAAAGGCTGGTCAGGACCATTGAGTCCTCGGCAACCAGGACTAGGACCAGCGCCCGATGGCACGCAGTCACTTAATCTCTAAGCTCACTGCTGTCCAAGCCCACGGACACAGCCACTGGTTCATGCTGGGCCTGCCCCTATCACGAGGTAGAACGATGTCGGCCGACGCCGCAGCTCACATCCGCATAGCCCGACCCTCACACGACCTCCGAGCGGCTGAACGCTTCTGGGTTTCAGGTCTCGGCCTCGACGTCCTGTATCAGCATGCGGCGGACGGCACCCCGGGCCGGAGCTCGCTCCTGATGGTCGGCTGGCCCGGGGCCGGCTGGCATCTGGAACTCGTTCACGATCCTGCTGCTCCTTTCGAACCGCGGCCAACCGTTGAAGACCTGCTGGTCATCTACCTCGGCGAACCAGTGCCCGACTCTCTCGTGGAGCAGCTCGAGCGGCACGGCGGGAAGCGAGTGCCCGCCCATAATCCGTACTGGGACACCTGGGGCATGACTTTTCAGGACCCCGACGGCTATCTGCTGGTGCTGTCCACTCGCGACTGGTCCAACTCGTAGACCTCACAAACATGCATGTCAAAGCCACTCGTTGATGGCAGCGACCAGCACGGTCGCCTCGAAGCGGACCGCGAGCTTGTCGTATCGTGTGGCGACGGCTCGGTGTCTCTTGAGCCGATTGATCCCGCACTCGACCGCATGGCGCTCGCGGTAGTCGGCCGGGTCGAAGCGCGGCGGCCGACCGCCGCGGGAGCCGAGCTTTCGGCGGTTGCGTGCCTGGTCAGCCTTCTCCGGGATGGTGCAGCGGATCCCGCGGCGGCGCAGATAGGCGCGGTTCCTGCGGGAGGCGTACGCTTTGTCGGCCCGCACGCGGTCGGGACGGACACGCGGCCGGCCCGCCCCGATGCGGGGCACACGGACCTTTGCCAGCACGGGTTCGAACTGCGGCGAGTCCCCGCGCTGTCCTGCCGTCACCACGATCGCCATGGGCTTTTGACCCTGCTCGACGGCGAGATGCAGCTTGGTGGTGAAGCCGCCTCGCGACCGTCCCAGCCCGTGATCACGAGGCTCGATGAACACGCCGCCTGGTGGCTCCTTCTGCAGGTCGCCCTGCTTGCGGGCCCCGGCCGCATGCTGGTGGGCGCGGCAGACCGTGGAGTCGACGTTCAGGTCCCACGTGATCGCACCCCTCGCATCGGCCAGGGATTGGAGCTGGGTGAGGATCCGGTGCCAGGTGCCGTTCCGCTGCCATCGGCGGAACAGGTCGTAGACCCGGCCCCACGGCCCGTACTCGGCAGGTACATCCCGCCACGGAACACCGGTACGTACCCGGAACCGTATGCCGTCGACCAACCGCCGCCGGGGCCACACCGGCGGCCGCCCCACCCTGGCGCCCTCCGGCAACAACGGCTCCAGCACCGCCCACTGCTCGTCCGTGAGATCTCCCCGACCCATGAACTGAGATCATTCACAGCCCAAGATCCACTTTCGGCACACGGCCTAGACGCGCAGCGACCTTCCTTCAGTACCTGCACCTGGTTGCCGACCACGTAAGGAGCAACGGGGGCGACGTCGAGGAACTCATGGAGTGGATCGACGACCGTCGGCAAACTCTGGGCCTTGGCAGGAGAGCCCGGCGGAACACCGGCAGCAGCAGTGCACCGTCTTCCGGGGCGCGGATCGCTCCGCCGCCACATGCCACCACAAGCGAACCGATCGCACCCCTTGAATGCTGGACGACAGGCGGCGCCGTTTTGGTCGGAGTAGGCAACTACGAATACCTGCCGAACGTACCAGCGATCCACAACAATCTCAGCGACCTGCGACAGCTCCTGGTGTCGGCGGAGTTCGGCATCCCGGAAGACAACTGCCGCGTCCTGACGGACCCACACGACCCCAAACGCGTCCATGCCGCGATCGAGGAGGTCGTGGAGACGGTAGATCCTGTGTCCGGTGCGTTCCTCTTCTACTACGCGGGACACGGTAGATCCCACCCGTCTCACGGACGGCTACTGCTGTCGATGGCGGACACACAAGAGCACCAGACCTATTCCTACTGGAGCTTCGATAACCTCCGGGACCAGATCGCCGAGTCCGGGCTGTCGACCCGGCTGGTCATCCTCGACAGCTGCTACAGCGGCTCCGCCCTGGACCTCCTGGCCGGGCTGACCGACTCCTCAGCGGCCATCCGAGGCACGTACGTCATGACCTCTTCCGGGGCCACCGAGCCATCCACAGCGCCCCTAGGCGCCCGAAACACCGACTTCACAGGCCAGATACTGGCGACACTGATATCCGGGATTCCAGGCGCCGGCCTCGTGATCGATGCCGACGCCCTCTTCGAAACCGTGAGGTCCCACTGCCTGGCCCACGGGCTTCCCGTCCCGACCCGGCAGATCCGCAACGACGGATCACGCATTCCCCTGATGCCTAACAGAGCCCACAAAACTCCCTTGCTGGTATAAGCATGATCGCGGAAGGAACCATGGCAAACACAATTCTCTTGACGGACGGCAGCGGCGGCAAAGCACCCGACGCGCTACGGACCTTCCTCCTGCGCGACCCTGACTTCGCCACAGCAGGCAGAGTGAAGTGGCAGCCGGCACGGCCGGCCAAGCCCGGCGAACTCGGTACTGGCCTGGACATCCTGACTCTGGTGGTCACCGCAGTACTGGCACTGCCCTCCGCCATCGAGACAGTCCGTAGGTGGTGCGCGTCGCCAGGGCAACATGACGTGACTGTGGCGATGAGCGTCGGCGATGTGACGGTCACGGTCACTGCTGGCACCAGCCCCGACGAGATAGCCGCGATGGCTGCGGCCCTCACCGTGTCGACGACGGCTTAATTCCCCACTTTCCGGCTGATGCTGTCGGCGTAATTCCCCACCCTGATGACCACGATTCCCCAGGGGGACGTCCGTCACAGATGGGGATGCCGGTCGCGGTCTCGGCCTGAAGATCTTTCCCCGTGTCGGGTGGTTTGTTCGACCGATAGATCCTTCTTGCGAATCGGTGGGGATCCCCCGGGGCATGCCCGTGCCGGGTTGAGGGTCCGGGCCTACTCGGAGTCGCTGGTGTCCCTTGACCAGCGAGAACCGGGAGGTCGTCGGACGATCCGGATGGCAAGGAGAACGTTCACCGTGACCGACATCGTGGAGATCTACGTCCACTGGTACGCGGGCCGCTCGAAGTCGCAGCTGTCGGCGTCACTCGGGCTGGACCGCAAGACGATCAGGAAGTATCTGGCGCCGGCCGAGGCGGCCGGGATCACCCCGGGCGGCCCGCCCATGAGCGAGACCGACTGGGCGAAACTGATCAAGAGCTGGTTCCCCGAGCAGGCCAACAGGCGGCTGAACCAACTGACTTGGCCGGAGATCGAGCAACACCGCGACTACGTCGTGGAGCTGAGGGACACCTGCACGGTGACCACGATCCACCAGCGGCTGCGCGACGAGCGCAAGCTGAAGGCGTCACTGACGGCATTCCGCCGCTGGGTGCACGAGAATTTGCCGGACGAGGCGGCCCGCTCCAAGGTCACGGTGCTGCGGGAGAACGTCGAACCGGGCTCAGAATCCCAGATCGACTACGGCTTCCTGGGGCAGTGGATCAATCCAACTACTGGTAAACGACACCGGATCTGGGCGTTCGTGATGGTGCTGCCCGCCTCGCGGCACATGTTCGTGCGCCCGGTGGCACACATGGATCAGCACGCCTGGACGCAGGCACATGTGGAAGCGTTCCGGTTCTTCGGCGGCGTCCCACGGCGACTCGTACCCAACAACCTGAAGACCGGGGTCGACAAGCCCGACCTCTACGACCCGAAGATCAACAAGTCGTATGCCGAACTCGCCTCCTACTACGGGACGTTGGTGGATCCAGCTCGCGCCTCGAAGCCCAAGGACAAGCCCAGGGTGGAGCGGCCCATGCCCTATGTCCGCGACTCCTACTGGCGCGGGCGGACATTCACCTCGCTGGAACACATGCAGGCCGAGGCCCTGCTCTGGGCCCGCAACGTTGCAGGTCAGCGGCAGTGCCGGCCGCTGAGCGGCGCTAAGCCGCTGTCGGTGTTCGAGACGGTCGAGGCGCCCGCCCTGCTGCCCCTGCCCGAGACGCCGTTCGTGCTGGCCCGCTGGTCGAAAGCAACGGTCGGCCCGGACATCCACATCAAGGTCGGCCGCACCCTCTACTCGGTGCCCTGGAAACTGATCGGCCGCCGCGTCGACGTCCGCTCCACCGCCACCATGGTGCAGGTCTTCCACGAAGGCGAACTGGTCAAGACCCACGCGGCACTTGAGCAGGGCAAACGCACCGACAAGAACGACTACCCGCCCGAGAAGATCGCCTTCCAGATGCGCACACCGATCTGGTGCCGCGGCCAAGCCTCGCAGGTCGGCGACGCCTGCCGTCAAGTGATCGACCAGCTCCTGGAGGTCAACGCCCTCTACCGGCTCCGCGCTGCCCAGGGGGTACTCGGGCTGCGCAAGAAGTACGGCGACACCAGGCTCGAAGCCGCCTGCGCGAAGGCGGTCGCGGTCGGCGACCCGTCCTACCGGACCGTCAAGGGCATCCTGGTCGCCGGCACCGAGACCGACCCGGAACCGGAGACCGGCGACGCCGGAGCCTCGGCCTTCCTGCACGGGCCCGAGGGCCTGTTCGCCACCGCCATCCCCACGCAGATCCCCGGCGACGTCCTCGCCGACGAGGGTCACGGCGGCGCCGACGCCGAGGAGGCCGACCGGTGAGCGTGATGACCACCGCCCTGCGCGACTCGCTCAAGACCCTGCGGCTGTCCGGCATGCTCGAGACCCTCGACGCCCGCCTCACCCAGGCCCAGAAGGGCGAACTCGGACACCTCGACTTCCTCCAGGTCCTCTGCCAGGACGAGATCACCCGACGCGAGTCCGTCGCCCTCGAACGCCGCCTGCGCAAAGCGAAGTTCGAGCAGCAGGCCACCTTGGAAGGCTTCGACTTCAACGCCTCCCCGAAGCTGCCCGCCGCCCAAATCCGCGACCTCGCGGCCCTGCGCTGGCTCCACTCCGGCGAATCCGTAATTCTGTTCGGGCCGGTCGGTGTCGGGAAGACACACGTCGCCCAGGCCCTCGGCCACCAGGCCGTCCGCCAGGGCGCCAACGTCCGCTTCACCAAGACCAGCCGAGTCCTCGCCGAGCTCGCCGGCGGCCACGCGGACCGCACCTGGGACAAGCGCATGCGCGAACTTATCCGCCCCGACCTGCTCATCCTCGACGACTTCGCCATGCGCCAGATGAACGCCTCCCAGGCCGACGACCTCTACGAACTCGTCTCCGAACGACAGGGCCGGTCCCTGATCATCACCAGTAACCGGGCGCCCAGCGACTGGTATCCCCTCTTCCCCAACCCCGTCGTCGCCGAGTCCCTCCTTGACCGACTCATCAACGCCAGTCACCAAGTCGTCATGAACGGCCCCAGCTACCGGCCCAATAAGCGGCCGAAGGGGCCCGCCGACTCAACCAAGCGCCCGGCCGGCTGACGCCGGTGCATACCCCAGGGGGTGGGGAATTCCCCCGACAGACCCCCTGGGGAATATCGCCGTCGTCGACACACCGCGGCCCTGCAGGACAGCCCTGAGCCAGGGAACCCTCTTTCTGCCTAGACTTCACGGAATCCAGCACGGCCCTCGAATGACCCGAAGGTAAGACCATCCGCCCTGCCGTAGGCCGCATGGCAACTGCGCCTGGTCCCCCACCGCACTGGCACAAGGCTGCGGCTGCTGGCACAGGCGAGACTGGCCGGATCTGGCAATCAGCCGAGGGACGGCGCCAGCCGGATTGTCCACGCAGAACCCGTTGCCGCCACCGTGGTCTTCACTCGGAGTCTGCCTCCTCGTTGCCCGGTGTGGTCGTCTGCTCGGCCGCACCGGGGGCGGTGTAGAAGACGGAGGCACCCTGCTTGGTGCGCTTGGCCTGGTTCTTGGCGACGAGTCCTTCGAGGGTGGTACGCACGACGGTGGCCTTGATGCCGCGCTCGGGATGCGCCTGGCCGAGCGCGGTAGCGACTTCGGCCGCGGAGCGCGGTTCGCTCTGCTCGGTGAGGTGGCTGCGGACGAGTCCGACCAGCGTGGGCTGGGCCGCCTTCGCGGCTGCGGCCTTGTTGCTGGGCTTCTTGGCCGCCGACTTCTTGCTGGTCGCGGCACCCTCTGTGCCGGCTGCCTTCTTCGCGCGCGTCCGCTTGCCAGCGTCGGGCTCAGCAGCGACCTTCTTGCGCGGAGCAGGCACTGCCGCGCCGTCCGAACCGGCTGTGAGCTGAACCGGCGCCGGCGAAAGCCCAAGGGCCTGCTGCACCTGCATCAGCACGGAGTGGTCATGCTGCAGTGCGGCCAGCTGCTCCTGCAGTGCGGTGATCTCGGCACTGATGCGTTCCTGCTCCTTGGCGTTGCGTTCGAGGTCGCTGGTTACCTGTGCGGCGTACTGCGATGTCAGTTCAGTGCCGGCGGTCGTGATGGACATGGGTTGGCCTTTCTCTGGGTTCCCTGGCCGGGCGTGCAGCACCTGTGGTGCAGGCGCAGAGAGCCAAGCGTCTGTGATCTCGGGCTGGGATCCGAGCGGCAGTGGACATGACCGCTGCGCGTGGCCCGGCGTAGAGATAGTACGGATGGGTGGAGCCTGTTGTTCCTCTTGAGTGACGTCTACTTCTCAACCTGAGCTTCACTGGTCCCATGAGTGGGGCTGCCTGGGGCGTGCAGCGTGAGGACTTGAGGCCTGTTGTCGGGGGAGTTGCCACAGGACTTCGTCGGTGTCCCGGTCGTGCTGCCAGGCGGTAAGGATCCCGGTGGCTGCCAACCGGTCGAGGAGGTCCGCAGTCTGGTGGGGTGAGTGTCCGCACAGGCGGGCGAGGACGTCCATATCAGTGCTGTGGTGGACCTGGGTGGACGTATGCGCGGCGAGCACGAGCGCGGTCAGCCGCAGGGCATGCGGTGCGGTGGGCGGCACGAGCAGCGGCGCGGGGTGCAGTGCCCAGTGCGCGGCACGGCGGCGCGCGCTGCGACCGGGAGCCTGGTCCAGGACCGCGGCATCAAGCAGTCGCACCTTCAAGTTGGCCGGCTTGAGATCCGGCATCTCGAGCCAGCCGCTGTGAGCGAGTTCCTCCCACAGTTCTCGGCGTCCGCGCAGACGCATGCTGCTGAGCAGACCTGTCGGCAGGCCGACCTGACCGCGGGTGTCGGCCCGCAGAGCGCACTGCAGGGCCAGCAGTCTGGCGGCAGGTGAGGTGAACCGGGGGAGTGCTGCGGCGAGGTAGGTGAGCATCTCCCGCACGCGCACTCGCTGGTCGGACCTGGACTCGGGTCTGTTGCGTGGGGGAGTCGGCGGGCAGTGGGAAGGGCGTGACGGGAACCGGCCGACCAGCGTGTCCGGCACCACGGCGGTATGACTCGTCGCCGCGGCGCAGGCCGCACAGGTGTCGGCCAGGCGCCAGGTGCGGCCGCCGCGGTCGCGGGTGAGGGCGAGCAGTACCGGTCCCGCGCATCCGCGGTGACGTGGATGCCAGCAGCAGCCTTGCGCCCGGCACTGGCAGGTGCGCAGATGCCCCGGCAGTACATCGGTGCGTGCGTGGCAGGCCAGATGCGCCAGGGCGGCGGATCTCGCAGAGCTTGCCTTGAGGGGAGCAGTGTGGGCGGTGCAGTGCGGGCAGATGAGACTTGGTCCGCCCGCCCGCGGGCGGAGCTCCACCGTCCAGATACGCCGCACCGCGGCATGCGCGCCGGCCAGCCTCATCGGCCTGTCGTCCTCCCATCTGTCCGTGCCGTCGTGGCGGATGCCCCACAGGAGGGCGTCCGGTACGGCCGCACCGTAGTGCAGAGTCCTGCACTACGAACGTCACCCTCCCTCCCGGCAAATAGTGCAGAAGTCTGCACTGACAGGGCAGGGTCCTGCACCGTCGGATGGTGGGGTGACGATCTTGCCGCCCGACCCCGACCTCCCCGCGCTGCGCGTAGAACTCGCGCGCCTGCGAGGCGAGCGCGGCTGGACCTTCGACGAACTCGCCGACCGCAGCGGCCTGGCCCGGCGCACCCTCATCGACCTCGAACACGGCCGCACCACCGGAAGCCTCACCACCTGGCACACCCTCGCCCACACCTTCGACGTGCCCATCGAGCAACTCCTCGGCACCCTCTGCAACGACCACACCCCACCCGGACCGAAGCACACCTGACCCTTCCGCCGCCGGCCGCCCGCCGCGCATGAATCATCCGAACCGGCGAGCCGCACGCGAAAACCCGTACGTCCACTCGTGCGCCCGTTCGCCCCTGCTGGGCCGTTCGCAGGACAGTCCGCTCGCCGATTCAACGGCCATGGCGCGCCGCCTGGCACGGTTCCCGGCATGTGCCCCAACACCTCCCAGGCAGGCTGCCACTGGGACGGCAGCCCCCGCCACCGACGACACCCCCGCCCCCTGCGGGTCGCCGCCACCAGCCCCAGCCGCCTGCTACGCGCCGGCCAGCGCAGCCGCTGCCGCCACTGCGGCAACCTCACCGACCTCTACCAGCGCGCCGACCAGCGTCCCATCGCCCTACACCCCGCAGAACTGCCCGCCGCGCACGTCCCGGCCGCCTGCCGCTGGCACCTCAGCAGCGGCTCTGCCCACCCCCACGGCGACGGCAGTCCCTGGTGCCGCATCCCCCACACCGTGCTCTGCCCCGGCAGCACGCCCACGGCCCGCATCGGCCTGCACCTTCAGTCCGTACGCCGCCACCTCGCCGTCCGAACCCGTCGCCTGATCGACACCGGCACGTTCGCCCCCGCCTCGCGCACCGATAACGCACCCGTTGCAAGCGCCTCCGAGCCCGCCCACGCCATCGTGCAGATGCTCTTGAGCCGCTATCTCGCCGACAGCCCTCTCGAGCACATCCGCTGCGTGGCCCAGACCCGCCATCGTCACCGCTGCAGGAATCCCGTCCTCGCCCCGACCGACCTCAACGGAGTCTGGAGACTGCTGCCCACCGGATCCGAAGGCGGCCAACTCGCTCTGCCCGGCACACAGATGGCCGTCTACGACCTCAGTCACCTGCCCTGCACCGAACAGACGCGCTGGCGCACCCAGCGCTGCCCCGCACTCGCCGTAGCCGACGGTGCCGCCGATCTCAGTCACCTGCCCTGCACCGAACAGACGCGCTGGCGTACCCAGCGCTGCCCCGCACTCGCCGTAGCCGACGGTGCCGCCGATCTCGCTCTGGTCGGCTGGCAAATCTTCGACCCTCTTTTGCACGCGGCCCACATCCGCGCCCATCTGCCCCACACCCCGACTCGCCATCCCCGGAACGGGTGACTATGCCGCACCACGCCCTGGAAATCCTGCTGACCCGGCCCCTTGCCAGGGACGAACTCCGCCACGCCGCCCGCACCTGGCCGCTCGCGGCCAACCACGACGCCACCCGCCTGATGGCCCTCATGGGCGCGAAAACCCCGGACCGAGCCGCCTACCGCCTGCGCCGCCGGCTGAAGGCCGCCCGGCTGCCCATCGACGTGATCACCACCCACTACCCAGACCGGAACGGGCAGATCCTGCTCAACCTCTTCTTCTCGCCGGACACTCACGCCCACCTCAAGAGCGCAGCACGCCGCGCAGGACAGGAACCCGAGCGCTTCATCGAAGGTGCCATCCACCGAGCCCTGGCCGAACACGCCTCCCAGGAAACCGACCGCCTTGATCAGGCAGTACGCCAGCTCCTCGCTCACACCACCCCCGCGTACCTGCTCTCCGCCGTCGGACACGCCCTCACTCGGCTCCCCGAAAGACCCACGCCATGAACCCCACCGACGAACAGACCGCAGCGGCCGATGCCTTCAATGCCGGCGATCACCTGGCCCTGCAAGCTGGTGCGGGCACGGGCAAGACCACCACCCTGGCCCTGCTCGCCCGCGCCACCAAACGCCGCGGCCGCTACCTCGCCTACAACCGGGCCATCGCCCAGGACGCCACCGCCCGCTTCCCTGCCAACGTTCAGTGCAAGACCGCCCACGCCCTCGCCTACGCTGCAGTCGGCCACCAATACGCCCGCCGCCTGAACGCACCCCGCCGCCCCGCCTGGCAGACCGGACAGGCCCTCGAGATCACCAAAGACATCCGCATCGGCGACCGCGACCTGTCACAAAAAACCCTCTCCAACACCACCCTGCGCACCGTGGCCCGCTTCTGCCACACCGCCGACGAAGAGATCACCCGCCACCACGTCCCACACCTGCGCGGCCTGGAAAACAAGGACCTGCACGCCGAACTCGCCGCCCACATCGTCCCCTTCGCTCGCAAAGCCTGGGCGGACCTTCAGAACCCCGACGACGGCTGCGTCCGCTTCGACCACGACCATTACCTGAAAATCTGGGCCCTCACCCGACCCAAACTCCCCGCCGACTTCCTCCTCCTAGACGAAGCCCAGGACACCAATCCCGTCGTCGAACAGGTCTTTCTCGACCAGCGCAGTCACGCCCAACTGGTGATGGTCGGCGACTCCGCCCAGGCCATCTACCAGTGGCGCGGCGCCAAAGACGTCATGACCGGTTTCGAGGGCACCCGCCTTGCCCTGTCACAGTCCTTCCGATTCGGCCCCCACCTGGCCCAGGAAGCAAACCGCTGGCTGCGCATCGCGGGCGCCCCCATCCGCCTGTCCGGCACGCCGACCGTGCCCACCGAACTCGGCCCCGTCGCCTGCCCTGACGCGGTCCTGTGCCGTACCAACGTCGGCGCCATGGCCCAAGTCATGGCCCTGATCTCCGTGGGGCGCCAGGTCGCGTTGGCCGGCGGAGGTGAAAGCTTGCGGGCCCTTGCCCTGGCGGCCCGCGACCTCAAGGAAGGCCGTCGAACCAGTCACCCCGAACTCCTTCTCTTCCCAACCTGGGGAGAGCTGCAGGACTACGCTGCCCACGACCCGGCCGGACGCGACCTGCAGCCTCTGGTCGACCTCATCGACAAGCACGGCACCGACGCCATCCTCGAGGCTGTTTCCCGACTTGCTCCCGAGAAGCAGGCCGAGGTGACCGTCTCCACCGCGCACAAAGCCAAGGGACGCGAATGGCCCTGCGTGACGATCGCGGACGACTTCACCCCACCGAAGGACAGCGATCAAACAGATGAAAGAGGATGCCCTGTCCCCGGTCCGATCGATGACAGCGAGGCCCGCCTCGCCTACGTAGCCGTCACCCGCACCCGTCAGCGTCTGGACATGGGCGGCCTGTCATGGATCGACCACCACCCGGACGGAAACCCAGCCTCGTGATCCACAGCCCGGATCCGGCGAATCCCCCGAAGAGGACTGGCTCCACTCTGTACGCCACTTCCTCGGCCATCCACGGGTCCAAATGAGCTACTCGATGTTCCCGCTCCGTGTCAGAGGTCTTCGTCGTCGACGGGTTCGGGTTCGCGGGTATAGGCGAGGTCGAGGACGTAGCGTTCGGTGACGGGGCAGTTGTTCCAGGCTTGGGTGAGCCAGCCGTCGGGGGAGTCTTCGGGGAGCTGGGCGAGGGTGGTGTTGTAGTAGTCGGCGGTGGCTTGGCGGTTGGTCCACCAGGCGTGGCCTTCGTAGACGCCGGGGCGGGGCAGGGGCATTTCTCCTGCGGGGCCGAGGCTGAGCTGGTTGATGACGAGGATGCCGGTCTCGGATTCGATGCCGATGTCGATGTGGCCTTCGGCGTCGGCTGGTGGGGTGGGTGGGGTGTCCCAGATGCGGATGGTGACGTCGACGTCGATGTCGGGTTGGAGGCTGCGCAGGTACAGGTGGTAGCCGTTGCCGGCTACCACCTGTGTGCGGGCGGCTTTCATGGCGTCGTCGTCGCCGAGGTAGGCATCTGCGTCGTAGACCTCCACGACGCGGCGGCCGGGTGTGGCCTTGCAGCTGTATTCGGCGAGGAGCGCCATGGGTGGCTTGCCTTTCAGACTAGTTGGTGATCTTGACGTAGAAGGGGTCGCCGTCGAGCATGCGGTTGAGGGTGTACATCTCGTCGAGCCTGCGGCCGCCGGCCTCATTGTCGTCGCCCTCGATCAGGCGGACGGAGAACCGGTTGTCGCCCTTGGTCGATCCTTCCTTGGTGGAGGCGAAGGGGTACTCGTCGCACTGAAGGTCAGTGCCGTCGTATTTTCCCCAGACCTTCTCGCATTCCTTGATCGACCGATCCCGGTTGGCCTTCTGTTTTTCCTTGTTGATCAGCCGGTGCAGGGGCTCTGTGGCGCCGGGTACGGTCTTGCCGGGCCAGGAGGGGAAGGTGCGCTCAGGGCGGTTTTGCGCGTCGTAGATGTGCAGGGCGCTTTCCTTGACCGCCGGGTCTTTCTGGCTCATGACCAGCTCCACGCGCGCCTGGGTGAAGACGGTGCCCTTGAACTTGCCGGCGACCTTCCCGGCGTAGTCATAGCGAACGTTGGAGTGGTAGGCGTCGACGCCGTCGGTGTAGGGGGCGGCGTTGGGTGAGGCGGCGCTGAGGTCCATGACGACGTTGGAGTAGACGCGCTGCTGGTTGCCCTGATCGAAGAGGGGGCCCTTGTCGGGCGAGGTGTAGGTGAGGGTCCAGTGCGGTGTGCGGTCCCACTCACCGAGCAGTTCTTCGCGTGCAGTCGTCTGCGGTTCGGTCACCTGGGGGTCCGCGTCGCTGTCGGAGGCGTTGATACTCTGGCGGAAGTGCTGGCCGACGCTCCATTTGGTGGCGTCCTCGGTGGGGATGGCCTGCACGCGGATGTTCTCGATGCTTGCGACGTAGTCGACACGGCGGCTGCCGTCGTAGGAGAAGCCGAGGATCCACATGTCGAACCAGAGCCGACCGATGGCGGTCGTGCCGTTTTTGTCGCGCAGGACCAGGTCATAGGGCCGTTTCTGACAGCTTTCGAAACGGGACTTGATCCAGCCGGTCGCGGAGTTGGCCTGCGCAGCGTGTGCGGTGCATTGCTGGCGCAGGTCCTGCTGGTCGTCGTTCGGTGCGGCCACTGAGTGAGGGGCGGCCAAATGCGAGCCGTGCTTGCGCGCGTAGTCGGCCAGAGGGATGGGATGGTCAAGTCCGCGCAGCTGGCCGGCGGGGACCGAGGAGGTGTCGACGAACGCGCCCGGCTCGGGCGCTTGTGCGGGGGCGGGTGCGGGACGGGCGGCGGTGGTGGCTGCGGTGAGCAGGGTCAGGGCGGCAGCGGTGGCGACACCGCGTGCACAACGTGCCAGTGGGGGCTTCAACTGGGAACTCCTTGGGGGTACGGGCTGGGCGGCTGTCTGCTGCTGAGACTGGGGAACAGCGGTTATGAGGCGTCGCACAGATCACCCCAGCAGGCATCCATCAGCGCACCCGTATGCGCGGAGTAACGGGCGGTGAAGCCGTCAAAGCGTTGGTCGGTGTGCTGCAGACCAGGTGTCGAACCGGTCGAGGTCACTGTCCAGGTGGCGTCACTGCCGGCGGCGCGAAGGCGAGCCTTCGGCCCTGCGGGCGCAGTGGGCGGGGTGAGGGTGAGCGTGTCGGCGGGGACATCGAAAGCAGCCGAGGCTTGGGCGCGGATGTCGGCGGCCGAAACATCCGTGCTGCCGCTGATGTCCTCCAGGCCGCTACTGGCAGGCGGCAAGGCCGCGGCATTGCAGACCCGGACGGTGACCACGCAGTCGGCGAGGCCGGGCACGGTGGCCAGGCAGCTGTCCGGGTCGTTGTCCAGGCAGCTCTGAAGAGCCTGCTGGTCCACACCGTTGAACGTGCCAGGCAGGCTGTCGGCGTCCGGGCGGCGGGCCGGGGCCGGGGACGTCGTGTCCGGCGCGGTGAGGGAGGCTGACTGTCGACGGGGCTTGGAGACCGTCCACTGCGTGAAGTTCGTGGCATCGGCGAGCTTGGTGGTGAAGCAGCTCGGCGGCTTGGAAGTGGTGCTGCACGCGGGCAGCGTGACGGACTTGGCCACGTTGCGGGTGGCCACCTGCTTCCACGCCTTGTTCTCATCCATGAACTGCATCCGGTCCGCGATCGACGGGATGTTGATGTAGCTCGGGCCGGTCACCTCCAGGCCGACATCGATGCGGTTGGGGTTACCGCGCGGCACCTTAAGCTGGCTGGTGGTTGAGCCGACCTTGTTGAAGTCGTACAGCACGTCCCACTGATTGCCGCTGTCCTGGCGGACGGTCATGTAGGTGTGGTTGCGGTTGTCCGGCTTGGTCGGGTTCACACCGGCCGTGATCGCTGTGGTGCGGCCTCCGCTGGTGGTCAGTTCGGACCAGCGCGGCCCGTAGGTGGACGTGGTCTTGCCTGTCTTCTGCGCGTACAGGCCGATCTCGATGTTGGCGGCCAGCGGGCTGCTTTCGGTGTTCGGGGTGACCCGCAGGTAGTTGGACGCCTGCACCGTTGCGCTGCCGGTGTCGGTCTGGTCGAAGGTGATCGGCACGTTGCGCCAGGTCGCGAAGCCGCCGATCATCGGCTCACCCGGCTGGCTGCAGGTCATGGCCCAGAACGTGATGCGTGCGTTGTAGAGGATGCTGCAGGAATCGTTGGGCGGAGCGGCACTGGCCAGCGGCGCCGTACCCAGAATGGTGAGAGCGGTGGCCCCAGCGCACGCCAAAGCCAAGAATCTCGCGCGTAAACGCGACAAGGTTCCCCCAAGAAACGATCAAGTGTGGTCACCGGGGAACCTACCGCCACACCCTCAACACTTGTCCGTTCATAGGATGAGTTGGCTCGATATCCATGCGTGATCCCCATCACTGACTCGTCGTCCACGACAAGGTGAGCCAGAGCAAGTCGCTCGCAGGAATAACGCCTGCTCGTTTTGAGCGCTCCTTGGTGTGACGCTGGCACGCCTTTGCACCCTAGCCCGCGTGGCAGGGCGGCAGCGTGGTAGGGGAGCATTCGTCCAGCAATTGAATGTGGATGAGGGGTCGTCATGCGCTGTGCTTCGAGAACCGCGTTGTCCGTAGTGCTCGCCGCCGCGTGTCTGGCGGGCTGCAGGTCCGCTACGCCTGCCCAATCGCACGCATCGCCGAGCGGGACGGCGGCAGGGCCCGCGGGGACAGCCGCTCCGGGAGGGGCGTCGTCGATCGCGGTCGGGCCCGGCCCGCAGCCGGCCTACACCGTGCAGAAGCAACCCGCGCCGGGCAGCTGCCACTACCGTCACGAGAACGGCGAGCCGCTCCCGGATCCGACGTGCACGCCGGGCGCGACCTCACCGGCCGTCACCCAGGCCACCGTGAAGTCGACGATCTGCCGCAAGAGCGGCTACACCAAGAGCATCCGGCCGCCGGTTTCCATCACCAGCAGGGAGAAGCGGCTCAACGCCGCCTCCTACGGCTACAACGGCCGCTTGGCCGACGCCGAGTACGACCACCTCATCAGCCTCGAGCTCGGGGGCGACCCCAACGACGAGCGCAACCTGTGGGTCGAACCGGCGGACCCGGGCCACAAGACGGGCAGCGGCATCAACAACAAGAAGGACCCGGTCGAGAGCAAGCTGCACACCGCGGTCTGCGACGGCAAGGTCACTCTCGCCGCTGCCCAGCAGGCCATTGCCGGCGACTGGACCACGGCCCTGTCCAAGCTGGGCCTGAGCTGAGCCGCCCGGGCGGGCACCGGCACAGACGCCTCCGCGGTCGTCGGTGCCCGCTGCGGGATGCCGCCTGTCGGACCGAGCCGAATCCCAGGGCTTCGACCTGGCCGCTTCCTGAAGAGACTGCGCGCCTGCGGGGGGATATGGCACCGTGGATGCGAGCCTGGCCCGTCACTCCCCCCGTGGTGACGGGTCAGGCTTGACTCAGCAGGGGAGACGGGGCGGGGAAGATGGTCTCGGTGCTGATCGGTTCCGCGAGCCGCCCGGCCGCTGGCCGCCACCGTGCTGAAGAGATGACGGACACGTGGAAATAGAACTGAACACTGACGGCTGGTTGGAAGACACACGAACGTCCTATGACACCGTCGCCTCGAGCTATGCAGACCAGGTACGCAACCTTCTGGATGAAACACCCGAGGAGCGAGCGGTCCTGGCGCTGTTCGCCGACCTGGTGAGCTCCCGTGGTGGGGGAGCGGTCGCAGACGTGGGATGTGGGCCGGGGCGGATTACGGCTCACTTGTGCCAGCTGGGCGTGGACGCGTTCGGAATCGACCTATCACCCGGGATGATCGAGGTAGCCCGGCGCGACCACCCCGATCTGCGGTTCGAACTCGGCTCCATGACGGACCTCGACCTCGGCGATGGCTCGATGGCCGGTCTGGTCGCCTGGTACTCGCTGATTCACATCCCCGACAAGGAGATCGGCACGGTCTTCCAGCACTTCCATCGAGTGCTGCAGCCGGGCGGACCGCTGCTCCTCAGCTTTCATGTCGGGGACGAGTCGAAGGTAAAGACGGAGGGCTATGGCGGTCACCCGATGAAGGTCCACGTCCATCGTCGCTGGCACGGCCAGATGATTGGCTGGCTCAACGAAGCTGGCTTCACCGTCGAGCAGCACAGGACGCTCACTTCGGCCGAGAGCACGCTTGGGGGAATCATGCTCGCCCGCCGTCAGCCTGACACCCAGTGAAATTTGGGTTTGCTGCACGATCGGATGGCCGGATCGATAGGGAGGGTTGGAGCTGCCGGTGACAACGCGGCCATGGAGTTCTTCTTCAGTCTGCTGCAGAAGAACGTCCTCGACCGTCGTGTCTGGGCTACCCGTGAAGAACTGCGGATCGCGATCGTGACCTGGATCGAGCGGACCTACCACCGGCGCCGCCGAACAAATGTCGCTCGGCCGGCTGACACCCGTCGAATTCGAGACCGTCATGACCACGCCGGCCTCCAGGCCGCGTGACCGAACCTGTCACCCGAACCTGCATCAGACCCACCGGGCGCAGTTGCGGGGTGGCGATCCTTTGCCGGACCGGCCCGTGATCGCGTCGTCGACCGCGCAGACGCACTCTTCGACTCGATCGCTGAAGGGTCGTCGCTTATATTCACTGTTCGTGAGTCTGACGAACTGTAGATGGTGCGCCATGGCTACTGGGTAGCGACGATGCACAATCCCTTTTAGAACGTGCGGCGGCATGGTAGGCCGTGGCCACCCGGAGCAGGAACTCGGTCTCCGCCGCTATGTCAGTGCCCCCCGAGTGGACCAGCCTGGCTAGCTCTACGTGAGGAGGTTCGCCCGCCAGTTTGGCCCGGCGGGCCGCATTCTGCCCTTTCGGTGATCGCGGATCCACGCGCTCCCCGGCGTGAGCGAGGCACCTGTTCGTACGATCCAGGCGGGAGGCGCGCATCAGGTGGCCAGCGATGCGAGATTGTGTCTTCGTGAGTTGATCACGGGTAAGGCGAACTGGAGTGCGGGCAGAGCCGTTGAGCCAGCAGTTCCAAGAGTGTGCGACGAGCTGACGGAGCTCGCCGTTGCCCAGCAGGTCGCGCGTCAGCTGGTCGAACAGCGGTACGTCGGAACGGAACGGGAAGCGGCGCTGGCGCATACTGCCGGGCAGGTCACGGGCTGTGCGGTACTGCTGCTGTCACACCACGAGCGCGGCATGAAGGAGGCAGTTCCGCCCGAGGCCTAACAGCGGATCATGGAGCTGGTGCGTCGAGCGGAGGGGCCGGTCATGGCCAACCAGGTCTGCGGCGAGCTGGGGGCGTCCACTGAGCCGGCTCGCTCGGAGTCGATGCGTGCGAAGCTGAACCGGCTGGCCGAGCGAGACTGGCTGCGCAAGCTGGCCCCTTCCCGACAGTCCTATTCCTCCCCGCACACACTGGACGTGCGCGGGAAGGAATAGACAGTGCGCCCAACATGCACTGCTCGCATCCAACTTGGCACTGACAGCCTGCATCCAGGCCCCCGACCTCCGTCGGACTGCGACCGATGCGGGCCGCGTCAAACTATCCCATGCTGCTGTCAGCCATCTTCGGCCCATCGCCCCTGACCAGCGGTACGCGGGTGCAGCAGAACCGAACGAGGTTGGTGCTCGGAAGTGTCAGAGTGTCGCATCGCCACGCGGTGCGACATGGAAGTCGAACGCGAGAGTTCCAGGATCAAGTGCCGTCGCCCCACCGTCAACGGTGAGCACAGCGCCATTGACATAGGACGCTGCTGGAGAGAGCAACCAGTTGATAGCCTCCGCAACCTCACGCGGTTCGCCCGGCCGGCCCATGGGCAGAAGCCTGGTTGCCTCCTCATACGCAGACTCCACGCTGCCATCCCTCAACTCCGCTTCCACGGCGAAGCGCGCCATACGCCGATCGGCCATCTCGGTCCGTACCCAGCTGGGACACACGGTGTTGGCACGCAGCCCCTGCCGGCCGTAGTCGATGGTGAGAGAACGGCAGAGCTGCAGCAAGGCCGCCTTGGACGTGGCGTACACGGCGTTGCTCGCGCCATTGCGCAGCGCAGATACTGACGCGACGGCAACTACTGATCCACGCGTCTCCAGCAGGTGCGGGATCGCTGCGCGCAAGAGCAGGAGGGGACCGGTGACGTTCGTGCGCATCACCTCCTCCCAGTCCTCCAACGACAGATCCCCGACTGCTCCACTGCGCCCGATGCCAGCATTGAGCACAAGCCCGTCGAGTCGCCCGTACGCCTCCAAAGCGGCGCTAACCAGCCCGTTGGCGGCCTCCGGGTCGCCCACATCGGACGAATATGCCAGCGCCCCGGTCTCCCGTGCCAGGCGCTCCAACGGTTCCAGTCGCCGTCCCGAGACGATCACGCGGTGCCCACCCTGGCGGAGCAACCGGGCAGTGGCCGCCCCAATGCCCGTGCCTCCACCTGTAACGATGACAACTTGCCCGTCCACCACTCCGGTTCACCCTTCTACTCATAGATCACAACGAGCATCCGATCGTAGAAGGGGTTACGAACCCAGCAGCTTCCTGCCGACGATGTTGAGACAGGGTGGCTCACTCGGCCTGTAGCAGACACATGCAACAGTTCGCAGAACCAAGGCCGATAGGCTTCCGTACCGACCGAGCTGGCCGCAGAGTGATCGAGGCACCGCAGGACGGAATGGCGTGCCATTCTCCTGGGACGCGCAAGGGGCTGGCCTCGGAGACGAGTCTCACTGCAAGGGAAGACGTCTGATGGCCGGCGAAATGATCGTGCGAGGCTCTGGCAGACACCTGTTCGCGGCGACATGGGTCCCGAAGGAGGCAAGGCATTCGTTCCGATCGACCTGTCCGAACTCGAGCTACTCCTGCTCTCTTCCCGTGGTGGCACAGCCGGTCTCACCTCCGACGTCGTACGGGCCGTGAGAGAACTCACGACAATCGAACGGACCTTTGCATTGGCTTTGCATGACACGCCGTCATGAGCTGACAACTGGCGGCTAGGGTCGAACAGCCGGGCAGTCGACGGAGGGGGAAGGCGCCAACTCATGGGCGGCAAGGACGAGATACTCGACATCAAGGTCGACGACATCAAGACGGCGGCACCCGCCTTCCACCGCGAAAGCGTCGCACTCGCACACGCCCTGACCACGCTGAAGCAGGGGCTGGCCGCGGCGGGCGCCCCGTGGGGCGATGACGAGCAGGGGCAGAAGTTCCACGCGGCGTACGGCCCGCACGTCACGCGGATCGAGCACTCCGCGCAGATCCTCATCAAGGGCCTGGCCAGCATTCACGCGGGCCTGGCCGACATGGCCGACAAGCACATCGACAACGAGGAACGCATCCGGGGCATGTTCGGCCACGGCACCACGGGTGATGGCACGTGAGCGTTGCGGACAAGGCCCGCAAGGTCGTCCAGGACCTGACGGGCATGTGGTGGCCCGCCGCCGACGAGGACGGACTTCGGGAGGCGGCCCGGGTATGGCGGGCCTTCGCTGACGAGGTCGACGACATCACGGCTGTTGCGAACAAAGCGGCCCGTGGGCTGATCGAGGACAACAAGGGCGAGTCGATCGACGCCTTCGATGTGTTCTGGCGCCGCTACTACGACGGCGGCCGGGGCTGGCTGAAGGATCTGGCCGATGCGGCCCGGGACATGGCCAAGGCGCTGGACTCCTACGCGGATGCGGTGCACGGCGCGAAGAAGCACCTCGAACACGAGCTGGAGATCGTTGGCGCGACCCTCGTCGCGGGCACGGCCCTGGCCGTCTTCACCGCCGGCATGTCCGAGGGCGCTGCGGCGGCCGCGGCGGTGGGCGTCACCGAACTCGCCGCATCTTTGGGTGCGGCGGTGACCGAGGAGGTCGCCGCCATCGCCGGTACCACACTGGCCACGGCTGCCTTTGGCGGGGTGGAGTCGATCACGGTGGACCTGGCTGTCGCCCAGCCCACGGCCATCGCCCTGGGCGAGCAGAAGGGCGGCATCAACCTGCACGAGGCCCGGCGGGCCGGCGTCTACGGCGCACTCCTGGGCGGCGCCCTCGGCGGAGGCGGCTCAGCAGTCCGCGCCGCACGCGACGCGGGAGGCTGGACCGAGCTGCTCGGCGGCGCCCGCATGCCCTCATTCGGCCCCGAACTGGCGGTACCCGGCGGCACGCCCACCAGTCTCGAAGACCTCGGACTGCTCATCAAGGGCGACGGCGAACCCAACGCATGGCCACGCAGCAAACGCAAGGGCCGCGTGAACCCCCGATACCGGGCGGATCTGGCCGGCGACGAAGGAAAGGGAACCCCCCAGTCTCATTCCCACACGCTGGAAAAGCACGTAAAGGTCACCACACGTGACCTACGCGCCCGACTCCGACGGGATACCGAGCGAGAAACCGTCTCACGCTACGTCGACGAGGCATCCGCGCAGAAAGCAACCGACGGCGTGGTGCTGAAGCACCAGAAGGAGATCGACGCCTGGCTCGCCAAGAACAAGAGCCGGAAGCTCGAGCTGGAAGCCCACTTCGACGACCCCACCGGTCTGAGCCTGTCGCGCGCGAACTACGTCCGCGGGTACCCCCCGGAGTGGGTCAAGGGTGCCAGAGTGATCCTCAAGCGCGATCCATCGGCCGAGATGGGCTACCGCGTCCTGACCTCCTACCCCGTCCCCTAGAGCCAGACAGGTCCGACAGCAACGATGACACCAGTGGACGACCGCTTCCACGAACTACGCCGGCTCCTTCGCGCGTACGAGCAGCCCGGCTACGCCTTCGACGACACGGTGGAGGCACCCGGAGTCGCTCTGAGCGCGTACCTGCGGACGACCGCCTTCGCTCCAGAGCGCGCAGCAGCTGCCGCTAGGGAGATCCAGGACCTTCTCACAGTGGGCCTGTTCAGCGACGAGGTTGCCGACGATGTCGAGTTGTTTCCCCACATCAGGCCGCCTCAGGGCGTCAGCGTGGAGGAGTGCCTGCGCGTCGTCCTGCAGCACCTTGAGCGTTTCCTGGCTGCCCCGCCACCGCCTCGGACCTCGGTCCGCCCTGAGATCGCTTGGGAGTGGCGTGAACGGTTCCCGGCACTGGCCCACTTCCTCGGCGCGTACTTCTACCAGGACAGCCTCAAGCTCGAGTACGAGTCACACGAGGAAGCAGTCGACGACTACCTCTCGGGCGAATCGACCGAGGACATCAGGAAAGCCGCATCCGAGATCGGTGAGGTCTTGGACCTGAACCCGTCTGCCGACGAACTTGCCGAAGCAGCAGCGACCCTCGGCCTCAACGAGCCCCCACCCACCGGCTTGTCCCTGCGCCAGTGGCTCATCAACATCCAGGGCGTCCTTACGCACCACCTTCGGGACAGCGTGTCCTGAGAAGGTCCCTGTTGGCACACAGCATGCCGCCTCCCGCCGCCTGATCGGCGGCTTCGCCGGCGTGCTCGGCCGCTGCGTCGGCGGTGCGATTGACCTCGGCGGCGTGACGGCGGATCTCCGCGGCGGCCCGGGCCTCGGCCGCGGCCCCCCGACGACCGCGGCGTCAGTTGGCCGCCTGGTCCGCGGCGGCAAGCGAGGCTTGGCCGGCCTGCTCGGCTGCCTTTGCGGACTTCTTGGCCAGCTCGCCCGCCTTGTGCCTCGGCGGCCTGGTCCAGAGCAGCCTGTACCGCCCCACGGCGGTATCGGGACTGCTGTGACTGGTGAGGAAGTGGGTGATTGGAGTCGGCACGTTTGTCGTATCCCAGCCGCGCAGGCGTGAGGAGCCCCCTCGGCACCATGACGCTTCGGCGTGCGGCTGTGCGCCACCCCGTACGAAGCAGTCGGCGCGGTAGGACACGACCGACTCCGGAGATCTTTTACAGGTCTGATCACAGCCTTCTGCACCACGGCAGTGCGAGGGGAGCCGGGAGGATGAAGTGGTCAGCGACTCGTACGCCGGATCGTCAGCCGTTTTGTCGCCGAGATCCCGCTGACGCGGGATGAACACCGGTTGTGCGGCACCTCAAAGGAGCGCATACGCGGGGCGTGCGCCCCCTTCTCGTTTCATTCGAGCCCCCTGGCGCCGCACCCCTCTGCTCCCCTCCGTCGCCCCTCAAAGTTCCCTGCGGCGGAGACTACTTGCTCTTCACGGAGGACTCCTACGGGACTGAACCGCGGCTCCCACGGTCCCCTTCGGGTCCAGGCCGGGGGACGGGCCCGTAAACACGTGCGGAGGGCGTGCCGGTAGTGTGCTCGTCATCTCCTAAGGCGGTGAACTCTTTTGCCAGGCGTGCCATGCTGACGACTCGGTCGAGGGGGAAGCCGAGGTTGCGGTAGTAGCTGGCGCGGCGTTCGTAGTAGTAGCCGCCGGCGTGGGTGAGGCTCTCCTCGATGTCCTTTTGGATGGATTCGGTGGCCCGTAGGGCGCCGGCGGGCAGCTGGGTCTGGCTGTTGGTGGCCCGGATGATCCGGTCACGCGCTGTACCGGACTCTGGTGCCACCACGATCTTGACCAGGAGGGAGCGGTCGCGGTGCTGGCCGCCGTCCTGGAAGTAGTGGTAGATCTCGTGACTGGTTTGGAGCCCGTTGACGATCTGCGGCTCCCTGATGACGATCCTTTTGCCGGCGATCTGGGCGGCGTCTGCGACGACCGTGACGCCGTTGTTGAACCACCAGAAGTCCTCACCCGTGCCGGACTTGAGGGTCTCCCCGATGGCGTTGTTCACCGCAGTTGACCCTGCATAGTCGCGTACGTTCGACTCGAACAGCTCCAGCCGTAGCGCCTCGTTGTCGGAGGTGATGAAGCGGTAGTACTCATCCAGGCGTGCCAGGCACACGTACCCCTCACCGAGCGACGTGCTCATCGGCGTCTCGGTGAACACCAGCTGCGCGACTGCTTTGGCACCGCGGGCGGTGCGCTCACGTAGGTCCGCAGCGTTGAGGTACTCCACCTCGGCTGCGGCGTCGGAGGTGATCTTTGCGAGTTCCCGGCGCAGTCGGTCGCCCTTGGACTTCACGTTGGGGTGCGGGGTCTCGGCGGCTTTGCTGGCGTAGATCACCTTGACACGGACGTGCGGGAATGAGGACGCCAGCTCCTCGAGGATGTGCAGGAAGCGCCGGGTGCGGTCCAGGAGTTTGGCGTTGGTGTGGTCAACCAGCTCCTCCTCGTCCCTGCTCATGTCCAGCAGCGTCGGCAGATGGAAGTGCAGCTTCTCGATCACGGTTTCCTGGTAGCCCGAAGTGTTCTTCGCTTGCAGGATCACCAGCTCGATCTTGCCGGCACGTGAGGACAGGAACTGATGCGCATCGGCAGTGATGTAGCGCTCGTCCACGAAGGTCCAGATGCCGTCGATGCCGCAATCGTGCGCTCCGTCCACGATGCCGTCCATGATCTCGTCGTTGTCGAGATCCCAGTCCTGCAGGGCCTTGTCGGCAGCGAAGAACGTGAAGAAGTCGTCCCTGCCCTTCTCCGGCGCTAGCTTGCGGTGCTGGTCTTCCAGAATCCGGTCGAGCAACCGCTGGTCGTTGTTCTGCACCGACGTCACGCAAACACCCCCACCAAGGCGACAGAACCCGCGACAGGAAATGGTGTCAGGCCCATGCATTGGTGAAAACCCCACGTACTGCACCGAGTTCCTGTCAGCACCTGACGGACGTTCCAACTGCCCCCCGGAGGGGATGGACGCGTGTCGTGCCCCATCTGTGCACTCCGCCGCTCCGTCCCGCGGGTGCCTGACTATAGGCGGGAGCGCGCAGGCCCGAAGCCATCGCCGCTCGCAACGGTCGCCAGGACCGGGCGTCCCGTTCGTCGGGCGGGACACAGGGCGGGTGCGCAGCTGATGGGAAGCAACTGGAGGAAAACGCCCAGCTGTTGCTCTGTGTCCCTCTAGTATGACTGTCTGCGCTGACGGCTCAGCAGTCTCACCCGCATGTCACACCCCTGTCCGGTGCCGGAACAGGGAGATACGGAGCAGCTCAACCGTGCACCTCAACCGCTTCTCCGCGTGCGGCTTCCGTTCTCTGACACATGTCACGGACATCCCGCTCGGCAGCCCGACGATTCTTGCCGGCCGGAATGACGGCGGGAAGAGCGCTGTCCTTGCGGCGCTGGCCTTCCTGCTGGGCGAGCATCGTCTGACGGATGAGGACCGCACCTACGAGCAGGGCGAGGGCCTCAAAGGGCAGCGCTGCGCGGAAACTTGGGTAGAGGGCGGCTTCACCTTGGACGCGGCGGAGCAGGCTGCCAGTGAGTTGCATTCCGAGCTGCGCATCCGTCGCCGCTCCCGCGCCGGTGAGGCTGCTTGCTGGGAGTACTACGGTTTGGTGCCAACCGACAGCCGCCTTCACGGACTGGGACGACTGCTGAGGAAGGATCTGGCGGACTTGGTCCGCGAGTTCGGTCTGACCCCGTCGGGCACCTTGAAGGAGGATCTGCTGGCCGCGCTTACCGCACACGCCAAGACCTTGCCGCAGACCGAGCAGTGGCAGCCATTGCCGAAGCAGCTCGAGGAGCGCCTGCCGCGGCTGCTGGCCTTCGGAGGCCGGGACGAAAGCCCCGACGACGCCGTCCGCACCGCCCTGAACAGCTGCTATGAGACCTACCTTCAGGATGAAACGCTGCAGGGGCGTGTGCGGGAGATCGAAGCGGAGATCACACAGCGCTTGGAGAAGGAAGCCGACTCGCTGTGCCAGCACATCCGCCAGCACTGCGCCGAGTTCGTCGGAGTGGAGGTCAAGCCGGAAGTCTCCTTCAAGGGCGGCTTCAAGCGTGCTCCACTGGAGGTCTCCAAGGCTGACGGCGAGCCGGTCGATCTCACACGCTCCGGCCAGGGCAGCACCCGCCGTATCGCGCTTGCGGTGTGGGAATGGACCAGCAACCTCCTGGAGAACAACGAACTCGCAGCGGCAGCGGAGCAGGACGAACAGGAGCCGACCCAGACCATCGTCGTTTACGACGAGCCCGACACCCACCTGGACTACCGCCACCAGCGCACGGTGATGGACATCATCCGCAAGCAGTGCGCCCTGCCCCACGTCAACGTCATGGTCGCCACGCACTCGATGAACCTCATCGACGGCGTCGACATCGCCGACGTCGTCCACCTCAAGCTCGGCCCCAACGGCCGAACCCTCGTCGAACGCCTCCAGGACGACACCCACGACGGGATCGATTTCCACCTCGGACGGATTGCGGCCGCTGTCGGACTGCGCAACTCCGTCCTGCTGCACGAACGCTGCTTCCTGGCCGTCGAAGGCCCCACCGAGCAGCAAAGCGTGCCGCTGCTCTTCCGGCTCTCCCAGGGACTGTCCCTGCAAGCGGCTGGCATCGCCCTGTGGGCATGCGACAACAACGAAGGCGCCCTTCACCTGGCCGGATACCTCGTCAAGCACGAGCGCACCGTCATGCTCATGGTCGACGCGGACAGCCGCGCCAACAAGCACTTCAAAACCGAAAAGCTCATCAAAGCCGGCCTCGACCTGACCAAGCAGGTCGCCTATGTCGGCGAAAGCGATGGCTACAAAGAACTGGAAGAGCTCTTCAGCGACGCGCAGTGGGCCGCGGCCGCCAACGCCCACTGGCCCCGTCCGCAGGAGCACTTGTGGGACGCCGACGACTTCGCCGCCCACCGCGGCAGCAAGTTCAGCGACCGCATCCTCTACATGATCAAAGAACAGGCCACGGAGAAGAGCCCCAACGGCAAGGCCGACATGCTCTACGGCCTGGTCTCGATGCTCACCACCGCCGAGGAAGTTCCCACCCAACTACGCGACATCTTCACTGAGGTACAGGCCCTCGCCTGCTGACCCGCTTGTCTTGTGCACGCCGCTGCAGCATGCGTTCCTTGCGCTGCTCGACGGTCGGCGCCGTCCAGGCATGCCACCCGACCTCGGCATTCCATTGCCGCGCATGACCACGGGCTTCGATCCCGCACCACCGGCACCCGCCGGGCGCCACGATGCGTACAGTGCTGGCAGAACGTGGTGATGACATCACATCCTCCTTCCCCCACTGCTTATCTTGCCTCCTACCACTGACAATCACCTGGCAAGCAGAACCGTGCCCGCAGAGAGGCGAGCACCAGCAGGACGGCTCCTTCTCACCCGCCCCCGCCATCCCTGATAAGAGGCTGTTTATCGGGAAAACCGCACGTAGCCACAACCTCAGCAGTTACGGTCTGTGCTCATGCGGTTTCTGCACACTTCGGACTGGCACCTGGGCCGCCGGTTCCACGGAGAAGACCTGATACCCGCCCAGCGTGCCTTCCTCGACCACCTGGTCGACACAGCCCGCACCGAGAACGTCGACGCCATCCTCGTGGCCGGCGACGTCTACGACCGGGCCATCCCCAGCCTGGACGCTGTACACCTGTTCAACCGCGCCCTGCACCAGCTCGCCGACCTCAACGTGCCGATCATCATGATCAGCGGAAACCACGACTCGGCCCACCGCCTCGGCGTCGGATCCGGCCTCTTCGCCCGCGCCGGGATCCACCTGCGCACCGACCCGGCCACCTGCGACGTCCCGGTCCTCCTCAACGACACCGACGGCCCGATCGCCGTGTACGGCATCCCCTACCTCGAGCCGTCCATGGTCCGTACCCAACTGGAGGCGGAGGCCGCCTCCCACCGCGCGGTGCTGACCGCCGCCCTGAACAAAATCCACGCCGACCTCACCAACCGCCAGCCAGCCGGAACCCGCTCGGTGGTCATCGCCCACGCCTTCGTCACCCCCGGCACCGGCCCAAGCGACGAACCGCAGTTGGAAGAGTCCGGCAGCGAACGCGACATCAGCGTCGGCGGTGTCGCCCACGTCGGCGCGGACGTCTTCGACGGCATCGACTACGTTGCCCTCGGCCACCTCCACGGCCCCCAGAAGGTCACCGACCGAATCCACTACAGCGGCTCCCCGCTGCCCTACTCCTTCTCCGAGGCCGCCCACACCAAGTCCTTCACCCTGGTCGACCTCACCCCCGGCACCGCCCCCGCCGTCACCCGCCTGCCCTGCCCGACCCCCCACCGCCTGGAACGCATCGAAGGCCTCCTCGAAGACCTCCTCACCAACCCCGCCCACGAGCCGATAAAGGGCGCCTGGCTTGAGGTCACGCTCACCGACCCGGCCCTGCCCTTCGAGGCCATGGCCCGGCTGCGCCGCCGCTTCCCCCACACGCTCAGCCTCAAGCATCAGCGTGCCTTCATCCCCGCCCAGGCCACCGACACCCCCACCTACACCGAACGCCTCCGCGGCCGCAGCGAACTCGACATCGTCTGCGACTTCATCGCCGACCTGCGCGGCACCGGCCCCACCCCCGACGAACACGCCCTGCTCCAGCAGGCCGTCGACGCCGCCCGCGTGAACGAACTGCAGAAGGAAACCGTCTGATGCGCCTGCACCACCTCACCCTGCAGGCCTTCGGACCCTTCGCCGGCACCCACACCATCGACTTCGACGCACTGTCCGCCGACGGCCTGTTCCTCCTGCACGGCGACACCGGCGCCGGAAAGAGCACCCTGTTCACCGCCATCTGCTTCGCCCTGTACGGCGAACCCCCGGTCGACCGCGACCTGATGCTGCGCAGCCACCACGCCCCAGCCGACCTGATCACCCAGGTCACCTTGGACGTCACCATTGCCGGCCACCGGCTGCTCATCGACCGCGTCCCCCAGCAGATGCGCCCCAAGAGGAACGGCACGGGCGATACCCTCCAGAAGGCCGAGACCCGGCTCAGCCGGTGGACGACTGACTCCCTCGGTCAAGGCCACTGGGAACCCTCCAGCAAGTCCCACCAGGAAGCCGGCAAGGAGATCAAAGACCTGCTCGGCATGAGCCGGACCCAGTTCTGCCAAGTGGTTCTCCTGCCCCAGAACGAGTTCACCAAGTTCCTCTACGCCGACGCGGGCAAGCGCCGCGAACTCCTCGGCAAGCTCTTCCACACCGACCGGTACGCCTTCATCGAACGCTGGCTGAACGACCACAGCCGCACCACCCAAAAGAACCGCGACGCCGCCCGCGACGAAGTGCTGCACCTGGCGGCCCGCATCCACCAGGCCGCCGGCCCGGACCTGAAATCCCAGCATGACGCCCCCACCCCCGACGCCGAGCACGCCCTGACCGGCCCCGCCCTGACCTGGGCCAAGGACCTCATCCAGGCCAGCCAGGCCGACGCCCTCGCAGCCCAGGCCGACGCCGAGACGGCAAAGAAGAACCAGCTCACCCACCAGGGCCTGGAAGCCGCCGCCCGCGAACTCCACAGGCGGCAGACCACCCACGCCGCCGCCCGCGAGCAGCTGGACCGGCTGGACGAGCAAACCCCCCACCAAGAAACCCTGGCCCGGCGCCGCGAACAGGCCCGGCGCGCCCAGCAGCTGGCACCGCTGCTGCACGCCGTCGGCACCGCCCGCGCCGACCACACCCACGCCCAGGACACCGAAAGCGCCGCCCGCTCCCAGCTGCCCCCCGAGCACGCCACGCTTCAGGCCACCGACCTGGCCACGGCCGGACAGCGCGTACGCGAGGACATCGCCGTGCTGAACACCCTGCTTCCCGAGGAAGCCACCCTCCACCAACTCACCGCCGAACTGAAGCGCATCGACGACGAGCGGCAGGACTTCACCCTCCAGCAGCGCACCGCCCGCGACTGGCTCGAACAGGAGACCACCCAGCGCGCCGCCCTGGAAGCCCGCCGGGAAGCCGCCCGCCAGGCCGAGGAAGAAAGCCGTCGCCACCAGGCCCAGCTGGAAACCCTGAACGGCCGCGTGGCCGCCGCCGAACGCCGCGACGCCCACCTTAAGCAGATCACCACCACCGAGCAGCGCCTGGCCGCCGCGAAGACCGAAACCGAGCAGGCCGCCCAGGCCCACATCGACATCCGCCGCCGACGCACCGAGGGCATGGCCGCCGAACTGGCCGCCGGCCTCACCGACGGCGCGCCTTGCCCGGTGTGCGGCTCGTGCTCCCACCCGGCGCCCGCCCAGGCTCCCGACGGGCAGCCCACCCGCGAGGACGAACAAGCCGCCGAGGAAACCCACCAGCGAGCCCAGCAGCAGCGCGACGCGATCGCGGCCGAGCTGCAGCAGTTGCGCGAGAACGCCGCCGGTGCCATCGGCGAAGCCGGCGACACCCCGCTGACCGACCTCAAAGCCGAACACAAGGCACTCACCGCGCAGCTGGCCGACGCCCTCCAGCATGCCGCCGACCGCAGGACGGTTGAGGAGGAATTCCTCGCGCTGGACCGCGAACACGCCACCATGACCGAGCAGGACAGCGTCGCCACCGCCGGCCTGTCCGCCCGCAACGCCACCTACGACACCCTGTCCCAGCGTCAGGCCGAGCTCACCGAGAAACTCCACGCCGCCCGCGGCGCCGCCCCCACCCTGGCGGCCCGCATCAACGACCTCACCAGCACCGCCGACCAGCTCGAGCAGGCAGCCGAGGCATCCCGCACCGCCGCCACCGCCACCCAGACCCTGCACACCCGCACCAGCGAGGCCACCGACGCAGCCACATCCCAGGGCTTCGACACTCTCGCTGCCGCCGAACAGGCCCTGCTCAGCGAACAGGACCTGGGCGACCTCGAGGAAGAGATCAACCAATGGCGCGAGGCCCGCGCCACCCACCAAGCTGTCCTCGACGACCCCGTCCTACAGGAAGCCGCCGCACAGCCGGCCGCCGATGTCGAAGCTGCGGCAGCCCTGCGCGCCGCAGCAGACGACCAGCACGCGCAAGCGGTCACCACCGCCAGTACCGCCCAGGCCCGCACCACCGCACTCACCGACCTCACCACCACCCTGGCCGGGGTCGTCGAGCGCCTGGAAGCACTCGAGCAGGCCCACAGCACCGCCCGCCACCTCGCCGACCTGGCCACCGGCAACGCATCCGGCACCCGTGTACGCATGCAACTGGAGGCCTACGTCCTGGCCGCCCGCCTCGAACAGGTCGTTACCGCCGCCAACACCCGCCTCCGCCTGATGTCCGAAGGCCGCTACACCCTCCGCCACTCCGACCACCAAGCCGCCCACGGCGCCCGCTCCGGCCTCGGCTTGGAAATCACCGACTCCTGGACCGGCCGCCCCCGCAAGACCGACACCCTCTCCGGCGGAGAATCCTTCTTCGCCTCCCTGTCCCTCGCCCTCGGCCTGGCCGACGTCGTCACCCACGAAGCTGGCGGCAACCCCCTGGACACCCTCTTCATCGACGAAGGCTTCGGCACCCTCGACGACGACACCCTCCACAACGTCCTCGACGTCCTGGACTCCCTACGCGCCCACGACCGCACCGTCGGCGTCATCAGCCACGTCCCCGAACTACGCCGCCGCATCACCCAGCGCCTCCACGTCCGAAAAGGCCCCACCGGCTCCACCCTCGCCCACCTGACCGAAGCAGCCGAATAACCTGAACTCCAGGAGAGCGGAGCTCTCACCCCGCCCTCCTGGAGCACCCAGCCGACCCCCACGGAGCGCTACACCTCCATGGCCCCCGACATCGAGCTACGGCCCCACCAAAAGGAAGCCGTCGCTGCCACCGCCGCCACGCTCCGCGACCACGCCCGCGCGAGCGTGATCGCCGCCTGCGGCACCGGCAAAACCCTCATCGCCGCGCGCACCACCGCCCGCATTGCCCCCCGCGGCCGAGTCCTGGTGCTCCTGCCGACCCTGGACCTGCTCTCCCAGACGATCCACTCCTGGCGCGCCGCCGGACGCAAAGGCACCACCATCGCCGTGTGCTCCGCACGCCAGGCCCTCGACCACGAACCACTCGGCACCGACATCCCCCTCACCACCGACCCCGGCGAGCTGACCGTCCTCGCCACCCCGCCCCACTCCGGCCCGATCACCGCATACGCCACCTACGCCTCCCTGCCCGCCGTGGTAGCCGCCCACCGCGACCACCGCCTTCCTGCCTGGGACCTAGTGGTCATCGACGAGGCCCACAGAACCGCCGGGCGCCTCGGCAAGGCCTGGGCAGCTGTCCACCACGACGACCAGGTCCCCGCCGCCCGCCGCCTCTATCTGACCGCCACCCCCCGCATCTGGGACCCCGAGGACGCCCAGGACGGCGACGGTGCAGAGATGGTGGCCTCGATGGACGACGAAAGCTTGTTCGGCCCCGTCGCCTACCACCTCAACCTCTCCGACGCCATCGACCTCGGCTTGCTCGCCGACTACCAGATCCTCGTCCCCGTCGTTACCGACCAAGACCTGCGCGACTGGCTCGCCACCGGACCCGGCGCTGGCGTCGACGGCCTGCGCCTGGCCGGCCGCCAGGTCGCCGCATTGCGTGCCATCCGCGACCACCGGCTGCGCCGCATCCTCACCTTCCACCACCGCGTTGCCGACGCCCGGGCCTTCGCCACCACCCTGACGGACACTGCCGCCGCGCTCCCCGCCGAGCTGCGGCTCGAGGGGCTTTGGGCGGACTGGATTAGCGGCAGCCATCCCCCCCGGGTCCGCCGCCGTCTCCTGCTCGAGTTCACCTCTCACACCACTCCCGACACGCCGGCCGTCCTGTCGAACGCCCGCGTGCTGGGGGAGGGCATCGACGTCCCTGACATCGACGCCGTCGTCTTCGCCGACCCCAAGAACAGCCCCGTCGACACCGTCCAGGCCGTCGGCCGCGCCCTGCGCCAAAAGCCCGGCGCCGGCAAGAAGGCCACCCTCGTCGTCCCCGTCTACCTCACCCCCGACGAAGACCCCGACGACCTCCTCGGCGCCGACGCCTACACCCCGCTGTGGCGCACCATCCAGGCCCTGCGCGCCCACGACGACCGCCTCGACGCCCGCCTGTCAGACCCCCGCACCCACCGCCTCACCACACCCCCCGAAGACCCTGAAGCCTGGCTCCGCTTCGACCGCCCCACCCAGGCCGATGAAGTCGCTCTCGCCCTCTCACTCCGGGTCCTGGCCCCCAAGAGCGCCGAATGGCGCCGTGGCCTCGCCGCAGCCCGCAGCTACCGTCACACCCACCACCACCTCGACGTCCCCCAAGCCTACGAAGACACCACCGGCTATCCCCTGGGCCGCTGGCTCACCTGGCAACGCCACCTGCACACCAAGGGCACCCTGGACACCGCGCGCGTCCAGGCCCTCGAACGCCTCGGCATCATCTGGGACCCCCGCCAGCAAGCCTTCGACCGGGCACTGGCCCACGCCGCCGCCTACGCCGCCCGCCACGGCCACCTCGCCGCCCCCGTCGAGGAAGTCCATGACGGCTTCCCCCTCGGCCGCTGGCTGGCCACCCAGCGCACACGTGCCGAGAGCCTCACCGAGCAGCGCGCCGCTGCCCTCACTGCCCTGGACCGGTGGTGGAACCCGCCCTGGCCGATCACCTGGCAACGGGCCTACCACGCCGCCCGTCAGAACCTGGAACACAACGAGACGGCCTCCCAGGCACAGAAGTGGCTTGAGGCCCAGCGCGCCCAATCCGACCGCCTTCACCCCGAACAGAAGGGCCTGCTGAAGGAGCTGGGACTCGTCGACCTGCCCGGCACGTCCTCATCCCCGGCGGGGGAGAGCCACCTGCCGGCGCGCGAGCGTGCCTTCCAGCGCGGGCTGGCCGCCGCACGGGCATTCCGAGAGCGGGAAGGTCACCTCAACGTCCCCCAGCGCCACATCGAGAAGATCGAAGGCTACCCCGTGCGCCTGGGCCAGTGGCTGAGCAACCTGCGCCGCCGCCGCTCCAGTCTCAGCCCACACAGGCAAGCAGCACTGTCCGAACTCGGCCTGTAAGCAGCGAGCTCACCTCCTCGAAGGAGGACCGGTTGACGCCATCAGCTGGCATGCCAGCGAGAGGTTCAAGCCAATGGCCTGACTGCGCCCTGGCGGAGCCGCTCGGCATGCCCACACTCCACAGCAGGGAGGAACCCATACCGGCCGGCGCAAGAGGGGGCGTACATGGCGGCCAAGCGCAAGAACAGAACTGTCCGCAGACGCCGTACCGCCCGGTACAAGGCGGCAGCAGGCGTGCTCGCCGCACTGGTCCTGCTGGCCCTGCTGCGCCCGGTGATCTGGCTGTATATCGGCGCAGTCCTTGCCGCCGCGGGAGTCGGCTGGATGGTGTGGCGACTATGGCGCACCGACGGGCTGCTGCGCAGCTCGGACGCCGCCTGGAGACGACAGGAGGAGATCGCAGCGGGACGGCGGACGCTGGCTGCGATCGACGCCATGTCCGGAACTCAGTTCGAGGAAGTGGTCGCTGAGTTGTGCCGCCGTGACGGCTGCACACAGGTGCGCCGAGTGGGCGGGGCCGGAGACAACGGAGCCGATGTGCTCGGCCGGCTGCCAGACGGCCGGACCATGGTGATCCAGTGCAAGCGATACGCACCCCACCGGACGATCGCCAGCCGCGAAGTACGCGACCTGCTCGGAGCAAAGGTGCATTTCACCGCGGATGTGGCCATCTTCGTCGCCACCACACGGTTCAGCCGCCAAGCCGAAGCGTTCGCCGTCGATCACCACATCCTCACCCTGCACCGTGACTTCTTCGGCCTGTGGAACAGCGGGACACCGCTGCTGTCGTTAGCCGAAGTCAACGGACGCGGACAAGGAGAAGCCCGCCACCGAGCACGCTGGAAACAGACCTACTCCAAGTGACCTCATACCGCGCCGTGAGGGACGAGGCGGGAAACGCACAGAGCGCCCGCCCCGCCCCATCAAGCCCAGACGAAGCCGGTCAGCAGCCACCAAGCCATCAGGTGCGTCGGCACGAGCCTGGAAACCGCCGTGCACGCCACAGCCGCGCCTACTCGCCGAACCCTTCCTGATCGACGAAGCCGGGATGCTTCTCATCAGCGCTCTTGGCGAGATGCAGGGGCGCAGGAAGGTTGGTGCGCCCATCCCACATGGCGGCCTGCTCGGAGATCCGCGCAGCAAGACCCACCAGTTGTTCCTCGCGCCAGCCACCACGGTGGGCGACCACGTATTCGGTGCGGGTCATGGCGTGGAAGGGAGCGCCCATCTGAGCCAGTTGTCCGCCGGGCAGGGTGCGGCGCGTGTACTGGGTGCCGGTGCGCTGGCCGCCGGCGTGCTGGCGGGACTGCCCCGCAAACAGCCAGGACACCACGCCCCCGTGATCGTGACGGTAGAGGATCTTCTCCGGCATGACCGGCTGCAACGGGTTGGTCGGCAGCTTGCCCCCTCCGCCGATGCGCCGTGACGGCTGGGGTGTGCCCTGCCCGTTGCCGACCCTGACGACCGCCACATCCCACCCCTGGGCGATCAGACTCTGCCCGGGAACAGCGCCGTCCCCGAGCCGGTCGTTGCACAGCCCAGGCCAGATCCGTTCACGCTCCTCGGCGAAGACGATGATCGGATACCGGTCAGTGAGCGCGGCCAGCGCCCGGTCCACATAGGTGCGCACGTTGTCCGGGCCCCCGTGGTCCTCCCGCAGGTGATGCCCTCTTTTACCGATGGGACCGGCATGGTGCAGAGCCCGTGCCTGGGCCAGAGGGCGCCAGCCCTGGTCGCTGTACATGAGGGTGGGCCAGTGGGCGTCCTCGCCGAGCGGGATCCGCATGGCGACCAGTGTGACGGCCAGCACGGCCGGTTTGCGGGGGCGGCCGGGGCGTTCGTCGAAGCGGTGGTAGCGGGTCCACAACCCCACCGCCACGGCCTCCCGGTCAAGGGCGGTGTCACGCGCGTTGCGGTGGAAGGCGGTGGCGGCCAGGCGGTTGTCGATGATGCCGGAGTCGGAGTGCAGGCTGCCGAGCGCGATCTGCACCGCGTGGTCGTCCTTGTAGGCGATGTCCGGCTCCGGCAGACCGGCGTTGCGGGCCTTGGCCCGCGCGACTTTTTCGGGCGTGTTCAGCCGGTAGGGGTCGCCGGGGTCGGAGTCCATGGTGATGAACTGCGAGGGGATGCCGCGCTCGGCGAAAAGTCCTTTGAGCGCGTGCTTGGCGTCCGTCACCCCCGTCTCCTTCTCCTGCTCGGTGAGGTAGCGCGTCTCGCACAGGGCGGTGACCAGGGCGCGCCCGGCACCGGGCTTGAACCAGGGCAGCGTGTTCAGGATCAGGCTGCGGTCGTGGCTGCCGTGGCGGACGAGTTCGGGCAGCCGCACTGCCACGAGCTCGTACCCGGGCGCTAGGACTACCGGCTGCTCGTCGGGCAGGTCGGCCAGTTCGGGCCGCGCATAGTCGCGGGTCAGCTGCCCCATCACCCGTGTGCGCCACTCGGCCGACTCGTACAGCACGACGGTGCGCACCGTGTCGAAATGTGCGGCAGCCATGGCATCGGCCATCTTGCCGGCCGGCACGTAGGGCGGCAGGCTCCCGCCCGGCTTGCTGATCTTGATGGATGTTCCGGCGTAGACGACGGGTTCCTGGCCGAGGACGCGTGTGGCGTGTTCTTCGAGCCGGGCGTGGAACATCGCCCCGGCGCCCTTGTCGATCGGGTGCTTGCCCGTGCGGTGCACCCCTCGCACCTCTGTCAACTCGTCCAGCCCCGTCAGGGGCGGCTGGGGCAGGCGGCCGACGCCGCAGGCCTCGACGATCTGTGCCGTCGCCCCGCGGTAGCGGACGGCCGCGGGCTGCATGAATCCGTCGGGGCCCTTCTCCCACCGGGTGGTGATCGGGGCCTTGAGGATGATGTCCGGGTTGACGGGATGACGCAGCAGAACGTTGCGGATGCCCTTGTAGTGGGTGGCGACGCGCGAGATACGCGCCGACAGATGCGCAATAAGAGTCTTTCCGCCGGGAGCGGGTTCGACCTCGATGTGGATGCGTTCCATGGCGTAGCCGGCGATGCGCCGGCGTTTGCCGCTCTCCTCGTCGATCCACGTCCTTTCGTGGACCAGCGGGGCCTGCCACGCCAGCAGGTCGCCCTCACTGTCGAGATGGAACCGCAGCGGAGGCAGCGACTCGTCGAGTGGGAGCGGCTGGGCGGCCAGCATGCTCGCCAGCCGCCACCCGGCCACCCGAAACGCCCAGCGGGGACCGGTGATCCGTCCCATGGCGTCGCGGTGCAGCAGGGAACTGAGCGGTTGGGGCCCGTCGTCGGACAGCTGCAACAGGGCGGCGAGGGTGTCGCGGCCTTCATGCCCGTCCAGCCGCGTCTCCCACTCCCGCATCAGGGTGCGCACCACGGCCTCGTCCAGCGCCCCGGGCGTGACGATCACGCTTCGCCCGGCCCATCGGCCGGTCCTGGCGGGCCGGTCGGGGTTGGTGAAGACCAACCGCTCACCGGTCACGGCGCGCGCCGCCGTCTGCAGGGACGCGATCGGCTGCACGGCGTCCTTGCCCCGCGGCTTGGGCAGCCGCCGCCAGGCCGGCGCGAGTGCCTCGTCCTGCGGATAGACGTGCACCGTGCCCAGCAGCCGGTCATCCAGCGGGAAGGACAGGGTGAACAGGCGGCCCCGGTCGTCACTCACCATTCGCCCATCTCCTCTTCCTCGTATCCGGTGGGGGAGTGCTCCGCCAGCCCCAGCAGGGCGTCGGCCATGGTGGTGCGGTAGACGGCGTCGATCAGCGGCATGTGGTCCTCGTCCTGCCATTTCCCGCGCAACTGCTTCAGGAGGGCGGGCAGCGTGGAGTCTGCGGCGGTATGGGTGAAGGCGGCGTCCAGCAGCCGCAGCCGCCCGTGGTCCCCACCGCGGCGGGTGCGCCCGCCCAGCTGGATCAGCCGGGTCAGGATCTCCGCGACGACGGCGAGTTTGACGTCATCGCCCAGCGACTTGAAGTAGCCCTGGCCGCTGCGGATGTCGTCGAAGATCTGGCCCGCCTTGATCCGCAGCCGCTCCAACTCCCTGGCGGGATTGGGGCCCGGCCGCCGCTGGCGGTAGGCGAGGGAGTTGACCAGGGAGAGCAGCACCGGGGGGTCTTCCATCACCGGGACGGGCCGGTTGACCAGGCAGGCCACATGCAGCAGGGAGCGCCCGTCACGGTCGACGATGTTCAGGCCGCGCTCGACCCGGGCCATGGGGGCGATCAGGTACCGGCACCTGCCGTGGCCCACGGCGTGGGGGAACTGCTCGAGCCGGTTGCTGGGGATGGGCACCCAGCCGGGCGGCATCCGCTCCAGCGCAGCCATGTCCTGCGGCCGCACCGCCACACAGATATCCGATGCTGCGACCCCCACGTCGATCATGCCGCGAGCGAGCGCGGGACCGGCGTCGTAGGCGGTCGGCGCGAGCAGCGCGTACGCGCGGTGTGCGGTAGCGGGATCGGCGGCTACCGCGTCGAGCTGCGCGGGAAGGTCTTGGCCGACACTGCGCCCCATGGCCATATAGGCGCGTTCCCGGCTTTCTCCTTCGGTGCCGGACACCACGATGCCCGCCCCGTCGTGCTGGCCGGCCTGCAACTCGACGGTGAGGCTTCCGTTGACGTCGTCCGGCACGTACCAAGTCGGCTCCGGCAGGAGGTGATGACGGGGCGCGTACGGCATGAACGCCGTTGCGGACATCCCGATCACCGCCCGGCGGGTGCCGGTATGGGCGAGCGCGGTCACCTCTCCCAGGTAGGCGAGGTGGGCGTGCGGATCCCCGACATAGGACTTCAGCCGCAGCGCCGTCTGGTGCCGGTCGGCCGGGTCGAACGTCTCGGAGAACGCGAACAGCGCACGCCCCAAGGGGCCGTAGGGGGCAGCTCGCCACGGCACGTGCGAGGCCAGCGCGTCCACCAGGCCGTTGCCGGCGGAGATCCCCGCCCCCTGCAGCGGCGCCGCGACACCGACGATGCGGTGCAAAATGCTGCGCATCTCCTCCAGGTACGCCCGCCGGGCCGCCAGCAGCGCCAGGGAGTACAGCCGCTTGTCGTCCTTCTCACCGGTGATCGCAGAGAACGCGTCCCCGATGCGCTTCAAAGTAGCGTGGGTGAGCCGGTCCGAACCGCCGACCAGATCCGTGACCGAGGACAGCAATTCCCGCAGCTCCGCCAGCCCCTTGACCTCATCAGCCAACTCAAGCGGCCCCTCCCGCTTGTAGAGCTGGTTGACCGCCCGCATCTGCTGCTCAGTGGGCCGCTTCCCGGCTTCCAGCTTGAAGATCCGGGAGGCGAACAGACCATCCCAGCGGCGCGGCACCACCATGCTGCGCCTCTCCCGGTCGGGATGGATGACCCCGCCGACGAGGTGGGACACGTAGGACTCGGCCAGCCACACCAGGTGGTTAATCAGCGGCCGCAGATACTGCTCCAGACTCATCGGCAGCCGGTGGCAGTGCCGCCGGAACTGGCTGTCGAGATCCCGCACTGGGGTGTGCTCCGCACCGTCCTGGGCCAGCAGTACCTGACGGGCCGCCTGCTCGAACGCCTGCGCCTGCAATGCATCGGCCTCATCGATGATCACCAGATGGCTGCGGTGCAGCAGGAGTTGCTCGGTGGTCATACGCCGTCCCGGGGCGGGCCGGCCCGCCACCGGCGCGTGGATGTGCCCGGTGAGGAAGTTCGCATGGTTGGTGACGAGGATGTCCGCCGAAGCTGCGGCCCGGTGGTGGCGGAACTTCCCGCATCCGCCGCGCCACGGGCAGGCCATAGCTTTATCTGCTTTGGCCCCGTTCGGCTTGAGCTGGTCGCATGGCTCCTGGCCCGGCTTCCAGGCATCCACCGCTTCGGAGGAGGTGGTGGCGTGCCCGGTCAGGGGGCAGCTGTAGGACATCTCCCGGTACACCCAGGTCCTGAAGTCCGCATCGTCCTGCGGGTTGCCGGCCGTCTGCTCGGCCAGCTCCTGCATGGAGGCGGGGGAGACGACCGGCGTGACCTGTGCGGAGATCTTCAGGTCGGCCAGGTCCTGCCGCAGACGGTACACACTGGCCAGGACCTGCGCGTTCTGCGGAACGACCAGCGAGATCACCCGGCCCTGCTGGGCGCACCACACCGCGACGAGTTCGCTCAGGACGTTCTTGCCCATGCCGGTGGGGGCGTGGAAGACCCGCAGAGGCCCGGCCTGGATGCGCAGGAGCTCTCCCACGTCCGTGCCGTCGCGGCCGCGGGCGTATCGCCTGATGTCCGCGACCGCCTTGCGCCGGTAGTCCTGCCCGCGCAGCTCATCGAGCCGGCCCGCGATTTCGTCCAGATCGGTGAAAGGGATCACCACCTCGTCCATGACCGGGGCGTCGCCCAGCTCCTGCACCACGCTGGGCGCAGGGGACCCTTGGTAGTCGAGGTCGTAGAAGACGTCCACCACCCGACCGGAGGGGCTGAGCGGATCCCGGATCCGCAGGTCGCTGACGTAGGAGCCGGGCGGCGCAGGCTTGGGCTGAGACTGCCCCTTGGCCGCGTTGTCCTCGAGCTCGTCCAGCAAGGCATCGATGAGGGCTTCCTCGTCGCCCACGGGCAGGATCAGCACCTGCTCCTCCCCGTCGGCCGGGGCGAACTCGACCGCCTCACCGCTGTCCAGGACCGCTGCCGTCTCCGTGACAAATACCGAATGGGAGGCAAGGACGGCAGGCCGTTGCCGCAGCATCCGGGTGATCCGCACCTGATCGGGCAGAGGCAGAGCAGGCCAGCCGTCCCACAGATGCATCTGGCCCGTGGCCAGGAAGTGCGCATCAGCAAGATCCACCACACGCCGCCATGCCGCCTGCTCCTCCGGTGCCCGATTGGGGAACACACGCGCGGCCAGCAGGATCGCCGCCCGCAGCGTCAGCGGCACACTGACGGAGTACCTCGCGTTCTTCGGCGACGTCATGCGCCCATCCCCTTCAACCGCTTCGTCACGGCCGCCTTGAAACGGCTGACCGTGAACACGCTGTAGCGCTGCCCGTCAGCAGTCCGCAGCGCATCGAGCCCGGACTGCAGCTGATGGACCTGGCTGCGCCGGTAGTTGGGCACGACCACCGTCTCCCCGGCAGGCGGCCGGTCGATGATCGTCTGCGCGTCCTGGTGGTCTTTGACGTCCACCCGCCAGCGATGTCCGTCCGCCAGGTAGACGCCGATATCCCACTCGTCCAGGTTCTCCCAGCGCTCGACCCGCACCCCCTCCTGCTTCTCCAGCCACTGCATCAGGCCCACCTCACTCAGCCCGGGACAGGTGATGTACCGCCACACCCCCCAGTCCAGGCACAACACGCCCTCCGCCGGCTCCGCAGCCGTCGCCAACCGGCCCCGCCCACCGGTCAGTACAGGCGGCCCACCCCGCTTGCCACTGCCCGCGACCAGACCGAACCGGCTCTGATGCGGCGGATACTCACACCGCAACTGCCCACCCCGCAGCACCATCGGATACCGGCACTGCGGACACGGCCACAACCACGACGACGCCCCCACCCACACCCGGTCCGAGGGAACAGGCCGATACACGTCCATCCGGGCCGCGCCCCGCCGCGAGTACTCCTCGACCAACGCCCGCTCCGTGCCGTACGGCACCTCCGTCAGCATGGTCCGCGCCGCCACATAGCCAGCCTGCCCGCTGGAGCGGATGTGCCGAAAGGCAGCCCGCTCCGTCTGCTCAGCCGTCTGCCGAACCCACGCCGGAAGCCACGTTCCCCCGAGATCGAAGTATCCGTCGTCCCCGTACAGGGCCTCCAGATAATTCATCCCCGCCTCGAAGGCCTCCTCGGTCAGCTCACCGTTGTCCGTCAGGACAACCAAATCCCCCATGGCCGACGGCAGTTCGTCCCACGCCAAAGGCACCCAGTCCCGCAGGCGAACCGGCAGCAAGTCGATCATCTCGGCAGGCGTCGAAGGGCCGGCCCCCACCGGCAGGCTCGACAACAACACCCCGTGCATACGGGACAGCTCCCGCCATGCACGAGGTTCCTCAACCCGGTTGATCCACGCCGCACTGGCCCGCAGAGCAGCGGTAATGATCCTCCGAGCGGCAACATGTTGACTGACAGGCACAGCTCATCACCCCTCCACGCCCCACCAGTGGTATTCGGGGCAATTCCAGACGGGCCAACAACTCAGGGAACCTACACGCCGGGTCTGACAACGCCCCCGAAAACCAACGAAGACGAACCCCGCGACAGCGGGGCACCACAAGAAACCGGACATGCCGTCAGTCATCTCGGGGGGCCATCAGGCCCCCGGCCCATTCCCGTCCTGTTGGCCCGTCAGGGCCAAAGCCTCACCCCAGCTCAGAAACACCGAGAGGGGAGGGGAACCGGATAACTGTCTAACAAACCCTTACGACATCACGGCGCCGCAGGCGCCGACACGTACCCGATCCCTGCCCGGCAGGGCAGGGAATCCCAACCCACCCGAACTTCACTGTCATGCCGCCAGGCATGACAGTCCGAACTGGCGACAGCGGGGCCGCCAGGCCCCGCTCTGTCGGTTCCCGTTGGCCCGTCAGGGCCAACCCAGCCAACACACAGTCATGCCGCCAGGCATGACGAAGCGTCACCTTACGGGCCGTCAGGCCCGTAGTTGGCCGCCAGGCCAACTAAAGAGCCGACAGGCTCTCCGCC
>NZ_JBIATP010000018.1:54331-165688 GCF_042891915.1 Streptomyces sp. NPDC001848 | reverse complement strand
CACGCTGTTGAGTTCTCAAGGAACGGACGCTTCCTTCGTACTCACCGGAGAGACTCACTCTCTCGGCTTTCCTCCGGGCGCTTCCCTTCGGTGTTCCACACTCTATCAGTGTTTTTCCGTCTCTCTGACCACCGTCCTGCAGGCATGCAAAACGGATCCCGAGATAGGATCTGACAAGTTTGGGTGCTGCCCGGCCAACGACGCTCGGTCGCATCGCTCCGCCCCAGGCAGGAGTACGACTGTACACCGGCCCGGGAGCGGGTGCAAATCGCTCGTGCTGCGTTCCAAGGGTCGACAACCCGTACGTCTCATGCGGAACCGGCAGTTCATATGACATACGCTGCTGCCCAGTGCGCCGTCCGGGACAGGCAGTGACGGCCCGTTTGGATCTCCACCCCTGGGAGGCTTCCCATGACCACCGTGACGTCCCCGCTCGCCGGACGTGCGATCGGACTCGCCGCAGTGCCGGACCCCGTCTTCTCGGGAGCGATGGTCGGTCCCGGCATGGCGATCGACCCCGTACGGGAGCCCGTGGAGGCCGTCTCCCCCGTGGACGGAGTCATCGTGTCCCTTCATCCGCACGCCTTCGTCGTGGTGGACGGTGAGGGACACGGCGTCCTGACCCATCTGGGCATCGACACCGTGCAGCTGAACGGTGAGGGCTTCGAACTCCTGGTCAGCAAGGGAGACACCGTCACGCGTGGTCAGGCCGTCGTGCGCTGGAACCCGGCCGCCGTCGAGCAGGCCGGTAAGTCCCCGGTGTGCCCGGTGGTGGCGCTCGAGGCCACGGCCGACTCCCTGTCCGGTCTCCGCGAGGACGGCGACGTGAAGGCGGGCGACCAGCTCTTCTCCTGGCAGTGATGCCGGCGCCGTACTGAACGGCACAACAGACAACCATCGCGGTGGCGGGACCCCCCGCATGATTCGGAGACGGGTGAGATGGAGACAACGCTGCGAGGCGTCGGTGTGAGCCACGGTGTGGCGATCGGCGAGGTTCGGCATATGGGGACGGCGGTGCTCGAGCCCCCGGCGAAGCAGATCCCGGCGGAGGAGGCGGAGCGCGAACAGGGGCGCGCACGCCAGGCCGTGGAAGCTGTGGCGGCCGATCTGATCGCGCGCGGCAATCTCGCGGGCGGTGAGGCGCAGGCTGTGCTGGAGGCCCAGGCCATGATGGCCCAGGACCCCGAGCTGATGGCGGACGTGGAGCGCCGTATAGCCGTCGGCAGCACGGCGGAGCGGGCGGTGTACGACGCGTTCGCCGCGTACCGGGAGCTGCTGGCGGGCGCCGGGGAGTACCTCGCCGGGCGTGTGGCCGATCTGGATGACGTGCGGAACCGTATCGTCGCGCGGCTGCTCGGAGTGCCCATGCCGGGTGTGCCGGACAGCGACGATCCGTACGTCCTGGTCGCCCGGGATCTCGCGCCGGCGGACACGGCCCTGCTCGATCCGTCCCTGGTCCTCGGTTTCGTCACCGAGGAGGGCGGGCCGACCAGTCACAGCGCGATCCTGGCACGGGCGCTCGGCGTCCCGGCCGTGGTGGCGCTGCCCGGTGCGGGCGAGCTCGCCGAGGGCACGGTGATCGCCGTCGACGGCAGCACCGGCGAGATATTCGTGAACCCCAGCGACGACAAGAAGACGCAGCTGGAGGCCGCGGCGGCGGAGCGCAGGGCGGCCCTGGCGGCCTCGACGGGGCCGGGTGCCACGGCCGACGGCCACAAGGTGCCGCTGCTGGCGAACATCGGTGGTCCGGCGGACGTGCCGGCCGCAGTCGAGGCGGGCGCCGAGGGTGTCGGTCTGTTCCGTACGGAGTTCCTGTTCCTCGACGACAACAAGAAGGCGCCGTCCGAGGAGAAGCAGATCGAGGCCTACCGGCAGGTCCTCGAGGCGTTCCCCGAGGGCCGTGTGGTCGTCCGTGTGCTGGACGCGGGTGCGGACAAACCGCTTGACTTCCTGACCCCCACCGACGAGCCGAACCCGGCACTGGGTGTACGCGGTCTGCGGACGCTGCTCGACCACCCGGAGGTGCTGCGCACGCAGCTGACCGCGCTCGCGAAGGCCGCGGAGGGGCTGCCGGTGTACCTCGAGGTCATGGCGCCGATGGTCGCCGACCGCACCGACGCCAAGGCGTTCGCGGACGCGTGCCGGGAGGCCGGGCTGCGGGCGAAGTTCGGAGCCATGGTGGAGATCCCGTCGGCCGCGCTGCGGGCGCGTTCGATCCTGCAGGAGGTCGAGTTCCTGTCGCTGGGGACCAACGACCTCGCGCAGTACACGTTCGCCGCGGACCGTCAGGTGGGTGCGGTGTCGCGTCTGCAGGACCCGTGGCAGCCTGCGCTGCTCGATCTGGTCGCGCTGTCCGCCGAGGCGGCGAAGGCCGAGGGCAAGAGCTGCGGTGTCTGCGGCGAGGCCGCGTCGGATCCGCTGCTGGCGTGTGTGCTGACGGGTCTGGGCGTCACCTCCCTGTCCATGGGTGCGGCGTCGATTCCCTATGTCCGGGCGACGCTGGCGAAGTACACGCTGGCGCAGTGTGAGCGGGCCGCGGCGGCCGCGCGGGCCGCGGACACCGCCGACGAGGCGCGCCTGGCGGCTCAGACGGTGCTGTCCGGCGAGTAGCCGACACACGTCGTCGCTCCGGTGCCGTGCCGGGAGGGGCGCTCCGCCTGCTGGTGGAGCGCCCCTCGCCCGTTCATCCGTGGGTGTTGTGGCCGGGTGTGAGGCCGTCGTCTCCGAGGTCGGGTGGGGCGCAGTAGTCGACGCCGGATTCGGGCGAGACGAGGTCACCGGATTCGACGTCGGTGCAGTAGGCGTCGAAGACCTCCGCGGCGGTGAGTGGTTCCAGTCGTTCGCCGCGTAGGCGCCAGCCGTAGACACGGTCGGGGGTGCCGGGCGCGGTGGTGCGCATGACGAGGCCGCCGGCGCTGTGGGTGGCGATGCCGAGGGCGAGGACGCTGGTGAACTCCAGTGCCTCGGTCTCGTCGAGGCGGGCCGTGCCATCAGGGTCCTCGTCGGAGTGGAGGACGGCGACGAGTGTCTCGGGTGCGGCGGAGACGCTGCACACGAGGTGACGGTGGCCGGGGCTCGCGGTGTCGAGGATGCGGGCGAGGAGGCGGGAGGCCTGAGCGAAGGCGGAGCGTCCGATGTCCTCGCCGCAGGTGGCGCAGGCGCCCAGCCGGGCCAGTACCGTCGTCGCGTACTGCCACGTGGCCTGCCGTACCGCCTCGTCGATCAGGTCGGGGACGAGTTCGGCCAGGGGCTGTCCTTCGTACGGGAGGGCCGGTCCGGTGGCGGCCAGTTCCGCGGTGAAGCGGGTGCGGCTGGACGGGGTGTCCGGTTCCAGGCCGTTGTGGGCGCAGAACTCCGCGTACTCCTCGGGGTCGAAGAGGGCGACCGTGGTATGGCTGCCCTGTGCCGCGAGGGTCCTGAGCAGGGCTTCGACCTGCCGCAGGTAGGTCGCGTGGTCGTCGAAGGTGAAGGTGCGGTAGCGCCGCATCGCGGTGAAGTCGTGTTCGTCGGTCAGCAGGCCGATGGTGCCGGCGATCTCGCGGCGCAGGGTGCGTCGCATGGTCTGCTGCTCGGTGTGGCGCATGATTCCCCCTACGTACAGTCGATCTGTGCTCACTCAACGTAAGGGGCGGCACTGACAACGGCCTGCCGGTCGGGCGGCCGGCAGGCCGTCGCGGGGGCTCGGCGGAGTGCGTCAGGCGCGTTTGCGGGCCAGGTCCTCGTAGAAGTGGAGCAGTTCGAGGTTGTCGATGGAGCCCGGGTTGACGGCCTTTTCCAGCGAGGCGCCCTGCAGGAGGCGTTTGACCGGGACTTCGATGCGCTTGCCCGTGAGGGTGTGCGGAACGCCCGGGACCTCGATGATCTCGTCGGGGACGTGGCGGGGCGAGAGCTGTTCGCGGATCGTCTGCTTGATGCGGCCCAGCAGGGCGTCGTCCAGGACGGCTCCGGGGGCCAGGTGGACGAACAGGGGCATCCAGTAGCCGCCGTCAGGCTGCTCGATGCCGATGACGAGGGACTCCCTGATCTCGGGAAGGCGTTCGACGGCTTCGTAGATGTCGGCCGAGCCCATGCGAACGCCCTGGCGGTTGAGCGTGGAGTCCGAGCGGCCGTGGATGATCACGGAAGCGCGGGAGGTGAGGGTGATCCAGTCGCCGTGGCGCCAGACTCCCGGATACATGGCGAAGTAGCTTTCGTGGTAGCGGCTGCCGTCGGGGTCGTTCCAGAAGTGGATCGGCATGGAGGGCATCGGGTTGGTGACGACCAGCTCGCCGACCTCGTCGATCAGGGGCTTGCCGCTGGGGTCCCAGGACTGCAGGTCGGTGCCGAGGCCGGGCGCCTGGAGTTCTCCGATGTGGACGGGAAGAGTCGGTACGGCTCCCGCGAAGCAGGAGCACACGTCGGTGCCGCCGCTGACGGAGGCGATCCACAGGTCGTCGCGGACCTCGTCGTGCAGCCAGGCGAAGCCGTCCGGCGGCAGCGGCGAGCCGGTGGTGGCCACGCACTGCACGCTCGTGAGGTCGTAGTCGCGGGCCGGGTGCACGCCCGCCTTGCGGCAGGCCATGACGTACGCGGCGGACGTGCCGAAGAGGGTGGCCCCGGTGCGTTCGGCGACGCGCCACTGGGCGCCGGTGTCGGGGTGGCCGGGGCTGCCGTCGTACAGGACGATCGTGGTGCCCGTCAGCAGGCCGGAGACGAGGAAGTTCCACATCATCCAGCCGGTGGACGTGTACCAGAAGAGGCGGCTTTGGGGTCCGAGGTCGCAGTGCAGGCCGAGCTGCTTGAGGTGCTCGACCAGGATGCCGCCCTGGGACTGGACGATGGCCTTGGGCAGGCCGGTGGTGCCTGAGGAGTACAGCACCCACAGTGGGTGGTCGAACGGGACCTGCTCGAAGACGGGCTCGACGTCCGACGAGGTCAGGGCCGACCACTCCAGGGCGCCTTCGGGGGCATCCGTGCCGAGCAGCGGGATGTGGACGACGGCTCGCAGGGTGGGCAGGTCGCGGCGGAGTTCGGCGACGATCTCGCGGCGGTCGTGCTCCTTGCCGCCGTAGCGGTAGCCGTCGACGGTGATCAGGACGACCGGTTCGACCTGCTGGAAGCGGTCCAGGACGCTGCGGGCGCCGAAGTCGGGAGCGCAGGAGGTCCACACACCACCGACGGCGGCTGTGGCGAGAAGGGCGACGACGGCCTCGGGGATGTTGGGCAGATAGCCGCTGACGCGGTCTCCGGGGCGCACACCGAGGGCGCGCAGTTCGGCGGCGAGGGAGCCGACCTGGCGGCGCAGCTCGGACCAGGTGACCGGGCGGGGTTCGTGGGACTCGTCGACGGCCAGCAGGGCGGGGTCGTCGGCTCGGGTGGCCGCGGCGCGCAGGGCGTGTTCGGCGTAGTTCAGGGTCGCCCCGGGGAACCATTCGGCGCCCGGCATGGAACGGTTGCCGAGTACGCGCGCGTAGGGCGTGGAGAACCGTACGTCGAACCACTCCGTGACGGCCTTCCAGAAGGTCTCCAGCTCGTCCACCGACCAGCGGTGCAACGCTGGGTAGCCGCCCTCGGCGGGTGCCCCGTGGTGTTCCGCCGCCCAGGCCTGGAACCTGGTGATCTGTGCCCGGGCGATGCGGTCCGCGTCGGGCTGCCACAGGGGCGTGGGGTTCGCTGAGGTCATGGGGCGGCTCCCGGACTGTACGCGTCGTGTGCGTGGTCCGCGCACGTGCTGGGGTGTGCGCGTCACGCGGCTGACATGGACGATGCCATGTGATCGACTTCTGCACCAGGGTGTGCTCCACATAGTCGGCATCGCGAAGCTGTGCTCTCAACACAGGTGAACGGCAGTTGAACGGCGCCCCTGTACGAGGACGTCAGTGGCAGGGTGAGCAGCATGGACGGTCGTGACCTGGTGCGTTCGGTGAAAGCGGTCGGTGCGGCGGGGGCGGCAGGTGGTCTGCGCACTGTGCGGGCCGCGTGGCGCAGGCGGCGTGCCGACGCCACCGGGTTGCCGCGGCGGGGCGCCGAGCGGGCGCGGGTGCCCGGCCCCGTACGGGACGTGGAGCCAGGGCCGGGCGGCGGTGTCGTGCGGTTCACGCGCGCCGAGCTGCGGATCATGGTCGCGGTGAACGGGGCGGTGTTCTGGGGCTGGGACGGGGTGGAACCGGAGCCGTCGTACGCGCTCGCGGGTCGCTGCCCCGAACCGGATCTGCGGGCTGTGCTGGAGCCGGACAAGGACGGCGGCTGGCGGGTCGTGGCGGAGCGCGTCACGGTCGTGGTGTCGCGGCACGGCGCGATCGAGGTGTGCACACCCGGCGGGGTGACCCTGCGCCGGGATCTTCCGCCCCGGTGGTGGGAGCCGGTGGACGGGGGCGGGGCGCGCTGGATGCAGCGGGCCGAAGTGGCGCCCGACGCACGCTTCTTCGGGCTCGGCGGGCGGGCCAAAGGGCCGCGACTGCGCGACGGGACGTATCGGTTGTGGAACACGGACCCGGGGCGGCCGTTCGGGCCCGGAGACGACCCCCTCTACATCACGATGCCGGTCCAGATGGTGGTGGCCGACGCGGGGACCCATCTGGTCTTTCACGACACCTCGTGGGACGGCACGGTGACGTTGCGCGAGGGCGAGGAGGGTGCGGGCTCCGGGCACGACCGGGCGGGAGCCTGCGAGGTGCGGATGGACGGCGGTCCGCTGCGCTGCTGGGTGATGGTGGGCACCCCCGCGCGCGTGCTGCGCGTCTGGGCGTCGCTGACCGGGGCGCCCGCTGTGCCGCCGGCCTGGGCGTTGGGGCACCATCACGCGCGGTGGGGCTTCGGCAGTGAGCAGGAGGTGCGCCGGATCGTCGCCGGGTACGCGGAACACGACCTTCCGCTCGATGCCGTCCATCTCGACATCGACCACTTGGACGGCCACCGGGTGTTCTCGGTCGACCAGGACCGCTTTCCGAAGCTGCCGGTGCTCGCCGAGGATCTGCGCCGGGACGGGATCCGCCTGGTGTCGATCGTCGACCCGGCGGTCAAGGCGGAGCCGGGCGATCCGGTGTACGACAGCGGGCGCGCCGAGGACGCGTTCGTGCGGGACGTGTCGGGGCGGCCGGTGGAAGGGGTCGTGTGGCCCGGTGAGGCCGTATATCCCGACTTCACGCACGCGCGCGTGCGTGCGTGGTGGGGCGGGCTCTACCAGGAGCGTCTCGCCCAGGGCTTCGCGGGGTTCTGGCACGACATGAACGAGCCGGTGTCGTTCACGGCCTTCGGGGAGAACACCCTGCCGCGCTCGGCCCGGCACGCGTTGGAGGGCCGTGGCGGTGACCACCGGGAGGCCCACAACGTGTACGCCCTGTGCATGGCGCGGGCCGCGTACGAGGGGCTGCTCGGCCTCGCCCCCGAGGAGCGGCCGTTCCTCTTCTCGCGCTCGGGGTGGGCCGGCATACAGCGCTACGGCGGGACCTGGTCCGGGGACGTGGCCACGGGCTGGCCGGGGCTGCGCGCCTCGTTGTCGCTGGTGCTGGGACTCGGGCTGTGCGGCGTGCCGTACTCCGGGCCGGACGTCGGCGGCTTCGACGGGAGTCCGCCGCCGGAGCTGTATCTGCGCTGGTTTCAGCTCGCCGCCTACTTGCCGCTGTTCCGCACCCACGCGAGTCTGCGCGCCGGGCGACGGGAGCCCTGGGAGTTCGGCGACGACGTTCTGGAGCACGCGCGCGTGGCGCTCGCCGAGCGACGGCGGCTGCTGCCGTACTTCGTCACCCTGGCGCATCTGGCGCGCCGCACAGGTGCGCCCTATGTGCGGCCCCTGTGGTGGGGCGCGCCCGAGGACAGGGCGCTGAGGGACTGCGAGGACGCCTTCCTGCTCGGCGACAGCCTCCTGGTGGCACCGGTGCTGGAGGCCGGCGCGGTCCGTCGGAGGGTGCTGCTGCCGCCGGGGCGCTGGTACGACACGGTGACCGAGGCGGTGTACGAAGGGCCGGGCCGGGTGCTGGTCGAGGCGCCCCTGGGGCGGATTCCGGTGTTCGCGCGTGCGGGCGCCGTCCTGCCCGTACGGGGTGCGGACGGGGATATGGAGCTGGAGGCCTGGGCGCCGGCGCGGGGGCGGTCCGGGGGCGGAACGGTTGTGCCGGACGCGGGTGACGGCTGGGAGGAGCCGGAGATCGAGCGCTATGTGACTCGGTGGAAGGGGCGCCGGGTGGTGGTCCGGCGGGACGAGGAGGGAGGCAGCGGCGACCCCGCGTATCCGGTGCGGGTGCGGGGCCTCGACCACGGATGACCGGGCGGGACGCGCGCGGCTGTGCTGCGCGCGTCCCCGCGCGCGCTCACACGTAGCGGCCCTCGAACCACCCCTGCACTGCCAGTGTGTGCAGCGGGAAGGCGAGTTCGGCGGGTCGGCGCAGGAGCTGCCAGCCCTCCGTCTCGTCGGTGCCGGTGGACGGCGGCAGGTCCGCGGCCGGACGCTCCGGGAGAAGCCCGAACAGCAGCAGGTGGCCGTCGGGCGAGCTCATCGCGTCGACGAGCCGCACATCGCGGGCGGCGGCGTCGATGCCGGTCTCCTCCTTCAGCTCCCGGACGACGGCGTGCCGCCAGTCCTCCCGGTGGTCGATGAACCCTCCGGGTAGGGCGATACCTCCGCGCGCGGGCGGGATGGTTCGGGTGATGACGACGAGGGACGTGCCCTTGGTGTCGTACACGGGCTGGAGGGCGACCGCGACGGGCAGCGGGTTGCGGTAGGCCACCGTGCCGCAGGTGGCGCAGGTGCGGGGCCAGCCGGAGATGCCCTCTCCGTAGGGCGCTCCGCAGCCCGAACAGTGTGAGTCCGGCACGGAGTCGACGGCGGACGGGATCGGGGATTCGGACACGTGGCGGACTGTATCCGATCATCTGTGCGGCGTCTTCCGGGGGCCGCTCAGGGGGAGGGCGTCAGCGACTTCATGGACACGGGGAAGTCGAAGCAGGTGTCGGGGTAGGGCTCCGGCTTGTAGGTGTAGTGCCACCACTCCTCGGCGAGGTTGACGAAGCCGAGGCCTTGGAGCGTGCGCTTCAGGAGCTGTCGGTTGGCGCGCTGATCGCCGATGATCCGGGGGTCGTCCGTGTGGGCGAGGGTGTCGAAGCAGTCGAAACCCGTGCCCATGTCGACGGAGTTGTCGGGGAAGCGTTCGGCCTTCGGCGCGTAGCACGGCACGAGCGGCCGGCCGGGGACGTAGGGACGGGTCGGTCCGACGGGCAGTGGGACGATCGTGAGGTCCATGGTGGATCCGCGGCTGTGCCCGGACTTCTCCGCGACGTAACCTTCCGCGAACAGACGCGTCTTGTCGACCCGGGGATAGAACTCCGGCTTCATCTTCTGGTCGTCGAGGTCCTTCGCCCAGCGCACGAAGTGGTCGACGGCGCGTTGCGGCCGGTAGCAGTCGTACACCTTGAGCGTGTAGCCCTCGCGCAGGAGCTTCGTCTGTGCCTTGTGGAGCGCTTCGGCGGCCGGGCGGGTGAGGAGGCACAGGGGCTGTCGGTAGCCGTCGATGCGCTCGCCGACGAAGTTGTGCGGGGTGAAGTACCGAATCTCCTGCAGGATCGTCGGGTCCACGGATCTCAGCGCGACGAAGTCCGAGGGCGCCTTGGGCTCCGGCGCGGCCGGAGCCGTGGCCGGGGCGGAGACGACGGCGAGGAGCGCGGCGAGCGCGGCGACGAGGCTTCGTACGACGACCGAGCGACGCGTCATGTCCCTTGCATTTATCAGTCGAGGGGTGCGGTGGGGAAGAACGCCTGTGCCGTTCGACGGCCCGTCTGCCGATTTCCGCGATCACGTGCCAGACTCCTGACGTCCCGTCAGATCCTTGCCAAGGAGGGGCCATGTCGCGGATCCACACCCCGGTGGTCGCCGGATGGTTCACATGCGAGGGAGAAGACTTCCGCCTTGTCGGCACACGGTGCTCCGCCTGCCGGACGGTGTTCTTCCCGCGTGAGGACGTCTGCTGCCGCAACCCCGGCTGCCAGGGAGGCGACCTCACCGAACTACCACTGTCCAAACGAGGGCGAATCTGGTCGTACACCGATACTCGTTACCGACCTCCGTCACCCTATGTGACGAATCCGGAACTTCCATGGAAGCCCTACGCGTTGATCGCGGTGGAACTGGAAGCAGAGCGCATCGTGGTGCTCGGGCAGGCGGTTCCGGGGGTGGCCGTAGCCGATCTGGCGGTGGGCATGGAGGCGGAGGTCGTCCCCGGGGTGCTGCACGAGGACGCGGAGACGACCTGGACGACATGGCACTGGCGGCCGACGGGGGTGGCGGGATGACGGACGACGTGGCGGTGCTCGGCGCGGGCATGCATCCATGGGGCAAATGGGGACGCGGCTTCGTCGCGTACGGGACGGTGGCCGCGCGGGCCGCGCTCACCGACGCGGGCATCGACTGGCGGGACGTTGGCTCGATCGTGGGTGCGGAAACCGTACGGGGCGGCTATCCCGGATACGTGGCGGGGGCGACGTTCGCCAAGGCGCTCGGCTGGCAGGGAGCGCGAGTGACGAGCGTGTACGCGGCGTGCGCCTCGGGCGCGCAGGCGGTCAACACCGCGCGGGCTCAGATCCTCTCGGGGCTCGCGGACGTGGTACTGGTGGTCGGCGCCGAGTCGGCCCCCAAAGGGTTCTTCCGCCCCGCGGGCGGTGACCGGCCCGACGATCCTGACTGGCTGCGGTTCCGGATCCTCGGGGCGACCAACCCGGCCTACTTCGGTCTGTACGCCCGCCGCCGGATGGCCGTCCACGGGGACACGGTTGACGACTTCACCCGGGTCAAGGTGAAGAACGCGGCCATGGGAGCCCTCAATCCGAACGCCCGGTACCGCAGTCGGGTCACCGCCGAGGAGGTCGCCGCCTCTGCGGTGGTGGCCGATCCGCTGCGGCTCCTCGACATCTGCGCGACCTCGGACGGCGGGGCGGCGCTCGTCCTGTCGAGCATGGAGTTCGCGCACCGGCACGGAGCGGCGCGGCCGGTGCGGATACGGGCGGTGTCCACAGTGACGCCGCGCTATCCCAACACCGCGCTCGACCTGCCCGACATCGCGACGGACTCGGCGGTGGCGGTCGAGCCGGCACCCGAGACGTTCCGCGCGTCGATCGCGCGAGCCGCGTACGAGGAGGCGGGGCTCGGGCCCGGGGACCTGTCCCTCGCCGAGGTGTACGACCTGTCCACCGCGCTGGAACTGCAGTGGTACGAGGACCTGGGGCTGTGCGCGGAGGGCGAGGGGGCCAAACTGCTGAGAGAGGGCGCCACAGCGCTCGGCGGGCACATACCTGTGAACGTGAGCGGTGGCCTGGCGTCCTTCGGCGAGGCGGTCCCGGCGCAGGCGATCGCCCAAGTGTGCGAGCTGACCTGGCAGTTGCGGGGTGAGGCGCGCGACCGCCAGGTGGCGGACGCACGCACCGGGATCACGGCGAACCAAGGGCTGTTCGGACACGGATCGGCGGTGATCGCGGTGCGGTGATACGGCGAGACCCCTCACGCTGGGTGATCACTCGGGAATGCTGTGTGAACAGGTCATGAACTCGGCCTGGGCGCACGCCGACGACGCCATCATGCTTACGTGCCCTCCTGGACGGACAGCATCCGCTTCGCCTTCCAGCCGGTGGTCAATCTGACGACCGGAGGGGTGGCGGCACTGGAGATCCTCGCGCGCCCGGAGACCGGCGATGTCCTCGCGCAGGCCCGTCGGGACCCTGAACTCGACGGCATTCTGGCCGCTTTGGCGGTCGGCGCGGCGACGCGGACGGAGACTCTGCTGCCGCTGCACGTCAACGTGTTCGCGGCGACGCTCGCCGATCTCGGTGGGCTCACCGCCCTGCGGCAGGCCGTGCGCCGAGCGGGGCGGCTGCCGTGGGAGGTGACGGTCGACATCGGCCCGCCGTACACGCACGTACCGCACCGGGCCCTGTCGGACGGGGTGAGGGTGCTGCGCGGCGAGGGCTTCCGGATCTGCGCGGACGGAGTCGGGGACGGCGACATACCACTGCGCCTGCTGTCCGACATGGCGCCGGACCTGCTGAAGCTCGACGCGTCCCTGCTGACGCGGCCGGCCGTTGTGCGGGCCATGCGGACGCTGTGCGAGCAGCTGGGTGCGCTGCTGTCGGTCGAGGGCGTGGAGACCGAGACGCAGTGCGCGGCGGTACGGGCGGCGGGGGCGCAGTTGGCGCAGGGCGATCTGTTCGCGCCGCCGTCCCGGCGGCCCGCCGTGGACGTGTACGTACCGGTGGCGGCCCCTTCCGTGCCGGCGACCGCGCGTACCGGGCCGTCGGTGCGGCAGTTCCTGCGGCCCGCCGCGCTGCTGCCCGCCACGGCCTCGGCGGGCCAGGTGCGGGCGCTGCTCACCGGGTCGCCCGAGGTCTCCGGAGTGTTGCTGGTGGACCCGGCCGGCGTGCCCGTCCGATCGGTGCACCGCTCGCGATTCCTGCTGTCGATGTCGGGGCGGTACGGGCATGCGCTGTACGCCGATCGGCCCGCCGCCAAGCTGGGTGATCCGCCGCGCACGGTGGGCATCGACGCCACGGCCTGGGAGGTGCTCGACGTGGTCGCGGTCGGCGGACGGGACCGCACCTCGGACGACGTGGCGGTGGTCGACCACCAGGGGCGGTGCGTGGCCGTCGTGCGGCTCGCGGACCTCGTGCGGGCGCTGGCCGAGAGCCGGGTCGAGGAGGCGGCGGGGCTCAATCCGCTGACCCGGCTGCCCGGGTCGGACGCGATCACCGGTGAGGTGGACCGGCGGATCGCGGACGGACGGACGTTCGCGTTGAGCTGGCTGGACATCGACCACTTCAAGCAGGTCAACGACGGGGCGGGGTTCGCCGCCGGCGACGAGCTCATCCGTGCGGTCGGGCACGCGTTGCAGGGCGCCGCGTCGGGGAGCACCCGGGTGGGACACATCGGCGGGGACGACTTCCTGGTGCTGGCTGATCCGGAGAGGCTCGATCCACTCGCCGTGTCGGTGCTGGACGCGCCCTGGTCGGCGGGCGGGCGCACGATCACGCTGTCACTGGCCACGGTTCTGTGCGCACCGGGCAGTGTGACCGACCACCGTCAGGCGGCGGCATGTCTGGCGCCCCTCAAGCAGGCGGCGAAGGCGCTGAGCGGCGCGAGTTGGGTCCTGGGCCGGGCCGGGCTCCCGGGCCACGAGATCCGGCGCGGCTCGCTCCCGGCTCCGGCCCCGGCGGGCGCCCCGGGTGGCCGCTGACAACAGGCCGCGGCCGCCCCTTCTCCCAGATCCTGCGGATGCCTCCCCACCGTTTTACGTCGCCTGCCTTGACGCTCGGTGGGTGCGGCGTAAAACTTCCGGATGTCAGTCGGCATCGCCGCATTCGGGCGCATTCGGGTCATGCGCCCCGAGGCCCACCCCCGTACCACGGGTCATCCCCCACCGGGCGGTTCCGCTGTACAGGCACGCTCGTCGCGGACGCCGGGCGGGGCTCGGGATCTCCCTGCCTTCGGCTGAAGTCGCCAAGGGAAACGCACCCTGCACGGAGGACCGACACGGGGCCGGACCGGACCCCGGGGCGAGGGCCTAGGAGCCGCCATGACGCATGCAAGCATCTTCGTTGGCGAGTTGATCGGCACGGCCATACTCATCCTGTTCGGCGCGGGAGTCTGCGCCGCCGTCACCCTGCACCACTCGAAGGCCAGGGGCGCGGGCTGGGTCGTCATCGCCTTCGGCTGGGGCTTCGGCGTCCTCGCGGGCGCCTACACCGCCGCCCCGAAGTCCGGCGGACACCTCAACCCGGCGGTGACCATCGGCCTCGCCATCGCCGGCATCACCAAGTGGCAGGACGTCCCGTACTACGTGCTGGGCCAGATGGCGGGCGCGATCCTCGGTGCCGTGCTGACCTGGCTGCTCTACTTCGCCCAGTTCCAGGCGAACGCCGACGAGGACAGGGCCCAGCCCACGCTCGGGATCTTCTCCACCGCCCCGGAGGTCCGCAATCCGGTCGCCAACCTGATCACCGAGATCATCGCGACCATGGGTCTGGTGCTGCCCATCCTGTTCTTCGGCAAGAACCTCGGCACCGGCATCGGCATCATCCCCGGCACGACGGCGTACGGCTCGGGCATCGGCATCCTGCTCGTCTCCCTGCTCGTCGTCGGCATCGGGCTCTCCCTCGGCGGGCCCACCGGATACGCGATCAATCCCGCCCGGGACCTCGGGCCGCGCATCACCCACGCCCTGCTGCCGATCCCCAACAAGGGCGGGTCGGACTGGGGCTACGCCTGGATACCGGTGGTAGGACCGCTGATCGGCGGTGCGCTGTCGGCCCTTGTGTACAAAGCAGCCTTCTGACCCTTTGACGAAGGGGACGTCATGACGGAGCACGACCGCAAGTACGTCGCCGCGATCGATCAGGGCACCACGTCCAGCCGCTGCATCGTCTTCGACCAGGGCGGTGGGATCGTCGCCGTCGACCAGCGCGAACACCGCCAGATCTTCCCCAAGCCGGGCTGGGTGGAGCATGACGCCACGGAGATCTGGTCCAAGGTGCAGGCGGTGGTCGCGGGCGCGATCGCCAAGGCCGGGCTGCGGGCCGACCAGATAGCCGCGCTCGGCATCACCAACCAGCGCGAGACCACGGTCCTGTGGGACCGCGCCACGGGCAAGCCCGTGCACAACGCGATCGTCTGGCAGGACACCCGGACGGCCGCGCTGTGCAACGAACTCGGCGGCTCCCACGGGCAGGACCGTTTCCGTGAGCAGACCGGGCTACCGCTCGCAAGCTATTTCTCCGGGCCCAAGGCGGCCTGGCTGCTGGACAACGTGCCCGGGCTCAGGGCCCGCGCGGAGCGCGGCGAGATCGCGTTCGGCACCATCGACTCCTGGCTCATCTGGAACCTGACCGGCGGCACGGACGGCGGACGGCACGTCACCGACGTCACCAACGCGGGGCGCACCATGCTGATGAACCTTCGGACGCTCCAGTGGGATGCCTCCATCCTGGCCGCCATGAACGTCCCGGAGGCGATCCTCCCGGAGATCAGGTCCTCCTGCGAGGTGTACGGGACCGCTGTCGGCCAACTCGCGGGCGTGCCGGTCGCCTCCGCGCTGGGCGACCAGCAGGCGGCGGTGTTCGGGCAGGCCTGCTACGACGTGGGGACGGCGAAGAACACCTACGGCACGGGCAGTTTCCTGCTGCTCAACACCGGCAACCGGCCGGTGCCCTCGAAGAACGGGCTGTTGACGACCATGGGCTACAAGATCGGTGACGAAGCGCCGGTCTACTGCCTGGAGGGATCGATCGCGATCACCGGTGCGCTGGTGCAGTGGTTCCGCGACCAGTTGGGCATCATCCGCACCGCGGACGAGATCGAGACGCTTGCGGCGAGCGTCGACGACAACGGCGGGGCGTACATCGTGCCCGCGTTCTCCGGCCTGTTCGCCCCCTACTGGCGCTCCGACGCGCGCGGGGTGGTCACCGGGCTGACCCGCTACGTCACCAAGGCCCACCTGGCGCGGGCGGTGCTGGAGGCGACGAGCTGGCAGACGCGTGAGGTCGTGGACGCGATGTACCAGGACTCCGGGGTGCCGATCACCACCCTGAAGGTCGACGGCGGCATGACGAAGAACAACCTGCTGATGCAGCACCAGGCGGACGTGCTGGGCGTGCCGGTGATCCGGCCGAAGGTCTCCGAGACGACCTGCCTGGGCGCCGCGTACGCGGCCGGCCTCGCGACCGGGGTGTGGAACGACCTGGACGAGCTGAAGTCGCACTGGCAGAAGGACGTCGAGTGGAGGCCCGCCATGGAGGCGTCGGTCCGCGACCGGGAGTATCGCAACTGGCGCAAGGCCGTGGAGAAGAGCTTCGGCTGGCAGGAGGAGGGGGCGGACTGACCCTCACCGTCCCCACGCGCGCGTGCGTCTCGCGTGAGCCACGCCCGCGTGCGTCTCGCGTGAGCCACGCGCGCGTGCGCGACGGCGGCTCGTACCCCGGTCGGCGGGGGTACGGGCCGCCCCTGCGTGTCCACACGGGATCAGGTGGCGACGCTCGCGCGGTGGTCGGCCGTGCGCGTCCCGGCGTGCCGCACGACCGCGATCAGCACCTCCTTGACCGACTCCCGCTCGCGGGCGTCACAGAGGACGACCGGTACGTCGTCGTCCAGGTCGAGGGCCTGCCGGATGTCCTCGGCGCGGTGCCGGACCGCGCCGTCGAAGCAGTTGACGCCGACGACGAACGGGATGGAACGGCGCTCGAAGTAGTCGACGGCGGAGAAGCAGTCCTGCAGTCGGCGGGTGTCGGCGAGGACGACCGCTCCCAGGGCACCGGTGGCCAGTTCGTCCCACAGGAACCAGAAGCGGTCCTGGCCGGGCGTCCCGAACAGGTAGAGCACCAGGTCCTCGCGGAGGGTGATGCGACCGAAGTCCATGGCGACGGTGGTGGTGTGCTTGCCTTCCACACCTCGGGTGTCGTCGACCGGACGGCCCGCCTCGGTGAGCACCTCCTCGGTGCGCAGCGGCCTGATCTCGCTGACCGCGCCGACGAGGGTCGTCTTGCCCACGCCGAAACCGCCGGCCACGAGAATCTTGAACGTGACAGGCTCGACCGGGGGCTTGCCGCGCTCACTGCGCCCGAGGACCATCGTTCTCTTCTCCTGCTTGACGGGGATCGGACGGCGGCGGTCCGTAACCTCCGCCGCCGGGGGTTTCGATGACGAGTACGTCGCCCGGGCCGACGTCCGCCGAATCACTGCCCGCGAGGCGCACCACGGTCCCGTCGGCGCGCTCCACGCGGTTCGCGCCGAGTGTCCCGGGCCTGCCGCCTGCCATGCCGTAGGGCGGGATCCTGCGGTGCTGGGAGAGCGTGGAGACGGTCATGGGCTCCCGGAACCGGATGCGGCGCACGGCACCGTCCCCGCCGCGCCAGCGTCCGTCGCCGCCGCTGCCGCGGCGCACGGCGAACTCCTCGAGCAGCACCGGCAGTCGCCACTCCAGGACCTCCGGGTCGGTCAGGCGCGAATTGGTCATGTGGGTCTGCACCACGGGCGCGCCCGGGAAGCCGTGACCGGCGCCGGATCCGGAGGCCACCGTCTCGTAGTACTGGTACCGGTCGTTGCCGAAGGAGACGTTGTTCATGGTGCCGGAGCCCTCGGCCTGCACCCCGAGCGCGGCGTACAGGGCCCCGGTGATGGCCTGGGAGGTCTCGACGTTACCGGCCACGACGGCGGCCGGGTACTCGGGCGCCAACATGGAGCCGGGTGGGACGATGATGTCGAGAGGGCGCAGACAGCCGTCGTTGAGGGGGATGTCGTCGGCGATCAGGGTGCGGAAGACATACAGGACGGCGGCGTCCACCACGGACAAGGGTGCGTTGAAGTTGGTCGTGAGCTGCGCGGACGTGCCGGTGAAGTCGACAGTGGCGCAGCGGTTCTCGCGGTCCACGCGGACACGGACGCGGATGACGGCGCCGGAGTCGGTCTCGTAGGCGTACTCGCCGTCGTCCAGGGCGTCGATGACGCGGCGCACGGCCTCCTCGGCGTTGTCCTGGACGTGCTTCATGTACGCCTGCACCACGTCGAGCCCGAAGTCCTCGATCATACGGCCGACTTCGTCGACGCCTTTGCGGTTGGCGGCGATCTGGGCGCGCAGGTCGGCGAGGTTGGTCCTCGGGTTGCGTGACGGGTGGGGCGCCTCGGTCAGCAGGCGGAGCGTCTCCTCCTCGCGGAAGCGGCCGCCCTCGGCGAGCAGCCAGTTGTCGAAGAGGACGCCCTCCTCCTCGATGGTGCGGCTGTGCGCGGGCATGGAGCCGGGCGCGATGCCGCCGATCTCCGCGTGGTGCCCGCGGGAGGCGACGTGGAAGAGGATCCGGTCGCCATCCGTGTCGAACACGGGGGTGATGACGGTGACGTCGGGCAGGTGGGTGCCACCGTGGTACGGGTCGTTGACGGCGTAGGTGTCGCCGGGGCGCATGGTGTCGCCGCGCCGGCGGATGACCTCCTTGACGCTGGTGCTCATCGAGCCCAGGTGCACGGGGATGTGCGGGGCGTTCGCGACGAGGTTGCCCTGGGGGTCGAAGAGGGCGCAGGAGAAGTCCAGGCGTTCCTTGATGTTGACGGACTGGGCGGTGGACTCCAGGCGGGCGCCCATCTGTTCGGCGATGGACATGAAGAGGTTGTTGAAGACCTCGAGCAGCACCGGGTCCACTTCTGTGTCCGGGTGGGAACTCTCCGTGATCGCCACACGTTCCATGACCAGATGCCCGTCGTCCCGGGCCTCGGCTCGCCAGCCGTCGTCGACGACGGTCGTCGCACTGGCCTCGGTGATGATCGCCGGGCCGGTGACGGCTTCGCCGGGAGGCAGATGCTCCCGGCGGTGGAGAGGTACGTCGCGCCAGACGCCGCCCGTGTGGAGGCGGACGGACTCCGGCGCAGCGGAGCGGCCCTCGTACGGGGCGAGGGCGGAGAGATCGGGGGGTTCGGTGACGCCGGTGGCTTCCACGGAGAGGGCTTCGACGACGATCGGGCGGTCGAGCGTGAAGGAGTACGTGGCGCGATGACGTTCTTCGAAGGCGTGGCTCATCGCGCCGGGCTCGGTCAGCTCGACGGTGAGCGTGGTGTCGGTGCCGTCGTAGCGCAGCTGGGCCCGGCGGGTGACCCGGATGCGGCCCTCGGGCACGTCCTCGGCGAGGAGTTCGGCGCGGGCGGCGCTCTCGAGGTCGTCGGCGGTCTTCAGGACGCCGGGCATCGAGGCGGGCTCCAGGGGTGCCTCGACGGACTGTTCGCGCATGGCGGTGGTGTCGGCGAGTCCGATGCCGAGCGCGGAGAGCACGCCGGCCATGGGGGGTACGAGGACGGTGCGGATGCCCAGGGAGTCGGCGACCAGGCACGCATGCTGGCCGCCTGCCCCGCCGAAGGTGGTGAGCGCGTAGCGGGTGACGTCGTGGCCCTTCTGCACCGAGATCCGCTTGACGGCGCTCGCGATGTTGGCGACGGCGATCTGCAGGTAGCCCTCGGCGACCTGTTCGGGGGTGCGGTCGTCTCCGGTCCGCTCGCGGATGTCGCGGGCGAGGGCGGCGAAGCGCTCGCGGACGAGGGCGTCGTCCAGGGGCTGGTCGCCGTCGGGGCCGAACACGCGCGGGAAGTGGGCGGGTTGGATTCGGCCGAGCATCACATTGGCGTCGGTGACGGTGAGCGGCCCGCCGCCGCGATAGCAGACGGGTCCCGGGTCCGCGCCCGCCGAATCCGGCCCTACGCGGTAGCGGGAGCCGTCGAAGTGGAGGATCGAGCCGCCGCCCGCCGCGACCGTGTGGATGTCGAGCATGGGCGCCCGCAACCGCACTCCGGCGATCCGCGTGGTGAAGACGCGTTCGTACCCGCCGGCGAAGTGCGACACGTCCGTGGAGGTGCCGCCCATGTCGAAGCCGATGACTCGGTCGAAGCCGGCGAGCTGCGACATGCGGGCCATACCGACGATGCCGCCCGCGGGTCCGGACAGGATGGCGTCCTTGCCGCGGAACTGTCCGGCCTCCGCCAGCCCGCCGTTGGACTGCATGAACATCAGTCGTACGCCGTGCAGTTCGTCGGCGACGTGCTGGACGTAGCGGTGCAGGACCGGCGAGAGGTAGGCGTCGACCACGGTCGTGTCGCCGCGCGGCACCAGTTTCATCAGGGGGCTGACCTCGCTGGACAGCGAGATCTGCGGGAAGCCGGTGCGGGCGGCCAGCTCGCCGATGGCCCGTTCGTGGGCGGGGTGCAGATGGCTGTGCATGCAGACCACGGCGATCGCGCGGATCCCGTCGTCGTACGCCCCGCGCAGCGGTCCGGCCAGGGCGTCCAGGTCAGGGACGCGCAGGACGGTGCCGTCGGCGGTGACGCGTTCGTCGACCTCGACGACCCGCTCGTACAGTAGCTCCGGCAACTCGATCGCGCGGGCGAAGAGGTGCGGGCGGTTCTGGTAGGCGATGCGCAGGGCGTCGCGGAAGCCACGGGTGATGACGAGGAGGGTGCGTTCGCCCGTACGTTCCAACAGGGCGTTCGTGGCGACGGTGGTGCCCATACGGACGGCGTCGACGGCGCCGCCGTCCTCGAGGAGTTCACGTACGCCGGCGACGGCGGCGTCGGCGTATCGGTGGGGGTTGTCCGACAGCAGCTTGTGGGTGAGCAGCCGGCCGTCCGGGCGGCGCGCGACGACGTCGGTGAAGGTGCCGCCGCGGTCGACCCAGAACTGCCAGCCCGTGGTCACGTCCGTCTCTCCGATCGCGCTGCTCGGAACCCTGCCCGCAGGTGCGTGATCGGCGCACTGCGGTGGGTAGCCGACGATCACTTGGATCATATCGGGACCGGGGTTCTAGCGCCGGTCCGCGCGCGGAAGGGCACGTCGGCGCCGCCCCGCCCGTGCGTCGCGGTCCTGGTGGCAGGGCCACGTGCGCGGCCGGTGGGGATGGCCGCGCACTCGGCCGGAGCGCGCGGCACCCCCGGCTCACAAGGCCCGCAGGCCGTTGATCACATCGCGCAGGATGCTCTCGTCCACCAACTCGGCGGGCGGCACGGGACGGGTGACGTGGACCAGTTCCTCGTCCACCAGGTCCCCGACGAGCACCCGCACCACGCCGACGGGCAGATCGAGCTCGGCGGCGAGCTCGGCGACCGACCGGGGGGTGTCACGGCACAGTTCGACGATGTTCACGTGCTCCGGGGACAGCGACGGGTTCGTCTCGGGATCGTCCACGTGCGGCTCGGTGACGACCACCGCGATCAGGTCGAGGCGGTGCTGCACCTCGTGGCTGGTGCGGCCGCGCGTCATGGCGTACGGACGGACGACCGGTCCGGCCTCGTCGTCGAACCAGTGGCTGCTTCCCTGACCGTCTCGGCTCATGCCGTCCCACTACCCGCCCGTGGGCAGATCGGAGCGCGGAGCGGATCCCAGATGTGCGCCGACCCGTTTGACGAGGAGGGTCATCTCGTAGGCCACCTGTCCGACGTCGGAGTCGGCGTCCGACAGGACGGCGAGACAACTGCCGTCGCCTGCGGCGGTGACGAACAGGAAGGCCTCGTCGAGTTCGACGATGGTCTGGCGGACCCCGCCGGCGTCGAAGTGCCGGCCGACGCCCTTGGCGAGGCTGTGGAATCCGGAGGCGACCGCGGCCAGGTGTTCGCTGTCCTCCCGGCTCAGCTCCTTGGAGACACCTGTGGGCAGACCGTCGCTGGAGAGCACGAGCGCCTTGCGGATGCTGGCGACACGCTCCACCAAGTCGTCGAGGAGCCAGTTCAGCTCCCCCGACGCCGTGTTGGTCGCGGTGGGCCCTGCGGCCTTCGGTGCGGTCATCGACCGTCCCCCTTTGTCGTTCGTGGTGCTGAGCCGTCCTGGGCCTCGTCGCCCGCGGCGTTCTCCTCGCGGCCGCGCTGCCAGCCCCGTTGGAGGGAGGCGAAACGGCTGCGAACCTCGTCGGCGTCGCGCTCGGCGAGCCCCGCCCGGTTCGCGGTGCCCGACCGCTCGCGATCGGCGCGCCGGTCGGGCCCGTCCTTCAACTGTGGGGCGAGGCTGGCCTGCCGTACCCGGCGGGGCAGCGGGCCCGCGCCCCCGTCAGCCTCTCCGGCCGCCGCGTCCCGGCTGGGAATGGTCCCGTCCGGGTCGGACGGGGGCCGGGTGCGGCGCCGCTGGGGCAGGGCAGCCACCTCAGTGCGATCATCGTACGAACGTGTGACACCCGCCTTGGGTTCCCCGGAGCGGCCGGACGGCCTGCGGGCTTCCAACCCCGTCGCGCCGCGGTTGGGCGAGCTCGGCTCCTCGTCGGCTGCCGATCGTCGGGGTCCCTGTCCGATCACCGGGCGGCCGTGGGAGCTGACCAGCTTGGGGGTGCGGCGGTGCGGCAGCGGGACGGGGGCGCCCAGATGGTCGGTGTCGCCGGTGCGGGCGGCCTCTCGCCGTGTGCCGCGTGCCTGCCGGTGTTGTTCGCCCGGGGGGTCCGCGAGGGAGCGGCGGGGCCGGAAGACGCCACGTTCGTCGTCCCGGTCGCCGAGAGCGCCCGCGAAGTCGTCGAGCGCGTCGAGGTCGATGGGTACCTCCAGCTCGACGGGGCCGTCCAGGATCGACGCGGGAACACCCGGGAGCCTGACGGGGGCGTGGGACGGCGCCGAGGCGCGGTCCTTGCGGGGGTCGGACGCCGTGTCGGGCAGGGCTCGGTCGAGGCGGAAGCCGACGCCGTTGGTGCCCGGGACGTCGTCGGTGAGGAGTGTGTCGGGGATGAAGACGACGGCCGTGGTGCCGCCGTACGGGGACGGCTGGAGGGAGACGCGGACGCTCTGCCGCCGGGCGAGCCGGCTGACCACGAAGAGGCCGAGCCGGTCGGTGTCGGAGAGCTCGAACTCGGGCGTTTCGGCCAGCCGCAGGTTGGCGTCCATGAGCGCCTCGGCGGTCATGCCGAGGCCGCGGTCGTGGATCTCCAGGGTGAAGCCGTTGGCGACGCGCTCGCCGACGACCTGGACGGCGGTGTGCGGCGGCGAGAACACGGTGGCGTTCTCCAGAAGCTCGGCCACCAAGTGGGTGAGGTCGGCGACCGCGGGCCCGGTGACGGCGACACGGGGCAGCCGACGCACCTCGATGCGCTCGTAGTCCTCGACCTCGGCGACGGCGGCGCGCACCACGTCCATGAGTTGGATGGGCTTGCGCCACTGACGGGAGGGGGCGGCGCCGGAGAGGATGACGAGGCCCTCGGCATGGCGGCGCATGCGCGTGGTGAGGTGGTCGAGGCGGAACAGGTCGGCGAGTTCCTCGGTGTCGTCGGTCCTGCGCTCCATGGCGTCGAGCAGGGTGAGCTGCTTGTGCAGCAGAACCTGGCTGCGGCGGGCGAGGTTGACGAAGACCTCGGAGACGCCGGCGCGCAACTCGGCCTGTTTGACGGCGGCTTCGACGGCGGCGCGCTGAATGGTGTTGAGGGCCTGACCGACCTCGCCGATCTCGTTCTTGTCGTACTCCAGGCGGGGCACCTCGGTCTCGACGTCGACCTGTTCGCCCGCCGAGAGGCGTCGCATCACGCTGGGCAGCCGCACCCCGGACGCCTCGTGGGCCTCCAGGCGCAGCCGACGCAGGTCGCGGATGAGGGTGCGGCCGATCCGGACGGACATGATCAGGGAGACCAGCAGTGCGATGAGGCCGAGGACGCCGGGGATGGCCGCCTTGATGATGACGTTGACGGCGAGGGGGCGGACGCGGTCCTGGTAGCGGTCGTCGGCCTGGGTGCTCATCCGGTCGAGCCGGTCCAGGACCTGACCGGCGGCCTCGTCCCAGCTCTTTGCGGTCACACCGCGCGGGACGCCGGGGGTGGCGCCGATGACGGCCTGTTCGGCCACGCGCAGGGGCGCGGTGTCGGCGTTCTTCCAGTACCGCTGGAAGCGCCCACTCTCCGACTCCGGCAACAGCGGCAGGCTGACGTCGTACATCACGGAGCGCTGGGCGACGAGGACGGAGACGTCGTGGATCTCGCCGCGGGTGAGCCGACCGGCGACGAGCGCGGAGCCGAGGAGGGCGTCCTCACGGGAGAGCAGTTCACGGGCGCGGAAGACGTTGACGAGGGCACGGCCCTGCTTGTCCATCTCCACGTTGTCGAGGAGGTGCAGATTGCCCAGCAGTGCGAAGCAGGGGTCGACGAGCCGGTCGTAGAGGTCGAGGGCCTGGGAGCGGTTGACGGTGCCGTCCTCGACGCTGCGGCGCAGCGACGCCATGCCGTCGAGAGCCTCCAGGATGGAATCGAGGCGCTCGGCGGTGCCCTGCCCCATGTCCTCGTGCAGGTCCTCGTCCTTGCTGTTGCGACGGAGTTTGGCCACCACCTCGTCGGTGGCGGCGCGGCTGCGGCGCAGCGCGGTGAGGGAGGCGGAGGCCCGCGGGTCGGCGAGGTAGACAAGGGTCTGGCGACGCTCCTGTTGCAGGACGCGGACGGTGTCCTCGGTGGGGTAGCCGACCTCTTCGACGATGTGCGAGACGTTGAACAGGGACTGGGCCTCACGGCCGGTGAGGACCGTGGCAAAGGCCCAGACGGCGGTCAGGGAGAGCAGCGGCACGAGAAGCAGCGCCACGATCTTCCAGCGGATGGACTTCCCGCGAAAGCGCATGGCCTCCCCCAGCTCGACCCCCTCCGTCCCGGGGGTACACATGTGCGTCAACAAACGGCGCGAGCCTACTACCGACCGACAGTTATCTCGAAGGGGCGAGCGGGCGCGCCACCCGTGGAAGACCAGCCGGGGGTGGGCAGTTGTCCTGCCATTACGGGAGATCGCCTCCCCGCAACCGGCAGGCGGCGCGGTGGGGTATCCGGCCGGGAATTGGGGGCGTCTTGGCCGGAATTTTTCGTTCGTTGGGAATCTTAACGGAACGTCGATCGTCTTCCTGTACGGAAATTGGGGGCGGAATCGGCCACAGGCGCCGCATGCCGCACTCGGGCGGCGTAAAACAGCGCAAGCCGGGCAGCCACTGGGGAGTCGGTGTCGGTGGCATCGGGACGAGTGGTCTGCGGGCGGTGGGGAGTGACGGGTTGATGGGCACGGCGGAGCGGCGCGGAACACCCGGGACGGGCGCCGCGGCGCCCACAGCGGCGCGAAGGGGCTCCCAGGCACCGGATCGCGACATTCCGGCCGGCGTGGAGCGCCGGGTGCCGCAAGGGCGCGGCCCGGTCGACGGCCGGGGCGTCCCGCAGCTTGCGGGCGAGGAACGACACAGAAGCCCCGTGGCGGACGGTGAGCAGCGTGCTGCGTCGTCCTACCGGCCGTTGTGGGTGGAGGAGCCCGCGCGTCGGCGGCGGCTGCCGGATCCCGTGCGGACGGCGGCGGTGCGGGCGGTCCTCATCATCGCGGTGACGCTGATCCAGGCGGTGATCGCTGTGCTGTGCACGCTGGCCGACTCCTGGCTGGCGTTCCCCATGGTGCTGAGCAGCGTGGCGAGCACGGTGGTGGCGACGTGGGGCGCGCTGGACGTCTGGGTGACGCGCCAGGTGTGGAACCAGCGCCATGGAGTGGTGTCGGTCCCGAGCAGCACGGCACGCGCCCTGCGCCGCGAACGCCGCGCGGCCCGCCGCCGGGCGCGAGTGGCTGAGCGGGCTCAGGAGCGCATACGCCGGCGCGGCGGGACCGGTCAGTTGTCGCATCCGTGACGGGATGCGGGACCCTTCGCGCTCGCGCATGGGACGGCACGGGGGCAGGGCGCGCGGTGGGACGGTCCGCCACCGGTCCCCCCGACTTCGCACAGTTCGCCGCGCCCTCAGGGCGCCGCGGTTGCCGGACGCTTGAACATCCGCGTCGCCGTGATCTCGCTGTGTACCGCCTCGCCGGCCTGGGGCTGCTGCGGCAGTCCCGGCCGGAGGTGTTCCTCCACTCGGATGTACTTCAGGCCGGCCCGCAGGTCGGCGTCGTTGCGCAACCGGATGACCAGCGGGAACTCCGCGAGCGCGGTGGTGTCGAACAGGCCGGTGGTGTAGAGCAGCTGCACCCCGAGCGCGTCGGAGACGGCCCGCTGGAGCTCCAGCAGGTACGTCGCGTTGGCGCGTCCGATGGGGTTGTCCAGGAACAGCGTGCCCGCGTGGCGGTGCTTGTCGCGGCCCCGGTCGTTCGAGCGCAGCGCGGCCATCGTGCAGTACAGCGCGATGGCGGCGGTGAGCAGCTGGCCGCCCGAGAAGACATCTCCCATCTGTCCGACCGGCACCCGCTCGGCGCGCAGCACGGCGTCCGGCTTGAGGATCTCGACGGCGACGCCCTTGGGCTGGAGTGCCGCGCTGACACCGCGCAGGAGCAGCGACATGCCGTCGCGACGCAGGTCGGAGTTCTTCTTGACGGCCGCGCGGGTCGCCTCGTCGATGACCTCGCCGAGCCGTTCGATGAGCGTGGCCTGGTCGGGCTCCTCGAAGCGGATGCGCAGGAACTCCTGCCCCGACCACTCGCCGAGCCCCTCGGGCAGCCGGGACAGGCGTTGGGCGGAGCGCAGGGTGGCCAGCGCGGATTCCACGAGGCCGCGCAGCCGGTCCACGATGGAGTCCCGGTTGCGTTCCAACTGAGCCAACTCGTCGGTCAGGACCCGGAGTCGGGGTGCGAACGCCTCCGCCCAGCGCTGCGCGTGCTCGGGCAGGGCGGACGCGGGCAGTTCCCGGATCTGCTGGCGGGCGGGTGTGCGGACCTGCTCGTACCGCGTCGAGTTGGCGTGCCGTACGAGGACGTCGGAGGCCTCGCGCACGGCGGCCTCGGCGGCGGACAGGTCGGCGGCGCAGCCGCGCAGCGAGCGACGGGCCTCGGCGGCGGCCTTCCGGGCCTCCTCGAGGTTGCCCGGGTACGGCTCCGGCTGCTCCTGTTCCTCGTCCGAGGTGTGCTCGCGCAGCAGGTCGCGCAGCATGGCCGCGATCTCGTCGAAGCCGCTCGCCGCGTCCTCGGCGGCCCGGTGGGCCTCCAGGAGTTCGGCATGGGCCTCGCGGGCCTGGCTCAGGGCCTCGGTGCGGGAGGCGAGTTCGGCCGTCGCCGTGCGCAGCAGGGCCTGGGCGTGTTCGGTGTCGCGGGGCACCAGCTCCTCGGGGAGTTCAGTGTGGGCCTCGCCGTTCTCGGGGGCGTGCCGTTCGGCTTCGCCGCGCAGCCGGCCCAGTTGCTCGCTGGCGGAGGACATCCGGGTCTCCAGGAGCTGCACCAGTTCCTCGGCGCGCGCGGCGGCGGCCTGCCGGGACGGCCCGTCGGAGCCGTCCGGCGAGGCGAGGAGCTGTTCGGCGCGGGTGCGCACCTTGTTGCTGAGCCGGTCCAGTTCGGCACGTGCGGCGGACTCGTCGCTCTCGGCCCGGGCCTGCTCGGCGCGCAGGTCGGCGCCGACGCCGACCTTCTCGTAGACCTGGGAGGCGGCCCGGTAGGCCTCACGGAGGGCGGGCAGGGACGCCTTCGGCGCGTCGGTGAGGTCCTCCGGTACGTCATCGGGGGCGCCCGCGATCTCGGAGCGCTCGGCGCGCAGCGCACGCGCCGTGCGGCGCGCGTCGTCGGCGGCGCGCTGGGCCGCGCGCCGGTCCTCGTCGGCGGCGCGGGCGCGCTCCAGGCAGGACTGGGCGCGGGCCTCGGCCTCGACCGCCTCGTCGGCGAGTTCGCGCAGCTTGGCCTGCCAGCCGGCGCGTTCGCGCAGCCGGAAGGCCAGTCCGGCGAGCGCGTCGGCGGCACGGCGGGCCTTCTGCGCGGCCTCCTGGCGCTCGTCGCGCACCTGAGCAGCCTCGGCGGCCGTCTCCTCGGCCTCGGCCCGGACGGTTCGTGCCTCGGCCAGCTCGGCCTCGGCCTCCTCGGCGAACGCGCGGGCGTCCCGTGCTGCCTGCGCCAGTTCGGTGAGCCGGCCGGCCGGGCATCCCGTGCGCCAGGAGGCGAGCCGGGCGGCGAGTTCACGGTCCTTCCCCAGTCGGGCCGCGAGCGCCCGGATCTCCTCGTCCCGCTCGGTGGCGCGGGCGCGCAGTGCCCGGCGCTCCTGGTCGGCGGCGTGCTCGTCGTGCATGGCCGGGTTCGGCGGGACGAGGAACACGTCGCCGCTGTTGTCGCGCTCGTCGACGGGCGGGGGCGGGGCGAGCAGCGCGGCGGCGGTGCCGACGGCGACGGCGGAGCGGGGCAGCAGGGCCGCGTCGCTCAGCACTTCCCGCGCGCGGGTGTGGGAGTCCGGGTCGGTGATGATCACGCCGTCGACCAGTTCGGGCCGGGCGGCCAGTACGCGCGCGTGGTCGGCGGGGTCGACGGCCTGCGCGAGATAGCGCCAACCGGGCAGGGCCGGAATGCCGTGCTCGCCGAGGAACTCGACGGTCGCGAGCACGTCCGGGCCCGGCGGCAGCAGCCCGCCGTCGCCGAGGGCCCCGAGGATGCGCGCGTCGTCGGCCGCCGCGGTCCGCAGTTCGAAGAGCTGCCGCTCGGCTGAGGAGACGGAGTCGTCGAGCAGTTCGCGCAGTTCGTCGGCGAAGCGGTCCAGTTCCTCGGCGGTGAGGGCGACGTCGGCCGTTCCGGTTTCGTGGGAGTCGTCGTCCCTGCGGGGTGCCGGGACCCGGGGGCGTGCGCCGGTGCCGGACAGGCTCAGCAGTTCCGCCAGGCGCTCCTCGGCCGCCAGCGCCTCGGCGGTGCGCCGCTCGGCCTCGTACGTCCGCTCGGCGGCCGTGGCCGCGTCCGCCGCGCGGGCCGCCGTCAGTTCGGCCCGGGACTCCGCGGAGGCCGCCTCGCGCGCGTGCTCGGCGGCACGGCGGGAGGCGTCCCGTGCGGCGTCCCAGGCGGCGACGGCCGTCTTCTCGGCGTCGCTCGCGGCGAGCGCGGCGCGCGCCGGGTCCGCGTCCGGGGCGCTGTCGTCCAGCCAGCCCGCGCGCACGGCCTCGGTGGTCTCCTGCTCGACCTCGGTCAGCCGCTGTCGCAAATGGCCGGCCTCGCTGCGGGCGCGCTGCGCCTCGGTGGCGGCGGTGGTCGAGTCCCGGTACGCGGACTCGCTCACCTCCTGCAGGGCGGCGGACCGCTCCTCCTCCTCGTTGGCGAGCAACTCGGCGCTCTCGGCGGCCGCGTGCAGTGCCCGCACGAGGTCGACGGCTGCCTTGGCGCGGGCGGCGAGTGCGGGTGCGGCGTCCCGTTCGGCCTCCTGGATGGCGGCCGACACGCGCGCCACGCGGTCGGCGGCGGCACGGTGCCGCAGCACGGCCTCGGCGGCCTGCCACGCGGAGTACAGCTGGCGGGCGTCGGCCAGCTCCCGCTTCTGCGCCGCCGCGGCCTTCTCCGCACCGGCGAGCGCCAAGGAGGCGTGGCGGTAAGCGAGTTCGGCCGCGATCAGCGCGCTGTGCTCGCGGGCGCTCTCGGCCTGGGTGACGGCGTGCGCGGCCGCGGTGACCTGCTGGGCCAGGTCGGCGGCGCGCGTCCGCTCCTGCACCCCGCGCGCGGACAGCCGCCGCGCCAGCGTGCGCGTCCGCCGCTCGGCGCCCGCGTGGATGTCACGCGCCCGCGACCGGGCCTCGGCGGCGTCGACGATACGCCCGAGCAGGTCCACGGACCCGGCGGTGAAGTCCCGTTCGGCGATCAGCTCCGCGCGCCGGCCCAGCTTGTTGCCGAAACCGCTGACCAGGTCGGCGAGTCCGTCGGTGTCCCGGGTGTCGGTGACGGCACGCAGCAGCAGGTCCGTGAAGTCGGAGTCCTTCTTGACCGCGAACAGACCGGCGGCCTCACCCTCGTCCGCGTTCATCTCGCGCTGGTAGCGGAAGAGTTCGGGGTCCAGGCCGAGGTCCGTCAGGTGCTCGTTCCAGCGGTCGTGGATCTCCTCCCAGTGCACCTCCAGGTGCGGGTACGCCTTGCCCGCCTCCATGAGCGCGTCCCGGAAGCCCTTCATGGTGCGGCGCCGCCCCTGCGCCCCGGAGGCGCCCTCGACGGGTGGCCGTACGGCGGTGGACTCGGCGACGGGCAGGTTGTCCAGGGTGAGTCCGGGGCCCGGGCGGAAGGAGTACCAGGCCTCGGCGAACTTCCGTGGGTCGTTGGAGACCTGCCGGCCGCGCCACTCGCTGACCTTGCCGACGACGACGCACTCGCCGGTCTGCACGTGCTGCCACTCCAGCGCCACGTGTCCGCAGTCGTCGGCGAGCAGGAACTTGCGCAGGACACCGGAGCTGGCGCCGCCGAGCGTGTTGCGGTGGCCCGGCAGCATCACGGAGAAGATCAGCTTGAGCAGGACGGACTTGCCGCCGCCGTTCTCCAGGAAGAGCACGCCCGCGGGGGCGGGCCTGCGGGGCGGCCCGGCGGGCTCCTCCTCGAAGAACTCCGCCTGGGTGGGCGCGGGTTCGGGCACCGGATCACCCACGCCCCGCAGGTCCAGCACGGTGTCGGCATAGCGCGCACCGGCCGGACCGATGGAGTAGAGGCGGACCCGGGACAGCTCGTACATGGCGGCGGACTCTCGTCGTAAGTCTTGCTGGTGTGTCGTAAGTCTTGCGGGGTTAGGAAAGTGCGGGGTCTCAGGAGTGGAACGGCAGTCCGGCCTCGGCCACGAGCTCCAGGTCGTCGGTGTCCTCGGCGGGCAGCAGGGTCGCCGTGCCGTCGGTGACCGGGACGATGCCCAGTTCGAGGAGTTCGGCCAGGGCGGCGCTGCCCGCCATGTCGCGCACCTGGAGTTGGTAGCGGGCCGTGGTGCGGTACGTACCGCCGTTCTCGTCGCCCGTGCGCTGCAGGAAGCCGGAGTCGGTGAGGAACGCGACGGCCTTCGCGACGATGCCGGTGGTCGAGGCGGCCGGGCGGCGCGCGTCCTTGGTGGCCCCGGTGGCACTGCGTCTGGCCCAGACCCGCCAGGCGGCCTCAAGGCCGGGCGCGTCGGTGGCCGGGTCGGTGTTCTCCCCCTGCTCCTCGGCCCGCTCCTCCAGGCGACGGCAGGCCTGGCGCACGAAGGCGTCGACGCCGTTGACCGTGACGCGCCCGATGTAGCCGTCGTCGGCGAGGTCCTCCGGGCGTGGGAACGCCAGGGCGGCGACGGCCAGATGGGCGAGCCCGTGCAGGAAGCGGTCGGCGGAGTCGGCCGATGTGCGACGCGCGTAGTCGCCCATGCGGACCGCGAACACCGAGTCCTCGGCCGCGGTCACGGCCATGCCCGCGCGCGGGGACACTTCCAGGACGATCAGGCCCAGCCCGGTGGCGACGGCGTCGGCGAGCCGCGCGAACGGAGGGTCCTCGCGGTAGCGGCGCAGCAGGTCCGCGTACTCCTGGTCGCGTGCCGGCTGCAGCTTGGGCTGCAGGCCGAAGGCGACGAGCCGCGCCGCGTCGGCGGCGTCGGCGGGAGTGACGGCGCCGCTCACCGGTGTGGTGGCGGTGTCCGGCTCACTCCACTCGACGTGCTCGGTCACGGTTGGGGCTCCTCGGTGCGCTGGTGCTTGCTCGTGGTCATCGGCGTCACGCCGCTTCCGTCCGGTCCGCCGCCATGCCCGCCGCGTCCAGCAGAGCCGTGCCCACGATCAGGTCGGCCCCGCCGAACTCGGGGTCGTCCAGCTCCGTGCCGTCGTCGACGGCGAACAGCAGCTTCTCCTCTCCCTGGCGGTACGCCGTGCCGACCGGCGGGCTCGCCGCGTGCACGGCCAACAGGGCGACCAGGTACGGCAGGTCGGGGTCCTTGCGGCGCGCCTCGGCCAACAGTCCCGACAGCCGCCGTGGCGCGTCCGCCGGCAGGTCGAGCAGTTCCATGGCGGCGGCCATCTGCTCCTCGCTGAACCTGCTGTCGTCCGGTGTGGCGATCAGGTCCGGCTCGGGCATCTCGGCGCCCAGGTGCTCGCGCTCCACCGGAGGCGTCAGCAGCAGGTCGACCAGGTCCCCGACCCGCACGGAGAAGGGCGTACGCAGCCCCGTACCGTGCGCGAAGAAGGCGTCCGTGACGCGGGTCGCCCGCTCCAGGGGCAGGGGCAGCACCGGTGCGACGAGATGCCCGTACAGGTCGATCCCGGACGTCGCCACGGGCGTGGCGAACGCCTGCCGGTCCTGCTCGGCGCGGAACAGCGGGCCCGCTTCCAGGAGCCGGGACTGCAGCTGGGTGTGGCGGCGGATGCAGTCCTTGACGATGTCGACGAGTTCGGCGGCGCGCCGCTTCTGCTCGGGGTCCTCGGACTCGTCGCGGGCCTTGCGGATGTTGGTGAGGATCGCGTTCTCGTGGCGGTAGCGCTCGGCGACGTGGTCCAGGGCCTCGGTGATCATGTCCGGGACCGCGTTCAGCCAGTCCACCGCGCGGACGTTGCGCCGGGTGGCGTCCAGGGCCTTGCGCAGGGACTCCGAGTACTGCACGGTCCGGTAGCGCGCCTGCTCGGCGGCGAGCTGGGCGTCGGCGAGGCGGCCCCGGCTGATCAGCACCTCCAGTTTGACCTCGGCGGCGATCTGGGCGCTGGTGACATCGGTGTCGAGGGCGCCGACGAGGACGTTGACCGCCTCGTCCGTCGTCCGCAGGTAGACGCCTCCGCCGTAGCCCGGGACCTCCTCGATCAGCTTGAAGTCGTAGTCGCGGCGGACGTAGGTGCCGTCGGGGGCGAACGTGCCGTACACCGCCCGGAAGCCGCGGTCGACGCTGCCGACGTTGATCAGGTTCTCCAGGACCCAGCGGGCCACCCGCTCGTGTTCGGCGGGCGGGCGCTGCGGGGCCTGCGCGGCGATGCGCGGGATGAGGCGGGCGACTATCTGGTCGTGGTCGGCGCCCGTGTCGAAGTCCATGTTCAGCGTGACCAGGTCGATGGCGGCGAGGGCGATCTCCGCCATGCCGTACACCGAGTACTCACCCGCGAGGTTGGCCTTGCGCGCGTCCAGGTCGTGCAGCGGCGCGGTGCAGGCGAGCGCGCGCAGCCGCCGGGCCAGCCCCTCGTCGGCGGCCGGCCCCGAAGCGGGGCGCGGCCCCGCGCTGAGCTGGGGCGGAACACGATCCGTCGATGCAGGCGAAGTCACGGTGCACAGATTAGGTCCTGGGTCTGACAACGACCCAAATCGCCGGGTGCGCCCCGGGGCGGAGCCGCCGGTGTCCGAGTCCCGCGTCCCTATCCCGCGTCGGCCACCCGGCGCCCGTACACCTCGACCAGGCCCGCCCGTGAGTCGTCCAGGTAGGCCGCGAGCAGCTTCTCCGCCTCGTCTCTCTGCCCGGCCTGGAGCGTCTGGAGGATCTGCTGGTTGCGCGCCAGGTACGGCTCGTGCAGTCGGCGCGGGTCGTCCACCACGTGGAAGGCGAGCCGCAGTTCGGCGAAGACGCTGCGCATCAGTTCGTCCGTGCGTTCACTGCCCGCGAGTGCGACCAGCTCCCGGTGGAAGTGGATGTTGGCCGTCGACACACCTTTCCAGTCACCTTCGCGCGCGGCCCGCCGCCCGTCGGTGACGGCCTCGGCGAGGCCCTGAAGCGCGTACGGCGGCTCGCCGAGACCTCGTACGACGGCGCACTCGACGAGGCTGCGGGTGCGGTAGATGTCCTCCACGTCCTCGACCGTCAGGACCCGTACGAAGACGCCACGGTTCAACTCGTGGACGAGCAGCCTCTCGTGGGTGAGCAGCCGGAAGGCCTCGCGCAGCGTGTTGCGGGAGACGCCGAGCGCACCGCCGATGCTGTCCTCCGACAACCGGGTGCCGGGCGGGAAGAAGCCGTCGGCGATCCGGCTCCTGAGGATGTCCGACACCCGCTCGGCGGTGCTGGTACGCCCCAGCAGGGCACGGTCGTCGGCCAGTCCCGTCAGCTCCTCTGCCATGCCCGGAATTCAAGCGCAGATACAAGGACGAAACAACATGGGTATTGAAGGATCGTTCAACGATCCTCTACCTTGCTGCGCACGGCACCACTCCGCTCCACCGTGGCGTCGCGGCTTCCACACCGCACGGCTCATCCCGCAAGCACTCTCCGTCCCTCACTGCGAGGTGCCCATGAGCACGACTCCCCCCTCCCCGGCCCCGACCGCCGACGCCCGCTCCGGCGCCGGCGAACACGCCGACGACGGCGGCGCCTTGGGCTGGCTGCACGCCCTCGGCCCGCGCGGCCGCCGCGCCTTCGCGGGCGCTTTCGGTGGCTATGCCCTGGATTCGTACGACTACTTCACACTGCCGCTGAGCATGGTCGCGCTGGCCGCGTACTTCGGTCTGAACAGCGGCCAGACCGGCCTGTTCACCACGGTCACCCTGGTCGTCTCGGCGGTCGGCGGCGCCGTCGCGGGCGTGATCGCCGACCGCTTCGGACGGGTCAGGGCCCTGATGATCACCGTGGTGACGTACGCCGTCTTCACGGTCGCCTGCGGCTTCGCCCCCACCTACGAGACACTGCTGGTCTTCCGCGCCCTCCAGGGCCTCGGCTTCGGCGGCGAGTGGGCGGTCGGCGCGATCCTGGTCGCCGAGTACGCGAGCGCCAGGCACCGGGGCCGTACGCTCGGCGCGATCCAGAGTTCCTGGGCCGTCGGCTGGGCACTCGCCGTGATCGTCTACACCCTGGTCTTCTCCGTCGCGGGCGACGACCTCGCCTGGCGGGTGATGTTCTGGACCGGTGCGCTGCCCGCGCTGCTGGTGATCTGGATGCGCCGCCGGGTGCACGACGCCCCGGAGGCGACCGCCCAGAGGGAACGCAGCACCGAGAAGGGCTCCTTCGCGGCGATCTTCAAGCCCGGCACGGACGGGGCGCCGGGGCTGCTGCGCACCACGGTCTTCGCGAGCCTTCTGTCCACCGGTGTCCAGGGCGGCTACTACACGCTGGCAACCTGGGTGCCGACCTACCTGAAGACGGAACGGGGCCTGTCCGTGGTCGGCACCGGTTCCTACCTGACGTTCCTGATCTCCGGAGCCTTCATCGGCTACCTCACCGGGGGCCACCTCACCGACAGGCTCGGCCGCAGGCGCAACATCTGGCTGTTCGCACTGCTCTCGGCGATCTGCGTACTGGCGTACACGAACATCCCGCACGGCGCCAACACCCTGCTGCTGGTGCTCGGTTTCCCGCTCGGGTTCTGCATGTCGGCGATCTTCAGCGGCTTCGGCTCGTACCTGAGCGAGCTGTACCCGACCGCGGTGCGCGGCACGGGACAGGGCTTCACCTACAACACCGGTCGCGCCGTGGGCGCCGCCTTCCCGACCCTGGTGGGCTTCCTGGCCGACAGCTGGGGCGTGGGCGGCGCGCTCGTCTTCGGGGCGATCGGGTACGGGCTCGCGGCACTCGCACTCCTGGGCCTGCCGGAGACGCGCGGGAAGGAACTGCGGTGAACCGTACGGAAGACCACTCCCCGACCCTCGCAGAAGACCGCCCGCTCATCCTCGTCGACGAGCACGCGCACGCGTGGAGCGCGAAAGACGCCCGGTCCCGCTTCCGGGCGGGCCTGACCGGCCCCACCGCCGGCGTCGCCGCGGGCCACACCCAGGTCAACCTGATCTCGGTGCCCGCCGACTGGGCGTACGACACGCTGCTGTTCTGCCAGCGCAACCCGAAGCCCTGTCCGGTCCTGGACGTCACCGACGCGGGCTCCTTCACGACGGTCCTCGCGGAGGGCGCCGATCTGCGGAGCGACCTGCCGCGCTACCGGGTGTGGCGGAACGGCGAACTGGTGGACGAGCCGACGGACGTGCGCGCCCACTGGCGGAACGACCTGGTGTCGTTCCTCATCGGGTGCAGCTTCACCTTCGAGTGGGCGCTCACCGAGGCCGGTGTGCCGCTGCGCCACATCGAGCAGGGCCGCAACGTCCCGATGTACGTGACGGACCGCCACTGCCGTCCGGCGGGGCGGCTGCACGGTCCGATGGTGGTGTCGATGCGTCCGGTGCCGCCGGCCCACGTCGGCGCCGCGATCAGGGAGAGCAGTCTGCTCCCCGCGGTGCACGGTGGCCCCGTACACTGCGGCGACCCGTCGGTCCTGGGCATCGAGGACCTCGGCCGCCCCGACTTCGGCGACCCGGTGGACGCCGAACCCGACGACATCCCGGTGTTCTGGGCCTGTGGCGTGACCCCCCAGGCCGCGGTGATGGCCTCGCGCCCACCGTTCGCCATCACCCACGCACCGGGGCAGATGTTCATCACCGACGCCCGCGACGACCAGTACCGCGTCGCCTGACGACGACCGGTGCTCACGTCGCCCGGCCACGGCCGGAACCAGTCACGCGACGGCGTCCGACCAGGAGGGACCATGATCGATCTGAACGCCGATCTCGGCGAGGGCTTCGGCCGCTGGCATCTCACCGACGACGAGCGGCTGCTGTCCGTCGTCACGAGCGCGAACGTGGCCTGCGGCTTCCACGCGGGGGACGCGGCCACCATGCGCCGGGTGTGCGAGCTGGCGGCCGAGCGCGGCGTACGGATCGGCGCCCAGGTCTCCTACCGCGACCTGGCCGGTTTCGGGCGACGCTCGATGGACGTGCCGCCCGACGAGCTGGCCGCGGAAGTGGCCTACCAGATCGGCGCGTTGGAGGTGTTCGCGCGTGCGGCGGGCTCCCGCGTGTCGTATGTGAAGCCGCACGGCGCGCTCTACAACCGGGTGGTCCACGACGAGCGGCAGGCCCAGGCGGTCGTCGACGGCGTGCTGCTCGCCGACGCGACGCTGCCCGTGCTGGGGCTGCCCGGGTCGCGTTTCCTGGAGGTGGCCGGCAAAGCCGGGCTCCCGGTCGTCACGGAGGCGTTCGCGGACCGTGCCTACACCGACGAGGGCACGCTCGTGCCGCGTGGCCGGGACGGGGCGGTGATCACCGACGCCGGCGCGGTCGTCGCACGCTCGGTGAGCCTCGCCCGCTCCGGGACCGTCGTCGCCCATTCCGGGCGCGAGATCCCGGTGCGCGCACGCTCCTTGTGCCTGCACGGCGACACACCGGGCGCGGTCGACCTGGCCCGCCGGGTGCGCGCCGAGCTGGAGGCCTCGGGCGTACGCGTGGAGGCCTTCGCATGAGGGTGCTGCCCGTCGGGGACGAGGCGCTGCTGGTCGAGCTCGCCGACGGCGACGAGGTGCAGGCCCTGCACGCCGAGCTGCTGCGCCGTCGGGCCTCCGGTGAGCTGGCGGCGCGTGAGGTCGTCCCCGCGGCCCGCACGGTCCTCCTCGAGGGCGTGGCCGAGCCTGCCCGGCTCGCGGCCCGGATCGCCGAGTGGGACATCCCGCCGATCGCCACGCGCGCGGAGCAGCCGGTCGAGCTCCCCGTACGGTACGACGGCCCCGATCTCGCGGAGGTGGCCGCCTTGTGGGGCGTACCGCGGCAGGAGGTGGCACGGATCCACGCGGCGGCCGAATTCCGGGTCGCCTTCTGCGGGTTCGCGCCGGGGTTCGGCTATCTCACGGGGCTGCCGGAGCGTTACCACGTGCCGCGCCGGGCCACGCCGCGCACGGCCGTACCGGCGGGTTCCGTGGCGCTCGCGGGTCCGTACACCGGGGTCTACCCGCGCTCGTCGCCGGGTGGCTGGCAGCTCATCGGCACGACCGACGCGGTGCTGTGGGACCACGCGCGCGTACCGGCCGCGCTGCTCGCCCCGGGTGTCCGCGTCCGCTTCGTCCCGGTGGGGTCCTGATGGCGGACCGTGCTCTCGTCGTCGTACGCGCCGGGCTGCTGACCACCGTGCAGGACCGGGGGCGGCCCGGTCACGCCCATCTCGGGGTGCCGCGCTCCGGAGCGCTCGACGCGCCTGCCGCGGCGCTGGTCAACCGGCTGGTCGGCAACCCACCGGGAGCCGCCGTCCTGGAGACCACGCTCAACGGCTGTGCGCTGCGCCCGCGTTCGGCCATCACCGTCGCGGTCGGCGGAGCGCCCTGCGCGGTCACCGTGGACGGCCGCCCCGTCGCCTGGGGAGCGCCGGTCCGCGTGCCGGGCGGGGCGCTGCTGGACGTGGGGCCCGCACAGGCCGGAGTACGCGGTTACGTCGGTGTCTCGGGCGGAGTGGCCGTGGATCCGGTGCTCGGCAGCCGCTCCACCGACCTGCTCTCCGGGCTCGGCCCGCCACCGCTCGCGGACGGTGCCGTCCTGCCCCTGGGCACGCCGACCGGTCCCCACGCGCGCGTGGACGTCGCCGCGCAGCCGGGTCCGCCGGCCGAGCTGGTGCTGCGGGTGACGCTCGGACCGCGCGCCAACTGGTTCACGCGGGCCGCGCTGCGCACACTCCTCACGCGCGCGTACCGGGTGTCCGCCGCGAGCAACCGCATCGGCCTGCGCACCGAAGGGCCCGCCCTGGAGCGGGCCCGGGCCGGTGAGCTCCCCAGTGAGGGCATGGTGCCGGGCGCGGTGCAGGTGCCGCCCGACGGCCGTCCGGTCGTCTTCCTGGCCGACCATCCGACCACCGGGGGGTACCCGGTGATCGCGGTCGTGCGCACCGCGGATCTCGCGGCCGCAGCACAGGCGGCCCCGGGCACCCCCGTGCGGTTCACGGCCGTGAGCCGCCGGTAGTGCTGTGCCCGCTCAGGCCGCGTCCGGCTGCTCCGCCCCCGACAGCGCGGCCAGCGCGGACGTCACCGCGTGCGAGGCGCTCAGGTCCAGCCGGGCGCTGGTCCCCCTCGCCTTGTGACGGACCTCGTCGGCGGCCAGAGTGAGCAGCTGCGGCAGCAGATCGGTGCACCGCCTGGCCACCCAGCCCGTCCCGGCGGTGGCCAGCCACCAGAGGCTCGCCGAGCGGCCGGGTGGCGGGAACTCGGCGTCCGCCGAGGGCGCGGTGCCGGTGGCCAGGCCCGCGTCGGCGAGCAGCGCGTGGAAGCGCAGGGCGAGCTGTCGGTGCCCACGTTCCCCCGGATGCAGCCGGTCCGCGCTCCACATCGCACGATCGCTGACCCAGTCCCCGTCCGCCGCGTGCAGATGCACCGCCCCGTACCGCTCGGACAGCGCGTGCACGACCGTGTTGACGGCCCGTTGCCGCCGCGCCAGCGGGCGCGCCAGCACCCCGGGCAGCCGCAGCATCGTCCCCGGGTCGGGCAGGCAGGCAGTGAGCAGCACCGTGCCCTCGGCTCGGAACGTGGCGTACACCTGGTCCAGGCGCGCGGCCACGGCGTGGATGTCGAAGGTGCAGCGCAGGGTGTCGTTGACACCTATGACCACGGAGACGACGTCGGGGCGCAGATCGAGCGCGGCCGGGGTCTGCCGCTCCAGGACGTCCCGGGTCTGGGCTCCACTGACGGCGAGGTTGGTGAACTCCGCGGGGGTGTCCACAGGGGCGAGCCCGTCGGCGAGAAGCGCGGCCCACCCCCGCCAGGTGTCCCCGACGGGGTCGCCCACGCCTTCCGTCAGCGAGTCGCCGAGCGCCACGAACCGCAGGGGTCTCATCCCACGCCCTCCCGGGCCGCCTCCCGCGGGCGGACCTCACCGGCCGACGTCGGCACGTTGTACGGCAGGGCGTCGTGGGCCGAGAGGAACGCGTCCACCGCCGTCTTCCAGCCGAAGCACTGGGCACGCGCGCGTGCCCGCTCCCGGCGCTCGGGTTCGGACCGCCCCATGAGCAGCTCCACCGCGTCCGCGAAGGCCTCACCCGTGTTCACGGCGGTCGCCCCGGCCGAGCCGATCACCTCGGGCAGCGCGGAGAGGGCGCTGGCCACCACGGGCGTGCCGCACGCCATCGCCTCCAGCGCGGCGAGACCGAAGGTCTCGGCGGGCCCCGGGGCCAGGCACACATCGGCCGTGGCCTGCAGCGCGCCGAGCAGGTCCCGGTCGGCGACGTGGCCGAGGAAGGTGACGGGCAGCCGCCGCTCCTCGGCCCGCTGTTCGAGCCGCGCCCGCAGCGGCCCGTCCCCGGCGACCACCAGCACCGCGCGCAGTCCGCGGTGCAGCAGGGCCTCCAGGGCGTCCAGGGCCGTGCCGGGCTTCTTCTCCACGGACAGCCGGGAGCACATGACGAGCAGCGTCTCGTCCCCGCGCGCGTGCCGTGCGCGCAGCCTCGCGTCGCGCAGCGCCGGGTGCCGCTGTTGGAGGTCGACGCCCAGCGGTGCCCGTACGACGTTGCGGGCGCCGATCCGCACGAACTCCCGCTCGGCGAACTCGGTGGTGCACACCACACGCGCGTAGGTGTGCGCCGTACGGATGTTGAGGGCGTCGGCGGCGCGCCGGGACAGGGTCTCGGACAGGCCCCAGGTGCGCAGGACGCCGTCGGCGGTCTCGTGGGAGACCATCACGGCGGGGACCCGGGCGCGTCGGGCCCACCTGCCGGTCCAGCGCAGGGTCGTGCGGTCGGAGACCTCGAGACGGTCGGGGTCCAGTTCCTCCAGGAGGGCGGCGACGCGGCGCTTGTCCACGAGGACGCGGTAGCCGCCGGTGCCGGGCAGCAGCGGCCCGGGCAGGGTGATGACCCGGCCCTGCTCGGTCATCTCGTCGGTGTGGCGCTCGCCGGGCACGATGAGCACCGGCTCGTGTCCGGCCTCTTTGAACCCCTTGCCCAGTTCGCGCAGCGCGGTGCGCAGACCGCCGGATGCCGGGGCGACGAAGTTGGCGAGCCGCACGATGCGCAGGCCGGCGCCGTTGCGCTCGGTGGCGAAGCTCATGCCGCCACCACCGTCTCGCGCGCGGCGAGCACGTCCGTGTAGTGGCCGATGAGCTGGTCGCCGACGGAGGCCCAGGTGCGGCCCTCCACGAGGGCGCGCGCGGCGGTCCCGTAGGCGGCCCGCAGCGCCGGGTCGGCGGCCAGGGACCGGACGGCGTCCCGGAAGGCGGCGGCGTCCCCGGGCGGGACGAGCAGTCCGGTGCGGCCGTGGGCCACCAGGTCGAGGGGGCCGCCCGCGGCGGGGGCGACGACCGGCACGCCGCTCGCCATGGCCTCCTGCACGGTCTGGCAGAACGTCTCGAAGGGGCCGGTGTGCACGAAGACGTCCAGCGAGGCGAAGATCCGGGCGAGTTCGTCGCCGGTGCGGCGGCCCAGGAAGGCGGCGCCGGGCAGGGCGGCGCGCAGGGTGGTCTCGCTCGGCCCGTCGCCCACCACGACGACGCGCACGCCCTCCAGGCCGCAGGCGCCGGCGAGGAGTTCGACGTGCTTCTCGGGGGCGAGCCGGCCGACGTAGCCGACGATCAGCTCACCGTTCGGGGCGAGTTCCCGGCGGATCGCCTCGTTGCGCAGGTCTGGCCGGAAACGGACGGTGTCGACGCCGCGCGGCCACAGCTGCACCCGGGGCACGCCGTGTGCCTCCAGGTCGTGCAGGGCGGCGCTGGAGGGCGCGAGGGTGCGGTCGGCGGCGCCGTGCACGGAGCGGATGCGCCGCCAGGCCGCTGCCTCGCCGGCGCCCATGTAGGTGCGGGCGTAGCCCGCGAGGTCGGTCTGGTAGACGGCGACGGCGGGGATGCCGAGCCGGGCGGCGGCCGCCATGCCGCGGACGCCGAGGATGAAGGGGCTGGCCAGGTGCACGATGTCGGCGCGGTGTTCGGTGATGGCCGCGGCGACGCGTCGGCTGGGGAGTGCCACGCGTACCTGAGGGTAGCCGGGGAGCGGAAGGGAGGGGACACGGACGACGGGACACGGCGCGAGGGCGTCGGGCCCGGTGCCGGCTGTGGGGGTGCCCCCCAGGTCGAGCGAAGCCGAGACCTTGGGGGAGGCCGGAGCGACGACGAGGGGAGCATGACCGCGATCGACGAGGTGCCGGGCGGTCTGCAGCGCGCAGTGGGCCACGCCGTTCACATCGGGGGGAAAGGATTCGGTCACGATGACGACACGCATACCGGTGTTCTCGCCGCACCGGACGTGGCCGCGTCAACGTCGATCTTTCCGGCCGGGGAACGTCCCATGAGCGTTGAGCTGCACAGCCGAGCAGGCCGTCGCATGTCCACGCAGTCCTGACGCGCGGGTCACCGGATGTTCACACGGCCGGCATGTCGGGCCCGATCCGGCTGCGTACGGCGGTCTGGACCTCGGCCTCCTCGGCGGGATCCGCAGCGAGCCGGCGCAGCCGCTCCACGACACGGGCGTCGCCCGTCTCGGCGAATCGCGCGGCGATCTCACGGGTGGACTCCTCGCAGTCCCAGAGGCATTCGACGGCGAATCCCGAGGCGAAGGAGGGGTCGGTGGCGGCCAGCGCGCGGGCGGCGCGTCCGCGGAGGTGGGAGGACGCGGTCTCACGGTAGACATGGCGCAGGACGGGTGCGGCGCAGGCGATGCCGAGCCGTCCGGCGCCGTCGACGAGGGTCCACAGGGTCGGCGCGTCGGGGCCTTCGCCCCGGACCGCCTCCCGGAGCGCGCCGAGGACCAGGTCGCTGTCCTGGGCACCGCCACGGCAGGCGAGCATGCGCCCCGCGGCGGCTCCGAGGGCGTCGGGGCGGCGGGCCCAGCCCCGTGCCCGGTCCACCGCGGCGATGCTGCGCATGCGTTCGAAGGCGTCCACGGCCGCGTCGACGACGAGCGCGGAACCCGTGGACACGGCATCCTCGATGAGTTCGAGGGCGTCAGGATCGTTGTTGTCGGCGAGGTAGCGCAGGGCCGTCGAGCGGGCTCCGTCGCTGCCCGAGCGGGCCGCCTCGACGATCTCGGCACGGTCCTCGGGTCCGGCGACGGCGGTGAGGCAGCGCGCGGCGGGCACGTGCAGCGCGGCACCGCGTTCGAGGCCCTGCTGGGCCCAGTCGAAGACGGCCTGCACACTCCACCCCGGGCGAGGGCCCTGGGGCCGCAGTTGCCGCTGCCAACGGTCGAAGCAGCCGGTCTCCTGTGCGGCACGCACGCGTGAGGCGATGGATTCGCGGGGGTCGTCGGCCCACAGCCGCCAGGGCCGTGGTTCGAAGGCGTCCCGGACGGCGGCGGCGAGTTCGGCCTCGCCCTCGGGGTCGGCCGGGAAGCGGGCCAGGACGGGAGCGGCCAGGGCACGCAGACCCGCGTCGTCGTCGCGCAGGGCCAGTTCGTCCAGGGCCCAGGCCCAGTTGGTGCCCGAGGCGGCGTACCTGCGCAGGAGTTCGAGCGCGTCGCGCCTGCCGTACGAGGCCAGGTGCCCGAGCACGGCGAGCGCGAGTCCGGTGCGGCACTCGTCCGCGTCGAGGACGTCCTCGGCGCTGAACAGGTGCGCCTCGATGGCGTCCAGCCCGCCGCCCAGGTCGAGGTAGAGCCGGGCGTAGTACAGCGAGCGGTTCTCCACCTGCCAGTCGTGGCGGGGGTCGCGCAGCACACAGTGGTCGAGGGCCGCGAGCGCCTCGGCGCGGGGGGCGGTGAGCGCGTGCAGTGTGCCGTCGCCGCGGCCCCTCTGGAGCAGGCCGAGCAGCGTGCCGCTGGGCGCTATGACCGGTTCGAACATGGGAAACAGCCTCACATCAAGCGTCGACGCAACCGGGGAACACGCATTACCTGGCCGCGTGACAACACGTCGGGGCGCCCGCCGTCTCTTGCTTGCTGAAGACCATCTTCCTCTGCCTCTCGTTGGTGGCCCGTGTGGACCGATCACGGTCCGCGCGGTGCGGCATCACCTGCCCGGCCGTCGCGTCCGTGAATCACGACGTCATGATGACCCGGGCTCTCGCGCTGCCGCGACCTTATTTCGGGCGGTCCGGTACCGCCTCCCCCGTTATCGTCGTTTCCGCTGGTCAGCGTGTTCGGATCAGTGTGCGCCGAACAGTTCGAGCAGGTCCGTCTTGCCGAACATCCTGGCGGTGTCGATCGCCGAGGGCGTGCCCGCGGCCGGGTCGGCGCCGCCGTCGAGGAGGGCCCGGATGACCTCGGCCTCGCCCTTGAAGACGGCTCCGGCGAGCGGTGTCTGGCCTCGGTCGTTGGCCTGGTCGGCCTCCGCGCCGCGTGCGAGCAGGGCCCGGACGGCGTCGGCGTGGCCGTGGTAGGCGGCGAGCATCACCAGGGTGTCGCCGCGGTCGTTGGTGAGGTTGGCCGGAACGCCCGCGTCGACGTATGCCACGAGCGCCTCGGTCTCGCCTCGGCGCGCCAGATCGAAGATCTTGGTCGCGAGCTCCACGACCTCGGGGTCGGGGGCTTCACTCATCGGCCGGACCGCCTCTCCACTACGGCTGCTGGTACTCGTGCCCCATGGGTACCGGGACTGGTGCCCCGTACGGGTGAATCGCCAGGGTACTGGCTTCCGCGCCACATGACCGGCACCGCACCAGGCAAAGATCACGGTGAGCCCGTGGCGGGCGTCAGGGCTGGTCAAGGGATGAAGGCGACTCCGCCGACCGAAGGAAATCCAACGAATTTCACCCAGTTGCACCTTTTATCGTATGGATACATTCTGTGAGCCTGGAAGGACTCATGGTGACTGTCCCCACGAACCAGGAGAGAGCAAATGATTCTGAACATCTCGGGCGTCGTGCTGCTCGGCACCATCGTCTTCCTCTTCTTCCGCAAGGACGGCCTGAAGGGCTCGCACGCGACGGTCTGCTCGCTCTTCGGGTTCTACCTCTCGAGCACCGCCATCGCCCCCAGCATCAAGGCCGGCGGGGCGAGTCTCGCGGGTCTCCTCGGCGGGCTCAACTTCTGACTCGGCCCCCGTCCGCACACACCCTCAGGAGAACGACGTGGCTCGGCGTCCCCTCCCCCGCATTCTGAGCAACGGCAGCGACCGGATCGCCCGGAGCCGGGAGCTGGCGCGGGCGGCGGCCGGCGGCGCCACCGACGTCCTCCACCCGCTGATCACCATCACGCGTGGCCTGCGCCGACTGGCCGCGGCCGGGCGGCGCACGTGGGCGGACACGCCGAAGGACCGGCGGGGACCGCTGCTCTTCCTGGTGGCCTCGGTGATCCTGGTCGTGGCGCTGGTGCCGTACGGGCCGCTGCTCGCCGCCATCACGCTGATGGCGGCGTCGGCCTGGAAGGGCCGTGAAGGCACGCCGACCGCGCCCCCCGGCCCGGACCCTGCGCGGACCAAGCGGCTGCGCGCCCTGTACGAGGCTCTGGTGCCGTACTTCTCGGCCGCCGAGGACCCGGATCCGCTGTACGCGCACGGCGGGGACCTCACCAGGGCCTTCTCCTCCTGCGAGTTCGACGACACGGGCCGCGTCTCCCGCCTCGTCATCCGCTATCCCGCCTACTTCACGGACAGCGAACCCGCATCACGGGCCAAGATCGAACAGCTCCTGCACGCCAAGTCGGGCCGAGGCCGCGAGTACCACTTCGCCTGGGACGAGGAGGGCAACGAACTGACGGTCACCGTGCTGCCTCCCCTGCCCACCGACATCGCCGCGCAGCACTTCGTGACCGCCCCGGGCGAGACGGTCCTCGGCTTCACCGACGCCACCGGCGTCCAGCGCACGCTCCCCCTCACCCACGGCGAGGAGCAGCGCGACGTGCCTCCGGTGCTGTGGCGCACCGGCCCGCGGTGCAGCGAGCCGCACCTGCTGATCGCGGGCACACCCGGCAGCGGCACGACGACGCTGGTCCGCTCCATCGCCCTCCAGGCGCTGCAGTACGGGGACATCCTGATCATCGAAGGCGCCGACACCGGGGAGTACGCGTTCCTGACGGGCCGGGACGGGGTGCTGGCGGTGGAGTCCGGGCTCGCGGGAGCGTCAGCGAGCCTGGAGTGGGCGAACCATGAGACGGAGCGACGGCTGATCGCCGCGAACCGCGCCCGGCAGGCCGGGCACCCCCCGCCGGACGACGTCAGGCGCCCCCTGTGGATTCTGCTGGACCGGCCGACCGTCCTCGGACAGCTCGCCGCCGCCGACGGCCGCGCCGATCCCCAGGCGCTGCTCCAGGTACCGCTGCGGCACGGCCGTGCGGCGAACGTCACGGTCGTGGTAGCCGAGCAGTCGGACGCCCTGGACGGCCTGCCCGACGTGGTGCTGCAGCACACCCGCGCGCGCGTGGTGCTCGGCCCGGCGACCCCAGAGGAGCTGGAGGCGGTGCTCGGCGCGCCGCCGCACACCACCCCCGTCAAGGACGTGCCGCCCGGCCGCGGTTACGCCCGTCTGGGCTCGGGCCCGGTCCACCGCCTCCAGGTACCCGCCGCTCCGGACCCGCACGACGAAACCGCCGACGAACAGCACCGACAGGCGGTCCTCGCCCTGCTGCCCCGCCGCAGCGAACCTGTCGCCTCCAGCACACCGAACGCCTCCGGTGCACCCGTCGACCACGACAAGCCGGCCGCCCGCGGCGCACCGGTCGAGTCGGTCCCGACCGAGGCGCTGGCCGTGGAGGGCTGACCGCGGCCCCGCCCCGGACCCTGATCAGGCCACGAACGTCCGCGGCGCCTCCGTCGGCCCCGACGCGCCCGTCTGGACCAGGCGGGCCGCGGCCGCCAGACGGACCGCCGCCTCCTCCGCCACCGCGCCGCCCACCGTGAACGGCAGTCGTACATAGCCCTCGAACGCGCCGTCCACACCGAAGCGCGGCCCTGACGGCACCCGGACACCGACCCGCTCCCCGGCCTCCGCGAGTCGGGAGCCCGACAGGCCACCGGTGCGCACCCACAGTGTCAGGCCGCCCTGCGGCACCGAGAACTCCCACGTCGGCAGCTCCTTGCGCACCGCGGCCACCAGGGCGTCCCGGTTCTCCCGGGCCTGGCCGCGCCGCAGGTCCACCGCCTGCTCCCAACCGCCCGTGCTCAGCAGCCAGTTCACGGCCAGCTGCTCCAGGACCGGGGTGCCCAGGTCGGCGTAGGCACGGGCCGCGACAAGGCTGCGGATGACATCGGGGGCGGCCCGGACCCAGCCGATGCGCATGCCGGCCCAGAACGCCTTGCTCGCCGAGCCGACGGTGATGACGGTGGAGCCCGCCGGGTCGAAGGTGCTCACCGGGCGCGGCATCTCGAGCCCGTCCTCCAGGTACAGCTCGCTCATCGTCTCGTCGACGACCAGCACCGTCCCGGCGGAGCGGGCCGCCTCCACCAGGCGCCGGCGCTGGTCCTCGTCGGCGAGCGCGCCCGTCGGATTGTGGAAGTCGGCGACGACGTAGGCGAGCCGCGGCGCGGCCTCGCGCAGCACCTGGCGCCAGCGGTCCAGGTCCCAGCCGCGGAGCCCTTCGGCCATGGCAACGGGGACGAGTCGGGCGCCCGCCTCCCGCATCAGCTGCAGGATGTTGGCGTACGACGGCGACTCGACGGCGATCCGTTCCCCGCGCCCGGCGAACAGATGGCAGATCGCGTCGATCGCCCCCATGGCGCCGGTGGTCACCATGATCTGCTCGGGCATGGTCGGGATGCCGCGCGCCGTGTAGCGGTCGGCGAGCATGGCGCGCAACGCGGGCAGGCCCGCCGGGTAGTCGCCGTGCGTGTGCGCGTACGGCGGCAGTTCCTCGAGGGCGCCCTGCACGGCACGGGTGAGCCAGGGCTCGGGCGCGGGCAGTGCGGCACAGCCCAGGTCGATCATCGAGCCGAGCGCCTCGGGCGGGAGGGGTTCGAGACCGCGCGCCGGCAGCGGGTTCCCGGCCGGTACGGCGGTCCAGCTGCCCGCTCCCCGGCGGGACTCCAGGAACCCCTCGGCGCGCAGCGCCTCGTACGCGGCCGCGACCGTGGTGCGGCTCACCGACAGGGCGAGCGCGAGTTCCCGCTCGGCGGGCAGCCGGGCGGCGACCGGTACCCGGCCCTCCAGCACGAGCAGCCGGATGCCGTCCGCGAGCGCCCGATAGGCGGGCGGGCGGCGGCTGCCGGGGCCCGCGGGACGGTCCTGCTGGGAGGTGAGCAGCCTGGCCAGCTGTGCCACGCCCACCGCAGAGGTCCACTGCGCCATGATCCCAGTCCACCTTCCCGGAATTGGCCATGGATGGCTTGTCTTTTCAAGCCACAGAGTGACATGCGTCAGTCCACCACCGCCACAGGGGGGCACGTTTTGTCTGCCGAATCGCCGAGCGACCCGTCCATTGACACGTCCATGAGGAGCCGTCTCGGGCGGCGGCTGCTCCAGCTCTACGCCGGTCTCGCCCTCTACGGCGCGAGCTCCGCCCTCCTGGTGAAGGCGGGTCTAGGCCTCGAGCCGTGGAACGTCCTGCACCAGGGGCTGTCCGAGCTCACCGGGCTGAGCATGGGCGTCGTACTGACGATCGTGGGCGCGACCGTCCTGCTGCTGTGGATCCCTCTCAGGCAGCGCCCGGGGCTCGGCACCGTCTCCAACGTCCTGGTGATCGGTTTCGCCATGGACGCCACCCTGGCCGGTCTCCCGGAGGTGCGCTCACTGGCCGTCCGCGTGCCCCTTCTGGTCGCGGGCGTGGTGCTGAACGGCGTGGCCACCGGCCTCTACATCGCCGCCGACTTCGGTCCCGGTCCGCGCGACGGCCTGATGACCGGGCTGAACCGGCGCACGGGCCGCTCGATCCGGCTGCTCCGCACCGCCGTGGAGATCACCGTCGTCGCGACCGGTTTCGCCCTCGGCGGCACCGTCGGGATCGGCACCGTCGTGTACGCGCTGTCCATCGGACCGCTCGCCCAGTTCTTCCTGCGCGTGTTCGCCGTCCCCACGGCATCGGGGCGCAGCACGGTCGTTGCCACGGGGCAACCGGAACGCGCGATACTGCGTCGGTGACCACCCTCGTACGCCACCCGTACCTCGACCATCCCGGCCCGATCGCCTTCGCCCACCGGGGCGGGGCGGCCCAGGGGCTGGAGAACACCATGGCGCAGTTCCGGCGCGCGGTGGCGGCGGGCTACCGCTATATCGAGACGGACGTGCACGCCACGGCCGACGGCAAGCTGGTGGCGCTCCACGACGCGACCCTGGACCGGGTGACCGACGGTGCGGGCCGGATCGCCGACCTGCCGTGGGAGGACGTGCGGCACGCCCGCGTGGCGGGCAAGGAGCCGATCCCCCTGTTCGAGGAGGTGCTGGAGGAGCTCCCCGGCGTTCGCTGGAACGTGGACGTCAAGGCGGAGCCGGCGCTGCTCCCCCTGCTGGACCTGATCGAGCGCACCGACACCTGGGACCGGATCTGCGTCGGCTCGTTCTCCGAGGCGCGCGTCGTGCGTGCCCAGCGCCTGGCCGGGCCGCGCCTGGCGACGTCGTACGGCACCCGGGGTGTCCTCGGCCTGCGGCTGCGCTCCTGGGGGATACCGGCGGTGGTGCGCCGCTCCGCGGTCGCCGCCCAGGTGCCGGAGTTCCACTCGGGCGTCCCCGTGGTCGATCACCGCTTCGTGCGCACCGCCCACGCGCTGGGACTGCAGGTGCACGTGTGGACGGTCAACGAACCCGATCGCATGCACCGGCTCCTCGACCTGGGAGTGGATGGCATCATGACCGATCACATCGACACACTGCGCAAGGTCCTCGAGGAGCGAGGCACCTGGGCCTGAACGCCGCGCGCACGATCACGTTCCACGGGGAAGCGAGGGCACGGGTGGGCACCGACACCGTGCGGACACAGGCCGGCGACCAGGCCGCCGAGCGGCGGCGCGAACAACACGGCTGGTACTTCTACGACTGGGCGTGCTCGGTCTATTCGACGAGCGTGCTGACCGTGTTCCTCGGCCCCTACCTCACCTCGGTGGCCAAGTCGGCGGCGGACGCGGACGGTTATGTGCACCCGCTGGGCGTTCCGGTGAGCGCGGGCTCGTTCTTCGCGTACTGCGTCTCCGCCTCGGTCGTCGTGGCGATTCTCGTGATGCCGCTCGCGGGCGCGGCGGCCGACCGCACCGGCCGCAGGAAGCCGCTGCTCGCTCTGTGCGCGTACCTGGGCGCCTCGGCCACGGCGGGACTGTTCTTCCTGGACGGCGACCGGTATCTGCTCGGTGGCCTGCTGCTGATCGTCGCGAACGCGTCGGTGGCCGTCTCGATGGTGGTCTACAACTCCTATCTGCCGCTGATCGCCCCGCCCGAGGAGCGGGACACGGTCTCCTCGCGCGGCTGGGCCTTCGGCTACGCGGCCGGTTCGCTGGTCCTGGTCGCGAACCTGGTCCTGTTCACGGCCCACGGCTCCTTCGGCCTCTCGGAGTCGGCGGCGGTCCGGATCTGCCTGGCCTCCGCGGGCCTGTGGTGGGGCGCCTTCACGCTGATCCCGCTCCGGCGCCTGCGCGACCGCCGTACGACGTCCACGGCTGCTGCGGCGCACGGCTGGCGGCAACTGGCCGCCACGGTCCGGGACATGCGCCGCACCCCGCTGACCCTCGCCTTCCTGCTGGCCTACCTCATCTACAACGACGGCATCCAGACGGTGATCTCACAGGCATCGGTGTACGGCAGCCAGGAGCTGGGCCTCAGCCAGTCCACGCTGATCACCGCCGTGCTGCTGGTGCAGGTACTGGCGGTGGGCGGCGCGCTGGGCATGGGCCGCCTGGCCCGGACGTACGGCGCCAAGCACACGATCCTCGGCTCGCTGATCGCCTGGACGGCGACACTCGCCGCAGGCTACTTCCTGCCCGCGGGCGCGCCGACCGGGTTCTTCGCGCTGGCGGCCTGTATCGGGCTGGTCCTCGGCGGCAGCCAGGCGCTGTCCCGGTCCTTGTTCTCCCATCTGGTGCCGCCCGGCAAGGAGGCCGAGTACTTCTCCGCGTACGAGATGAGCGACCGCGGCATGAGCTGGCTGGGCCCGCTGCTGTTCGGGATCACCTACCAGCTGTCGGGCAGCTACCGTGACGCGATCATCTCACTGGTGGCGTTCTTCGCCCTCGGATTCGTGCTGCTGGCTCGGGTTCCGGTACGCGAGGCGGTGCGCGACGCGGGCAATCCGGTTCCCGAGAGGATTTAGCGTCCGAGCGCAAAGGGCGGTAGTGTACGCGTTTGGCCTGCCAGGCGTACCGTTACTGCGCGTCAAAGGAGCCGAAACGCTGGGTGACATCTGCTAGCAGATGTGACAAACCGGGCGCCGGTGGGTACAACAAGGGGCGGCTACGACGGCGACGCATGACCCGGAACGGGACTCGGAACGGGAATCTTTACCGCCGACCGGACGTTGACCGGATGACGACGACAGCGACACCTGTCCTGTGGGCGACAAGCCCGGGAGGCACGATTCATGAGTGAGCGAGCTCTTCGCGGCACGCGCCTCGTGGTGACCAGCTACGAGACGGACCGCGGCATCGACCTGGCTCCACGCCAGGCCGTGGAGTACGCATGCGAGAAGGGGCACCGTTTCGAGATGCCCTTCTCGGTCGAGGCGGAGATCCCGCCGGAGTGGGAGTGCAAGGTCTGCGGCGCCCAGGCGCTCCTGGTGGACGGCGACGGTCCGGAGGAGAAGAAGGCGAAGCCGGCGCGTACGCACTGGGACATGCTGATGGAGCGGCGCACCCGTGAGGAGCTCGAAGAGGTCCTCGAGGAGCGTCTCGCGGTTCTGCGGTCCGGGGCGATGAACATCGCGGTGCATCCGCGGGACAGCCGCAAGTCCGCGTAGTCCCTCCGGGGGTTCGGCGGGAAACTGCGCGCCAGGTATCGGTGGGTGCCGTACGTCTTGTTGACGTACGGCACCCACTGTTTTTGTTCTCGGGTGCGCCTCGTGAGAGGCCGGGCGGACTGGTTTCGGCGCGACTGGGATGAAAGAAAGTCACCGGGTCAGGGGCGGACGGGTCTCCCCCGAGGTGTCCGCGGGCTCGTCCCGGATGACCTCCCCCGGCACGATCTTCCCGTCGGGGCGGTGTATACGAGCCTGCTGGAAAGCGTCACCGAGGCCGCCGTACGGGGACCGGCGGAGTGTGCGGTCGACCGCGCGCTCCGCGTACCGGCCGACCGCCTTCTGGACCGGCGGGAGCAGGAGCAGCAGCCCCACCACGTCGGAGATCAGGCCAGGCAGCATCAGCAGCAGGCCGCCGAGCATCATCAGGCCGTTGCCCTCGGTCCTCGACGGGGAGCCGCCCGTGCGCAGCGCCTCGTTCAGGTTCCGGAAGGCGCGGCGGCCCGCTCGCTTGATGACCACGGAGCCGAGCACCAGGCCGGCGACCAGCAGCAGGAACACCGTGAACCCGCTCGTCGCACCGGCGACCACGGTCAGCAGCCAGATCTCGAGCACCAGCCAGGCCGCCACGCCGAGCGGCAGGAAGGTGCGCAGCCGGGAACGCCGGGGCCGGGTCGCGGTGTGGGGAGAGGTCGAAGCGCCAGTCGTCATGCTCCCAGTGTGCCCGGACCCGGCTCAGAGCGGGATAAGGGGCGATCAGCGGCGTCCGTGACGCCGCCGACCCCTACCGGCGCGTCTTGCTGCTCCGACCCAGGACCTTGCCGATGCGCTCCTTGGCGCCCCACGCCGTGACGCGCCACAGCGCCTCCACGACGATGTTGCGGCTCATCTTGGAGTCGCCGAGCTCGCGCTCCACGAACGTGATCGGCACCTCGACGACGTGGAACCCGGCCTTGACCGCGCGGCGCGCCAGGTCGACCTGGAAGCAGTAGCCCTGCGAGGCCACCTCGTCGAGGCCCAGGCCCTCGAGGGTCTCGCGGCGGAAGGCGCGGTAGCCACCGGTGATGTCGCGGAGCGACAGGCCGAGGGCGAGGCGCGAGTAGAGGCTGCCGCCGCGGGAGATGAACTGGCGGGACTTGGGCCAGTTCACGGTCCGTCCGCCCGGTACCCACCGGGAGCCGAGGACCAGGTCGGCGCTCTTGAGCGCGGTCAGCAGGCGCGGCAGCTCCTCCGGCTGGTGGGAGCCGTCGGCGTCCATCTCGACCAGAACGCCGTAGTCGCGCTCCAGGCCCCAGCGGAAGCCGGCGAGGTACGCGGCGCCCAGCCCTTCCTTGCCCTTGCGGTGCATGACGTGGACGTGGTCGTCCTCGGCCGCGAGTTCGTCCGCCAGCTTGCCGGTGCCGTCGGGGCTGTTGTCGTCGGCCACGAGGACATGCGCCTCGGGCACCGCCGACCGTACTCGGCCGACGATCGTCTTGATGTTCTCCGCCTCGTTGTAGGTCGGAATGATCACCAAGGCGGTGCCGAGCGGACCGAACTGCTTGCCCTGGGCTGCTGCCCCGAGGGTCCCGTCGCCGTGGTTCACTGCTGCCCCTTCACATCCGTACGCAGAGGTCCACCATAGTGGCCGCGGCAAGGGCCATCGCGACAGCACGGTCGTATGGGGGTGTCGATTGCACAAGAGTCGGGTAAGAGTCCCTTTCACGCCTTCGTGCGTTCCGGCCGGTCGCACCGGCACCCACACTGTTGTGAAGCCGGGTCCGGTGCCGCCACGGCCCGGCCGGCTGCGGATCGGGGCCCGGCGCCCTTCGGGCCGACCTGGGACCCGCTGGCTGCGGATCGACCGAAAGCCGTTGTCTACTGGACGTCCGGGCCCCACCCGGGTCACACCCTGCCGACCGAACGGAACGTTGCCCTCGCCGTGGCGCGGGCGCTGAGCCTGGCTCCCAGTGGTGATGCGCCGGCGCGGCACACCATCCCTGACCCAGCGGCGCTCGGGCGACTGCGCGGAGGTTCCCCGGCCGGACGTTTCTGTGGTGGACGCGGCCGAACCTACCGGCCCTCCGCGCCTGGCTGTCAATAGCAGCCCCACCTGCGGTTCTTCGGCGAATGGCCTGATCGGAGCGGAGGATACGCAGGTCGCGCGACGCGGTTCCGGCGGGGCGTCCCCGGCGCGCCACCCCGGGAGATCACTCGCCCGGCCGTACGAACACGGTCCGGCCGCCGACCACGGTGCGCAGGCAGACGGGGAGGTCGGTGCCAGGAGTCAGATCGGGCAGTCCGGGGGTGCCCGAGCGGGGGTCGGTGGACCAGCGGGCCACCCGGTCGTCGGGCGCCTGGACGACGAGTGCGTCGGCGCGCCACACGGCGTAGTCCGCGGGGGCGCCCGGCACCAGAACGCCTGCGTCGTCCCGTCCGATCGCCCGCCAGCCGCCGCGCGTGTGCGCGGTGAACGCGGCGCGTACGGAGACCCCGTGCCCGGGGGTGCGGTGGAACGCCGCGGCACGGACCGTGCCCCATGGGTCGAGAGGGGTCACCGGGCTGTCCGAACCGAACGCCAGCGGCACGCCGGCGCGCAGCAGGTCCGCGAACGGGTTCAGCGTGCGGGCCCGTGCGACGCCGAGGCGCTCGGCGTACATGCCGTCCTCGCCGCCCCACAGCGCGTCGAAGGCGGGCTGGACGGAGGCGGTCAGGCCCAGTTCGGCGAAGGCCGCGATGGTCTCGGGCGTGAGCATCTCGACGTGCTCGACCCGGTGGCGGGCGGCTCGGATCCGGGCCAGGCCCACCTTCTCGGCGGCGGCGCGCACCCCTTCCACCACGGCGGTGACGGCGGCGTCGCCGATGGCGTGGAACCCCGCCTGCAGCCCGGCCTCGGTGCACGCGACGACATGCGCGGCGACCTCGCCGGCATCCAAGTAGGCGGTGCCGGTGTGGGCGGCATCCGCGTACGGCTCGTGCAAACAGGCGGTGTGCGAGCCGAGGGCGCCGTCGACGAAGAGGTCGCCCGCGGCGCCGAGCGCGCCCAGCTGCCGGGCCTTGGTGACGTCCTGATCGGCCCAGTAGCCGACGACGCGCGGCCCGGGCTCCTCGGCGGCGAGACGCAGCAGCCCGGTGAAGTCGTCCTCGGCGGAGATCTCCGGGCCCCCGCACTCGTGCAGCGAGCCGATGCCGAGGGAGGCGGCGTGGGCGAGGGCGGCGCGCTGGGCCTCGGTGCGCTGGGCGGGGGTGACCGCGGCGAACGCGGCGGCCCGCACGGCGTGGTGGGCGTCGCGGGTCAGCGGCTCGCCGTCCGTGAAGCCGGCCTTGTCCCGCAGGCCCGGGGTGAGGTCCAGCAGGGCGGTGGTGACGACGGCCGAGTGGACGTCGATGCGGCTGAGATAGAGGGGACGGCCGCCGGTGGCCTCGTCGAGTTCCTCCCGTCGGGGCGCCCGCCGTTCGGGCCAGCGTGCCGCGTCCCAGCCGTGGCCGAGCAGCACCCTGTCGTCCGGCCGGGCGGCGGCGAAGTCCCGTACGCGGGCGAGGGCGGCCGTCAGGGACGGGGCACCGGACAGGTCGAGGCCGGTGAGCGCGAGGCCGGTGGCAGTGGTGTGCACGTGTGCGTCGGTGAACGCCGGAGTGACCAGGGCACCGTCGAGGTCGATCACCTCGTCGACGCCGTCCGCGAAAGCGTCGGCCGCGCCCTCGGAACCGACCCAGGCGACATGTCCCGCCTCCACGACCATCGCGGTGGCGAAGGGATCGGCGGGGCTGTGGACCTCTCCGCGGTGCAGGAGGACGGTCTTCGGCTCGGTGGTGCGCTCACTCATGGGCACCAGTGTCGCCCCTGGCTCAGGACACCCCGCACGGAGGTCGATCAGATCCGCGGTGGTCGTGCCTCGTACGGGGTGGACAGGACCACGGTGGTGCGCGTCGACACCCCCGCGAGGGTGCGCAGCCGGGCGAGCAGCTCCTCCAGTTCGTGCGGCGTGGCCACGCGCACCTTGAGGATGTAGTTCTCGTCGCCCGCGACGCTGTGGCAGGCCTCGATCTCCGGGACGCCCGCGAGGCGTTCGGCGATGTCGTCGGGGGCGCTGGGGTCGAACGGCTTCACCGAGATGAAGGCGGTCAACGGCAGGCCGACGGCCTCCGGGTCGACGACGGCGGCATACCCGCGGATGACGCCCCGCTGCTCCAGCCGGCGCACCCGCTGGTGCACGGCCGACGTGGACAGGCCCGTGGCCTTGCCCAGGTCGGTGTAGCTCATCCGCCCGTCCTTGACGAGCAGCTGCACGATCTGTCGGTCCAGCTCCTCCATGGCGCTAGAACCTACAGTGCGCTCTGACCCTGCGGATACCTCAGCAGCCCAGGTCATGCCCGGTTTGTGATGTTGGAGAGCGCCGTCCCTGCGCCGCGCGGGTGAGCCGCGGCCGCGCCGGGCATCTGCGAGTGGCATGTGACGAACGCCACAGCGTCCGGCCAGGCTTCGTGATGTTCCCGTGATTACCCGGGAGACGGGACGGGAAGTGCTTGCTGTGGTCGAGGCCGCAGTGCCTTTACCGGCCCAGCCCGAGGGGGAGAAACCCATGCAGAATCTCAAGCGCCCTGGTCGTGCCCTGCTCAAGCGGCAGCAGCCGGACATCGAGCCCGAGCCGGAGGGCGTCGAACCCGCCGACGACGAGTTCGACGCGTACGACACCTTCGAGATGTACCGGGTGATCTGCCCGGACTGCGCGCAGCCCATCGCGCTCCTGGCGGACGAGGAGGTCCTGCCCGAGCACGCGCTGTGCGCCTCGCCGTGGAACCCGTTCGGCCTCACGGTCTGCTCCGGCACCGGCCGTGCGGCGGCCGACGCCCGCCCCGCGGACGAGTCCGTGGAGCCGCAGGAGCAGGACACCGCCCTGCTGCTGACCCTCCCTCAGGGACTCGACTGGCGCACGCAGCCGTTCTCGCACGTCGGCGGCCCGGGCTCACGCCCGCTGCGCCTGGCGACCCTGCGCCGCCAGGCCGCCTGACACTCCGCGAGCGTCGCCCCGCGCCCCTGCCCGCACGGCACGGCACGGGCGCAGGACAGTTGCCGAGTACCGCGCCCGTGATCGGTGCACCCCCATGGCCGCCCCGCCGGGGGGGAGCACCGGTTCCCCGGTCGGCCCTGCGCGGAACTCACGCTCGATTAGCGGGGTCGGTGACCTCGGCGGGCGTCGGGGCGTTGCTCCGTGCATGAGCCCCACATATTCGGCGACCGGGCCCCGGCGGCCGGTGTTCGTTCCGGTTCCGGCGGCGTCGCTGGCGCCGCCGCAGCCGCAGGATCCGCCCATCTACCGCACGCTGATGCGCATCTGGGCCGACCGCGGGCGCACACTCCCAGGGCGCCACGACCCGGAGTGGGTACGCCTCGCGGCGCCCCCGGCCGGCCCGCGTCGGCTCGCGGCGGGCGAGGAGTCGTTCAGCGGGACTCGGGACCAGCGAGGTGACGGGCGATGACCATGCGCTGGATCTGGTTCGTGCCCTCGACGATCTGCAGCGCCTTGGCCTCGCGCATGTAGCGCTCGACCGGGAAGTCCACGGTGTAGCCGTACCCGCCGAGCACCTGGACGGCGTCGGTGGTGACCTTCATGGCGGTGTCGGTGCAGTGCAGCTTGGCCATGGCAGCCTGCTTGGCGAACGGCCGCCCGGCGTCGCGCAGCCGTGCCGCCGCCAGGTAGAGCGCCCGGCCGGCCTCGATCTGCGTCGCCATGTCGGCGAGCAGGAAGCGCAGCCCTTCGAAGTCCGCGATCGGCCGTCCGAACTGACGCCGCTCGGTGGCGTAGGCGACGGCCTCGTCGAGCGCCGCCTGGGCCACGCCGATGGCACAGGCGGCGATCCCGAGCCGCCCGGAGTCGAGTGCGGACAGCGCGATCGCGAAGCCCTGTCCCTCGTCGCCGATGCGCCGCTCCTCGGGCACGCGCACCCCGTCGAAATGGACCTGCGCGGTGGGCGACCCCTTCATACCCATCTTCTTCTCGGGCGCCGCGGCACCGAGCCCCTCGGCGTCGCCGGGCACCAGGAACGCGGTGATCCCGCGGGGGCCTTCCTCGCCGGTGCGCGCCATCACCGTGTAGAAGTCGGCGATCCCGCCGTGAGTGATCCATGCCTTGGTGCCGTTGATCACCCACTGGTCGCCGTCCCGGACCGCCTTCGTCCGCAGGGACGCGGCATCCGACCCGGACGACGGCTCGGAGAGGCAGTAGGCGCCCAGCAGGCCGCCGCCGAGCATCGCGGGCAGGTGTTCCAGTTGTTGCTCCTTGGTGCCGTAGTACGCCAGGGCGTGGCAGGCCAGGGTGTGGACGCTGACACCGAGGCCGACGGTGAGACGGGCCGCGGCCAGCTCCTCGAGGACCTGGAGGTACACCTCGTAGGGCTGGTCACCACCGCCGTACTCGGAGCCGTACGGCAGGCCGAGCAGTCCGGAGTCGGAGAGCAGGCGGAAGGTCTCGCGCGGGAAGCGCCCGGAGTGCTCCTCCTCGGCCGCCTTCGGGGCGATCTCGCGCTGCGCGATGTCGCGGACGAGCGAGATCAGATCCCGGGCCTCGTCCGTGGGCAGTTGTCGGTCCACCGGCTGCGGGGCGCGGTCGGGCATGGCGACGCTCTCCTCCCTCTTGGGAACATCGACGGACATGCGCCTTGGGTGGGGCGGCGCCGCCGGGTCTCACTGGGCCTGGCCGATGCTCGCCGCTCCGGGTCACGGAGGCGGCTGACCAGCGGTTGTGGCGCTTGGAGTATGCCCGATCGGAGGCATGACGTCACCGGTTAACGACCGCTTACTTCAAGAAAGCGGATGCCGTGCCGCGACATGATCCACATCGGAAGGAGGGACTGGGGCGAAAGCATCGAACGGCGGTCCGTGCGGGCGGGAGCGCGGCTTCCCTTCCCGGTGCGGTCAGGTCGGCCGGCGGGCCCCGGTGCGGTCAGGTCGGCCGGCGGGCCGGAGGCGGGGCCGTGTACGCGGGTTCCAGTTCCTCGATCGCCCGCAGGGTGCCGCCCAGCGTCTTCGTGAGCAGGTCGCACATCGTGTCCCGGGACAGCACCGGGCGGTCGACCCAGTCGAGGGTCATGCCCTCCACGCCGCACACCCAGCCGAGCAACCCCGTGCGCACCAGCGGGGCGATGTCGCGCCGCCCGTACGCGCCCTCGGCGATGGTGGTGACGATCGCCTCGCGCACCCCGTCCCGGATGGCGTGCACCTGTGCGTCGAAGCCCACGCCGCCGCTGACGATCGTGCGGTAGGCGGCCTGGTTGTGTTCGGCGTAGCGCAGATAGCGGTCGATGGTGCGGTACACCCGTTCCACCGGCGGCAGGTCCAGGCCGGCGGCAGCGGACGTCACGAGGTCGGCCACCGAATCCTCGACAATGGCGAGGTAATAGCCTCGTTTCGATTTGAAGTAATAGTAGATGAGCCCTTTCGCCACTTGGGCATGGCGCGCGATGTCGTCCATCGACAGCGCGTCGTAGGACGTGTCGGCGAATAACTTCCGTCCAGTGGCGATGAGTTCGGCGCGACGCGCCAGGGAGCGATCGGTGCCGCGCGCCTGAGGGCGCACGGCACCTCGCTGTTGACTGCTTTTCAATTTCGGCCCAAGTCTCCAACTGCCGGCGGGACATCCGCAGTATTGCAGAATGACACCACCAGCATGTTCGACTCTGATCGACAGGGTCGGACACTGTTGGAGCACGTACCGTCCGGCTCCACACGGACGCGTCAACGGACGCCCACCGCCGCCAGCGCCTTGCGCTGTCGCGCGGTGGGACGCGCCGGGAAGTACAGGTAGCAGACCCCGCCGGTGCCGGAGGCGACCTTTCCGGAGGCGTTGTACCGCTTGGTGCGCAACCAGATGTTCTCGAACTCCCGCCGCCGGTAGACGCGCCGCACCGCCTCGTCGCTCGGCGCGGCCGGGTCGTTCGCGATCACGTCGCCGTCGGCGGTGAACCCGATCACCGTCATCAGATGCCCGGAGGTTCCGTACCCCGCACCGGTCAGCTCGTCCTTGAGGAACGACTGCGACGTCATGGCCGGGATGCCCGCCGCGATCAGCGTCTCCAGGTCGGTGAGCGAGGACAGCCGGGTGACCACGCCCCGGAGATCCTCGAACGTCGCCGCGTAGGCCGCGTTGAAGGGCCAGTTGCCGCAGCCCCGGTACTGGTGGTCATACGTGAACCGGGCCGCGTGGCAGACCTGCGGGTCCGCGTAGGAGGGGTCGACCCAGGACAGTTGTTCGGGCATGAGCCTCCGTCCCCAGTACTCGATGATCATCTGCGAGGACGTGGGGCTGCACCAGGCCTCGCCGCCGTTGTCGTACTCCGGGTACTGACCCTTGTGGATCTCCTGCGAGTACCGCGGAACGATCAGTTCCGCGGTGATCCCCGGCGTGGAGGCCGGGACCGTGAACCGGTCGGGGATGTCGGAGCCCATGGCGCCGAGCCGCCACACCGTCGGCGTGATCCGCGTGCCGGGTGCGCGGTACAGGGTCAGGCGCAGGCGGTACGACACCAGGCGCAGGCCGGAGGCGGGGTCGGCGACGGCGAAGGTGTCGGTCCGGATGGCGCTCCTGCCGTCACTCTGACCGTCCACGGAGGTGCGGCGGATGTCCTGGTCGCCGGAGGCCCAGCGGCCCATCACGTACCAGGGGGTGTCCGTGCCGTCGGAGTAGGTGCCCTTCAGCTCCACCTGGAGCCAGGTCCCGGTCGGGGTGTGCGCGTTCCAGGAGGCGATGGCCTCGGTGGACGGGACGGCGAGGCGGTGCGCCGGGGAGGTCCAGGTGGCGTACTCCCAGGTGGCGGACTTTCCGGTGTGCGGGTCGGCGTAGTCGGTGCGGCCGGCGGGCGTGGCGATCACCAGGCCGGGGCGGGAACCGGCGACGGCGCGGACACCCTGCCCGCTGCCGCTTCGCCAGTCGGGGTACGAGGTCCAGGCGCGGTAGTCCACGAGGCTCGGGGATGCTTTCTCGGCCGGGGCGGCCGCGGCCGCCGGGACCGCGGTGCCGGCCGCCGTGGCCGCGGCGACCGCAGCGGTGAGGAGGGTTCTGCGGGACGGCTCTGAAGCTCTGGTCATCGGTGGGTGACCCCCAGGAGTCCTTCAAGCAGCGGTTCGAACGCACGGTGTGCGCCAACTATGGCCGCCGGGCACGGACTTCTGCCAGCACTTCGGCCCCGACGCGCCCACCGATATTGGTCCCCACCTGTGGCGGTCTCCTGGAAACGGGGCCAGGAATTCCGAGGGGCCGAACCCCCCGTGTTCGTACCGAACCCGAATGAGGGGGAAATTCCGGAGAGAGAAGCCCCTTTCTCCGCGAAGCGGGGCAGCCCCCCTTGCCCGAGTAAACTCTCCCCTCGGAAACCTGCCGAAACGCGCCGACACACCCTCTCGGCCCTCTCGCCCGGGAATCGCCATTCACGCTCCAGCGTCCCGCCTGCGGAACCTGCCGCCCTCCTGCGGCCCCGTCCGCCTCATCGGCGTCGACGGCCACGCGGGGTCGGGGAAGTCCACGTTCGCCGGACACCTGGCGGCCGCGCTCGGTGGCGCGCCCGTGCTGCACCTGGACGACATCGCCACCCATGAGGAGCTGTTCTCCTGGACGGACCGACTGCTGCGGGAGGTGATCGAGCCGCTCGGCCACGGCCGGACCGCGCACTTCCGGCCCTATGACTGGCGCGCACAGCGCTTCGGGCCCGCCCGTGCCCTGCCGCCCTCGCCCGTGATCCTGATCGAGGGGGTCGGCGCCGGCCGCCGGGCGCTGCGCCCGTATCTCGCGCAACTGCTGTGGATGGACCTGCCGCGAGAGAAGGCGTGGAGGCGCGGTCGCGCCCGGGACGGCGAGGAACAACGCGCCTTCTGGGACGCCTGGGTCGAAGCGGAGCGCCGACACTTCGCCGAGGACCCTTCGCGCCCCCACGCCGTGCTCCTGGTGCGACAGAAGCCACCGGGGTATGAGGTACTGCCGGGGCCTGCGGCGCCTTCTGGTCCGGACCAGGATCTCACCCACGGTGACGACCCATCGGCAGTGTGCTGAATTCGTGAAGGCCCTCACCGGGGAAGTTCCCCGAGTGCCCCAAGTCGGCTTGACCGGGGGGCCGTACAGGTCTTACGTTCTCAATGTGCGGCTTTCGCAGTCGCACCCAGACGCGAAGCCCCCGGTTGTTCCCCCGTGATCGGGGGCTTCGTTCTGCCCCGGACACCTTCCACGGGCGCCAAGAGACGTGATCCGCTCACCCTCGGTCACCGCGCGCCGCGCGCCCCCTCTGCTCCCACCTCGCCGAACGGCCCGTGCGGCACCCTTCGTGCGCCCCTCCCCCGCAGGTACGATGCCTCTCGGTGCGACGTTCGGACGCTGCTCTGCGCACCGTGGCAACTCCGGTCCGCGGCACAGCGGTTCGAGCAAGGCGGCCGACGGGCACGGGCCCGGCGGTGAACCAGCGGGGGCACGGTTTGTGGGGGACGTGATGGACTTCGGCACGCAGGGCCCTCAGGCCCCGGCCGACCTCGCCTGGCTGCGAGGGGTCGACGCCTACACGATGGGTGCCTATCCGCAGGCGGAGGAGGAGTTCCGCGCCGCGGTCGGGATGGATCCGGGGATGGCCGACGGCTGGCTCGGACTGCACGCGCTGCGCGTCGAGACGACGACCGCGCTGCTGAGGATGTACCGCCACCGCGAGCGCTTCGGAGAGCAGCGGGCACGGCACCGCCGCACCCTCAACTCCTGGTACTGGCTGGGCTGGTGGGTGCAGCCGGTCCTGGAGAGCCCGCGCGACCTGCTGCTCGCGCACGCCTCGCACTGGCTGGACGGCCGCCACGTCCCGGAGCTGGACCGCGCGCTGGCGGGCCTGCCGCCGGTCGACACCGACCCCCAGGTGCGCTTTCTGCACGCCTGCCGGGCCTACCTGGTCAAGGACTGGGAGCAGTTGGTCCGGCACACCGATCCGCTGATCGACGATCCCATGCTCGGCATAGAGGCCGGACTCTTCGGCGGCATGGCCCGGGTCCGCCTGGAGATGTACGGGCAGGCCGAGCCGCTGCTCGCCACCGCCCTGATGCGCTGCCGCAGCGAGCAGCCGCAGCGCAAGGAGCTGCGGTACTGGCTGGCCCGGGCGCACGAGGGCACGGGCCGCTCGGCCGCCGCGCTCCCCCTCTACCGGGCCGTGCACCGGGTGGACCCGGCGTTCATGGACACGTCGGCGCGGCTCGCCGCGATCGCCGCGGGCGACGGGTACGACGAGGCGGCCGACCTGGCGGCGATGGCGCTCACGGGGGGCGGCGACACGCTGGAGGCACCGGACGGCCTGGATCCGCTGTTCGGCGCCGAGGGCCGGGACGTGAAGCTGTCCGATCCCGAACCGCCGCCGACCGGTCCGCTGCCGGCGCAGGGCGACCTCGTGCGCGAGAAGGCCGCCTCGGCGCCGACGCAGTCGTGGCCGGCCGGGCCCACGGATCCCGCACTCCTGGAGGAGGCACTGGCCGAACTGGAGCGCATGGTCGGCCTGGAACCGGTCAAGCGCCAGGTCAAGGCGTTGTCGGCACAGTTGAACATGGCCCGGCTGCGGGCCGGCCAGGGCTTACCCGTGCAGCCGCCGAAACGGCACTTCGTGTTCTCGGGGCCCTCCGGCACCGGCAAGACGACCGTGGCCAGGATTCTGGGCCGGGTCTTCTACGCGCTCGGCCTGCTCGGCGGCGATCACCTCGTGGAAGCGCAGCGGGCGGATCTGGTCGGCGAGTACCTGGGTCAGACGGCGGTGAAGGCGAACGAGCTGATCGACTCGGCGATCGGCGGCGTCCTGTTCGTGGACGAGGCGTACTCGCTGTCCAACTCCGGATACGGCAAGGGGGACGCCTACGGGGACGAGGCGCTTCAGGTGCTGCTGAAGCGCGCGGAGGACAACCGGGACCACCTGGTGGTGATCCTTGCGGGGTATCCCGAGGGGATGGACCGGTTGCTGGCGGCCAACCCCGGGTTGTCCTCTCGCTTCACGACGCGGGTCGACTTTCCCTCCTACCGTCCCTTGGAACTGACCGCGATCGGCGAGGTGCTGGCCGCGGAGAACGGGGACGTGTGGGACGAGGAGGCATTGGAGGAGCTCAGGTCCATTGCCGGACATGTGGTCGATCAGGGGTGGATCGACGAGCTCGGGAACGGGCGGTTCCTGCGGACGCTGTATGAGAAGAGTTGTGCGTATCGGGACCTGCGGTTGAGCGGTTATCCGGGGATGCCGTCGCGGGACGACTTGTCGACATTGCGGTTGCCGGATCTCATGCAGGCCTATGGGGAGGTCCTGTCCGGTCGGGGGCCGCAGGATCCTTCGGGGTGGTGACGGCGCCCGACCCGGCCCCGCGCCCCTGACAGGGACGCGGGGCAGCTGCGTCAGCTCGGGACGGTCTCCCTCGCTTCCGGTGTCGGTTCCGGTTCCGCCATGCGCGGCTTAGGCGGAGCTTCCCGGTGGGCCGGGTCCCTGACCTCCCCCACCAGGAGTTCCAGTACGTCCTCCAGCGCGACCAGGCCCAGTACCCGGCCCGAGGTGTCCGCCACCTGGGCCAGATGGGTGGCCGCCCGGCGCATCACCGTCAGGGCGTCGTCCAGCGGGAGCTCCGCCGCGAGCGTCGTCATGGGCCGCCACAGCTGTTGCGGCACCGCCCCTTCGAATTCCTCGAGGTCGAGGACGTCCTTGACGTGCAGATAGCCCATGAAGGCGCCGTTCTGCGCGACGACGGGGAAGCGTGAGTAGCCCGTGCGCGCGGTGAGAGCCACGACTTCGCCCGGGGTCACCGTGGGCTCGACCGTCACCAGCAGGTCGGGGTCCAGGAGCACGTCGGTGACCGGGCGCGAGCCCAGCTCCAGCGCGTCTTCCAGCCGCTCCGCCTCCTCGGGGTCGAGCAGGCCGGCCTGGCCGGAGTCCTCCACGAGCTGGTTGAGCTGCTCACTGGTGAAGGCGGCCTCGACCTCGTCCTTCGGTTCGACCCGGAACAGTTTGAGGATCACCCGGGCGCAGGCGCTCAGTGTGACCGTGACCGGACGGCACAGCCGTGCGAACGCCACCAGGCCCGGGCTCAGCCACAGCGCGGCCTTCTCCGGGGCCGCCATCGCCAGGTTCTTCGGCACCATCTCACCGATCACCAGATGGAAGAAGACGACCGCCGCAAGCGCGATCACATACCCCAGCGGGTGGACCATCTCGTCGGGGATGCGCGCCGCCGCGAACACCGGTTCGAGCAGATGCGCCACGGTCGGCTCGGCGACGGCGCCCAGCGTCAGGGAGCACACGGTGATGCCGAACTGGGCCGCGGCCATCATCTGCGGCAGCCGTTCGAGGCCGTGCAGCACCTGGCGGGCCCGAGCCGTCCCGAGCGGCTCGATCTGGCTGCGGCGGACGGACACGAGCGCGAACTCGGCGCCGACGAAGAACCCGTTGACGAGCACCAGCAGTGCCGCGAAGACGAGTTGGAGCAGGCTCATCGCACCGCCTCCGCGGCCGGCACGGCGGCGTCCGCGAGCTTCACGAGCCTGACGCGCTCGGCGCGGTAGTGCCCGACCTGACGGACGGTGAGCCGCCAGCCCGGCAGCTCGGCCCGGTCGCCGAGGACGGGGATCCTGCCCAGCAAGTCGGCGACCAGTCCGGCGACCGTCTCGTACGGCCCCTCCGGCACGTCGAGGCCTATCCGCTGCAGGACGTCGACCCGGCAGCTTCCGTCGGCGTCCCATGCGGGGCGGCCGTCCTCGGGCGGCGCGGCGGCGAGTTCCGGCAGGTCCAGCCCGTCGTGCTCGTCGCGCACCTCGCCGACCAGCTCCTCGACGATGTCCTCCAGGGTGACGACGCCCGCCGTGCCGCCGTACTCGTCGACGACGACCGCGATGGGCTGCTGGCTGCGCAACAGTTCCAGGAGCGGCTGCACGGGCAGCGTCTCCGGGACCAGCAGGGGCGCCTGGGCGATCCGGGTGACGGGCGTGCGCAGCCGTTCGTGGGAGGGCACCGCGAGGGCGTCCTTGAGGTGGACCATGCCGACGATTTCGTCGATCTTGTCGTGGTAGACGGGGAAACGGGACAGGCCCGTGGCCCGGGTCAGGTTGACCACGTCCTCCGCCGTGGCGGACGACTGCAGCGCGCTCACCCTCACTCGCGGGGTCATCACGTGTTGGGCGGTCAGCTCTCCCAGGGACAGTGTGCGGACGAACAGGTCGGCCGTGTCCTGTTCCAGCGCGCCGGCCTGCGCCGAGTGGCGGGCCAGCGAGACCAGCTCGCCCGGGGTGCGGGCGGAGGCCAGTTCCTCGGCGGGTTCGACGCCCAGGGCCCGCACCAGGCGGTTGGCGACCGCGTTCAGGGCCGCGATGACCGGCCGGAACAGCCGGGAGAACAGGTGCTGGGGGCCCGCGACGAAGCGGGCGACCTGGAGGGGCCGGGACACCGCCCAGTTCTTGGGGACGAGCTCACCGATCACCATCTGCGCGGCGGAGGCGAGCAGCATGCCGACGACCACTGCGACGCCGCTCGCCGCGCCCTCGGGGAGCCCGATCAGCGCGAACGGGATGTGCAGCACCTCGGCGAGCGCCGGTTCGGCGAGCATGCCGACGACGAGCGAGGTGATGGTGATGCCGAGCTGGGTGCCGGAGAGCTGGAACGACAGCTCCTTGAGCGACTCGACGACCGTACGGGCACGCCGGTCGCCCTCGGCCGCGGCCCGCTCCGCGTCCGGGCGCTCGACCGTGACGAGCCCGAACTCCGCCGCCACGAAGAAACCGTTGGCGAGAATCAGCAGGAACGCCGCCCCGAGGAGCAGCAGGGGGATGGTCATGATGCCGCCGCCTCCGCGTTCACGCGTACCTCGTGGGTTGGGTCCGCGCTATGTCGGCAGGGGGCGGCGCAGGTACTACAGGACGATCCGTCCATCGCCGGAGGGAGTCACTCCTCGGGTAGCAGGAGCCCCTGAGCACCGGATGGAACCTCAGGGGCGGAGGCGCCACGTAAGCGCCTCTGCCACCAGATTAATCAAGACATCGCCCTGTGCGGCAGGGTGGACGTCCCCGAGTCAGCCCTGATGTCGCTCGGGACACACCGTGGAGCGGGCCTCGGCGAGCGCCCGGAGGGTGCGCGCGTCCTCGATGGCGCGTGTCTTGGCGATGCCCGGCTGGATGCCGAGGGCGGGCAGGCTGGTGCCGTCGCTGAGGTTCAGGAACACCCAGGGGTCGCCGGGACGCAGGTTGACCTGGACGATTTCCGCCCAGTCCAGGCGGCGCCTGCTGGCGATGTTGACGACGGTGACCCCGCTCTCGTCGGCGACGACCTTGGGCCGGGCGAGCAGGAGCAGCCCTCCGAAGAGGAGGGCCGCCGTGAGGATGAAGCTGAGGCGTTCCCCTGGGGTGAGCGGGTCCAGCAGCAGCGCCACCGTGGTGATCACCACGAGTATCGCGACGCCGCCGGTCAGCAGCACGGCGCGGGTACGGGCCGGCCGGAAGGTGACGGGGAGGGTGGGCAGGTCGGACATCGGTGCGCGGTTCCTCAGAGGCGGCAGGCGTGGATGGCCGTGGTGAGGATGGCGCGGGCGCCGATGTCGTACAGGTCGTCCATGATCCGCTGGGCCTCCTTGGCCGGGACCATGGCCCGTACGGCGACCCAGCCCTCGTTGTGCAGCGGCGAGACGGTCGGGGACTCCAGGCCCGGGGTGAGGGCGACGGCCTTCTCGAGCTGCTCGACGCGGCAGTCGTAGTCCATCATCACGTACGTCCGGGCCACCAGGACGCCCTGGAGGCGGCGCAGGAACTGCTGGACCTTCGGCTCCTCGGTGCCGGCGCCGGTGCGGCGGACGACGATCGCCTCGGACTTCATGATCGGCTCGCCGATGACCTCCAGGCCCGCGTTGCGCAAGCTGGTGCCGGTCTCGACGACGTCCGCGATGACCTCGGCGACGCCGAGTTGGATGGCGGTCTCCACCGCGCCGTCCAGGTGGACGACGGAGGCGTCGATGCCGTTGTCCGCGAGGTGCTTGGCGACGATGCCCTCGTAGGAGGTGGCGATCGACATGCCGTTCAGGTCCGCCACGCCGTTCGCCGTGCCGGGCTTGGTGGCGTAGCGGAAGGTGGACCGGGCGAAGCCCAGCGGGAGGATCTCCTCGGCGTTGGCGCCCGAGTCGATGAGCAGGTCACGGCCGGTGATGCCGATGTCGAGGCGGCCGGAGGAGACGTAGATCGCGATGTCGCGGGGGCGGAGGTAGAAGAACTCGACCTCGTTCTCCGGGTCGACGATCCTGAGCTCCTTGGACTCCCGACGCTGCTGGTAGCCGGCCTCATGCAGCATCTCCGCCGCAGGGCCGGACAGTGAACCCTTGTTGGGGACGGCGATGCGCAGCATGAGGTCGGCTTCCTTCGTTCGTGCGTGTGGATCTACGGGTATTCGATTTACGGCGGTTTACGGCTCAGAGGTGGGCGTAGACGTCGTCCAGGGAGATCCCGCGCGCCACCATCATCACCTGGACGTGGTACAGCAGCTGGGAGATCTCCTCGGCGGCCGCCTCCTTGCCCTCGTATTCGGCGGCCATCCAGACCTCGGCGGCCTCTTCGACGACCTTCTTGCCGATGGCGTGGACACCCTTGCCGACCAGCTCGGCGGTGCGGGAGGTGGCGGGATCGCCGTGGGCGGCCTTCTGCTGGAGCTCGGTGAAGAGCTCCTCGAACGTCTTCTTGGACATGGTGGTCCTTACCCTACGCGCTGAGGGCCGTGTCTCAGTGCCAGGGTTCGGATACCGATCGCAGCGTGGCGGCCGTCGCCACCGCCGCGGTCACAGCCTCGTGGCCCTTGTCCTCGTGGGAGCCCTCAAGGCCCGCGCGGTCCAGGGCCTGCTCCTCCGTGTCGCACGTCAGCACACCGAAGCCGACGGGGACACCGGTCTCGACGGAGACCTGGGTCAGGCCCTGGGTCACGCCCTGGCACACGTAGTCGAAGTGGGGGGTGCCGCCGCGGATGACGACACCGAGGGCGACGATCGCGTCGTAGCCGCGGCCGGCGAGGACCTTGGCGGCGACCGGCAGCTCGAAGCTGCCGGGGACCCTGAGCAGGGTCGGCTCGTCGATCCCCAGGTCGCGCAGGGCGCGCAGGGCGCCGTTCACCAGACCGTCCATCACCTTGTCGTGCCACTGTGCCGCGATGACGGCGACCCTGAGGTCGCTCACATTGCGTACGGACAGCTCCGGTGCACCCTTGCCGCTCACGTCTCTCCTCAGTGCCTCTGTTACTGGTTGCCGCAGGCGGACACGGCGGTCGCGTCCAGCCAGGGCAGGTCGTGCCCCATCCGGTCCCGCTTGGTGCGCAGGTAGCGGAGGTTGTGTTCGCCCGCCTGGACGGGCATCGGTTCCCGGGCGGTGACCTCGAGGCCGTACCGCAGCAGGGCGTCGGTCTTGTCCGGGTTGTTGGTCATCAGCCGCACGCTGCTCACGCCGAGGTCCTTCAGGATCTGGGCGCCGGCGGCGTAGTCCCGGGCGTCGGCGGGAAGGCCCAGCTCCAGGTTGGCGTCCAGCGTGTCACGGCCGCGCTCCTGGAGTTCGTACGCCCGCAATTTGGACATCAGCCCGATACCGCGTCCCTCGTGGCCCCGCAGGTAGACCACCACTCCGCGGCCCTCGGCCTGGATGCGCTGCAGGGACGCCTCCAGCTGGGGGCCGCAGTCGCAGCGCGCGGAGCCGAAGACATCGCCGGTGAGGCATTCGGAGTGGACGCGGACCAGGACGTCCTCGCCGTCGCCGATCTCGCCGTGGACGAGGGCGACGTGCTCGACGCCGTCGACGGTGGACCGGTAGCCGTACGCCGTGAAGGTGCCGTGGGCGGTGGGCAGCCGGACCTCGGCCTCGCGCCGGACGGTCGGTTCGTCCGAGGCGCGGCGGTAAGCGATCAGGTCCTCGATGGAGATGATCGTCAGGCCGTGCTTGCGGGCGAACGGGATCAGCTCGGGCAGCCGCAGCATGTGGCCGTCCTCGCCGGCGATCTCCACGATGGCGCCGGCCGGGCGCAGCCCGGCGAGCCGGGCGAGGTCGACGGCGGCCTCGGTGTGGCCGTTGCGGACCAGCACTCCGCCGGGCTTGGCACGCAGCGGGAAGACATGGCCGGGGCGGACGAAGTCTGAGGGCTCCGCCGTGCCGCTCGCCAGCAGCTGGAGCGTGGTGGCGCGGTCGGAGGCGGAGATACCGGTGGTCACGCCGTGGGCGGCGGAGGCGTCGACGGAGACCGTGAAGGCGGTCTTCATGGACTCCGTGTTGTCGTCGACCATCTGGGGGAGCCCCAGCCGGTCCAGTTCCTCGCCCTCCATGGGGGCGCAGATCAGGCCGCGGCACTCGCTCATCATGAAGGCGACGATCTCGGGGGTGACCTTCTCGGCCGCGATCACGAGGTCGCCCTCGTTCTCGCGGTCCTCGTCGTCGACGACCACGATCGGGCGGCCGGCCGCGATGTCGGCTATGGCCTGCTCGACCGGGTCGAGCGCGAAGTCCTCGATGTCGTCCGTGCTGTACAGGATCGGCGCCGTGCTCATGCGGCGGCTCCTTCCAGGACGGGCCGCGCGGCCCTGCGGGAGCGCAGCCACCAGTCGCGCATGCCCCACAGGACGAGCGCGCCGTAGATGACGTAGACGAATCCGGAGAAGGCGAAGCCGTTGGCGAAGTTCAGCGGGACGCCGACGGCGTCGACGAGCAGCCAGGCGAACCAGAACTCGACCATGCCGCGTGCCTGGGCGTACATGGCGACGATCGTGCCGACGAAGATGTACGCGTCCGGCCACGGGTCCCACGACAGCGCCGGGTAGGCGGTGAACAGTCCGGCGACGGCGAGGGTGCCCGCGGCCGCGGCGCCGACCAGGACGCCGCGTTCCCGCCAGGTGGCGAAGCGCGGTGCGATGTGGCCGTCCGCCGCCTGGCCCTTGCCGCGGTTCCACTGCCACCAGCCGTAGACGGCGACGACCATGACGACGACCTGCTTGCCGGCGCTGCCGGACAGGTGGGCCGTGGCGAAGGCCGCGAAGAGGATCAGGCCCGACAGGAACTGCACCGGCCAGCTCCATATGGAGCGCCGCCAGCCGAAGGCGAGGCCGAGCAGACCGATCACGTTGCCGATCATGTCGGACCACTTGATGTGCTGGCCGAGCAGCGTGAACGCCTCGGAGTTCAGCCAGTTCACTTGGTGGCCCCCTGACCGGCGAGCAGGCTCTCCACGTACTTGGCGATGATGTCGACCTCGAGGTTGACCGGGTCGCCGGGCTGCTTGAGGCCGAGGGTCGTCAGCGCGAGGGTGGTCGGGATGAGGCTCACGGAGAAGTGGTCGCCTCCGGCGTCGACGACGGTGAGGCTGATGCCGTCCACCGTGATGGAGCCCTTCTCCACGACGTAGCGGGACAGGTCCGCCGGGAGCGAGATCTTCACGATCTCCCAGTGCTCGGAGGGCTTGCGCTCCAGGACCGTGCCGGTGCCGTCGACATGGCCCTGCACGATGTGGCCGCCGAGACGGGTGCCGACGGCGGTGGGGCGTTCGAGGTTGACGCGGGAGCCGGCCGTGAGGGCGCCGAGGCTGGAGCGGTTCAGGGTTTCCGCCATGACGTCGGCGGTGAACTCGTCGCCCTCGTGCTCCACGACGGTGAGACAGACGCCGTTGACCGCGATGGAGTCGCCGTGACGGGCGCCTTGGGTGACGACGGGTCCACGGACCCGGAAGCGGGAGGAGTCGCCGAGGTTCTCGACGGCGGTGACCTCACCCAGCTCTTCGACGATTCCGGTGAACACTTCCCGGGTCCTCCTGCCTCGTTCGGGCACGGACTCCGGGGCCTGTCGATGACGACAGCAGACACGAGCGAGGACACCGGGGGCGACGCCGGGCCGGCCCCGTCCACATGGACGAGCCGAGACGGCGGCGCGCACGCATGCCCGCCCGCCGCGCACTGCCTCCCATCCGGACTTTAACCGTCGGTCCAGGAATTCCACCTGGTCAACCGATCGCTGGAAGCGACCGGGTCGCGGACTATAACCGCCGGTTCGGACTTTCACCGACCCCGGAGTGCGCTGCTTCTGGTACAGGCTCAGTGTGCCACGACTGACGGCTGGCCAATCGAGTGAACTGCTGTGTGGTGCCTCACATGTTCACATGTTGGACACCTCCGGCGACGGACGCCGGGGCGGACCAGCCACAGCGGAGACCAACCGGCGTCCACCGACCGGCACTTCGGGATTGGTCCATACCTATTGACGGGTGTGATCCACTCCTCCTAGGGTCGGCGATCGCGGCGCGGCGCGTCGCCCTTGAACGGCCCGGCGGCGGTGACGAAGGCCCTTGCCCGCCGCCGGGCCTCCACCTGGCCGCATCGCCCTATCGCTCCGGCGGTGTGAACAGCTCCTCCTGCGCTCCGTCCCGTGCCGTCAGCAGCGCTCCCCGCAGGACCGCGCCGCCGCCCAGGGTGCTCGCGCGCACCTCGGTGGCCAGCGGTGACACACGGACCAGACGCTCCGCGACGCGCTGGGCGAGGGCGCCCCCGCCCGCCTGCCCGACCTCACCGCCGAGCACGACACAGCCGGGGTCGAGGATGGCGGCGACGGAGGCGGCACCGATGGCGAGCCGCTCGGCGAGGGCGTCGAGAAAGCGGTCCGCCCGCGCGGCCCGGGCCGCGTGCGCCGCCCCGCTCGTGCCGCCCGGCTTGAGGGCCGCGACCGCGCCCCGCACCAGGACCGCCGCCGGCAGCTCGGGCGCGGCCCGCCCCGCCGGCAACCCGTGCTCTGCCGCCAGTTCGACGATCGCCGCCGCACCCGCCAGCGAGTGGAATCCCCCCTCGCAGTCCGTGGCCGACGGCAGGGTGCGGGTGCCCGGGACCGGCAGGAAGCCGATCTCCCCCGTGCCGCCCGAGGCGCCACGGCGCAGCGCACCGTCCAGGACCACCGCCGCGCCCGTGCCATGGCCCAACCACAGCAGGACGAAGGTGTCACGGTCCCGGGCCACCCCCTCGCGCTGCTCGGCCAGCGCCGCCAGGTTGGTCTCGTTCTCCACGATCACCCGGGCGGGCAGCCGCTTTTGGAGCGCGGCGACCAGGCGGCGGTGCCACTCCGGCAGCCCAGCGGAGTCGCGGAGTTCACCGGTGGCGGGGTCGATGAGCCCGGGCGCCCCGACCCCGACCGTGTGCAGCCGGTCGGCACCGGCCTCCTTCGCGGCCCGCTCCACCAGCAGCACCGCCTGCTCGACCGCCGGCCCGGTGCCGGTGTCGCCGCCGATCGGCACGGACGCCTCGGCGAGCACCCCGCCCAGCAGATCCGACACCAGGACGGAAACGCTCTCGGTGCGCACGTCCAGGGCCGCGAGGTGGGCACGGTCGGCGACGATCCCGTACAGCCGCGCGTTCGGACCGCGTCGCTGCTCGCCCGACTCCCCCACCACCGCGATCAGCCCGGCGGCCGCGAGCCGTTCGACGAGGTCGGCGACCGTGGGCCGGGACAGTCCGGTCAGCTGCTTCAACTGCCCTGCCGTCAAAGGGCCTTCCTGCTGCAGCAGGCGCAGGGCGAGCCGGTCGTTGATGGCCCGGGCGGTGCTCGGGGATGCGGGCATGCCGGGATCCTTCCAGATCGGCCACCGCTCCGCTCGGGGGCGGCCTCGGGTCCCTATCTATCAGGCAGGGTTCCTGATAGTTTACGTCGGCGCGCGGGGAGGACACAGCCTGGGAGGGGCCGAGAATGAGCGAGATGAGCGAAGCGAGTCGGCAACTCGAGGTGCGGCGCGCCCGGTACGCCGTGGCTGCGGTGTTCGCCGTGCACGGCGCCGTCACCGGCTCGTTCGCCACCCGTGTGCCCTGGATCCAGGACCACGCGCACGTCAGCGCGGGCCAGCTCGGCATCGCGCTGGCGTTCCCGGCGCTCGGCGCGTCCGTGGCGATGCCGCTCGCGGGCCGGATCAGCCACCGCTTCGGCGCCCGTACGGCGCTGCGCGGGCTGATCGCGCTCTGGACGCTGTCACTGGTCCTGCCGTCCCTGTCGCCCAACCTGCCCACGCTGTGCGCGGCGCTGTTCGCCTACGGGGCCTCGGCCGGCATGGCGGACGTCGCGATGAACGCGCTCGGCGTGGAGGTGGAGAACCGCCTCGGCAGGTCGATCATGTCCGGACTGCACGGCCTGTGGAGCGCGGGCGCCCTGATCGGCTCGGCGGCCGGCACGCTCGCCGCGCACCTCGGCTCGGACGCCCGGCTGCACCACGCCCTGGCCGCCGCGGTGCTGACCGTGCTGGGTCTCGTCGCCTGCACCTGGGTGCTCGACCTGCAGCCCGCCGAGGACGAGGAGCCGCCGCCCCGGTTCGCGCTGCCGCCCAGGTCGGCGCTGCTCATCGGCGCGGTCGGCTTCTGCGCGGTGTTCGCCGAGGGCGCGAGCCTCGACTGGTCGGCGGTTTATCTGCGCGATCAGCTGGACAGTTCCGCCGGTCTGGCCGCCGCCTGCACCACCGGTTTCACGCTCACCATGGCGCTCGCGCGGATCGCGGGCGACAAGGTGGTGGACCGCTACGGGGCGGTGCGCACCGTGCGGGTCGGCGGCGTCCTCGCCACGCTGGGCGGGCTGCTCATCGTCGTCGCGAACGATGCGGCGCTCGCCATGGGCGGGTTCGCGCTGATGGGTCTGGGCATCGCGGTCGTCGTGCCACTGTGCTTCGCGGCGGCGGGCCGCAGCGGCCCCAACCCGAGCCAGGCCATCGCGGGCGTGGCCACCATCACCTATACCTCGGGCCTGGTCGCGCCCGGCGCGATCGGCACGCTGGCCCAGGCCACGAGCCTGGTGGTCTCGTTCGGCCTGGTGACCGTGCTGGCGTGCGGGCTCGCGGGGTTCGCGGGCGTGCTTCGGGCGGGTGACCGCGACCGCCCGCGGGGTGCGACAGCTGCCGACGCCGCACCTTTGGGGCGTGTGCCAGCGGGGGAGAAACCGTTCTGTTCCCTGCCCGAAGCCCAGCGTCCGGGACCGGATCGCCGAAGCGACTGAGGGAGGCCTGCGTCCCCCGCTGCGGATCGGCACCCCCGGCACTGGCGGGCGGTGCGGAGGCCGCGGTTCAGCGTGCGGCGGGCACATCGTCCTTTCCGGCGGGCACCTGCGCCGGTGCTTCCGTGGGTGCGACGTCACGACTCCGCAGCACGTGCCGGGGCAGGGCGAGTGCGGCCAGGATGACGACCAGGCCACAGACTCCGTTCCAGCGAAGGCGGAGTAGGCGCGGACTCCCAGCCAAGAACCGGCGCTGCCGCCCAGGAACGCGCAGGTCATGTAGGCGGTGTTCAGACGTGCGCGGGTCTGCGGGCTCAGGGCGAAGATGCGGGCCTGGTTGGCGACCTGGTCCGACTGCATGGCCACGTCGAGCAGCAGCATCCCCGCGCCCAGTCCCGGGTGGGCCTCCACGAGCTCCACGGAACGGGCGTCCACCCCGGCGATGTTCCGGATGGTCTTCCTTCCGGAGGTCGACACAAGACCGTTCAAATAAACCCGGGCCCACGTCCGGGAGCGCGGAGATTTCTCTTTCGGAGTTTATCGGGGCGTAGCCGGACCGACTTCCTGAGGTCATACCCTTGTCCGGTGCGTCACCCCGAAGAAAGTGAAAACTCGACTACAGGCCGGGACGGCGGACGACGCGGGACTCAATTCCCGGACTCAATTCCCGATGTTCGCCGAACACGGCGGGCCTGCCTAGACCTGTCATGACCGGGGCGTATCACCCGGATGTGTCCGAAGACATTCGGCGCGATGGCCGAAAACCGGCGGGGCGCACGGCGGCCGGAAACCTGGCGGGAATCAGGAAGCCGCAGTGGACGCGGCGGTCCGGCCCGGAGCCTCGCCCTCGACACCGGCGGTCCCATCAGCCCCTTCTCCCCCGGCGGAACCGATGTCCCCGTCCTCCCCGTCGTTGGTCACCGGAATGGGGATCTGGTTCGCCGCGTAGTAGAGGGCGATGACACCGTGCGCCACCAGGGCGAGCGGAGCCGAGAAGAAGGAGATCAGCAGGGCCACGGGGTAGGCGATGCTGCCCAGCCCGAAACGCAGCCGGGTGGCCCGGGCCCCGTCACGGTCGACGCGATCGTGGAAGAGGTACCCGACGTGTGTGATGTACCACCAGAAGCCCAGGAAGGCCACGGCGTACACCACGGTCCAGGCGCTGTAGAGGATGGCCGCAACCTCGGCCGACCGGGGGTCCTCAAGGTGCTCGGCGAGCACCGCGGTGGTCCACGGGATCAACGAGACCACCATCAGCACCACCAGATTCAGGAAAAGCAGAGGCCGGTTCACCTTTTTCAGCTGACCGAAAATGGTGTGGTGGTTCACCCACATGACGCCGATCACAAGAAAGCTCACGACGTACGCCGCATAATGCGGCCACTGTTCCGCGAGCCCTTCCCAAAGATGCGATCCCTTGTCGTCCGGAACCTTGATCTCCAGGACGAGAATGGTGATGACGATCGCGAAAACGCCGTCACTGAACGCCTCGACCCGACCGGTTTCCTGTTCCACGCTCTTCCCCCGGGTTTCCAACAGATTCACCTGGATACGCGGAGAGGCCCGACCGGGCCTCTCCGCGCACACTACCGGAGAACCTGCGGTTCGCCCGCCGGATCCGACCAGCCGTCAGGCCCGGTTAATCGAGTCAACCACCGAATCCGGCCGTCTGCCGCCAGGTTCAGCCATCTACGACGAGGGTGCCGAAGGCGTGCTCCGGCTCACCGTTCAGGTTCATGACCGCGCGCTGGAGCAAAGGCGATCTCGCAGATCCACCGGTACCGGTCGATGGGCCGGCGGGCCGGTGCCGCCCTGGAAGTCTGCTGGGTTTCGCCCCGCGCTGCCGTTTTCCGCTGGGCTGGGTCGACGCATGGGAGTAACGTCAATTACATGATTACAACCGAAGAGCAAGAGAGGGCCCGCGGTTGGTTCGCCGGCCGACTGCCGGAGGACCTCTTCGAGAGCCTGGTGGAGGTGACGGTGGACCGTGAGGAGATCACCGTCATCGGCCGCATCCCGGCACCCCGGCTCGCCGACTCCGCGTCGGCCGCCGAGCAGGACGCGGCCGTCCAGGGGCGGGTCCAGGAGTTCCGGCAGCGCACCCGCGAGGAACGGATGGCCGTGGCACGCGAGGCCGAGCACCGGTTCCGGAAGAAGGTCTCCTGGGGCGTGGAGTGCGACGGGAAGCGGGCGTTGTTCACCCATGTCGCGGCGCCCGTGATGACGCGGCTGCGGCAGAACGAGCGTCAGGTGCTGGACACCCTGATCGCGGGCGGCGTGGCCCGCAGCCGCAGCGACGCGCTCGCCTGGTGCGTGCGGCTCGTCCAACGCCACACGGACGATTGGCTGACCGAGCTGCGGGACTCGCTGGAGCAGGTGCGGCGCGTGCGGGCCCGGGGGCCGGACGCCGCCGCGGACGAGGACCACGGACGGGACGGCGGGCCCGAGGAGCCGGAAGGCACCGACGGCACCGAAAGCCCGGGGAACACGGCGCCCTCGGAGCCGGGCGGCTGACGGCTGCTTGCCAGGAGGTCTCCGGGCGACCGCCCGGTCCGCCTGACGGGCAACGACAAACCGAGCAAGCTTGCTTCTCGACGACCCGACGACAAGGAGACTCACAACGTGGCCACGACCGTCGAGTACATCCGTTACCGGATCGCGTTAGACGACCAGAAGGCCTTCGAAGGCGCGTACACCAAGGCCGCCCAGGCGCTGGCAGCGGCACCGGAGTGCATCGACTACGAACTGTCACACTGCCAGGAGGAGGCCGACCGGTACATCCTGCGGATCCGCTGGACGTCCGTCGAGGACCACCTCCAGGGCTTCCGCAAGGGGGAGCACTTCCCCGCGTTCTTCAGCGCGATCCGGCCGTACGTGTCATCGATCGAGGAGATGCAGCACTACCTCACCACCGACGTCGTCGGCACGGGCAAGGCGGCCGGACAGGGGCGGCAGTGAGCGAACAGCCCGTCGAGCAGGCCGCCGCGCAGCCGGTGGTGGACGCGAAGCACGCCCCGGACAAGCCGGGCACGCCCACGATCTACGAGTGGATGGGCGGCGGCGAAGCGCTCAACCGTCTGACCGAGGTCTTCTACGGTCATGTCCGCGAGGACTCCGTCCTCGCACCGGTCTTCGCCGGCATGGACGAGAAGCATCCGCAGCATGTCGCGAAGTGGCTCGGCGAGGTCTTCGGCGGCCCCAAGGACTACACCGCCGACCGCGGCGGCCACCCGCACATGGCCACCCAGCACCTGGGCCGCGGCATCACCGAGGAACAGCGCCGCCGCTGGGTGACCCTCCTGCAGGACACGGCCGACGAGGTCGGCCTGCCGACCGACCCCGAGTTCCGTGCCGTGTTCCTCTACTACATCGAGTGGGGCACACGCATGGCCGTCATGTACTCGGGCAAGAACCCGCCCCCGGTGGAGGCGGCGGACGTACCGGTCTGGAAATGGGGCCAGACCCCGCCGTGGCAGCCGAATGGCTGAGTGACGGGGCGCCCGTCCGACGGCTGAGCCGGGTGACTCGAGCATCCACTGCTCGAGTCACCCGGCTCGGTCCGTCCGCCAGGACGCCGCTCAGCCCGGCGTGACGAGGAGGACCTTGCCGATGTGGCCGCTGCACTCCGGTACGCCGTGGGCGGTTGCGGCGTCCGGCATGAGGACGGGATGTTGGTGACGGGCACTGCCGGTCACGCGGCGCCGGGGGCCGCCCGGCCGGCGTGGCGCAGCCCACTCATCGTGCACGAGGTGCAGCCTGTCGATGAGCTCCTCAGTCCGCCGAGCGCAGCAGTTCACGGCCCGCCGCCCTGAACCGCTCGCTCCACGACGTGGGCCGCAGCGTGGTCGCGTCGAGCCGTACGAGGACCCTGGTGCCGTGCGCATAGGTCTCCGCCCCGTCGGCGGAGCAGAACCGGAACCCGTAGGTGAGCCCGGTGTTCCCGAGCCGCTCCAGCCACAGGTGCACGGCGTACGCGCCCGGCTTGGTGACCGGAGCCTCGTAGCTGATCCGCAGCTCCTTGACGGCGTTGCAGAAGTCGCCCGCCGCCTCCCAGTCACCCTCGAAGCGGAAGCCGCGCTCCTGCCACAGGGTGGACCAGGCGCGCTCGACCATGACCGGGTAGCGGGCGTTGTGGAGCAGTCCGAGAGCGTCGAGATCGTCGAAGTGGACGGTGACGGGGATCAGCCGGCCGTACGACAGGGCGGACACGGCCTGGGCTTCGACGGTCACGGGCGGGGCTCCTCGACAGGACCTGGTGAGGCGCTCGCGACGCCGCGGCGCGGGACCCACCCATGGTAAGCGATCGCTCAGCCGGTGATCGCGGGGGATGGCGCTCCGCTGGGGCTCCTGTGGACCCGGGACCGCCCGGCGCCTTGGACAATGGTTCGGACGGTTGTCCACGGAGCAAGAAAGCGAAGCACCACCATGGATCTCGGCGTGCGCTGGAAACTGCACGGTGACGGGCGCACGCCCGCGCCCGGGGCGGTCGTCCGTCCCGACGAACGCCTCTCCTGGCCCCGCACGGTGGGGCTCGGCGCGCAGCACGTCGTCGCCATGTTCGGTGCGTCGTTCGTGGCGCCCGTGCTCATGGGCCTGGACCCCAACCTGGCGATCATGATGTCCGGTGTCGCCACCGCGATCTTCCTGCTGGCGACGCGCGGCCGGATACCGAGCTACCTCGGCTGTTCCCTGTCCTTCGTGGGGGTCGCCGCGGTGATCCGGGCGCAGGGCGGCACCAGTGCCACCGTGACCGGCGCGGTGTTCGTCGTGGGCATCGTGCTGTTCCTCGTCGGCCTCGCGGTCCAGCGGTTCGGGGCGCGGATCATCCATGCGGCGATGCCGCCGATCGTGACCGGCGCGGTGGTGATGCTGATCGGCTTCAACCTGGCGCCGGTGACCGCGTCGACGTACTGGCCGCAGGACCAGTGGACCGCGTTGCTGGTGATGCTGTTCACCGGGCTGGCCGTGGTCTGCCTGCGTGGTTTCTGGTCCCGGATCGCCATCTTCCTCGGACTGGTGTTCGGATACGGGATCTCCTGGTTGTTCGACCGGGTCTTCGGGAAGATCCACTCGGTGGACGCGAGCGGCAGGCTCACCGACCACTGGCGCCTCGACCTGTCGGGCGTCGGCAAGGCGGACTGGATCGGCCTGCCCCACTTCCACGGACCGTCCTTCCACTGGTCCGCGATCCTGGTCGCCCTGCCCGTGGTGATCGCCCTGGTAGCGGAGAACGCCGGGCACGTCAAGGCGGTCGGCGAGATGACCGGCGATCCGCTGGACGACGGGCTGGGCACGGCGATCTCCGCCGACGGTGTCGCCTCGATGCTCTCCACCGCGGTCGGCGGCCCGCCCAACACGACGTACTCCGAGAACATCGGCGTGATGGCCGCCACCCGCGTCTACTCCACCGCCGCCTACTGGGCCGCCGCCGGATTCGCCCTCCTGTTCGGGATCTGCCCCAAGTTCGGCGCGGTCGTGGCCGCGATCCCCGGCGGGGTGCTCGGCGGCATCACCGTCATCCTGTACGGCATGATCGGTCTGCTCGGCGCGCAGATCTGGCTCCACGCCAAGGTGGACCTGCGCAATCCGCTCAACCTGGTGCCGGCCGCGGCGGGCATCGTCATCGGTGTCGGCAACGTCACCATGAAGTTCACCGACCACTTCTCGCTGAGCGGCATCGCGCTGGGCACGCTGGTCGTCATCACCGGCTACCACGCGCTGCGGGTGCTCGCCCCCGCCCACCTCAAGACGCAGGAGCCGCTGCTGGACTCGGGCACGTCCTCCTACGACGAGGAGGCCGACGCGGAGGCCGACGTCGTGGCTCACCGGGCCAAGTCATAGGCGTACGACGGCGAGAACACCCCGGCCGTCCCCTTGCAGCCGTCCGACTCGCCCGGCGGCTTCACCCACAGATAGGCGTCGATCCGAGCCTGTCCCGTGGTCAGCGTCGGGGCCTGGCCGATCCTGCGGCCGGCCGGGTCGCACCACTGACCGTCGGCCGGGGCGCCGTTGCCGTTGCGACTGGTGTCGATGACGGCGCCCAGGCTCGCCGGGCCCCCGAGGTCGGCCAGCACCCGGCGGGCGTAGGCGATCTCGTCGGTGGTGCGCTGGAAGTTGGACACGTTGGTGAAGATGCCGTCGGATCCCTCGGGCGAGCCGGCGCCCGCCTGGTCGAGGAGCGAGGCCTGCTTGGTCGCCGGGTTCCAGCCGGAGTGGCCGCCGTCGTAGTAGACCCGCGCCCGGCGGTCCGCCGCCTTCAGGACGCGGCCGGCGCGGGCGAGCGAGGCGAAGCGGTCGGCCTGCTGCCCCTCGGTGAGGCAGTCGGACTGGGCGACCGAGTCGGGTTCCAGGATGACGATGACCTCGCCCGAACCGAGTCCGGCCGCGAAGGCGTCGATCCAGGCGTCGTACGCGGCGAGATCGGGGGCACCGCCCCGCGAGGCCCCGCCGCAGTCGCGGTCCGGGATGGCGTACGGCACCAGGACCGGGACGCGACCCTCGGTGGCCGCGTCCGAGGTGACGGCCCGCACCCGCGCGGTGATCGTCGACGGTGAGGGGTCGGCGAACCAGACGGCGGTGGGACGGTCGGCGATGCGGGAGGCGATGACGGCCCGCCGGGGGTCGTCGGGGTGGGCCGCGATCCAGTCGAGCACCTGCGCGTCGGGGTGACGGTAGAGCCGCGCGGGCGCCGGCTCGGTCGTCGGCTTACGGGTGGACGTGGCGGGCGCGGGGCTGGGAGCGGCGGACGAAGGCCGAGTGGGGCTCGGTGTCACGGACGCCGCGGGCGGTTCGGCAGGCGTCGACGGCGGGACGGGCAGCGGCCGCACGACGGCCCGGCGGGTCATGGCGGGCCCGGCCCGGTCGCTCCCCCGGCCGTCGTCGAACGCGGACATCATCCCCGCCGCGGAGCCCACCGCGACCACCATCGAGGCAGCCGCGACCATGGCGGCACGCCGCACGGCGCGCCCGCGGGCGGCCCGGCGCTCGGCCAGCCGCCGGACACGTAAGCCCGACACCTACCACTCCCCCGTCCCCCTCATGGCCCAGCGGTGCCGTCCCCCGTTCCGGGGAAGCCCGCGGGCCGTTGCTGCTCCGGTCAGCCTAGGGCTGGAACTCTGCCCTCATGGTGCGGTTGGAGCAGTTCACGACGGAAGTGGACACGGTCGTCACTCGTATGCGCGCGCTCGGCGAGACGTGGCCGGAAGACGACGGCGTCGCGGTCTTCAACCGGGTGTACCTCGCCGTCACCGAGGAGATCGACCGGCGCCTGGACGCCGGGTACTTCGCCGATCGACGGCAGGCGATCACGCTGGACGTGCGGTTCGCCGAGCGGTACCTGTCCGCGGCCGAAGGGACATCGGTCCCGGCCTGCTGGCGGCCGCTGTTCCAGATGCGGCGCCATCCCGGCGTACGACCGCTGCAGTTCGCCCTGGCGGGCATCAATGCGCACATCGGGCACGACCTGGCGCTCGCCGTCGTGGACGCCTGTCGTACGCTCGGCTGCGAACCGGCTGATCTCGAGGACGAGTTCGAGCGCGCGGGTGACGTCCTCGTCGCGTTGGAGGAGCGCATCCGCGAAGACCTCATGCCCGGTCCCGACCTGCTTGAGATCGCCGATCCGCTCACCCATCTGATCGGCGCCTGGAGCCTGGAGCGGGCACGCGAGGCCGCCTGGTCGGCGGCCCGGGCCCTGTGGGCGCTGCGCGAACTGCCGGACGTCGCCGAGGAGTTCGAACGGCGCCTCGACGCGGCGGTGGGATTCGCGAGCCGGATGCTGCTCACGCCACTGCCGCACTGATCCGACGTCCCCGTCTGTCGGGCCGGGAACTTCCTTGAGATCTCTGTACGTTGATCCGCGCAGACCCCCTTTGCGAAGGAGCACAGGCATGGCGACTCGGCTGGGACTCGGCCTTCCGCAGAACCGGCAGTATCACATCGGCACGGACGTTCCCGACGTGGCACGCACCGCCGAGCAGATCGGTTACGAGAGCCTCTGGGTGTACGAGCGGGCCCTGTATCCGGAGCCCGCCGGTCAGGGGCTCTACGGCATCGAGGGCCTGCCCTGGCCGGACTCGTACCGCAACGTGGCCGACCCGCTGGTCACCCTCACCCTGGCCGCGGCGGCCACCGAGCGGGCCCGGCTCGGCTCGAGCGTGCTGGTCGCCCCCCTGCACCAGCCGTTCCAGCTGGCCAAGGCCCTGGCCTCGCTGGACGCGGCGAGCGGCGGCCGGGTGATCGCCGGCTTCGGCACCGGCTGGTCGCTCGACGAGTACGCGGCCGCGGGCATCCGCCCGATCGAGGAGCGCGGCCAGGTGCTGGACGAGGTGATCGACGTGTGCCGGGCGGTGTGGGGCCCGGATCCGGTGCGCTACGAGGGCCGGATCACGAAGATCACGTCCGCGGTGGTCGGCCCCAAGCCCGCGCGGCCGATCCCGATCCTGCTCGCGGCAAGCAACAGGAAGGCCCTGACCCGGCTCGTCGACCACGCCGACGGCTGGCTGCCGGTGGGCATGGGCGTGGAGCGGATCGCCACGCAGTGGCAGGAACTGCAGGATCTGGCGAGCGAGCGCGGCCGCCCGGAGCCCTTGCAGACGGTCCTGCGGGCGAACGCGGCGTACCAGGCCAAGGCCTACGAAGGCGCCGACCGCCGCCCCTTCCAGGGCAACGCGGACCAGATCGTCGAGGACCTGGTCGCGCATGCGTCGATCGGTCTGGAGGAGATCCTCCTCGACCTCCAGGCCACCCCTCGGGACGCCCAGGAGCTCAAGGACGTCGCCGCGGAGGTGTACGAGAAGGCGAGGGCGGCCGGGGTGTGACCGCCCTCGGGAGGGCTCAGTCCTCGGGGAGTTCGACGGGTGCGATCTCGTCGTAGAGGTCACCGGGGCCGGGGTTGGCCGGGTCGGTCGCGCCGCCGAGGTGGTGCATGACGCCCCACACGGCGTTGAGCGCGGTCTGCACGGCGCCCTCGGCCCAGCCGGCCGTCCAGGAGATGTCGTCGCCGGCGAGGAAGATGCCCCGCTTGTCGGCGGGCAGCCGGTCCTGCATGAAGTGCGTGAACAGGCGCCGCTGGTAGCGGTAGTGGCCGGGCAGGTTGGCCTTGAAAGCGCCCATGAAGTAAGGCTCGTTCTCCCAGGAGACCGTGACGGGGTTGCCGATGATGTGCTTCCTGATGTCGACCTTCGGGTAGATCTCGCCGAGCGACTTCAGCATGACCTCCATCCGCTCGTTCGCGGACAGCGGCAGCCACTTCAGGCTGTCGTCGCACCAGGTGTACGACAGGCAGATGACGGCGGGCTTGTCCGGGCCGTTGTCGAGCAGGTACGTCCCACGGGTCATCCGGTCGGTCAGGGTCATCGACATGACGTCGCGGCCCGTCTCCTCGTCCTTGTCGAGCCAGAACGGCCGGTCGACGGGCACGAAGAGCTTGCTGGACTCCATGTAGTGGGTGCGCTCGATGGCCGTCCAGTGGTCGATCGGGAAGAGCGCGTCATCGCACTGGATCTTGGACAGGAGCATCCAGGACTGGGCGGTGAAGATCGCCGCCCGGTAGGTGCGGATGTCGCCGTTCGCGTCCGTCACCGTGATCCGGTTGCCCGCGGAGCGGTGCAGCCGCGTCACGGCGGGGCGAGGCTCGCCGTTGACGTGCAGGGACTTCAGGGAGGTCCCGTGCGGCCAGTGCACGATCTTCTCCGGCCCGCGCTCCCACAGACGCAGCGGCAGCTGCTGGGAACCGCCGACGATGCCGCGGTGGTGGTCGTCGGCCTCGGTGTAGACGACCCGCAGGATCTCCAGGATGGAGTTCGGGAAGTCGGTGTCCCAGCCGCCGGTGCCGAAGCCGACCTGGCCGAAGATCTCGCGGTGCCGGAAGGACTTGAATGCCTCGGAGTCGCAGAGGAAGCCGTAGAAGGTCTGGTTGTCGAGCTTCTCGACCAGCTTCGACCAGATCTCACGGATGCGCTTGACGTCACGCTCGCGCATGGCGCGGTTCATGTCGGAGAAGTCGGCGCCCTCCTCCAGGCACCGGTTCCAGGCGGCCGCGACGTCACGGTAGACCTGCGGCAGGTCGTCGATCGTCTCGGCGTAGTGCGACTCGCCCTTGAGATCGACGACGGTCGACGGGGTGGCCTCGGCGAGCGGGTTGGGGAACGGCCTCGTCTCCAGGCCCACCAGGTCGATGTAGTGCTGCAGGGCCGTCGAGGACGGCGGGAAGCGCATGGCGCCCATCTCGGCGGTCAGCGACGGGTCGCACCCGTCGAAGCCCACCGTCCGCAGCCGCCCGCCGATCTGATCAGCCTCGTACACGACGGGCTTGAGGCCCATCTTCATCAGCTCGTACGCGGCGACGATGCCGGACAGGCCGCCGCCGATGACGGCGACCTCGGTGCCGTGCTCGATCGCGGGTATCTGGCCGAGGCCCGCCGGGTGGGCGAGGAAGTCGTCGTACGCGTACGGGAAGTCCGGGCCGAACATGGTGATCGGCGGCTGCTGCTCGTCTGCGTGCTCGACGGCGTTGGGCACCGTGGACGTCATGGGGTACGGACTCCTTGCGCGGAAAGAACTCGGGGGAGGCTCGGAAGGCTGAGGGGTGTCAGACCAGGGACCCGTACAGGCCGGGGCGGCGGTCCTTCAGGTACGGGTTCGCCTCGCGGGAGGCGGCGAGGTGGAGGGGGTCGACGTCGGCGAGGACCAGCTCCTCGACGCGGCCGGCCCGGGCCCGGGCGATCCCGTCCGGACCCGCCAGGGTGGAGAGCCCGACGAACTCGAACTCGCCTTCCTGGCCGACCCGGTTGACGTAGGCGACGTACATCTGGTTCTCGAAGGCCCGCACCGGGACGAGGGACTCGGCGACGAACTGGAACGGATGCATCTGCGCCGTGGGCACCACGAGGAGGTCGGTGCCGGCCAGGGCGTGGGCGCGGACGTTCTCCGGGAACTCGACGTCGTAGCAGATCATGATGCCGACGCGCAGACCGTGGAGTTCCGCCTGGACGACCGGCTGGTCGCCCGGGGTGAAGTGGTCGCGTTCGAAGCAGCCGAACAAGTGGGTCTTGCGGTAGTTCGCGAGGCGGGTGCCGTCGGCGGAGATCAGCTGGGCGGAGTTGAAGACGGTCTCGCCGTCCCGCTCCGGGTAGCCGTAGGCGACCGCGAGACCGTGCCGGGAGGAGATCTCGGCGATCGCGTCCGCCGAGTCGCCGTCGGCGGGCTCGGCGAGCCGGCCGATGTCATCGCCGATCGCGTACCCGGTGAGGAACATCTCCGGCGCGACCAGCAGCCCCGCGCCCGCGGCGGCGGCACGCCCCGCGGCCTGGTCGAGGACCTTGAGGTTCTCGCCGACCGATCCGGGACGTCCGGAGCTCTGCAGCAGGGCGGTGCGCATGCGGGTTTCTCCACCGGTACGGATGGGGGTCAGGGGGTCGCTTAGACGGTACGGTCGGGGCCTTGGGCCCGACAAGAAGGAGCCGTTGCGCGCCGGTGAGCGATTCGTTGCGTCCGCCGGGGGTGGGGCGGCGATTCGTTGCGCAGTACCGGACGCCCTGCTGCCGCAGCCCGTATGGCCGGTTCCGACCCACCTGTGCGGGGCCTCGGGGCCGGGTCAGCTCGCCCTCATACGGCTGCCGACCAGTGCGGGGGCCAGCTCCGGGACCCAGACGACTGCGACGGCCAGGGCGATGGAGGCGATCCCCACGCCTTTGGCCACCCAAGGACCTGCCGGAGCGAGTTTCTCAGTGGTCAGGATCGCGGCCAGGGCCACCATGGCCCACAGGCTCATCATGCCGAACACCGCCAGCAGCGCCATGAGCGACCAGCAGCAGCCCAGGCAGAAGGCACCGTGGTGCGCTCCGGCGCGCAGATCGCGGGCCGGCCCCGGGTGTGCCGTGTAGCGGAGCATGAGCCCGATCGGCGAGCGGCATCTGGCCAGGCAGCGGTCCTTGACAGGGGTCAGCTGGTAGACGCCGTTGACCGCGAAGACGGCGGCGGCGACCGCGGTGGCGGTGGACGCCTGCGCGCCCGCCGCCCGGCCGGTGACCGCCGCCAGCGCGTAGGCGGGCAACCCGGCGAGAGCCCACACCAGCAGATAGCCGACAGTGAACGTGATCGTGCGCGCAGTCCGGTGCGCGCGGAGGGTCCGCCCGTACAGGGCGCCGACGGGGGCCGTCGCCGGCAGCATCATCGCGACCGTCATCACCGTCCACACGGGCAGGAAGGCGACCAGATCCAGTCCCATCGTGCCGGGCATCGCCCCCATGGCGCGCCAGCGGCCCACGATCCATGCCCAAGCACCGGCCGCAGCGAGCAGGAGCAGCCCGGCGGGGCGCAGGCCGCGCCGCGCAGCGGCGGGCACGGCCGTCAGGCGGACCATGCGAAGGGCGCCGTGTGCCCGTTGCCGCCGGTGAAGTCCCACGACCGACCGTACACGTCGTCGCCCACGGCCCGGGTGGACCGGGCGATCGTCAACGTGCTGTTCGCCGGGTGGAACATGCCGGTCAGCCGCATCACCGGTCCGTCCTCGCCGAACTGCGGAGCGACCTGGTCCTCGACTTCGATGTCGATCGCGTCGGCCACCCGCGCCGAGTGGCGCCGGCCGTCGTCGCGGTAGGCGATGGGGACACGCTCGACGCCGAGAAACTCCCCGACGAGGGGGACGAGTGCCGCCATCGGGCCGCCCACCTGTCCGGAGAACACCCTGCCCAGAGCCTCGGCTTGGCCGTCGTCGGCCGACTCGTCGACATACAGCGCCACCTGCCAGCCGCCGTCGGCCATCACCCGGGGCGCGTCGACGAAGACGGCGACGCTGCGGCCGGACACGTCCACTCCGTCGACCTGCCCGCGCTCGACGTGGAAGGCGAACGTCACCTGGCACCGCTCGTGGTCGGCCGGCGCCGTCAGGCCCGACGTGGTGCACGGGCACACCACGTCGCAGTTGCAGCTTTCCAGGTAGGTCCCGTTCAGGTTCCAGGGCATGGTCCCACCTCCCTGGTCCGGCCGTCCTCTCCAGCCTAGCCCCGGCGGCGGCGACCGGCAGGAGGTGGCCAGTGGGGCGGTGACGGCGGCCCGGGTCCGCTCGGGTCAGGCGGACCGCGGCACGGCGAAGGTGGTGAGGACCGCCGCGTGGTCCGACGGCCATTCGTTGCCGGTGACGTCCGGCCACGGGCGCGGAGTGCCGGTGACGACCGTGCGGGAGTCCAGGACCGTGAGCCCCCGGTGCAGCACGTAGTCGATCCGGTCCTGCGGTTCGGGGCGCCCGCTGCCGTCCTCGTGCACGGGGTGGATCGGGGACCAGGTGTGGCCCGGGTCGCGGACCGGGTCGGGATGTGCCTCGCGGTAGGAGTCGCTGAGGCCCGCCTCCTCGGCCGCCTTGGTCACCGGCCAGGCGACGTCGGGCCAATCGAGGTGCGAGGGGCAGTTGAAGTCGCCGACGAGCACGACCGGAACACCGCTGTCCGCCGACTCCTCGATCGTCCGCAGTGCGTCCCGCATCTGTGCCAGCCGCACCCCCTCGTGGGCGATCAGCTCTTCCGCCGCGAGGCCGTCGAAGGCGGACTCGTAGGGCCCGTACGGCGTGTAGTCCAAGTGCGCCGTCCAGACGTCGACCTCGCACCCCTGGCCGAGGCGGATGCGGACGCCCGCCGCCCCGTAGAAGCCCACGTCGGGATCCCCGAAGCGAGCCGTGATCGGGTGGCGGCTGATGACGCCGAGGTTCTCGCCCGCCCGGTGGTGGTACCAGCCGAGCGCCTCGGCCAGCTCCTGGGCCGCGGTGCCGCCCGTCTCCTGCAGACCCACGACGTCGGCCCCGGTCTCCAGGACGGCCTTGAGCTGCTTGGCCCGGTGATCGTCGACCATGCTTCCGCCGAGCCAGAGGTTCCAGGTCATCACGCGCAGTTCGTACGCCGGCAGGGACCGCAGCCGCTCGGCCGTCACCTCCTCCAGGCTGGCCAGCACGGTTCGCCCGGGGGCCGCCTCGATCGGCGCGAGCGACGGTACGGCGAGCACCACGCACCCGGCCGCCTCGGCGGAGGCGACGCCCGTCGGGGTGTCCTCCACGGCCACGCAACCGCGGGGGTCGACTCCGAGCGCACGGCACGCGGCCAGGTACGGGTCGGGCGCGGGCTTGGTGCGCTCGGTGTCGTCGGCGGTGACGGAGACCGCGAACCGGGCGGGACCCAGCACGTCGAGGACGGTGTCGGCGATCGCCCGCGGGGAGGCGGTCACCAGCGCGGTGGGGATGCCGTCGCGGGCGAGGGCGTCGAGCAGGTCGAGCGCGCCCGGGCGGGGCACGACGCCGCCGCGGACCCGGTCGGCGAACTCACGGTGCAGGTCGGCGGCCACGTCCACCGCCGGGGCGCCGGTGAGCCCGGCCAGCCAGTCGGCCGTGTGCTCCACCGGACGGCCGAGCACCTCCGGCCGGTCGTCACCGCCGAGCGACCGGCCGAGTCCGGCCGCGACCTGCTCCACCGCCTCCCACCAGAGCCGCTCGGTGTCGACGAGCGTGCCGTCCATGTCGAACAGGACGGCCTGGAGCGGGAGTCGGGTCACGGTTCTCTCTTTCCTGTGGGAGTTTGCGGGTGTTCGGTGCTCGGTGAGTCAGTGGGCGCGCTCGGCGACCAGCACCGGACGGTCGGGCAGCGTCACCGTCACAGCGGTGCCCGCGGTCAGCGCGCCGGCCTCGTGGGCCGGCAGGTCGGCCTTCACTTCGGTGCCGTCGGCGAGACGGACGGTCAGCCGGATCGTGGCACCGAGGAAGGCGGTCGCGACCACGCGCGCCTCACCCTTGCCGTCGACGGTCACCCCGACCGCCTCCGGCCGCACCAGAACGTCGACGTCGGTCGCGGCCGGAGCCTCGCCGTCGACGGGCAGTCGCCGCCCGAGCACTTCGACCGTGCCGGAGGAGAGCCGACCCGGGACGCGGCTCATCGTGCCGACGAACTCGGCGACGAAGGCGGTGGCCGGGCGGCCGTACAACTCGCCGGGGGCGGCGCACTGTTCGAGCTTCCCGGCCCGCATCACCGCTACCCGGTCCGCCATGGACAGTGCTTCCTCCTGGTCGTGCGTGACGAAGAGGGTGGTGATGCCGAGTTCCTGCTGGAGGCGGCGGATCTCCTCGCGCAGGGTCAGTCGCACCTTGGCGTCGAGGGCGGACAGCGGCTCGTCGAGCAGCAGTACGCGCGGGCGCAGGGCGAGTGCGCGGGCCAGTGCAACGCGCTGCTGCTGGCCGCCCGAGAGCTGGTGCGGAAAGCGTTCGCCCTTGTCGCCGAGGCCGACCAGGTCGAGCAGTTCGGCCGCGCGGGCACGCCGCTGCGCGGTGCGCACCTTGCGCATGCGCAGCCCGAACGCCACGTTGTCGAGGGCGGTCAGGTGCGGGAAGAGGCTGTAGGACTGGAAGACCATCCCGGCGTCGCGGCGGTGGGCCGGGACATGGGTGACGTCCTCCCCGTCGACCAGCACGGCACCGGAGTCGGGGTGCTCGAACCCGGCGAGCATGCGCAGCGCGGTGGTCTTGCCGCAGCCGGACGGGCCGAGCAGGGCGAGCAGTTCGCCGGGCCGTACGGTGAGGTCGAGTCCGTCGAGGGCGACCGTCGGACCGAACTCGCGGCGCAGACCGTGGAATTCGACGGTTGCGGCCTTTTCGCGCGTGGTCGCGGCCTTGTCGAGCGTCGGAGGCTCGGTCGTGTCGAGCGTCATGAGGTTCACCCCTTGGCGGCGGCGGTACGGGAGCGCCCGCCGAAGACGGCGAGCGAGAGCAGGAGGGCCCAGGTGACGAGCAGGCTGAGCACGGAGACGGCGACGGACAGCTGGGCCTGCGAGCCGCTGACGCTGTAGATCCACACGGCGAACGGCGTGAAACCCAGCAGCTGGGCGACGGTGAACTCGCCGAGGACCAGCGCCAGGGTGAGGAAGGAGGCGTTCAGCAGCGCACCGCGCAGATTGGGCAGCACGGCCCGGACCAGCGCCTTCGGCCAGCTCGCCCCGCAGCTGCGCGCGGCCTCGACGAGGGTGCGCACGTCGATGGCGCGCAGGCCCGCGTCCAGGGCCCGGTACACGAAGGGCAGCGCCATCACGACGTAGGCGAGGACGAGCACGAACGGGAAGCTCGGGTTCTGGATCGCCACGAACGTCTGGAAGAGCGGTGTGCGGGAGAGGTGGTCGGGCCCCCACTTGAGCACCGTGGCCATCCCCGCGACGAAGGCGATCGGTGGCACGACCAGCGGTAGTGAGCACACCACCTCGACGACGGGCCGCAGCCGGGGCGCACCTAGCCGCAGCGCGACCGTCGCGGGCACCATCAGCAGCAGGACCAGGGCGATCGTCGCGGCGGCCAGCTCCAGTGAGAGCAGCAGGCTGGAGCCGAAGCCGGCGGTGGAGACGATCTGGGTGTAGGCGTCGAAGGTGACGCCCTGGCCGGGCACGTCCACGGTGAAGATCACGGACGCGGCGAGCGGGACCAGGAAGTACAGGCCGGCACCGGCCAGGACGGCCCAGCGCCACAGGTTCAGGCGAGCCATCGCGCACTCCGTCGTTGCAGGGGCAGGTACACGGCCATGACCAGTCCCGCGACCAGGACCATGTCGAGGCTGAGGGCGAGCGCCACGTTCTCCTGGCCGACCAGGACGTTGCCGGAGATGGCGTCGGCGATCTGCAGGGTGACCAGCGGGACGGCGCTGCCCACCATGGCCGCCGCCGTGGCGTACGCGGCGAAGGCGCTGCCGAAGAGCAGCACGAGTCCGCCGAGCAGTGAGGGCAGCAGGACCGGCAGGGCGACATGGCGCCAGTACTGGACGGTGGTGGCCCCGTTGTTCTGCGCCGCCTCACGCCACTGGACGCGCAGTCCGTCGAGGGCCGGGGTGATGGTGAGGACCATCAGCGGGATCAGGAAGTACAGATAGACGATCACCAGGCCCCAGAAGCTGTAGAGGCTCCAGCCCTTGTCGGTCAGGCCCAGATGGCGGGTGAGCACGCCGGAGTTGCCGAGTGTGGCGACGAAGGCGAACGCCAGGGGGACGCCGCCGAAGTTGGCGAGGACCCCGGACGCGGTGAGCACGGCCTCGCGCAGCACACCGAAGCGGGAGGTCACGACGGCCTGGGCGAACAGCAGCCCGAGCACGGTGCCGATGGCGGCGGAGACCGCGGAGAGCTTGACGCTGCCGATCAGGGCCGTGAGGTAGGCGCCGTGCAGCGAGGCGGTGAGGTTGGCCGTGGTGTACGAGGTGGCGCCGGTGGTCTGGTCCTTGACGGTGAAGGCGCCGTTCAGCATGGCGAGGGCGGGAAGCCCGAAGGCGATCGCCGTGAAGGCGAGCAGCGGGAGCACGGCGAGCGCGCCGGAGGCGCGGCCCCGCCGCTGCCGGGGAGCAGCGGCGGGCGCGACCTCGGCCTCGGCGAGGACGGCGGTCATCCGGAGACGGCCTTCCCCCAGCCCTGCGCGATGACCGTCTTGGCCTTGCTCTGCTGGGCCTCGGTCGGGAAGGACGGCGTGCCGGAGACCTCGGGCAGCTTGGCCGCCGCGGTCTTGTCCAGGGTGCCGGCCTTCTCCATCGCGGCCATCAGGGCCGGGCGGGCGTAGCCCTTGAGCCAGAGGTTCTGGCCTTCGGCGCTGTAGAGGTACTCCTGCCACAGGCGGGCGGCCGCCGGGTGCGGGGCGTCCTTGTTGATGGCCTGGGAGTAGTACTGGGAGAACCTGCCGTCGGTGGGGACGGCGACCTTCCAGTCCAGGCCCTTGGACTTGAACTCGTCGGCGTACCCGGCGTTGAGGTAGTCCCAGTCGATGCTGATCGGGGTCTCGCCCTTCTCGACCGTGGCCGGGGTCGACTCGACGGGCGTGTAGTTGCCGTTCTTCTTCAGCTTGGCGAAGAAGTCGAGGCCGGGCTGGATGTCGTCGAACGAGCCGCCGCTCGCGAGCGCCGCCGCGTAGACGCCGCCGAAGGCCGAACCGGACTTGGTGGGGTTGCCGTTGAGCGCGACCTGGCCCTTGTACTGCGGCTTGAGCAGGTCGGCGAAGGTCGTCGGACAGGTCTTCACGCGCTTGGCGTCGCAGCCTATGGAGATGTAACCGCCGTAGTCGTTGTACCAGCGGGCCTGCGGGTCCTTCTGACCGGACGAGATGGCGGCGAAGGAGGCCACCTTGTACGGGGCGAGCAGTCCCTGCTGGGCGGCGCTGAGCGCGAAGGAGCTGCCGAGGTCGAGGACGTCGGGGGCTCGGTCCTGGCCCTTGCGCGACGTGACGGCGCTGATCTCGTCCTGGCTGGACCCGTCCGGGTTCTCCACCTCCACCTTGATGCCGTACTTCTTCTGGAAGCCGTCGATCAGGGCACCGTAGTTGGCCCAGTCGCGGGGCAGGGCGATCGCGTGCAGCGTGCCCTCCTTCTTGGCGGCCTTCACCAGGGCCTCCAGGCCGCCGAAGTCCGCGGCCGAGGTCGCGGTGGCCGCGCTCTTGCCGTTCGCGGTGGTCGACGCGTTGGTGGGGGCGGCGCCGCAGGCGCTGAGGGCGAGTGCGGCGGCTACGGCGAGGCCACCGGTGAGCACGGCGGTTCTCGGCGGGAACACGGTCACTGTCACTCCAGGGGTACGCACGAGCGGGGAGATGAGACGGGGACAACTTGTCTGAACAAGTTGCGTCACAGTACGCCCGTCGTCGGTGTCCTGTCTGTAAACCGTGGCGAAACTTTGAGCCCATGTTCCATGCACAATCCAGACCGCTGCAGATCACGCCCAGGTCTCGATTAGGCTGGTCACGCTGTGCACAGCGACCGACCCCGAGAGGAAGCATGGCCGCGCGACACGAGGAGATCGCCGACGAACTGCGGCGGGCGATCGACCGGGAGGAGTACACGGTCGGCAGTCGGCTGCCCTCGGAGACGGAGCTGGCTGCGCACTATGGCGTCTCGCGCGGCACCGTCCGCCAGGCCGTCGCGGCCCTCACCGCCGAGGGGCTCATCGGCTCCCGTCAGGGTGCCCGCAGGGTGGTCCTGGCCAGCCGCCGCAGCCAGAGCTTCGAGGAACTGCGCAGCTTCGCGCAGTGGGCGCGAGCGATGGGCCGGGAGGCGACGGGACAGGTCGTGGCGCAGGAGCACCGCCCGGCGACGAAGGAGGACGCCGTCCGCCTGCAACTGCGTGCCGGAACACCCGTGCTGCACGTCCTGCGGGTGCGCGGTCTGGACGGCGAGCCGGTGCTGCTGGAGCGGACCGTGTACGCGGACTGGATCGCCCCGGCGGTCGAGGCCATCGAACCGGACTGCCCCTCCGTCACCCAGCGGCTCTACGACGACACGGGCCTGGTGTTCGCATACGGCGAGCACGTGATCGACGCGGTCGCCGCCGGCGCCCAGGACGCCGAACTGCTCGGCATCCGCCGCACCAGCCCGCTGCTGCGGGTCCGCCGCGTCACCACCACCCGCGAAGGGCGCCCGGTGGAGTGGTCGGACGACCGCTACCGCTCGGACGCCGTGAGCTTCAGCGTGCACAACTCGATCGGCAACAACGCGCTGGCACGCAAGACGGCCGAGTGACCGAGTGAGGACCCGGACACCGCCCTCTCACGGCACAGCCGCCGTCTCACGGCTCAGGTGGGCGAGCCCGAGGAGAAGCGGCGCAGCAGCGGCGACAGGACCAGGACCGACTTGGTCCGTTCGACGAACGGCTCCCCCGCGATGCGCTCCAGCACGCGCTCGAAGTGGCGCATGTCGGAGGCGAAGACCTGGGCGATCGCGTCCGCCTCACCCGTGACGGTGGAGGCCGCCACGACCTCCTGGTAGCGCTCCAGGCCCCGCTGGATGGTCTCCGGCGAGGTGTTGCGCCGGCAGTAGATCTCGACGAACCCCTCGGTCTTCCAGCCGAGCGCCCCCGGGTCCACCCGGACGGTGAACCCGGTGATGGCGCCGGTCGCGCGCAGCCGGTCCACACGCCGCTTCACGGCGGGCGCGGACAGGCCGACCAGCTGCCCGATGTCCGCGTAGGAGCGGCGGGCGTCCTCGGCCAGGGCGTGCACGATGCGTTCGTCGAGATCGTTCAGCAAGGCGGGTGGTTCACTTCTCTGTGACGACGTCGGGTGCCGCGGGGTTCGCGGCGGCCAGCCGGGACCGCCGGTGGCCATACAGGAAGTAGAACACGAGCCCGACGGCCATCCAGACCCCGAAGACCACCCAGGTGACGGCCGAGAGGCTGCCCATCATCCACACGCAGAAGGCGAACCCGAGCGCGGGCAGCACCGGCGACAGCGGCACCCGGAAGGTGCGGGTCATGTGCGGGCGGGTCCGGCGCAGCACCACGACCGCGACATTGACCAGGGCGAAGGCGAACAGCGTGCCGATGCTGGTGGCGTCGGCGAGCTGGCCGAGCGGGATGGCGGCGGCGAGGACACCGCAGAAGACGGACACGATGAGCGTGTTCGCGCGGGGCGTGCCGGTCTTCGGGTGGACCCGCGAGAACACCTTGGGCACCAGGCCGTCGCGGGACATCGCGAAGAGGATGCGGGTCTGGCCGTAGAGCACGGTCAGCACGACGCTCGCGATGGCGATGACCGCGCAGGCCGCGAGAAGCGTGCCCCAGAAGGTCTGCCCGGTGACGTCCTTCATGATCTGCGCGAGGGCGGCCTCGGAGTCGTTGAACCGGCGCCAGGGCTTCGCGCCCACGGCGACGGCCGCGACGACGACGTACAGCGCCGTGACGATGACCAGCGACAGCATGATCGCGCGCGGCAGGTCGCGCTGCGCGTTCTTCGCCTCCTCGCCCGCCGTGGAGGCGGCGTCGAAGCCGATGTAGGAAAAGAACAAAGTGGCGCCGGCGGCGCTGACGCCGGCCATGCCGAGCGGCATGAAGTTCGCGTAGTTGCCGGAGCGGAAGCCCTGGATGCCGATCAGGCAGAAGAGCAGCAGCGCGGCGATCTTCACGCCGACCATGATGGTGTTGGCGCGCGCGGACTCCTTGGCGCCGCCGAGCAGGAAGGCCATGGCGAGCAGGACGACGATCAGCGCCGGCAGGTTGAACACGCCGCCGTCCCCGGGCGGCGCCGACAGGGCGGCGGGGAGGGTGACACCGATGGTGCCGTCCAGCAGTTCGTTGAGGTACTGGCCCCAGCCGACCGCGACGGCGGCCACCGACACGCCGTACTCCAGGACCAGACACCAGCCGCAGATCCAGGCGATCAGCTCCCCCATCGTTGCGTATGCGTACGAGTACGAGGACCCGGAGACCGGGATCGTGCCCGCCAGCTCGGCGTACGACAGGGCGGAGAAGAGGGCGGTGAGACCGGCGATCACGAAGGAGAGGGTGACGGCGGGCCCGGCCTTGGGCACCGCCTCTCCGAGGACCACGAAGATGCCGGTGCCGAGCGTGGCACCGATGCTGATCATGGTGAGTTGCCACAGCCCGAGGGACCGTCGCAGGGTCCCTCCTTCGCCCTGGCCACCCTCGGCGACCAGGCTTTCCACCGGCTTGCGGCGCATCAGACGCGCGCCGAGGCCGGGGACGGCGGGGGCTGGATGACTGCGGGACTGCGGGGGTGCGCCTTGGTCGAGCACGCGTCGGCTCCTTATCGCTGCCGGTCAAGGGGGCGTGCGGGACCGGCGGCACCCCTGGGGGCGGGGACCGCCGAGCGGGGTCCTCGCCACGCCACGTACAGCGCAGACCCTATGAGTCACCCCTTCACGGGCGTAATGCAGCAACCTTGCGCATTTCCGCAAGATCATTGCGTTCATCGAACGTTCGCGCGTATTTGTTGCGCAGGCCGTTTCGATGTTTGCGCCCCTCGCCGACGACCCGTGGTCCTTCCGCGCGAACACGCCGACGGCCCCCGCTCTCCCGCGTACGGGAGAACAGGGGCCGCGGGAAAGGGACTCGGGTCAGCTCCAGCTGGCGTGCAGCGGCTTGCCCTCCGCGTAGCCCGCCGCGCTCTGGATGCCGACGACGGCCCGCTCCGCGAACTCCTCCAGGGAGCCGGCACCGGCGTAGGTGCAGGAGGACCGGACGCCCGCGATGATCGAGTCGATCAGGTCCTCGACGCCCGGGCGGACCGGGTCGAGGAACATCCGGGAGGTCGAGATGCCCTCCTCGAACAGCCCCTTGCGGGCGCGGTCGTACGCTGACTCCTCCGAGGTGCGGTTGCGGACCGCGCGCGCCGAGGCCATGCCGAACGACTCCTTGTACAGCCGGCCGTCCGCGTCCTGCTGGAGGTCGCCGGGCGACTCGTAGGTGCCCGCGAACCAGGAGCCGATCATCACGTTGGACGCGCCCGCCGCCAGCGCCATCGCGACGTCGCGCGGGTGGCGGACACCGCCGTCGGCCCACACGTGCTTGCCGTACTTCCTCGCCTCGGCGGCGCACTCCAGGACGGCCGAGAACTGCGGGCGGCCGACGCCGGTCATCATGCGCGTGGTGCACATGGCGCCGGGGCCGACGCCGACCTTGACGATGTCCGCCCCGGCCTCGATCAGGTCGCGCACGCCCTCGGCGGCGACGATGTTGCCCGCCACGAGCGGCACCTGCGGATCCAGTGCCCGTACGGCCCTGAGGGTAGTGAGCATCGACTCCTGGTGGCCGTGCGCGGTGTCGATGACCAGCGTGTCGGCACCCGCGTCGAGCAGCTGCTTGGCCTTGCCGACCGCGTCGCCGTTGATGCCGACGGCGGCGGCGATGCGCAGCCTGCCGTGGGCGTCGGTGGCCGGCGTGTAGAGCGTGGCCCGCAGGGCCCCCTTGCGGGTGAGGATGCCGGCCAGCTTGCCGTCCTTGTCGACGGCGGGCGCGTAGCGGCGGTTGGCGGTGTCGAGGACGTTGAAGGCCTCACGCGAGTCGATCCCGGCGTCGAGCAGCAGCAGGTCCTTGGACATGACCACTTCGAGCTGGGTGAACCGGTCCACGCCGGAGAGGTCGGCGTCGGTGACCACGCCGATCGGCCGGTGCTCCTCGTCGACGACCACGCCGGCGTTGTGCGCGCGCTTGGGCAGCAGCGCGAGGGCGTCGGCGACGGTCTGGTGCGGGGCCAGCACGATCGGGGTGTCCAGCACCAGGTGGCGGCTCTTGACCCAGGAGATGACCTCGGTGACCACGTCGATCGGGATGTCCTGCGGTATGACGACCAGGCCGCCGCGGCGGGCGACCGTCTCCGCCATGCGGCGACCGGCGATGGCGGTCATGTTGGCGACGACGATCGGGATGGTCGTGCCCGTGCCGTCCGGGGAGGCGAGGTCCACGTCCTGCCGGGAGCCGACGGCGGAGCGGCTCGGCACCATGAACACGTCGTCGTACGTCAGGTCGTAGGCAGGTCGGATGTCATTGAGGAAACGCACGTGCTGCACATCCCAGTCGATCAGAGGTGGCCCCCGGACAGGTCAGCCAGGGGGAAGAGCACGTACTTCATTCTCCCATGACGGGCGTCTGACGAACCCCGGGCGGATCATCCAGGCAGGTCAGAGGGTCCTTTGGAGGTTCATCCAAGGGTCAGGGCCACGGACAGGCCCGGCACGTCGTCCGCCGCCTGGGTAAACACCTCGCGGGCGGTCTCCCACTCCTCGGGGCACGCCCTCGCGTACTCCTCCCAGCCGCGGACGACGAGCAGCAGGCCCCGCTCGACGGCCTGCTCCGGCCAGACGGTGTCGTCGGTGAGCGAGTCGGCGAGCGCGTCCCAGTTGCGGCCGAACCAGTACGGCAGGTCGAGGGCGCGTGCGACTCGCTCCATGAACGCCGCCTTGTCGGCGACACCGTCCAGATCGAGCGTGACCAGGAACCGGTCCGCCAGGTCGTCGGTCATTTCAGCACCGCCCGGAACGTGTTGTAGTGATCGTCGCTGTAGTAGATCTCCCCGCCCTGCCCGGTCACGATGCGCCGGGCTCCGCGGTCGTGCGCGCCGGGGGTCGGCACCGTGTACTCGTGGTAGTAGCCGCGCGGGTGCGCGGGCAGCCGGTGCTCGACGTTGCCGAAGACGGTGCCGTCCTTCGCGTACGGGTAGGGGCCGCCCTTGTCGATGAGGGCGAGGGTGTGCCGGGCCTCGGCGGGGAGCCGTGCCGCCTGGACCGTGGCCAGGTGCGCGGCCCAGGACGGGGCGGGCGCGCGGGTGCCGGTGTCCGTGGCCGAGCACCCGGTGAGCAGGACGGTCAGACAGACGAGGAGCCCTGTGAGCAAACGAGGGACGGACCGCGGCGGCATGATGCCGATGCTGCCACAGCCGCTCCCTCCGAAGGCCCTGTCAGGCCCGTCAGTGTCCGTCGGGGTCCGCCCGGTTCAGCGCCGGCGTCGGCGTCGGGCCCGCCGTCATCAGGTAGTCCGCCGCCGCCGTGTCCGTCACGAGGCTGGTGACGAGCCCCGAGCGCAGCACCGCGTCGATCGCGGCCGCCTTGCGCTGCCCGCCCGCGATCGCGACGACCTCGGGGATACGGCGCAGCTGGTCCGCCTTGACCGTGATGCACCGCTCCCCCAGGTCCCGTCCGACCCGGCGGCCCTCGGCGTCGAAGAGGTGCGCGGCCATCTCGGCGGCCACACCGAGGGAGGCGTAGTGGGCGCGCTCCTCCTCGGTGAGCATGTCGTGCACCGTGGAGATGCCGGGCTCCCAGGAGCCGATGGAGACACAGGCGACCGTCACCTTGTCGAAGTACTCGAAGGCGCGGGCGATCCCCGTCTGGTTGCGCAGGGCCGCCGCGGTCGCCGCGTCCGGGAGCAGCATCGGCGCGTAGATGGGGTGGGCGTCGCCGCCGGAGACCTGCGCCGCACGGCGCACCGCCTCCACCGAGCCGCGCTCGGAGGTCCCCGCGTCGTACACGCCCGTCAGCTGCACCACCGTGCACGGCGGCAGCCGGTCGAGGGCCGCCGCCATGTGAATGGTGGAACGGCCCCAGGCCAGGCCCAGCACGTCCCCCTCGGTGACCAGCTCGCCGAGGAGGTCGGCGGCCACCTCGCCGAGGTTCTCGGGGTCGGGCGACTCCTCGGCCTCGGCCGGGGACTCGACCACGACGGCGTGCCTGAGGCCGTAGCGGGCGCGCAGCGCGTCGGAGCGCTCGGCGTCCAGCTCGGCCGGCACACGGATCTCGATGCGCACGAGATCCCGTTCGAGGGCGGTCTCCAGGACCCGGGCCACCTTGAAGCGGCTGACGCCGAACTCCTCCGCGATCTGGATCTTGGACTTGCCCTCGAGATAGAAGCGACGGGCCATGGCCGCCGCCTGCACCAGCTCAGCGGGTCCCATCCGCATGGCTGACCGGCCCGCCGACATACCCGACACGGCCATCTCCTCACTGCTGTTCACACTCTGCATTCGCCGTTCATCCTTGCAGATCCGGCGCAGTCGATCAGCCCGGACGGTCGGCGTTCAGGTTCCGTTGTCTCACTCGTCGCACGCCCATGACGCCCGGGCCGTCGCCCGCTCCGCCTGGGTGCGCAATGCACGTACCGCGGCGGCCGGGTCGGCCGCCCCGTACACCGCCGAACCGGCCACGAAGACGTCCGCTCCCGCCTCCGCGCACTGTTCGATGGTGGAGGCCGAGACACCGCCGTCGACCTGCAGCCACAGCTCCAGACCGTGCTTGCTGATCAGCTCACGGGTGCGGCGGATCTTGGGCAGCATGATGTCCAGGAACGCCTGGCCGCCGAAGCCGGGCTCGACCGTCATGATCAGCAGCATGTCCAGCTCGGGCAGCAGGTCCTCGTACGGCTCGATGGGCGTCGCGGGCTTCAGGGCCATGGAGGCCCGGGCGCCCTTGGCGCGGATCTCGCGGGCGAGCCGCACCGGGGCGCCCGCCGCCTCGACGTGGAAGGTGACGGACGAGGCACCCGCTTCGACGTACTGGGGAGCCCACCGGTCGGCGTCCGCGATCATCAGATGGCAGTCCAGCGGGGTGTCCGTCGCCCGGGCCAGGGACTCCACGACCGGCACGCCGAGCGTGAGGTTGGGGACGAAGTGGTTGTCCATCACGTCGACGTGGAGCCAGTCGGCGCCCTCCACGGCCCTCGCCTCCTCGGCGAGGCGGGAGAAGTCGGCGGACAGGATGCTGGGGTTGATCTGCACGGCCATGCCCCAAGCCTGCCATGCCGGAGGCCGCTCGCTTGCGCCGGTACCCGGCCGGATTCCGCCGCAAGGTCACCGACGGGCCCGGGTGATGCCGGGACCGACGGCGCCGCGTCCGTCCGGGCGGCGGCGTACCGCACGTGCGGCGAGGGCGTGTCCATGGCGAGAGCACCCCGTGCACCAGGGACTCGGCGGGCGCCTCCGCGAGCCCCGCGAAGTGGCTGGTTGCCGTCGGTCGTACCCGGCAGACGCCGCCTGCGCACCTGAAAGGCACTGCTCACGAGCCGAGGGCCACGTCCTCCGACACGGCCTTGCCCGCCCTTCACCCCTCCTCGACGATCCGGCCGTCGCGCAGCTCCAGGACCCGGTCGGCGATGGCCAGCAGTTGGGGGTCGTGCGTGGCCACGAGGGCGGTGACGGACTGGCTGTGGACCACGGCGCGCAGCAGTTCCATGACGGAGCGGCCGGTGTCCGCGTCCAGTTGCCCGGTCGGTTCGTCGGCGAGAAGGAGGGAGGGGTGGTTCGCGAGGGCGCGGGCGATGGCGACGCGTTGCTGCTGGCCGCCGGACAGCTCGTCGGGGCGCCGGTCGGCACGGTCCGCGAGGCCGACGAGGCTGAGCAGAAGGGCGACGCGCTCTTCGCGCTCGCGGCGTTCGGTCCTGCGCAGGCGCAACGGGACGCCGACGTTCTCGGCCGCGGTCAGGACGGGCAGCAGACCGAAGGACTGGAAGACGAAGCCGATGTGATCGCGGCGCAGGTCGAGGAGTTCCTTCTCCCCGAGGCCGACCAGTTCCGTTCCGGCGACGCGTACGCTGCCCGAGTCGGGGCGGTCGAGTCCGCCGATCACGTTGAGCAGGGTGGTCTTGCCGGAACCGGAGCGTCCCTTGAGCGCCACGAACTGTCCGCGCGGCACGCCGAACGACACCTCGCGCAGGGCGTGCACGGCGGTGTCCCCGCGGCCGTAGGTCCGAGTAACCTGACGCACTGTCACCATGTCGCCGTCGGGCGCCGGTTCGCCCCCCGGCGAGTGATCCGCGCGGTTCAGCAGCCGCTCGCTCATGGCGGTCAGCATAACCACGAGCGTCGAGCACCTGACAGACCGTCGGCAGACAGGTACGTTGATGCCTCGCACTCATGAACGATGGCGACAAGGGGGGACCGGAGGGGTCTTCGCCTCGGGGCGGGGGCCGACTGCGGGCCCTGCGGGGGACGCGGGGGTCGCGGGACTGCGGCGGGGAGAGTCTTGACGGGGTTCGTGTTGCTGCGCGCACGCGCGCACTGGCTGCTGCTGAGTGCCGCTCTGCTCTGCATCCTGCTCACCACGTGCGTGCTGGCCGCGCTCGCGGCGTTCAGCGAGGCCGTCGGGGACGCCGGGCTCCGCCATGCGCTGCAGGACCGGAATGCCACGCGCACCCTGGTCGAGGTCGACGCGGACGTGACGCCGGCCGACCGCGCCAGGCTCGACGCGTCCGTGCGCAGGATCGTTCCCGTGGCCTTCGACGGCATGCCGGTGAGCATGGCCGCGAGCATCCAGTCCGTTTCCTACGGCTTGCCGCACACGGCCCGCGCCTCCCATGGCGACGAGCCCGACCTGACGTTTCTTGCCACCCTCGACCCCTCACGGGTGACGATGGCCGAGGGAAGCCGTCCCGGCCCGTCCGAGGCCGGGGGCCCGGTCCCCGTCGCCCTGCCCGAGCGGGCCGCCCGTGCGCTGGGTCTGCGCACCGGGCAACGCCTCACGCTCACCGACCGGACCGGCGGCCGACCGCTCCAGGTGCTGCTGACCGGCGTCTACCGGCCTGTGGACGCCGCCGCTCCGTACTGGCGGCTCGAGCCTCTGGGCGGCCGGGGTGTACGGACGCTGACGTTCACCACGTACGGTCCGATGCTCGCGGACCCACGTGCGTTCGTCTCCGGGGCCGTCACCCCGGACAGGATGTCCTGGCAGGCCCGCGCGGACTACTCCGCCATGACCGCCGCGCGCGTCAACCGCCTGCGACACGGTGTGCAGCGGGCGCTGCGAGACCTCGGCCGGGCGACGGACGGATCCGCCAGGGCCCGCAGCGAGTTGCCGGAGCTGCTGACGGAGCTGCGCCGCACACTTCTGGTGGCCCGGTCCACGATGCTGATCAGCGCGCTGCAACTGGTGCTCCTGGCGGCCTTCGCGCTGCTTCTGGTGGCGGGGCTGCTCGCCACGGAGCGGGCGGACGAGACCGCGCGGCTGCGGGCCCGTGGCGCCTCCCGCTCGCGCGTGGCGGGGTTCGTGGCGATCGAGGCCCTGCTGCTCGCGCTGCCTGCCGTCGTCGCGGCACCCCTGCTCGCGGGCCCGCTGCTGCGGCTACTGGCCGGCCATGGTGCGCTTGCCCGCGCACACGTGCGGCTCGACGGCTCGCCGGCCGGCACGTGGGCGGTGGCGGCGGTCACCGCGCTGATCTGCGCGCTTGCCGTGCCGGTCCGGCGCTGCGCCGCTCCGGCACGTACCTCGACGAACGCGCCTCCGGCCGGCGCCGCCCCGGACTCCCCCGCACGGTGCAGGCCGGGGCCGACGCCGCGCTCGCGGTCGTCGCGGCGCTGGCGTACTGGCAGCTGTCCCGCCGCGGTGCGGGCTCCGGAGTCCTGACGGTGGACACGGCCGGCGCCCTGGGCGTGGACCCGGTGCTGGCGGCCGCGCCCGCGCTCTGCCTGTGCGCGGGCGCGGTACTGGCCCTGCGGCTGCTGCCCCTGGCGGCCCGGTTCGGCGAGCGGTGGGCCGCAGCCACCCGTGGACTGCCGGCGGCGCTCACCGGCTGGCAGCTCTCCCGCCGGCCCGGGCGCGGCACGGGCCCGGTGCTGCTGGTGGTGCTCGCCGTGGCGATGGGAGTGTTCGCGACCGGCGAGGGCGCCAGCTGGGCGCTTTCCCAGCGCGATCAGGCCGACTTCGTGATCGGCGCGGACCTCCGCGTGACGGACTCGTCCACCCCGCCCTTCGCCCAGGGCGGGGTCTACGACGGCATTCCCGGGATCGCAGCCACCACTCCCGTCGTCCGTACCGACGTTCTGCTGCCCCAGGAGCGCGACGCCACGGTGCTGGCCATGGACACCCGGGCGGCGTCCGAGGTACTCGACTGGCGTGACGACCTGACGGACCGCTCCACCCGGCGGCTGCTCGTGCCCCTCCACTCCGGGGCACAAGCGAACGGCAGGTCCGCCGGCTTCCCACTGCCGACGGACACGCACCGGTTGAGGATCAGCGCGCGCCTGGAGGCGCTGGGCCCGCAGGGCGAGCCGCACCGGAGCAACGTCACCCCCGGGCTCGTCGCCACCGTCACCGACCGGTACGGCGTCCCGTACACCTTTGCCCTCGGCACTCTGCCCGCCGACGGCCGCACGCACGTGCTGATGGCGGACTTCGCCGCCGAGACCGGAAGGGCCGAGGGCGCGGCACCCGCCGGTCCGCTGCGGCTGACCGGCATCCAGGCCGACTACCGCCTGCCGCGACGCGGCGAGCGGCACCGTCTGACCGTGACCGGGCTCGGCGCCGTCCTGGCCGACGGACGCACCCACGCCGTGCCGGTGCCCGCCGGTGCCGCCTGGGGTGCCCGCGTCCTGGCCTCCGTACCGGGCGGCCACGGTGGCGCCTCCGCCCCGCTCCCGGCCACGGCGTCGCGCCCCACCGCAGCCGTCCCGCTTTCCGTGGCGTACGACACCGGGTACGAGGCGTCGCCGCCGCAGTCCTCCGGTGCGTCCACGGGCGGAGAGCTCACTGTGTGGGCCGACACCGCCGTCGTGCCGATACCGGCCGCGCTCGCCACCGACGCCTTCCTCCGCGCCACCGGTACGCAGGTCGGCCGGACGGCGGAGATCAGCCTGGCCGGTACGACGCTGACGGTCCGCGTCGTCGCGGCCGTCCGGGCCCTGCCCACCGTCGTGCCGCCCGCCACCGACGACGGCGGCGCCCTTCTCCTGGACCTGCGCGCCGTGAACCGGGCCCTGGCTCAGCGCGACGGGAGCGCACTGCAGCCCGGCGAGTGGTGGCTCACCGCGGACCACGGCGCCGCCTCGCGTGTGGCGGCGGCACTGCGCGGCCGGGCCGATGCCGGCTCCGTCCTCGTCCGGGACGAGGAGCGCGCCCGGCTCCAGGCAGACCCGCTCGGCGCGGGCCCGCAGGCCGGCCTCCCCGCGGTGGTGCCGGCCGCGGCGGTGCTGGCCGCCGTGGGCTGCGCCGTCGCGGCGGCCGGTGCGCACCGCGAGCGGGCGGACGAACAGGCGGTCCTGCGCGCCGTGGGCGCCTCCCGGCGCTCGCTGGCCCGAGGAGTGGCCGCCGAACAAGGGGTGCTGCTGGCCGTCTCCGTGGCCGTCGGCACGGCCCTGGGCGTCCTGCTCACGCGCCTCATCCTTCCGATGGTCGTGCTCACGGCTCAGGCCTCCGCTCCGCTCCCGGCCCTCCGTGTCGAGCTGCCCGCGGGCCCGGTGGCGCGGCTCCTCATCGCGGTGACGGCGGTGCCGTTGCTCGTGGTCGCCCTCACCGCCCTGCGGTCCGGCGATCCGGCCCAGGCCCTGCGCCGCCAGGGAGGCGAGTGACATGGCGGCTTTCCGGCGTACGCCCGCCCGCATCGGCGCCATGCCCACCGACACACCCTCGGCGGACGCCCCCTGGACACCGACCCGGCTGCGTGCTGCGCCCGGCGCCGCGCTGGCCCTGTCGATGCTGGTCCTGGTGACCGCGTTCCTCACGGCGGCCCTGCCGCGCGTGGTCGACCGCTACGAGGACACCGCCCTGCGCGACACGGTGGCGCGGGCGAGCGTGGACCGGCGCAGTGTGACCGCCACGGTGGACGTGTCCTGGGTGTCCGCCCCCTTCGACGCCGACGCCCATGTCACCCCTCGCGCGCTGGCCTCGGCCGAAGCGGCGTTCCAGAGCGTCGTGCGCCCGCCCCTCGCTCTGGACCGCCGGCAGACCGTCTACGGCGTGCGGACTGCTCAGGCCGTCCCCGCCACGGATCCGGGGCTGCCCCGGCCGACCCGGAACGCCGACCCGCAGGCCACCGTCGTCGCGCAGCCGGATCTGGACCGCTTCTCGGATGTCCTGGACGGACGTCCGCCCCGGCCCGGTGCCGGCACCGGCACCGTCGAGGCGGCCGTCACCGAGCGCACCGCGCACGTCATGCGTCTGCGCAGCGGTTCCGTGATCCACCTGGCCGAACAGCAGGGCGGAGCCGAGCTGGCCCTGAGGATCACCGCCGTCGTCCGGCCCCGGCACCCCGGGGCCGCCTACTGGAACGCCGAGCCGGACCTGCGGGCCCCGAAGCTGTCCACCGTGCCCGCCCGACCCACCGAAGGCCTCAGGAATTACTGGCACTTCACCGCGCTCGTCGCCCCCGGGGCCGCGGGCGACCTGCTCGGCCTGCACGCGGGAGTCACCGCGTACTGGCACCACCCCGCCGACACCGAAGCGCTCACCGCACGCGCCGCGACCGCCCTGGTGGACCGTATCGCCGCGCTCAACAGCGGCCCCGCGGCCACGCGCCTGCGGGAGCGGACCGGGCTGCGCGGCCTCACCGTCGAGGAGGAGGGACTGGCCACCCTCGTGGCACCGTTCGGCCGGGAGCGGGCGGCCATCGCGCCCTTGATCATGGTCGCGGCGGTCGGCGTCGGCACGGTCGCCGTCATCGTGCTGCTCATGGCCGCCGAACTGACCGCCGCCCGGCGCCGCACGGAACTGGTGCTGCTGCGCGCCCGCGGTGCGAGTCTGCGCGGTCTGGCGGTGCGCCTGCTCGGCGAGAGCGCCGCCACGGCGGTGCCGTCCGCGGCGGTCGGACTGCTCTGCGCCCTCCTGCTGGTCCCCACGCAGCGCTCTGCGGCAGCCGTGTGCGCGGCGAGCGCGGTGGCAGTCGTGGCGTCGCTGGCCGCTCCCGTACGGGCCCTGTCGGCCGTCCGCACCCTGCGGCCGGGTGAGCCGGAGGAGTTGGTGCGCGCCCGCCCGTCACGGCGCCGCACCGTGGCCGAACTGACCGTCGTCCTCGTCGTCACGGGGGCCGTGGTGGCGCTGCGCCGCCGCGGCACGGACGGCGGCCCCGACCTGCTCACCGCGGCTGCTCCCGTCCTGGTCGCGGTGGTCGCCGCCTTGGTACTGCTGCGGCTGTACCCGCTGCCGCTGCGGCTGCTCGCCCGCCCGGCGGCCCGCCTCAGGGGTGCGGTGCTCCCGTTGGGCGTGGCGCGCGCCGGCCGCTCTCCCGCCACGGCCGCCCTGCCGCTCCTCGCCATCCTGGTGGCGCTCACCGTGACCTCGTTCGGCGGTGCGGTCCTGTCCGGGGTGGCCGCCGGGCGGGACCGGGCGGCACTCGCGGCCGTCGGCGCCGACGCGCGTGTCCAGGCCCGGGCCACCCTGCCGCAGGGTCTCGCGGAGCGGATTCGTCGCCTCCGCGGGGTGCGGGACGTGGCGGCCGTCCGCCTGGAATCCGGCCTTCGCACGGAGCGCGGCACCGCCTACGACCTGCTCGTGGTGGACCCCGGGTCCTATGCGCGGCTCGCCGCGGTGACGGGCGTGGACGGCCGCTTCCCGACGGCGGTGCTGGACGGCGGCGGTGCCGGGGCGCTCGCCGCGGTGGTGTCGCCGCGGCTGACCGTGGAGTTCGGCGGTGCCCCGCACGCCGTGGAGACGGCCGTCGGCCCCCTGGACGTGCGGGCTGTCGCCACGCGGGCGACCGCTGCCGCGGTGCCGGGCCCGGACTTCGTCATCGTGTCGGCGACGGCCGTGGCACGTGAGCACCCCGACCGGCCGCGCAGGTCCGCGCCGGAGCCGACGGATCTGTACGTGACCGGCGACCACGTCGACGGCCGGTCCCTGCGCGCCACCGCCCGCCAGGCGTCGGACCAGCTGACCGTCCGGCTCCGGTCCGAGGAACGGGCGGCCCTGAAGGGGACCGCTCTTCAGGCCGGTGCCCAACGTGTGTATCTGGCGGCGGTGGCCGCCGGCGGTGGCTACTGCGTCCTGGCCCTGCTGCTCTCCCTGTTGCAGAGCGCACCGCAGCGCCGGACCACACTGGCCCGGCTGCGCACCATGGGCATGCGGGTACGCCAGCGCCAGTGGCTCGCGGTGCTCGACGTACTGCCGCAGGTGCTGTTGGGCGCGGTCGGCGGCGTGCTCACCGGTCTGGCCGTGGTCCCGCTGCTGAGGCCCGGCGTGAACCTGACCGCTCTGGCCTTCGCGGGCACGCCGCCGGCCGCCGGCGTGCCCGCGGTGGTCCCGGCCGGCGATCCGCTCCCACTCGTCCTGCCGTCGGCGGGGCTCCTGGGCATGGCATGCGCCGTGCTCGCGGCCCAGGCGTGGTGGACCGGACGGCGCGGCGAAGGCGCGAACCTGAGGATGGGGGACCAGGCATGACGGAACAGACCCCGGCGGCTTCGGACACGGTCACGCTCGCCGACCTGGAACGGCGGGTCGCGCGACAGCGCGAGCAGCCCGTGCACGGCCACGACGCGTTGATCGTGTGCGACCGTCTCGTGCGCATTTTCACCGGCCCGGGAGGGGAGGTGCAGGCCCTGCAAGGGCTGGATCTGCTGGTCGCGAAGGGCGAGCTCATGGCACTCGTCGGCGCCTCGGGCAGCGGCAAGTCCACACTGCTGAACATCCTGGCGGGCCTGGACGTCCCCACCGCGGGCGGCGCCACGGTCGCCGGCTTCGACCTGCTGGCCATGGACAGCCGGTCCCGGCTGCGCTATCGGCGCGAAGTGGTGGGCTTCGTCTGGCAGCAGACGGCGCGTAACCTCCTGCCCTACCTCACGGCCGCCCAGAACGTGGCACTGCCGATGCGCCTCGCCGGCCTCGTCAAGGGCAGGCGGCAGCGCGCCGTACGCACCGCGGAGCTGCTGGAGATGGCCGGCGTCGCCCACTGCCGCGACCGGCGCCCGCATCAGATGTCGGGCGGCGAGCAGCAGCGCACCGCCATCGCCGTCGCCCTGGCCAACCACCCGGCGCTGGTCCTCGCCGACGAACCCACGGGACAGCTCGACTCCACCACCGCCGAACAGGTCTTCGCCACCTTCCGCACCGTCAACGAGGAACTCGGCACGACGGTCGTCCTGGTCACCCACGACACCGCGGTCGCCTCCGCCGTCCACCGCACGGTCGCCATCCGCGACGGCCGTACCGCCTCGGAGGTGCTGCGCCGCACCACCACCGACGACGACGGACGCACCACGACCACGGCCCGTGAGTACGCCACCGTGGACCGCGCCGGCCGCCTTCAGCTGCCGCAGGACTTCACTCAGGCCCTCGACATCCGTGACCGCGTCCTGCTGGAACTGGAGCCGGATCACATCGCGGTACGGCCCGACAAGGCGCGGTGAGCGTCTCCCGGACGGCGTGAGGTGGCGCCGGCCCCGCGAGGTTCAGCCCGTGCGGCGGATGAGGGCCAGATACATCGCGTCCGTGCCGTGCAGATGCGGCCAGAGCTGGATGTCGGGGCCGTCGCCCAGGTCCGGCAGGCCGGGCAGCAGCGGCCTGGCGTCGATGAGTTCGGCGTCGCGGTACTGCTTGAGGACGTCGTCGACCACCGCGCGGGTCTCGGCGAGGTGCGGCGAGCAGGTGGCGTAGCCGACGACGCCTCCGACCCGTACGGACTCGAGGGCCGTGCGCAGCAGGGCGCGCTGCAGCGGGGCGAACCCGTCGAGGTCCTCGGGCCGGCGGCGCCAGCGCGCCTCGGGGCGGCGGCGCAGGGCGCCGAGGCCCGTGCAGGGCACGTCCATCAGGACGCGGTCGAAGGTGCCCGGCCGCCACGGCGGCCGGGTGCCGTCGGCGGCGAGCACCTGGTACGGCCCGGGGTTCCCGGCCAGCGCCCTCGCCACCAGGCCGGCCCGGTGCGGCTGCTTCTCGGAGGCCAGCAGCACGGCTCCGCGCTCGGCGGCGAGGGCGGCGAGCAGGGCGGCCTTGCCGCCGGGTCCGGCGCACCCGTCGAGCCAGGCCCGGTCGGGCCCGTCCAGGGGCGCGTTCGCGAGGGCGAGCGCGACGAGCTGGCTGCCCTCGTCCTGCACGCCCGCACGACCCTCGTGCACGGCCTTGACCGAGCCCGGCTCGCCACCCTCGGTGAGCCGGACGGCGTACGGCGACCAGCGGCCCGGCAGCGCGGCGGGCTCGGTCAGGAGTTCCTCGGTGGTGGAGCGGCCGGGCCGGGCGACCAGGGTGACCTCGGGGCGCTCGTTGTCCGCCGCGAGGAGTTGCTCGATGCCGGCACGTCCGCCGCCGAGGGCGTCCCACAGGGCGGAGACGACCCAGCGCGGGTGCGAGTGCACGACGGCGAGGTGGTCCTCGGGGTCCTCGTCGAACGGGGGCGCCACCCGCTCCAGCCAGGCGTCGAGGTCGTCCTGGGCGACCTTGCGCAGAACGGCGTTGACGAACTTGGCCCGCCCGTCGCCGAGCACCACGCGCGCCAGCTCCACGGTCGCCGACACGGCGGCGTGGGTGGGGATGCGGGTACCGAGCAGCTGGTGGACGCCGAGGCTCAGCACGTCGAGCACGGGCGGGTCGACCTCGCGCAGCGGCCGGTCGACGCAGGCGGAGAGTATGGCGTCGTAGGTGCCCTGCCGACGCAGTGTCCCGTACACCAGCTCGGTGGCGAGCGCCGCGTCCCGCCCGTCGATGTCGCCCTTCTCACGCGCCTTGCGCAGCAGCGGCGGCAGGACGAGGTTGGCGTACGCCTCCCGCTCGTCCACCGCCCGCAGGGCGTCGAAGGCGAGGATGCGGACGGGGTCCTTCTTGGGCCGGCGGTAGGGCTTGCCGGGCTTGCGGGGACGGCGGGACTGCTCGGTCACGAAAAAGGTGCTCCGGTTGTGGGACGACGTGCGCTTACAGCGTACGTCCGTGGAATATCGGGCCGACGGGGAGGTCGGCGGGCTCAGACAGCCCTAGGGGCTTCTGACGGCTCTCCGCGGCGCCGCGACGCCCGGCACGCACGCTCGCCGCACGCCACGCACGCCGATCGCACGCACCCGATGCCGCCTTCTCCCGCGGAGAGCCGTCAGAAGCCCCCTAGAGTCTCGGCGCCGCCGATCCGCACCCCGCGGGCCCAGTCCGCGGCCTTCATCGGCTTCTTGCCCTGGGCCTGCACCCACACCAGTTCGACCGCGTGCGAACCGGTGCCGACGTACACGTTGTTCTTGCCGACGGACAGCCGCCCGGGTGCGAGATCCGTGACCTCGGGCCGGGGCGTGACCTGGATGAGCTTGAGCCGTTCGCCGCGGAAGGTGGTCCAGGCGCCGGGCGCGGGGGTGCAGGCCCGCACCACGCGGTCGACGCGCAGCGCGGGCGCGGACCAGTCGACCTGCGCGTCCTCGACGGTGATCTTCGGGGCGAGCGTCACGCCCTCGGCGGGCTGCGGCACGGCCTTGAGGGTGCCGTCCTCGATGCCGTCCATGGTGGCCTCGAGGAGTCCGGCGCCCGCGAAGGCGAGCCGGGTGAGCAGGTCTCCGCTGGTGTCCGTGGGCCGGATCCGCTCGGTGACGGTGCCGTAGACGGGACCGGAGTCCAGGCCCTCCTCGATGAGGAAGGTGGAGGCACCGGTGATCTCGTCGCCCGCCATGATGGAGTGCTGCACGGGAGCGGCGCCGCGCCAGGCGGGCAGCAGGGAGAAGTGCAGGTTGACCCAGCCGTGGGCGGGGATGTCGAGGGCGGCACGGGGCAGCAGCGCACCGTAGGCGACGACGGGGCAGCAGTCGGGCGCGATCTCCCTGAGGCGTGCGAGGAAGTCCTCGTCCCGGGGCCTGTTCGGCTTGAGGACCTCGATGCCGGCCTCCTCCGCCCGCTCGGCGACGGGGCTGGCGACGAGCCTGCGCCCGCGCCCGGCCGGTGCGTCGGGCCGAGTGACGACGGCGGCCACCTCATGCCGGTCCGACGCGATCAGAGCGTCCAGCGCGGGAACGGCGACCTCGGGGGTACCTGCGAAGACGAGCCTCATGGGTGGGTGACGGCCTCTCGGGCGGGAGTTCTGACGGATGCACAGGTCCGGGCGGGCCGGGCCGTGGGCGGCGCACCAGTCTAGGCCGAGCGGGGCGCGCCCGGCCGCAGGCGGGGGCTCGCAGCGCACGCCATCCGCCGGGGGCGTACGCATATGCTCTTACGCCCCCGCAGCGTGACCACAGGCCCGAATGCGCGTTGGTCAAGAAAGAGTTGACCACAAGCGGGCCGCTGGAGCGGCCCGATCCTTTTCAACGCCGGTTCGAGAGGCTTGTTCATGGCCGACCACGCAACCCACGACGCCCAGGCCCGGGCCAGCCTGCACTTGCTGGTGCGGGACATCGAGCGGGTCCGCCGGCAGGTGGACGCACTGCGCACCCTCACCGCCCAGTTGGGCAATGTCTACCGCCCGCGGCGCTCCGGCCCGTCCACGGGCTTCGTCGTCTACGGACGCGCTCCCGCCCCGACCGTCCGTCTCGCCCAGGAGTTGCGGGACAGTGTCGAGACCCTGGTCACCGCGGCCGTGGACTTCGACCGCTCGCTCGGCTTCTCGTGGGACGCCGTGGGCTCCGCGCTCGGAGTCACCAAGCAGGCGGTCCACCGCCGTTACGGCGCCCGGCGTGCCGCGGCGCAGGCGACCGCCGAGGCCGACCGCGCGACGGAGCCGTCCGGTACCCGCACGATCAACGTGGGCTCGGGTATCCCCACGGTGCCCGCGGCCCGTTCGATGCCGACCCAGCCGACGGCGGGCAGCCCCACCCTGCGCGACGAGGCGAGGCCGACCGCCTTCCCCGGGCCGCGCAACGGCTGAGACCGCCCCCTTCGCCACTGCCTCCCGACCGCCCCGGGAGGCAGTGCCGTCCCGATCGTCCGGTACCCGCACGATCAACGTGGGCTCGGGTATCCCCACGGTGCCCGCGGCCCGTTCGATGCCGACCCAGCCGACGGCGGGCAGCCCCACCC
>NZ_JBIATP010000018.1:0-54233 GCF_042891915.1 Streptomyces sp. NPDC001848 | reverse complement strand
GCGAGGCCGACCGCCTTCCCCGGGCCGCGCAACGGCTGAGACCGCCCCCTTCGCCACTGCCTCCCGACCGCCCCGGGAGGCAGTGCCGTCCCGATCCGCGCCCCGTCGGGTCCGCCCTCGGTGTTCCCGGCTCGGTCGCTGCCGTCAGCCGATGTCCGGTGGGTCGATCCGGATCCGTACCGTGTCACCGTCGGCCCGTGCCGTACGGGTGGCGAGCGCGGTCTTCAGGGCGGTCGCCAGTGCGGCCCCGCTCCCGGGCGGTACGCGGACCAGCGCCCGCTCCCAGCGCTCCCCCGGCGGCGCTCCTCCGACCCTGCGGGGCCGCCCGGCCTCGGTGACCGGCAGCGGCACGGGCCCCAACACCTCGGCGGCGGGCGGGAGTCGGGCACCTGCGAGGAAGTCCGCGACGGCTTCGGCCGGCCCCGACACCGCCGCCATCCGCGACACCGGCGGAAACCCCAGCTCCGCCCGTTCCGCCAGTTCCCGCACCGCGTGCCCGACGGGGTCCCACCGGACGAGCGCCTGCACGGGCCGCAGTGTCGGCTCGGCGACGATCACGACCGTGCCGCCCAGGGACTGCGGCCTGACCAGCGCGCTCGCGCCGATCCAGCGCCGCAGCGCCTCCTCGCCCGCCCGCAGGTCGGGCCGCCCCAGCATCGCCCATCCGTCGAGGAGCAGCGCCGCCGCGTACCCGCCCTCGGCGACGGGCTCGGCCCCCGGGGTGCTGACGACCAGCGCCGGTGTCCCCGGCACCGTGTCCAGCACCTGCTCACGCCCCGAGGTGCGTACCGGAACGGCCGGGAAGGCCCGCCCCAGCTCCTCGGCGGTGCGCCGCGCCCCCACGATCTGCGCGCGCAGCCGGAACCCGCCGCATTGCGGACAGTGCCAGGCGCTCTCCTGCCGCCCGCACCAGCCGCACCTCAGCTCCCCGGCCTCCTGCCCCGCCAGCGGCCCGGCGCAGTGCCGGCAGCGCGCGGGGGCCCGGCACTGCGCGCAGGCCATCCGGGGCACGTAGCCGCGCCGGGGCACCTGCACCAGAACCGGCCCGTGCCGCAGTCCCTCCCGTGCGATCTCCCAGGCGAGCGTGGGCAGCCGTGCCGCCCGCGCCGCCTCGTCGCGCGCGAGGTCCCCGTCGCCGACCGTCCGTACGAGCGGAGCGGTGGCGCGCACCTGCTCGCGGTCGGCGACCAGGGGTGCGGCCCAGCCGGTCTCCACGAGCTGGGCGGCCTCGACGGTGCAGTTCCAGCTCCCCAGCAGGAAACCGCACCTCTCACGGGTGGCGCGCAGCTCCAGCACCTCGCGGACATGGGGAAACGGAGCATGGTCGTCACTGTGACTGGCGTCCCCGTCGTCCCACACGACGACGAGCCCCAGGTTCCGTACGGGGGCGAACATGGCGGCCCGGGTCCCGACGACGGCTCGCACGGCCCCGCGTCGTACGGCGAGCCACTCCCGGTAGCGCCGCTCCGGTCCGGCGTCGGCGGTCAGCACCGCGTGCTGCCCGTCACCGATCAGCTCCCGCAGCGCGGAGTCGACCCGCGCCACGGCCCGCCCGGCGGGCACGACGACCAGGGCGCCCCGACCGGAGGCGAGGGTGGCCTGCACGGCGCGGGCGATCTCCTGCGCCCACTGGGGCCCGGGCAGGGCGGTCCACACGGCCCTGGGCACGCCACCGGAGGCCAGCGACGCCAGGAACTCCGCGCCCCGCCCGTACCGCCGCCACGATCCGGGCTCCGGCGCGGACGGAGGCGCGGGCGGCGTGCCCGACGCCGCGGCCTCGGCGCGCGCGTGCCGCGGCGGGACCGCGAGCTGGAGCACGTCCGCGAGGCTGCCGGCATAACGGTCGGCGACGGCGCGGGCGAGGCCCAGCAACTCGGGCGAGAGGACGGGCTCGGGGGACACGACCTGGGCGAGCGCAGCGAGGGGCCCTGTGTAGTCGGACTCGGCCACCCGCTCGACCAGAAACCCGTCGATGAGCCCGCCGCCCTCGCGCCGCCCCTCCCGCACCGTGCGCCCGCCGGCCCCGAAGCGCACCCGGACCCTGACCCCGGGCCGGGCGACGGCGTCGAGCTCCTCCGGTACGGCGTAGTCGAAGTAGCGGTCCAGATGCAGCACGCCCTTGTCGACCACCACCCGCGCGACGGGCAGTTCCTTGGCCAGCGAGGCCCCCCGCCAGGTCCGCGGCCTGGCGCGGGGCGCCTTGGCCTTGCGGACCGCGTCCCGCAGCAGGGCAAGCTGCTCGGGCGGCGCGGCGTCCGGCCCACCCGCCCCCTGCTGCCCGTTCTCGCTGCTCACGCTTGCATTCTTACCAAACGCCACTGACATCGGCGTGCGTCGCGACGGCTCCGCCCGCCAAGGCCCCTGCCGCCGCCTCCACCGGCCCCGCTCCACGCACCGAGGCCCGGACACCCCGAAGGGTGCCGGGCCTCGTGACAGACGCTCTGGGGGCTTACAGACCCGCCGCCTTGCGCAGGGCGTCCACCCGGTCGGTGCGCTCCCAGGTGAAGTCGGGCAGCTCACGGCCGAAGTGGCCGTAGGCGGCCGTCTCGGCGTAGATCGGGCGGAGCAGGTCGAGGTCGCGGATGATCGCGGCCGGGCGGAGGTCGAAGACCTCGTTGATCGCATTCTCGATCTTCTCGGCGTCGACCTTGGCCGTGCCGAAGGTCTCCACGAACAGACCCACCGGCTCGGCCTTGCCGATCGCGTACGCCACCTGGACCTCGCAACGGGAGGCGAGGCCCGCCGCGACCACGTTCTTGGCGACCCAGCGCATCGCGTACGCGGCCGAGCGGTCCACCTTGGACGGGTCCTTGCCGGAGAACGCGCCACCGCCGTGGCGGGCCATGCCGCCGTAGGTGTCGATGATGATCTTGCGGCCGGTCAGGCCCGCGTCGCCCATCGGGCCGCCGATCTCGAACCGGCCGGTCGGGTTGACCAGCAGCCGGTAGCCGTCGGTCTCCAACTTGATGCCGTCGTCCAGGAGCGCCTTCAGCTCCGGCTCGACCACGAACTCACGGATGTCGGGCGCCAGCAGCGAGTCCAGGTCGATGTCGCTCGCGTGCTGCGAGGAGACCACCACCGTGTCCAGGCGGACCGCCTTGTCACCGTCGTACTCGATGGTGACCTGGGTCTTGCCGTCCGGGCGCAGGTAGGGGATCGTGCCGTTCTTGCGGACCTCGGACAGGCGCTTGGACAGGCGGTGCGCCAGGAAGATGGGCAGCGGCATCAGCGTCGGGGTCTCGTCCGAGGCGTAGCCGAACATCAGGCCCTGGTCACCGGCGCCCTGCCGGTCCAGCTCGTCGTCGTCGCCCTCGACACGGGTCTCGTACGCCGTGTCCACACCCTGCGCGATGTCCGGGGACTGGGCGCCGATCGACACCGACACACCGCAGGACGCGCCGTCGAAGCCCTTCTTCGACGAGTCGTAGCCGATCTCGAGGATCTTGTTGCGGACCAGGGTCGCGATGTCCGCGTACGCCTTGGTCGTGACCTCGCCGGCCACGTGCACCAGGCCGGTCGTGATCAGCGTCTCCACGGCGACCCGGGACGTCGGGTCCTCGCGCAGAAGCGCGTCGAGAATGGTGTCACTGATCTGGTCAGCGATCTTGTCGGGGTGACCCTCGGTCACGGACTCCGAGGTGAACAGGCGACGGGACACAACGCTCCCTGTGGTTGCAGCGGCTGCTGGCTGATCATGGGTGGACGGGACGGGGGCTGCGCCCGGCGTCGTCCGAGAACAGTTTATCGGTCGCGCTCTGCCACCGGCTCAGGTGTCTCGCCTCTCGGAAGCCCTGTGACCTGCGGCACGGGCATTCTGCCGAATGCCCCGCGCTGTTTCCAGGGTCGCCACGCGTCAATGTCCGAGGCTTGAACGAGCCGTAAAGCGCAGGACATGTTCAGGCGAGACGGCCCGAGACGAGGTCCCACACCGTCTCGGCAAGCGCTTCCTTGGGCCCGTAGGGCACCGGGGTCTCGCTGCCGTCGGCGCCCAGCACGACCGCCTCGTTCTCCTCGGAGCCGAACGTCCTGCGCTCCCCCACCTCGTTCACCACGAGCAGGTCGCAGCCCTTGCGCGCCAGCTTCGCCCGGCCGTTCGCCAGCACATCGTCGGTCTCCGCGGCGAAGCCGACGACGATCTGCTCCGGGCGGGCGCGGTCGGCGGAGATCTCGGCCAGGATGTCGGGATTCCTGACCAGGGCGACGGGCTCGGGGTCCTGCCCGTCCTTTTTCTTGATCTTTCCCGACGCGTAGGTCGCCGGACGGAAGTCCGCCACCGCCGCCGCCATCACCACGGCGTCGGCGTCCGCGGCCGCCTTGAGGACCGCCTCGCGCAACTGCACCGCGGTCTCCACCGGTACGACGTCCACTCCGGCCGGATCGGGCAGCCCCGTGTTCGCGGCGATCAGGGTGACTCGGGCGCCCCGGGCCGCAGCCGTGCGCGCGAGGGCGTAGCCCTGCTTGCCGGAGGAGCGGTTGCCGAGGAAGCGGACGGGGTCGAGGGGTTCGCGGGTGCCGCCGGCGCTGACGACGACATGCCGTCCCGCGAGGTCGGGCTCGGTGACGCCGCGGGCAAGGATCCGACGGCAGATCTCGAAGATCTCGGCGGGTTCGGGCAGCCGGCCCTTGCCGGTGTCGACTCCGGTCAGCCGGCCGACCGCCGGTTCGACGACGACCGCGCCGCGACGGCGCAGCGTCGCCACGTTCTCCTGCGTGGCCGGGTGCTCCCACATCTCCGTGTGCATGGCCGGGGCGAAGACGACCGGGCAGCGGGCGGTGAGGAGCGTATTCGTCAGGAGGTCGTCGGCGAGGCCGTGGGCCGCCTTGGCCAGCGTGTCGGCGGTGGCCGGGGCGACCACCACCAGGTCGGCGCTCTGGCCGATACGGACGTGCGGGACCTCGTGGACGTCGTCCCAGACTTCCGTGGAGACCGGGTTGCCGGAGAGGGCGGACCAGGTGGCGGCGCCGACGAAGTGCAGCGCGGAGGCAGTCGGCACGACGCGGACGTCGTGCCCGGACTCGGTCAGTCTGCGCAGCAGCTCGCACGCCTTGTAGGCGGCGATGCCGCCGCTGACCCCCAGAACGACCTTCGGCTTGCCCACCGGGCCTCCCCGCACTCGACATCTGAACGCCGCGGCTCATCGGCGTACGCGTCCATGAGACACCACGGGCCCGACAGTCGCGCTGCCGGGCCTGTGGAAAAGCCTACTGCGATCAGTAGATACTACTTAAAGCCACCGCATGGTCACTGGGCCGGGCCCTCGACGGACTCGGACGTCAGCAGACCCGCGTTGATCTCGCGCAGAGCGATCGAGAGCGGCTTCTCGTGGACGTGGGTGTCCACGAGCGGACCGACGTACTCGAGGAGACCCTCACCGAGCTGCGAGTAGTACGCGTTGATCTGGCGGGCCCGCTTGGCCGCGTAGATCACGAGGCTGTACTTCGAGTCGGTGGCCTCGAGGAGCTCGTCGATCGGCGGGTTGATGATGCCCTCGGGCGCGGTGATGGAAGAGGACACGCTCTACCTTCCGAAAGATGGGGAAAGATCAGTGCCGATCAGACAAACCCTGATCAGACAACCCTGATCACACAACGTTCATCAAGGCTAGCAGCTCGCGCGCCACATCCTCGACCGAGGTGTTGACGAGGGTCTCGTCGAACTCCGGCTCGGCCGCGAGCTCGGTCTTGGCCGCCTCCAGGCGGCGCTCGATGACCTCGGGCGGCTCGGTGCCCCGCCCGGTGAGTCTGCGCACGAGCTCCTCCCAGGAGGGAGGTGCCAGGAACACGAGCTGGGCCTCCGGCATGGACTCGCGGACCTGCCGGGCGCCCTGGAGGTCGATCTCCAGCAGGACCGGCACCCCGGTCTCCAGGTGCTCGATCACGGCGGCCCGCGGCGTCCCGTAGCGGTTGCCGGCGAACTCGGCCCACTCCAGCAGCTCGCCGTTGGCGATCAGCTTGTCCATCTCGTCGTCGGTGACGAAGAAGTAGTGGACTCCGTGCCGCTCACCGGGGCGGGGCTTGCGGGTCGTCGCCGACACCGAGAGCCATACCTCGGGGTGTTCCTTGCGCATATGGGCGACGACCGTGCTCTTGCCGACCCCCGAGGGGCCGGAGAGCACGGTCAGCCGCGGACGTTCACTCATGCAGCGATTATTCCAGCAATCCCGGAGTGCCCCGGACTCAGCTGGCGGTGCCGCCGAACTCACGCTCCAGGGAGGCGATCTGGTTGGAGCCGAGGCCCCGCACGCGGCGGCTCTCGGAGATCCCGAGTCGCTCCATGATCTGCTTGGCGCGGACCTTGCCCACGCCCGGCAGGGACTCGAGGAGGGCGGAGACCTTCATCTTGCCGATGACGTCGTTCTCCTGGCCCTGCTTGATGACCTCGTGAAGGGAGGCGCCGGAGTGCTTGAGTCGATTCTTGACCTCGGCCCGCTCCCGGCGAGCCGCGGCGGCCTTTTCGAGCGCGGCTGCGCGCTGTTCGGGGGTAAGGGGCGGAAGAGCCACGCCTACGTCACCTCGGATGTCGAACTGTCGGATACGGACCGGTGAGGAACCTAGTCGCCCCACACCTGGGGAGCCACGAGCAACACGCTTGCACGTTCTCCCCCACTGCCTTGGGGGCGTGGGAGGTGCCCCCACTCGTCGGAGACTAGCGGGCAAGTCCGCCAGAGTCAGCGAGAACAGCGGAAAAGTCCTGGTCAGCCTCTGCCGAGACGGGCCTTTCGGACATATTGCCCCGGATTTGAGGATGTATCCAGACCTCCGGCCGTCCCGGGAGAACTCTTCCGCGCACTCGTGGGCCACCCCGAGGCGGCTAGCCCGCGTTCAGGGCGCCCCTGATCTCGTCGGCGAAGCGTTGCGCGGCGTCACGCAGCGCGACGACATCGGGACCGTGACGAAGAACACCCCGGCTGACGTTCGGGACGACATTGCGCACCGTGGCGCCGAACACTCCTGGAAGATCGGCCGGTGTGGCCCCCTGGGCGCCGATCCCCGGGGCGAGGAGCGGCCCGTTGATGTCCAGGTCGTACGACGACAGGTCGCCGAGCGTGGCGCCGACGACCGCGCCGAACGAGCCGAGGGGCTCCTCCCCCGCGTTCTCGGCCGCGAGGTGGGCGAGCATCGTCGCCCCGACGTTCCGTCCGTCGGCCCGCAGGGCGTGCTGCACCTCGCCGCCTTCCGGGTTGGAGGTCAGGGCCAGCACGAACAGTCCGGCGCCGCTCTCCCGCGCCAGCTCCACGGCCGGCTTCAGGGAGCCGTAGCCGAGGTACGGCGAGACCGTCAGCGCGTCGGAGAACAGCGGGGCGTCCTTGTGCAGGAACGACTCGGCGTACGCGGCCATGGTCGAGCCGATGTCGCCGCGCTTGGCGTCCATCACGACCAGGGCCCCGGCCGCCCGCGCCTCGGCCACCGCCTTCTCCAGCACGGCGACGCCGCGCGACCCGAACCGCTCGAAGAACGCGCTCTGCGGCTTGAGCACGGCGACCCGGTCGGCCACGGCCTCCACGACCGTGCGGCTGAACCGCTCCAGGCCCGCGACGTCGTCGTTCAGGCCCCACTCGGTGAGCAGCGAGGCGTGCGGGTCGATCCCGACGCACAGCGGGCCCCGCTCGTCCATGGCGCGGCGCAGACGCGCGCCGAAGGGCTCCAGACCTGTCATGCGGACTTCCTCACGTCGGCGCCGACCGCGTCGGCGAGGGTGGCGTACGGGCTCGTACGGAGGCGTGCGACGAGTCCCTTGTGGATCGCACGGGCCCAGAAGGGGCCCTGGTAGATGAAGGCGCTGTAGCCCTGCACCAGCGTGGCGCCGGCCAGGATGCGCTGCCAGGCGTCCTCGGCGTTCTCGATGCCGCCGACGCCCACCAGGGTGATGCGGTCGCCCACGCGCGCGTAGAGGCGCCGCAGCACCTCCAGGGAGCGCGTTTTCAGGGGCGCGCCGGACAGTCCGCCGGTCTCCTTCACAAGTGCGGGCTCTGCCCTCAGACCGAGTCCCTCGCGCGCGATGGTGGTATTCGTGGCGATGATCCCGTCCAGGCCCAGCTCCACCGCCAGGTCGGCGACGGCGTCGATGTCCTCGTCGGCGAGGTCGGGGGCGATCTTGACCAGGAGCGGGACGCGGCGGGCCGGGACCGTGCGGTCGGCGGCCTCGCGCACGGCGGTCAGCAGCGGGCGCAGCGCCTCGGTGGCCTGCAGGTTCCGCAGGCCCGGGGTGTTCGGCGAAGAGACGTTGACGACCAGGTAGTCGGCGTAGGGCGCGAGCCGCTCGGTCGACTTCACATAGTCCTGGGCGGCCTCGGCCTCCGGGACGACCTTGGTCTTGCCGATGTTGACGCCCACGACCGTCCTGAAGACGGGCGTACGGGAGGCCAGGCGCGCGGCGACGGCCAGCGAGCCCTCGTTGTTGAAGCCCATGCGGTTGATCAGGGCGCGGTCCTGGACGAGGCGGAAGAGCCGCTTCTTGGGGTTGCCCGGCTGCGCCTCCCCGGTCACCGTGCCGATCTCGACGTGGTCGAAGCCGAGCATCGACATCCCGTCGATCGCGACGGCGTTCTTGTCGAAGCCGGCGGCCAGCCCGAAGGGGCCGTGCATACGCAGCCCGAAGGCCTCCGTGCGCAGCTCCTTGTAGCGGGGCGCGAGGGCGGCCGCGAGGAAGGTGCGCAGCACGGGGATATGGGCGGCGAGGCGGATCCAGCGGAAGGCCAGGTGGTGGGCCTGCTCCGGGTCCATCCGCCGGAAGACCAGGCGGAAGAAGAGCTTGTACATGTCTCGGGAGTCCTCAAGGGTCCTCATGAGGGCGGGAGTCCTCATGAAGAGGGGGACACCGTTTCCGGTGTCCCCCTCGTCGGCTGCTAGTCGCGGGCCGCGGTCAGGAATTCGGCGTGTTCCTGGAGCGAACGGACGCCCACGTCGCCGTGGTTGAGTGCGTCGATGCCCTGGACCGCCGCGGCCAGCGCCTGGACCGTCGTCAGGCACGGCACGGAGCGGGCCACCGCCGCCGTACGGATGTCGTAGCCGTCGAGACGGCCGCCGGTGCCGTACGGGGTGTTGACGATGAGGTCGACCTCGCCGTCGTGGATCATCTGGACGATGGTCTTCTCGCCGTTCGGGCCGGGTCCGTCGGACTGCTTGCGCACGACGGTGGCGTTGATGCCGTTGCGCTTGAGCACCTCGGCCGTTCCGGAGGTGGCGAACAGCTCGAAGCCGTGCGCGACCAGCTCACGCGCGGGGAAGATCATCGAACGCTTGTCGCGGTTGGCGACCGAGATGAAGGCGCGGCCCTTGGTGGGCAGCGGCCCGTAGGCGCCCGCCTGCGACTTGGCGTACGCCGTGCCGAAGACCGAGTCGATGCCCATGACCTCGCCCGTGGAGCGCATCTCCGGGCCGAGGACCGTGTCGACGCCCCGCCCGTGGATGTCACGGAAGCGCGACCACGGCATCACGGCCTCCTTGACGGAGATCGGCGCGTCCAGCGGCAGCTCGCCGCCGTCGCCGTTCTTCGGCAGCAGGCCCTCCTCGCGCAGCTGAGCGATGGTCGCGCCCAGGGAGATCCGGGCGGCGGCCTTGGCGAGTGGCACCGCGGTCGCCTTCGAGGTGAAGGGGACCGTACGGGAGGCGCGCGGGTTGGCCTCGAGGACGTAGAGGATGTCGCCCGCCATCGCGAACTGGATGTTGATCAGGCCGCGGACGCCGACGCCCCGCGCGATGGCCTCCGTGGAGGCGCGCAGGCGCTTGATGTCGAAGCCGCCGAGCGTGATCGGGGGCAGCGCGCACGCCGAGTCGCCGGAGTGGATACCGGCCTCCTCGATGTGCTCCATCACGCCGCCGAGGTACAGCTCCTCGCCGTCGTACAGGGCGTCGACGTCGATCTCGATGGCGTCGTCGAGGAAGCGGTCGACCAGCACCGGCCTGGAGGGGCTGATCTCGGTCGACTCCGCGATGTACGCGGCGAGGCGGGCCTCGTCGTACACGATCTCCATGCCGCGCCCGCCGAGGACGTAGGAGGGCCGGACGAGGACCGGGTAGCCGATCTCGTCCGCGATGGCCTTGGCCTCCTCGAAGGTGGTGGCGGTGCCGTGCTTGGGGGCCGGGAGACCGGCCTGAGCGAGCACGCGGCCGAAGGCGCCGCGGTCCTCGGCCGCGTGGATCGCCTCCGGGGAGGTGCCCACGATCGGCACGCCGTTGTCCTTCAACGCCTGCGCCAGGCCCAGCGGCGTCTGGCCGCCGAGCTGGACCACGACGCCCGCCACCGGGCCGGCCTGCTGCTCGGCGTGGACGATCTCCAGCACGTCCTCGAGCGTCAGCGGCTCGAAGTACAGGCGGTCGGAGGTGTCGTAGTCCGTGGAGACCGTCTCCGGGTTGCAGTTGACCATCACGGTCTCGTACCCGGCATCGCTGAGCGCGAAGGAGGCGTGGACGCACGAGTAGTCGAACTCGATGCCCTGGCCGATGCGGTTCGGGCCGGAGCCCAGGATGATCACGGCGGGCTTCTCGCGCGGCGCGACCTCGCTCTCCTCGTCGTAGGAGGAGTAGAAGTACGGCGTCTTCGCGGCGAACTCGGCGGCGCAGGTGTCGACCGTCTTGTACACCGGGCGTACGCCGAGGGCGTGCCGCACCTCGCGCACCACGTCCTCGCGCGAACCCCGGATCTCGGCGATCTGCTGGTCGGAGAAGCCGTGCCGCTTGGCCTCGGCGAGCAGGTCGGCGTCCAGGCGGTCGGCAGCGGCCAGTTCGTCCGCGATCTCCTTGATGAGGAAGAGCTGGTCGACGAACCACGGGTCGATCTTGGTGGACTCGAACACCTCCTCCGGCGTGGCGCCCGCGCGGATGGCCTGCATGACCGTGTTGATCCGGCCGTCGGTGGGGCGCTGCGCCGCCTCGAGCAGCTCGTCCTTGTCGCCGGGCTCGCCGGTGAACGCGAACTGGCTGCCCTTCTTCTCCAGCGAGCGCAGCGCCTTCTGGAACGCCTCGGTGAAGTTGCGGCCGATCGCCATCGCCTCGCCGACCGACTTCATGGTGGTGGTCAGCGTGTTGTCGGCGCTCGGGAACTTCTCGAACGCGAAGCGGGGAGCCTTGACGACCACATAGTCGAGGGTCGGCTCGAAGGAGGCCGGGGTCTCCTGCGTGATGTCGTTCGGGATCTCGTCGAGGGTGTAGCCGACGGCGAGCTTGGCCGCGATCTTCGCGATCGGGAAACCGGTCGCCTTGGAAGCCAGGGCGGACGACCGCGACACGCGCGGGTTCATCTCGATGACGATCACACGACCGTCCTCGGGGTTCACCGCGAACTGGATGTTGCAGCCACCAGTGTCCACACCGACCTCGCGGATCACGGCGATGCCGATGTCCCGCAGGATCTGGTACTCGCGGTCGGTGAGCGTCATCGCCGGGGCGACGGTGATGGAGTCGCCGGTGTGCACGCCCATCGGGTCGAAGTTCTCGATGGAGCAGACGACCACCACGTTGTCGTGCTTGTCGCGCATCAGCTCCAGCTCGTACTCCTTCCAGCCGAGGATGGACTCCTCCAGGAGCACCTCGGTGGTCGGGGAGAGCGCGAGGCCGGTGCCGGCGATGCGGCGCAGTTCCTCCTCGTCGTGCGCGAAGCCGGAACCGGCGCCGCCCATGGTGAAGGAGGGGCGGACGACGACCGGGTAGCCCCCGAGCTCCTCGACACCCGCCAGGACGTCGTCCATGGAGTGGCAGATGACCGAGCGGGCCGACTCGCCGTGCCCGATCTTCTTGCGGACCTCTTCCACGACCTCCTTGAACTGGTCGCGGTCCTCACCCTTGTGGATGGCCTCCACCTTGGCGCCGATCAGCTCGACGCCGTACTTCTCCAGGACGCCGTTCTCGTGCAGCTTGATGGCCGTGTTCAGGGCCGTCTGACCACCCAGGGTGGGCAGCAGCGCGTCGGGGCGCTCCTTGGCGATGATCTTCTCGACGAAGTCCGGGGTGATCGGCTCCACGTAGGTGGCGTCGGCGATCTCCGGGTCGGTCATGATCGTCGCCGGGTTGGAGTTGACGAGGATGACCCTGAGGCCCTCGGCCTTCAGGACCCGGCACGCCTGGGTGCCGGAGTAGTCGAACTCGGCGGCCTGGCCGATGACGATCGGGCCGGAGCCGATGACCAGGACGGACTGGATATCGGTGCGCTTAGGCACGCTGGCCCTCCATGAGCTTCACGAAGCGGTCGAACAGGTAGGCGGCGTCGTGGGGACCGGCGGCCGCTTCGGGGTGGTACTGGACGCTGAAGGCCGGCTTGTCGAGAAGCTGGAGGCCCTCCACCACGTTGTCGTTGAGGCAGACGTGGGAGACCTCGGCGCGGCCGTAGGGGGTTTCGGAGACCTGGTCGAGCGGGGCGTCGACGGCGAAACCGTGGTTGTGCGCGGTGACCTCGACCTTGCCGGTCGTACGGTCCTGCACCGGCTGGTTGATGCCGCGGTGGCCGTACTTCAGCTTGTAGGTGCCGAAGCCGAGCGCGCGGCCGAGGATCTGGTTGCCGAAGCAGATGCCGAACAGGGGCGTGCCGCGCTCCAGGACCGCCTGCATGACGGAGACCGGATGGTCGGCGGTGGCCGGGTCGCCGGGGCCGTTGGAGAAGAACACACCGTCCGGGTTCACGGCGTACACGTCCTCGACGGTCGCCGTGGCGGGCAGCACGTGCACCTCGATGCCGCGCTCGGCCATGCGGTGCGGGGTCATGCCCTTGATGCCGAGGTCGACCGCGGCGACGGTGAACTTCTTCTCGCCGATCGCGGGGACGACGTACGGCTCGGTGGTGGCGACCTCGGCGGAGAGGTCCGCGCCCTTCATCTCCGGTGCCTGACGCACCTCGGCGAGCATGGTGCCCTCGTCGGGCAGCGCCTCGCCGGAGAAGATGCCGACGCGCATGGCGCCGCGCTCGCGCAGGTGGCGGGTCAGGGCCCGGGTGTCGATGCCGCTGATGCCGACGACGCCCTGCGCGCGCAGCTCCTCGTCGAGCGAGCGCTTGGCGCGCCAGTTGGAGGGCTTGCGCGCGGGGTCCCGTACCACGTAGCCGGCGACCCAGATCCGCTTCGACTCGGGGTCCTCGTCATTGACGCCGGTGTTGCCGACGTGCGGGGCGGTCATGACCACGACCTGGCGGTGGTAGGACGGGTCGGTGAGGGTCTCCTGGTAGCCGGTCATGCCGGTGGAGAACACGGCTTCGCCGAAGGTCACCCCCACGGCCCCGTAGGCGCGGCCGCGGAAGATCCGGCCGTCCTCCAGGACGAGTACGGCGGGAGACTTGTCGGCTCCCCTGGTGGAGGTCGTCATCGTGCGCCTTCCGTCTTGTGGATCATCTGGTTCAGGGTGTCGACCCAGTCGTGGTGCTCGGCCGCGCGGTCCGAGCGGAAGCCCGAGTCGATCAGCTTGTCGCCGTGCGCCCAGGTCACGACCAGCAGCCCGCCCTCGGTGAGGACCTTGCCGGCGATGCCCTTGTCGAGCCGGGCCCCGCGCAGCTGCGCGGCCGGGACGAAGAAGTCGGTCGCCCCGGGACGTACGACGTCCAGGCCCGCCTCCGTCAGCGTGAGCTCGACACGGCTGCGGGTGCCCAGGCCGTGCGCCACGATGCGGTCCAGCCACTGCCCGGCGGTGGTGGAGCCGTGGTAGCGGCCGCTCATCGTCAGCTTCGCCGCGCCGGGGTCCTCGGGCGCGGTCGGCAGCTCCGGCAGGTCGCTCTGCAGGGTGCCGCGCCACTTCCAGCCCTCGCGCATCAGCCAGTAGACGAGCGCGATGAACAGGGCGAGTCCGACGAGCCAGCCGATGCGGTCGGTCCAGTCGGTGACCTGTGCCGATTTCTTCTCGGCTGCGAACAGGAGTACTGGTGTCACGTGAGCTTCCCGTCGACGAGCGTGGCCTTGCCCCGCAGCCAGGTGTGCGTGACCCGGCCCGGCAGCTCACGGCCCTCGTAGGGGGTGTTGCGGCTGCGCGAGGCGAAGCCCGCGGGGTCCACCGGACCACGGTATGCGGTGTCGACCAGCGTGAGGTTGGCGGGCTCACCTGCCGAGACGGGGCGGCCGTGACCGGTGGCCCGGCCGATCTTCGCGGGCTTGAACGACATGCGCTCGGCGACGCCCGCCCAGTCGAGCAGCCCGGTGTCGACCATCGTCTCCTGGACCACCGACAGCGCGGTCTCCAGGCCCACCATGCCCATGGCGGCGGCGGCCCACTCGCAGTCCTTGTCCTCGTGCGGGTGCGGGGCGTGGTCGGTGGCGACGATGTCGATCGTGCCGTCGGCGAGCGCCTCGCGCAGCGCCAGCACGTCGCGCTCGGTGCGCAGCGGCGGGTTGACCTTGTAGACCGGGTTGTAGGTGCGCACCAGCTCGTCGGTGAGGAGGAGGTGGTGCGGGGTGACCTCGGCGGTGACGTCGATGCCGCGGGACTTGGCCCAGCGGACGATCTCGACGGACCCGGCGGTCGACAGGTGGCAGATGTGGACGCGGGAGCCGACGTGGTCGGCGAGGAGGACGTCGCGGGCGATGATCGACTCCTCGGCGACGGCCGGCCAGCCGCCGAGGCCCAGCTCGGCGGAGACGACACCCTCGTTCATCTGGGCGCCTTCGGTCAGCCGCGGCTCCTGCGCGTGCTGGGCGACGACACCGCCGAAGGCCTTCACGTACTCCAGCGCCCGGCGCATGATCACCGCGTCGTCGACGCACTTGCCGTCGTCGGAGAAGACGGTGACACCCGCCGCCGACTCGTGCATGGCACCCAGCTCGGCGAGCTTCTTGCCCTCCAGCCCGACGGTGACGGCGCCGATGGGCTGCACGTCGCAGTAGCCGTGCTCGCGGCCCAGCCGCCAGACCTGCTCGACGACACCGGCGGTGTCGGCGACCGGGAAGGTGTTGGCCATCGCGAACACGGTGGTGAACCCGCCCTTGGCGGCGGCCCGGGTGCCGGTCAGGACGGTCTCGGAGTCCTCGCGGCCGGGTTCGCGCAGGTGGGTGTGCAGGTCGACCAGGCCGGGGAGCAGCACCTTGCCGTCGGCCTCGACGACCTCGGCGCCCTCGGCGGACAGTCCGGTGCCGACCGCCTCGATGACCTCACCGTCGATCAGCACGTCCTGCGGCCGGCCGCCGAGCACCTTCGCACCACGGATCAGGGTCTTGCTCATCGGTTCTGGTTCTCCTCGGTACGGGCGTTGGTCTCGGCGGCGACGTTCTTCGCATCGAACACGGCACCGCCCAGCAGCAGGTACAGGACCGCCATGCGGATGGAGACGCCGTTCGCGACCTGCTCGACGGCGGTGCAGCGGTCGGAGTCGGCGACCTCGGCGGTGATCTCCATGCCGCGGACCATCGGGCCGGGGTGCATCACGATCGCGTGCTCGGGCATCTTCGCCATGCGGTCGGCGTCCAGGCCGTAGCGCCGCGAGTACTCGCGCTCGGTCGGGAAGAAGGCGGCGTTCATGCGCTCCCGCTGGACGCGGAGCATCATCACCGCGTCGGACTTGGGGAGGGTGCTGTCGAGGTCGAACGAGACCTCGCAGGGCCAGGAGCCGACGCCGACCGGCAGCAGGGTGGGCGGGGCGACGAGCGTGACGTCGGCGCCGAGGGTGTGCAGCAGGTCGACGTTGGAGCGGGCGACCCGGCTGTGCAGCACGTCGCCGACGATCGTGATGCGCTTGCCGGCCAGGTCATGCCCTATGCCGGCGTCCCGGCCGACCAGGCGGCGACGCATGGTGAAGGCGTCGAGCAGGGCCTGGGTGGGGTGCTGGTGGGTGCCGTCGCCGGCGTTGATGACGGCAGCGTCGATCCAGCCGGAGTTGGCCAGGCGGTAGGGGGCTCCGGAGGCGCCGTGCCGGATGACGACGGCGTCGACACCCATCGCCTCCAGGGTCTGGGCGGTGTCCTTCAGGGATTCCCCCTTGGACACGCTGGACCCCTTGGCGGAGAAGTTGATGACGTCCGCGGACAGGCGCTTCTCGGCGGCCTCGAAGGAGATCCGGGTACGGGTGGAGTCCTCGAAGAAGAGGTTGACGACGGTGCGGCCGCGCAGGGTCGGCAGCTTCTTGATCGGCCGGTCCGCGACCCGGGCCATCTCCTCGGCGGTGTCGAGGATCAGGACGGCGTCGTCGCGGGTGAGGTCGGCGGCCGAGATGAGATGACGCTGCATCTTTCAGGCTCCGTAAGGCGGTTCATTCGGGAGATTTGGTACAGAGGGGCGCGTGCCGGGGCGCACTCGCGAGGCGTACGACGGCTCGACGTGCGCCGGAGTGCTAGTGCTGTGCGCCTTGGACGGTCTGCTTCACGCCGAGCAGCACGGTGTCGCGACCGTCCTCCTCGGCGAGCTGGACCTTGACCGTCTCCCGCAGCGACGTGGGGAGGTTCTTGCCGACGTAGTCGGCGCGGATCGGCAGTTCGCGGTGGCCGCGGTCGACGAGGACCGCGAGCTGGACCGCACGAGGACGCCCGATGTCGTTCAGGGCGTCGAGGGCGGCGCGGATGGTGCGGCCGGAGAAGAGCACGTCGTCGACGAGGACGACGAGGCGGCCGTCGATGCCGTCACCGGGGATCTCGGTGCGGGCCAGCGCCCGCGGCGGCTGCAGGCGCAGGTCGTCGCGGTACATGGTGATGTCGAGGGAGCCGACCGGGACCTTGCGGCCGGTGATCTGCTCTAGCTTGTCGGCGAGCCGCCGGGCGAGGAAGACGCCTCGGGTGGGAATGCCGAGAAGCACCACGTCGTCCGCGCCCTTGGCGCGCTCGACGATCTCGTGGGCGATGCGGGTCAGTACCCGCGCGATGTCAGGGCCTTCGAGGACGGGCCGCGCATCGGAATGCTGCGTGTCCATACGAAACGGACCTCCTTCTCCGCCTCACGGGACGGACCTTAAAGGACGTCGGAATTGCGCCATACACGGTACCAGCCCGCGGGCGGCGCCCGGTCACCCCCCTGGCGCACCGCGTCACCCGTCCGGCGTCTCCGCACGCCGCCTACCACGGAAGGGTCGGTCCGGACCATTCGGCTTGACGGGGCAGAGTCACGCTGCGTAACCTCACAGTGAGTTACCAGCCGCGCGGCCGAGCCGCACGTCGACACCGTGTCCGGGGAGCTATATGTCCAGCGAATACGCCAAACAGCTCGGGGCCAAGCTCCGGGCGATCCGCACCCAGCAGGGCCTTTCCCTCCACGGTGTGGAGGAGAAGTCCCAGGGACGCTGGAAGGCGGTCGTGGTCGGTTCGTACGAGCGCGGCGACCGCGCCGTCACCGTGCAGCGTCTGGCCGAGCTGGCGGATTTCTACGGGGTCCCGGTGCAGGAGCTGCTGCCCGGCACCACCCCGGGTGGAGCCGCCGAGCCGCCGCCGAAGCTGGTTCTGGACCTGGAGCGCCTGGCCAACGTGCCGGCGGAGAAGGCGGGCCCGCTCCAGCGCTACGCGGCGACGATCCAGTCGCAGCGCGGTGACTACAACGGCAAGGTGCTGTCGATCCGCCAGGACGACCTGCGCACGCTCGCGGTCATCTACGACCAGTCGCCCTCCGTCCTGACCGAGCAGCTGATCAGCTGGGGAGTCCTTGACGCGGACGCGCGCCGCGCCGTGGCCTCCCACGAGGAGAGCTGACCGCCTCCGGTCCCAGCAGAAAAGGTCCCAGCAGAAACGTGCCGCCGGGGTGGCCGGAGCCAGACGGTTCCGGCCACCCCGGCGGTGTTCTCGGACCGGTCACACCAACCACCACGCTCGAACGCCGGAGGGCCCGCAGCACACGCGCTGCGGGCCCTCCGGCGTGTTCGGGTACTTCTTCAGCTCTCGTCACGGCGCAACGACGGCTTCAGGTCCTTCAGACGGCCGAGGAGGCCGTTGACGAACGACGGGGACTCGTCCGTGGAGAACTCCTTGGCGAGCTGCACCATCTCGTCGAGCACCACGGCGTCCGGCGTCTCGTCGACCCAGATCAGCTCGTAGGCGCCGAGGCGCAGGATGTTGCGGTCGACCACCGGCATCCGGTCCAGCGTCCAGCCCACCGCGTACTGCGCGATCAGCTCGTCGATGCGCTTCGCGTGCTGCGCGTAGCCCTCGACCAGCTGCATGGTGTACTCGCTCACCGGCGGCTGCCGGGTGTCGGTCCGCGAGTGCCGGATCCAGTCGGCGAGGACCGTCAGGACGTCGGCCCCGCGCTGGTCACCTTCGAACAGGATCTGGAAGGCGCGCTTACGGGCCGTGTTACGGGCAGCCACGGTTAGCTGTTCACCCGGCCGAGGTAGTCGCTCGTGCGGGTGTCGACCTTGATCTTCTCACCGGTGGTGATGAAGAGCGGGACCTGGATCTGGTGGCCGGTCTCCAGCGTGGCGGGCTTGGTGCCGCCGGTGGAGCGGTCGCCCTGGACGCCCGGCTCGGTCTCGGCGACGGTCAGCTCGACGGCGGCCGGCAGCTCGACGAAGAGCACCTCGCCCTCGTGCTGGGCGACGGTGGCCTCGAAGCCCTCGATGAGGAAGTTCGCGGCGTCACCGACGACCTTGCGGTCGATGTGGAGCTGGTCGTAGGTCTCCAGGTCCATGAAGACGAAGTAGTCGCCGTCCATGTACGAGAACTGCATGTCGCGCTTGTCGACAGTGGCCGTCTCGACCTTGACACCGGCGTTGAACGTCTTGTCGACGACCTTGCCGGAGAGCACGTTCTTGAGCTTGGTGCGCACGAAAGCGGGGCCCTTGCCGGGCTTGACGTGCTGGAACTCGACGACGGACCAGAGCTGGCCGCCTTCGAGCTTGAGCACCATGCCGTTCTTGAGGTCGTTCGTGGAAGCCACGGTTGCGGAATCTCCTGGACTGACGTACGACCCCGGGGCAGGCACCTACAGCGCCAGCAGCTCCTTGGTCGTGATGGTGAGTAGCTCGGGTCCGCCGTCCGCCTCGGGGCGTACGACGAGCGTGTCATCGATCCGGACACCGCCCCGGCCCGGGAGGTGGACCCCCGGTTCGACGGTGACCGGCACGCAAGCGTCCAGTTTACCCATGGCCGCGGGGGCCAACTGAGGGTCCTCGTCGATTTCGAGTCCCACACCGTGCCCGGTCAGCGGCGGCAGCGCCCCGCCGTACCCCGCGGAGTCCAGCACGTGACGTGCGGCCCGGTCCACGTCGCGGTACGCGGCGCCGGGGGCGAGGGCCTGGCGGCCGGCTCGCTGAGCGGCGAAGACCAGGTCGTACAGCTCGATCTGCCAGTCGGCGGGCGAGGTGCCGATGACGAAGGTGCGGCCGATCTCGCAGCGGTAGCCGTGGTAGGCGGCGCCGAGACAGACGGAGAGGAAGTCACCCTCCTCCACACGCCGGTCGGTGGGGCGGTGGCCGCGGCGGCCGGCGTTCGGTCCGGTGGCGACGGAGGTGGCGAAGGCGGGCCCGTCGGCGCCGTGGTCGACGAGGCGGCGCTCCAGTTCCAGGGCGAGATGGCGCTCGGTGCGGCCGACGAGGATCGACTCCAGCAGTTCGCTCAGGGCCTGGTCGACGATCTCCGCGCCGATCCTCAGGAGGGCGATCTCCTCCTCGTCCTTGACGACCCGCAACTGCTCGACCGCGCCGCCGAGGTCGGTGAGCCGTAGCTTGGGTGCGACCGAGCGCAGCGAGCGGTGCCGGGCCACGGTGAGGTGGTGCTCCTCCACCGCCAGGGACTCGGCACCCTGGGCCGCGGCCAGGTCGGCGGCGGCCACGGCGGTGTCGCCGCCGGTCACCGGCAGCACGTGCACCCGCAGCGCCTCGTCGGGCCGCCCCTCGGCGGGGTGCTCCTCCGGCGGTCCGGCGCACAGCAGCACGTCCTCGTCCACGCCCAGCAGCAGGACGGCGCCCTTGGGCGCGGCGCCCGCGAGATACCGGACGTTGGCGGGGCGGGAGACCAGCGCCGTCCCGCTGCCACCCGCACTGCAGCGTTCCCTGAGCCGCTCCCGGCGGGCCGCGTAGACCTCTGACATGACCCGAGCCTACGAGCGGTGGCTGGATATCGCCGGTCCAGAGGGCCGGACGGGCGGCTGGGCACCCGGAGGAGACACTCCTCTACGGCGTCACCACTTCGGCGGGCTCGCGATGGCGCGGGCCAGGACCTCGTCCAGGACGCGGGCCGTGCCCTCCACGTCGAGCTGCGAGTTGTCGATGATCGGCAGGCCGGAGCCGTACCAGCCGGCCATGCGGCCGTGGATGCGGGCGACCTCCTCGTCGGTGAGCCGACGGTTGCCCGTGCGCTCCGCGTTGCGCTCCAGGACGATCTCCAGGCCGGGCAGAAGGACGACCGGCAGCAGGCCGGGGCCCACATGCCGTTTCCAGCCACCGAGACCGACCACCGGGCGGTCCGGGAAGACGGCGTCGTCGAGGATGCACGAGATGCCGTTGGCCAGGAAGTTGCGGGCCGCGAAGCCGCAGGTGCGGCGGGCCAGACGGTACTGCGCCTCCGAGTTGTCGTTCCACCCCGACTGCGGGTCGGCGAAGCCCGAGCGGACCCATTCCCGGACGTCGTCCAGGCTGATGTGCGCGGTGGGGACCCGGCGGTGCTCGGCCCAGTACTTCGCGACGCTGGTCTTGCCGGCGCCCGCGGGGCCGATGAGCAGCACGGCGAGTGTGGCGGACGCGGGGTCGGGCGTACCTGGGGCCGGCGGTGCGCTCGGCACGCCGACCGGGGCGCCCGGCGGGAGCCGCACGTGGCCGGTGGGGTCCGGCGGGGGCGGGACGGGCGTGTGCTGCGGCGGGAGGTGGGCGGGAGGCGCCCCCGGGGGCACCGGTGGCGCCGTGAAGCCCGGTGACGGCGTGGTGTGCGGTGCGGGGCCCGGGTGGGCGCCCGGCTGTCCCGGGTGGTGTGCGCCCGGTGACCAGGTGGTCGCCGGGCCGTACCCCGGCTGGTGGGGCGGCGGCAGCGGAGCTCCCACTGCGTGCTGCATCCGGTGGCCACTCCGTCTCGTGTCGGGGCTCGCAGGCGTTCGAACCGGCAGCGGGGACGAACCCGCTCCCTACCGAACGGTACCGTCCCCGGCCGCCGTTGTGTGAACGGCCGGGGGCGGCCCGAAGTGCCCGTCCCCGCAGGCGAGTCGGGGCAACCGGCCCCGAGGGGAACGAGTTGCCCGCCCGCCCCCGGGCCGTGCGGAGCTACTGCCCCACTTCGCCGTACGCGGCGAGCAGAACGGCCGGGTCGGGGCCCTCCAGCACGGTGGGCTTGGCCAAGCCGTCGAGGACGATGAAGCGCAACAGGTCGCCGCGGGACTTCTTGTCGACCTTCATCGTCTCCAGCAGCTTGGGCCACTGGTCGTAGCGGTAGTGCAGCGGCAGACCGACCGCCTCGAGGATGGTGCGGTGCCGGTCGGCGGTCGCGTCGTCCAGCCGCCCCGCCAGCCGCCCGAGTTCGGCCGCGAAGTGCATGCCGACGGCCACGGCGGCGCCGTGACGCCACTTGTACCGCTCGTTCTTCTCGATCGCGTGACCGAGGGTGTGCCCGTAGTTGAGGATCTCCCTCAGGCCCGACTCCTTCAGGTCGGAGGAGACGACCTCCGCCTTGACCCGGATGGACCGCTCGATCAGCTCCGCGGTGTGCGGCCCGGCCGGGGTGCGGGCGGCCTGCGGGTCCTCCTCGATCAGCTCCAGGATCACCGGGTCGGCGATGAAACCGGCCTTGATGACCTCGGCGAGCCCCGAGACGTAGTCGTTGACCGGCAGGGAGTCCAGCGCGGCCAGGTCGCAGAGGACACCGGCGGGCGGGTGGAAGGCGCCGACCAGGTTCTTGCCCTCGGCGGTGTTGATGCCGGTCTTGCCGCCGACCGCCGCGTCCACCATCGCCAGCACCGTGGTCGGGATGGCGATCCAGCGCACGCCACGCAGCCAGGTCGCAGCCACGAACCCGGCCAGGTCGGTGGTCGCTCCGCCGCCGACGCCCACGATGACGTCGGTGCGGGTGAACCCCGAGGTGCCCAGCGCCTTCCAGCAGTAGGCGGCGACCTCCGCGGTCTTGGCCTCCTCCGCGTTGGGCACCTGGATGGCCACGGTCTCATAGCCCTGCCCGGCCAGGTCGGCGCGCAGCGCCTCGCCCGTCTCGGCCAGCGCCTCGGGGTGGATCACCGCGACCCACTTGGCCTTGTGGCCGATCAACCCGGCCAGCTCGCCCAGCAGTTGGCGGCCGACCAGGACCTCGTAGGGCTCGGTGCCCGCCGTACCGCCGACCTGGATCCGGGTGACTGCCTCGCTCATGCTTCTTTCAGCTCCAGTGCGTCCAGGACGGCTCGGGTGACTTCTTCGGGGCTGCGCCCGTCGGTGGCCACGACCGCCGTCGCGACCTCCTCGTACAGATGGCGGCGGGCCTCCATCAGCTCCCGCCACTGCCGGCGCGGGTTGACCGCCAGCAGCGGACGGGCCGTGTTCAGCCCGGTGCGCCGGACCGCCTCCTCGACGTCCATCGAGAGGTAGACGACACGGTGCGAGGCGAGCAGCGCGCGGGTCTCGTCGTCGAGGATCGCTCCGCCGCCCAGCGCCAGCACCCCCTCGTGCTCGGACAGGGCCTTGTGCACCGCCGCCGTCTCCAGAGCGCGGAAGGCCGGCTCACCCTCGTCCACGAAGATGTCGGCGATGGGCCGGCCCTGCTCGGCCACGATGTCGTCGTCCGTGTCCCGGTAGCCGACGCCCAGCCGCTCGGCCAGCAACTGCCCCACCGTGGACTTGCCGACCCCCATCGGGCCGACCAGCACGACCACAGGCACGGCGCTCATCGGATCGCCAGGCTGTCGAGGTAGCCGCGTACGTTGCGGCGGGTCTCGGCCACGGAGTCGCCGCCGAACTTCTCCGCCACCGCGTCCGCCAGGACCAGGGCGACCATCGCCTCGGCGACGATCCCGGCCGCCGGGACGGCGCACACGTCGGAGCGCTGGTGGTGCGCCTGCGCCGGCTCGCCGGTGGCGACGTCCACCGTCTGCAGCGCCCGCGGCACCGTCGCGATCGGCTTCATCGCGGCGCGGACCCGCAGCAGCTCACCCGTGGACAGACCGCCCTCGGTCCCGCCGGAGCGGCCCGTGGCCCGCTTGATGCCCTCGGGACCGGTGACGATCTCGTCGTGCGCCTTCGAGCCCGGCACCCGAGCCAGCTCGAACCCGTCACCGACCTCGACGCCCTTGATCGCCTGGATCCCCATCAGTGCCGCCGCGAGCCGTGCGTCCAGCCGGCGGTCCCAGTGCACATGCGACCCGAGCCCCACCGGCACGCCGTACGCCAGGACCTCGACCACGCCACCGAGCGTGTCGCCGTCCTTGTGCGCCTGGTCGATCTCCGCGACCATCGCCTTCGACGTGTCCGCGTCCAGGCAGCGCACCGGGTCCGCGTCCAGCTTCTCGACGTCGGCGGGGGTCGGGTAGACGCCGTAGGGGGCCTTGGCTGAGGCCAGCTCCACCACATGGGAGACGATCTCGATCCCGGCCGTCTCCTTCAGGTACGACCGCGCCACCGCACCCAGCGCGACGCGCGCCGCCGTCTCCCGCGCCGAGGCCCGCTCCAGCACCGGGCGCGCCTCGTCGAACCCGTACTTCTGCATACCGGCGAGATCGGCGTGCCCCGGGCGCGGCCGGGTCAGCGGCGCGTTGCGGGCCAGGCCCTCCAGCACTTCCGGGTCCACCGGGTCGGCCGCCATGACCTGCTCCCACTTGGGCCACTCGGTGTTCCCCACCATGATCGCGACCGGGGAACCCAGCGTGAGACCGTGCCGGACACCGCCCAGGAACGTGACCTCGTCCCGCTCGAACTTCATCCGCGCACCGCGCCCATAGCCCAGCCGCCGCCTCGCCAAGTGGTCCGCCACCATCTCGGTGGTGATCGGCACGCCGGCGGGAAGGCCCTCCAGCGTCGCGACAAGTGCGGGACCATGGGACTCCCCCGCGGTCAGCCAGCGCAACCTGCTCAACGATGCTCCTCAGTGCTCGCGCCCTGGTACTGCCCTGTGTACGCGCGTCCTCGCGTACGGCGACGGCGCGACCGGGTGCGCGGCCCCTGTCCCGCCACCTCCGATCCTCCCACGACCGACGGCGGTGACCGGCCTCAGGTCCATCAGGCGGACGCGGCCGGAGCTCTGCCACAGGGCTGCCGGAGCGTCGGCCCGGGTCCTTCCCCTACCGGGCCGCCAGGGCGTGCTCCCCCGCCTTGCGCATGGCGTCCAGCGGGGCCGGGGCACGGCCCGTCATCTGCTCGACCTGGAGCACGGCCTGGTGCACCAGCAGGTCGAGACCGCTGACGACGGCACCGCCGTAGGCGGACCAGCGTGCGGCGAGGGCCGTGGGCCAGGGGTCGTAGAGCACGTCGAACAGGGCCGCGGGGCGTTCCGGGACGGCGGCGGCCAGGGCATCCGTCGTTCCTGCCGGTGTGGTGGCGACGACCAGTGGCGCACGCAGTGCGCGGTCGGCGTCCGACCAGTCGGCGGTACGGACGTCGACGTCGAGCCGCTCGCCCCACTGCCGCATCTCGGCGGCCCGGGCCTCGCTGCGGACGTAGGCGACCACCGGTCCCGTGCAGATCCGGGCCAGCGCGGCCAGCGCGGAGGAGGCGGTGGCGCCCGCGCCCAGGATCGCGGCGGAGGCGACCTCCTCGATGCCCCGCTCACGCAGGGCGGCGATCATGCCGGGGATGTCGGTGTTGTCCCCGACGCGGCGCCCGTCCTCGGTGAACACGACGGTGTTGACGGCCTCCACCGAGGCCGCCGTGTCACTGATCGCGTCCAGCAGCGGGATGACCGCCCGCTTGAGCGGCATGGTCAGCGACAGTCCCGCCCACTCGGGTCCGAGGTCCGCGAGGAAACCGGGCAGCGCCTGCTCGTCCACCTCGAACCGGTCGTAGGACCAGTCCTTCAGACCCAGCTCCTGGTAGGCGGTGCGGTGCAGCACCGGGGAGAGGGAGTGGGCGATCGGGGAGCCGAGGACGGCGGCCCGGCGCTTGCCGGCGGTGCCCGTCATGAGCCTTACTGACCCTTCTTCTGCTCTTGGAGGTACTTCTCGCGGTTGCGGTTCTGCTCCGCGTTGGTCTCCGCGAAGAGCGTCTCGTTCTCGTTGACCGAGACGAAGTAGTACCAGTTCCCCTTGGCCGGGTTGAGGGCGGCCCTGATCGCCACGTCCCCGGGGTTGTCGATCGGTCCGGGCGGCAGACCCTTGATCCTGTACGTGTTGTACGGGTCGTTGATCTGGCGCAGCGCGTTGACGGATCCGGTGTCGAGCTTGGACTGGCCGCGCAGGTAGTTGACCGTGGAGTCGAAGTCCAGCAGGCCGTAGGTCTCGGTGTTGTCCGGCTTGAGCCGGTTGTAGACGACCGTCGCGACCTTCTCGAAGTCGCGCTTGTACTTGCCCTCGGCCTGCACGAGGCTCGCGACCGTGAGGACCTGCAACGGGTTCTGCAGGTTGAGGCTCCGGGCCCTGGCCTGGATGCCGAACGCGGCGTACTTCTCCTTGGCCGTGTCGACCATCTGCTTCAGGACCTCCTCGGGCTTCATGTCCTTGGAGACCGGATAGGCGGAGGGGTAGAGGAAACCCTCCAGCGGGTCCTTGATGTCCTTGCTGGTGTTGGCCCAGTCGGGGAGACCGAAGGTCGACCACTCCTTCTTGGCGACCTCCTGGGTGGTTCCCGGCTTGAGCTGCAGCCGCTGGTCGATCGCCGCGTAGACCCTGGTGTTGCGCCACCCCTCGGCGATGATCAGGTTGTTCTTGCTCTTGGGGCTGAGCATCAACTGCACGGCGGCGGCCGCGGACATGTGCTTGTTCAGCGTGTACGTGCCCGCCTGGATGCTCTTGCCGTTGGGGTTCTGCTCCTGCGCCGCGACGAACGCGTCGACGCTCTTGACGACATCGGCCTGCTTCAGCACCTGGCCGATGGTGTAACCCCCGGCCCCCTTCGGAATGGTGACGGTGACCTGCTCGCCGTTGCCCTCGCCCGCGTAGTCGGGCGCCGCGCCGAAACGATTTTGGTAGAACTGGTACCCGAAATATCCGACTCCGCCGATACCGCCGCCGAAGACCAGCACGACCACCAGGCAGGCGCACCCGTTGCGGCGCTTCTTGCCCTTCGCCGTCTTGCCGCCGCGTCCGCGCCGGTCACCGCGGCCCCGCCGGCCGTCCGGCTCGTCGTCGGCGTCGTCCTCGTCGTCGCCGTCCGCGAAGAAGGCGTGCTCGCCCTCCTCCGGGTCGGGGTCCCAGTCGGTCTTCGGTTCCGGCTCGGCGCGCCGCCGGTTCGGCGGCTCCGGCGGCGGATACGCGTCGGGCGTCTGGTAGAAGTCGGGCTGCTCGCCGCCGTACGCACCGGGCTGGGCGCCGTAGGGGTCCGCCGGGTCGGGGGCGTACGGCACATGAGCCTGCCCGCCGCCGTCCCAGCCGCCGTTGCCGTAGTCCTGCTGCCCGTGACCGGGGTACTGCTGCCCGTGACCGGGGTACTGCTGCTCGTGCTGCGCCTGGGCGTCGTACCGCTGTCCGTCCGGATGCTGTCCCGACTGCTGGTACTGCTGCTGGTAGTCCTGCTGACCCTGGTGGTGCGTGCCCTGCGGGCCGCCTCCCCAGTCGCCGTAGTGCTGCTGCTCCGGGTGGTGTTGGCCGCCGTAAGGGGACGGGGCCGCGTGGCCCTCGTGTCCTCCCCATCCGCCGTCCCCGTACAACGGGTCCTCCGGATGCCACGGTGCGGGGCCTGGGCCCCGGCCATACTCAGTCATCGATCCCCTAGAGCCGCGAGGCTTCAGGTCGCGCGGCGCTGTGCTCGCCCGGCTCCCGTTCCGCCTCTTTCTGTGCGATGGCTGTTCGAACACCATCGCATCGCGCGGAACGTTACCGTATCGCGATCAGATGACCACTTCGACGCCTTCGCCGGGTGCTTTACCTGACACCCGTTCGGATTCCAGGGCCTGCTGCAGGATGATGACGGCGGCCGCCTGATCGATCACGGAGCGGCCCTTCCTGGACTTCACGCCGGAGGCGCGCAGTCCCTGACTGGCCGTCACCGTGGTCATGCGCTCGTCCACCAGTCTGACCGGAACCGGCGCGATCATGCGTGCGAGTTCCTGGGTGAAACCGCGGACCTTGACCGCCGCCGGACCCTCGCCCCCCTTGAGGGAGCGAGGGAGTCCGACGACGACCTCGATCGGCTCGTACTCCTCGACGAGTTGCTTCAGTCGCCGTTGGGCGGCCGGGATGTCCCGCCCCGGAACCGTTTCCACCGGGGTGGCGAGGATCCCGTCGGGGTCGCAGGAGGCGACCCCGATCCGGGCGTCACCGACGTCGATGGCGAGTCGGCGCCCTCTTCTCATCTTCACGACCGTTTCTTGACCGGTTCTTACTTGGCGGTCTCGGCGACCAGACGCTCCACGGCGTCGACGGCCTCGCCGACGGCGGCCGGGTTCTGGCCGCCGCCCTGGGCGACGTCCGGCTTGCCGCCACCGCCGCCGCCGAGGGTCTTGGCGGCGGTGCGAACCAGGTCACCGGCCTTCAGGCCGCGCTCGCGAGCGGCCTCGTTGGTGGCGATGACCGTGAGCGGCTTGCCGTTGTTGACCGTGAACAGGGCGACCACGGCGGCCCGGCCGCCCTGGATCCGGCCGCGCACGTCGAGGACCAGCTTGCGCAGGTCGTCGGGCGTGGTGCCGTCCGGAACCCGGCCGGTGACGACGGCGACGCCGTGGATGTCCTTGGCTGACTCGGCGAGCCCGGCGGCGGCCTGGAGCACCTTCTCGGCGCGGAACTTCTCGATCTCCTTCTCGGCGTCCTTCAGCCGGGCGAGCATGCCGGAGATCTTCTCGGGCAGCTCCTCCGGGCGGCCCTTGAGCAGCTCGGTGAGCTGGTTGACCACCGTGTGCTCGCGGGCGAGGAAGTTGTAGGCGTCCACGCCGACCAGGGCCTCGATACGGCGCACACCGGAGCCGATCGAGGACTCGCCGAGGAGCTTCACCAGGCCGAGCTGGGCGGTGTTGTGCACGTGGGTGCCGCCGCACAGCTCCTTGGAGAAGTCGCCGATGGTCACGACGCGGACGCGCTCGCCGTACTTCTCGCCGAACTCGGCGATGGCGCCCTGCTTCTTGGCCTCGTCGATGCCCATGATCTCGGCGTGCACGTCGAGGTCGCGGGCCAGCACCTCGTTGATCTTCTGCTCGACGTCGGTCATCACGGCCGTCGGGACGGCGGCCGGGGAGCCGAAGTCGAAGCGGAAGCGGCCGGGCTGGTTCTCGGAACCGGCCTGGGCGGCCGTCGGGCCGAGGGCGTCGCGCAGGGCCTGGTGGGTGAGGTGGGTGGCCGAGTGGGCGCGGGCGATGGCCTTGCGGCGGCGGTGGTCGATCGAGGCATGGGCCTTGGCTCCGACCGTCACCTCGCCGACCTGCACGACGCCCTTGTGGACGTACACGCCCGGGACCGGCTTCTGGGTGTCGCGGACCTCGATGACGGCACCGGAGTCCACCTTGATCCGGCCGGTGTCGCCGATCTGGCCGCCGCCCTCGGCGTAGAACGGGGTGCGGTCGAGGACGATCTCCACCTCGTCGCCCTCGGTGGCGGCCGGGGAGGAGACCCCGTCGACGAGGATGCCGACGATGGTGGACTCGCCCTCGGTGTCGGTGTACCCGATGAAGTCGGTCTCGCCGGCGGTGTCGGCGATCTCGCGGTAGGCGCCGAGGTCGGCGTGGCCGGTCTTCTTGGCCTGGGCGTCGGCCTTGGCGCGCTCCCGCTGCTCCTTCATCAGCCGGCGGAAGCCGTCCTCGTCCACGGACAGCCCCTGCTCGGCGGCCATCTCGAGGGTGAGGTCGATCGGGAAGCCCCAGGTGTCGTGGAGCAGGAAGGCCTTGTCGCCAGGCAGGACGTTCGAGCCGGCGGCCTTGGTCTCGGCGACGGCGGTGTCCAGGACGTTCGTACCGGCGTTGAGCGTCTTGAGGAAGCGGGCCTCCTCGGCGAGGGCGACCTTCTCGATGCGCTCCCGGTCGGTGACGAGCTCGGGGTACTGCTGGCCCATCATGTGGATCACCACGTCGATCAGGTCCTTGACGACCGGACCGGTGGCGCCGAGCAGGCGCATGTTGCGGATGGCGCGGCGCATGATGCGGCGCAGGACGTAGCCGCGGCCCTCGTTGCCCGGGGTGACGCCGTCGCCGATGAGCATGGTGGCGGTGCGCATGTGGTCGGTGACCACGCGCAGGGAGACGTCCGAGTCGTGCGAGGCGCCGTAGTGGACACCGGTCAGCTCGGTGGCCCGCTTGATGACGGCCATGGAGGTGTCGATCTCGTACATGTTCTGCACGCCCTGCAGAATCATGGCGAGCCGCTCGAGGCCGAGGCCGGTGTCGATGTTCTTGCTCGGCAGGTCCCCGAGGATCTCAAAGTTGTCCTTGCCGGTGCCCTCGCCGCGCTCGTACTGCATGAAGACGAGGTTCCAGATCTCCACGTACCGCTCGTCGTTGACGGCGGGGCCGCCCTCGACGCCGAACTCGGGGCCGCGGTCGTAGTTGATCTCGGAGCAGGGGCCGCAGGGGCCGGGGACGCCCATGGACCAGAAGTTGTCCTTCATGCCCAGGCGCTGGATGCGCTCGGCGGGGACGCCGACGACGTCGCGCCAGATCTGTTCGGCCTCGTCGTCGTCCTTGTAGACGGTGATCCACAACCGGTCGGGCTCCAGGCCGTAACCGCCCTTGTCCTGGGGGGTGGTGAGCAGCTCCCAGGCGAGCTTGATGGCGCCTTCCTTGAAGTAGTCGCCGAAGGAGAAGTTGCCGCACATCTGGAAGAACGTGCCGTGCCGCGTGGTCTTGCCGACCTCTTCGATGTCGGGCGTGCGCACACACTTCTGCACGCTGGTGGCGCGCGGGTAGGGCGGCTTGACCTCGCCGAGGAAGTAGGGCTTGAAGGGAACCATGCCGGCCGGGACGAGCAGCAGAGTCGGGTCGTCCGCGATGAGCGACGCCGAAGGGACGACGGTGTGCCCGCGCTCCTCGAAGAAGCTCAGCCAGCGACGGCGGATCTCAGCCGACTCCATCAGTGGTCCTCATTCCGGTTGTACGAGTACGCCGTGGTCTCGACGTACTTCGGGCTGTTGCGGTTCTCGATGGCGGCGTACCGCCGGGGGCCGGGGAGTTCGGGCTCGACGGGGGCGTTCAGACCGAGCGCGTCGCCGAGTTCGGCCTCACGCCGGTTCATGTTGTCGCGGACGTCGAGGGCGAATTCCACCGCGCGGTCCTTGAGCCGGTGGCCGGCCTCGATCGCCTTGTTCGCCGCTGTCGCGGCGAGGCTCTCGGGGGTCAGCTGCTTCAGCTTGCGGTTGACCTTGGTGGTGGCCCACACACCGGCGGCGACGCCCGTGGTGAACCAGAACGTACGGCGGAACATCGCTAGTCCTTCTTCCGCTTCGCCCGTCGCGGGGACGGGACGGTGCGGCCCACGATCACGGTACGTCGGGGGGCCTTGGCGGGCACGTTCTCCCGTCGGCCGGCGATCGCCCGGCGTACGCCGTAGCCGAAGGCCGCGACCTTGACCAGGGGGCCGCCGAAGGTCGACGCGACGGTCGTCGACAGCGCGGAGGCGTTGGAGGTGACCTCCTGGACGTCCGACGCGATGGCGTCGACCCGATCGATCTGGGTCTGCGCGGAGCGCACCGCCGCGGAGGCGTCGGCCAGCAGCGGGACGGCCTGGTCGGTCACGTCCGCCACCAGTTTGGTGGTCGCCTTGAGCGTCTGGGCCAGCCTCGCCAGCGCGACGGCGAGGAAGGAGACCAGGATCGCCCAGAAGACGGCCACCAGGATCCCGGCCACTTCTCCACCGGACACCGTTGTGCCACCCGCTCCCTGGAACGTGCCTGAACATCGAAAAGTCGGTTCCCCGAGCCTATCGCGCCCGGGCGGCCGCTCCGTACCGGATTAGGGCCGGGCACCACGGGGCCGCCGACGACGGGCTCGGGCGGAGCCGACGTGCGAAAGCCCGTCGTCCGCCCGCCCGGAAGGGCGGGAAGACGACGGGCTCGCGGGGTGGGAGTGCTACGTCCGCCGAAAAGTGATCAGCGGGCGTAGTACTCGACGACGAGCTGCTCGTCGCAGATCACCGGGATCTCCTTGCGGTTCGGCTCGCGGTCCAGGCGGAACGCCAGGGCCTTGAGGTTCACCTGGAGGTAGCGCGGGGTCTCGCCGTCGGGGGCGAAGCCACCCTCGCGGGCGACCTGGAAGAGCGTCTTCTCACGGCTGCGCTCGCGGACCATCACGACGTCGTCGGGACGGACGCGGTACGACGGCTTGTCGACCTTGTGGCCGTTGACCTCGATGTGGCCGTGGACGACCATCTGGCGGGCCTGGTAGATCGTGCGGGCGATGCCCGAACGCAGGACCAGCGCGTCGAGGCGCTTCTCCAGCTCCACGATCAGGGCCTCACCGGTCTTGCCCTGGACCTTGGAGGCACGCTCGTAGGCACGCACCAGCTGGCGCTCGGAGATGTCGTACTGAGCGCGCAGGCGCTGCTTCTCCAGCAGACGGACCTTGTAGTCCGAGTTCTGCTTGCGGCCGCGACCGTGCTCACCCGGCGGGTAGGGGCGGGCCTCGAAGTACTTGACGGCCTTCGGGGTCAGCGCGATGCCGAGGGCACGCGACTTCTTGACCTTGGGGCGGGACTGGTTCGCCATGAACCAAACACCTCGTGTTTCTGTGTGTAATCGGCTTCACCAGGGTTAGGGGAGGTCGCATCCGCAGCCGGGGAAACCCTGCGGGTCCGCGCGGGACCTGCCGGGCAGCCGCTCCCCTGGTCTGGGCACATACGTGCAGCACGCGAGTGGCCCACCGACCGCTCCCGGGCTCCGGGTGGTGGTGGGCTGCCCGCGACACCGTTCGACGGTGCGCGACGCTCCTGGACCCCCGTGCCGTACGGCGGTGGGGTTCCGGCTGGATGTCCCGCTCTGGTGGTGCCGGACCCCTTTGGGGTGCCGGACACGGGACGCAGCGCTTCTACCAAGTCTACAGGCCTGCTAGGACTGCCTGCGACCGAGGTGCTTGCGGGTCCACTCCACGGCGTCCGCGTACCGCGCCTCCGCGCCGTGCCGGGTAGGGGTGTAGTACTCGCGGTCCTTGAGGGCGTCCGGGGCGTACTGCTGGGCGGCGATGCCCTCCGGCAGATCGTGCGGGTAGACGTATCCCTGGGCGTGGCCGAGCTTGGCCGCGCCCTTGTAGTGGCCGTCCCGCAGGTGTGGGGGCACGGGTCCGGCCAGTCCCTTGCGGACGTCCTCCAGGGCCGCGCCTATCGCCGTGGTCGCCGCGTTCGACTTGGGGGCCAGGGCGAGGGCGATGGTGGCGTGGCTGAGGGTGAGCGCGGCCTCCGGGAAGCCGATCATCGCGACGGCCTGGGCGGCGGCGACAGCGATCGGCAGGGCGTTCGGGTCGGCGAGCCCGATGTCCTCGCTGGCGGAGATCATCAGACGGCGGGCGATGAAGCGGGGGTCCTCCCCCGCCTCGATCATGCGGGCCAGGTAGTGCAGGGCCGCGTCCACGTCGGAGCCGCGGATCGACTTGATGAGCGCGCTGGCCACGTCGTAGTGCTGGTCGCCGTCGCGGTCGTACTTCACCGCGGCCCGGTCGACGGTCTCCTCGAGCGTCGTCAGGCCGATCTGGGTCTCGCCCTTGTCGAGGGCGGCCCCGGCGGCGGCCTCCAGGGCGGTCAGGGCGCGTCGGGCGTCGCCGCCGGCGATCCGCAGCAGGTGGTTCTCGGTGTCCTCGGGGAGGGTGACGGCGCCCTTGAGGCCGCGCTCGTCGGTCAGCGCGCGGCGGAGCAGGCCGCGGACGTCGTCGTCCGTGAGCGGTTCGAGGGTGAGCAGGAGGGAGCGGGACAGCAGCGGGGAGATCACCGAGAAGTACGGGTTCTCCGTGGTCGCCGCGATCAGGGTCACCCAGCGGTTCTCGACGGCGGGGAGCAGGGAGTCCTGCTGCGCCTTGCTGAAGCGGTGGATCTCGTCCAGGAAGAGGACGGTCTCCTTGCCGAAGCCTCCGCTCGCGCGGCGGGCGCCGTCGATGACCGCGCGCACCTCCTTCACGCCCGCGGTGATCGCCGACAACTCCACGAACCGCTTGTTGGTGGCCTTGGAGACGACATACGCGAGCGTCGTCTTGCCGGTGCCGGGCGGGCCCCAGAGGATCACCGATGAGGGCCCGGCGGGGCCGCCGTTGCCCTCGCCGACCAGTCTGCGCAGCGGGGATCCGGGCTTGAGCAGGTGCTGCTGGCCCACCACCTCGTCGAGGGTGCGCGGGCGCATGCGGACCGCCAGGGGGCTGGTGCTCGGGTCCTTCTCCTGGCGTTCTTCTGCTGCGGCGGTGAACAGGTCGGGCTCCACGAGGAAAACCCTAAGTCACGGCACTGACATGACCCGCGGCCCGGGGCTCACGCCCAGAGCTGGCTGCCCCACCGGGTCAGGATCAGCATGGCGATCACACCGCAGTGCGTGACCGGCAGCACCCAGGTGAACTCGCCGAGGAAGTTCTTCACGCGGCGCGGGGCGGGCAGGAAGTCGTTGCGGACGTTGAACGAGGTCACGTACCAGAACATGGTGATCGTGGCGACCCAGGCCAGCGAGCACCACAGGCACAGCGCGTTGATCCGGTACAGCGACTCGAACTGCAGCCAGGTGACGAACCCCACGCCGAACAGCGTGCCGAAGTTGAACGTCAGCCAGTACCAGCGCGGGAAGCGGGCGCGGGCGAGCAGGCTCATGCCGACGCAGATGACGATGCCGTAGCAGACGAGACCGAGCATCGGGTTGGGGAAGCCGAAGACGGCGGCCTGCTTGCTCTCCATGACGCTGCCGCAGGACACGATCGGGTTGATGCTGCAGCTGGGGGTGAACGTCTTGCCGCTCACCTTGCCCTCAAGGATCTTGAGCTTGTCGATCGTGATGACCCACGCGGCGAGCAGACCGGCGGCACCGGTGATCACCAGCAGCAGGGCGAACGCGCGGCTGCCGCCCACGGTGCCGGGCGACGGGGTGCTCGCCGGCTCGGTGGATCCGGTGGAGACGTCCTTGACTGTCGTCTTGCTCATCACGCCGCTTCCGATGCTCGAGAGGTGGACCTGCGGGTTGGGGTCATTGTGCCGCACACGCGCGCGTGTCCACCGTTCGATGGACATAAGGAAGTACGCACGGTCGTCCCGGAGCGTTCGGTTCCGGCCGAAGCTCCTCATATGACCACACACGCGAACGGACTCGCGGTGGACGTACGGGGGCTGCGCAAGCAGTACGGGGACGTGACCGCGGTCGACGGCATCGATCTGGAGATCCCGCGCGGGGAGGTGTTCGGCCTGCTCGGGCCCAACGGCGCGGGCAAGACCACCACCGTGGAGATCCTCCAGGGCAATCGCGACCGGGACGCGGGCGAGGTGTCCGTGCTCGGGGCGGACCCGGCGCGGGGGACGCGCGCGTGGCGCTCGAAAGTGGGAATCGTCTGGCAGGACGAATCGGCGCCCGCGGAGTTGACGGTCCGGGAGACGGTACGGCACTTCGCGCGCTACTACCCGCGACCGCGGGACCCGGAGCGGGTCATCGCCCTGGTGGGTCTCGAGGCCAAGGCGAGCAGCCGGATCAAGGCGCTCTCCGGCGGCCAGCGCCGCCGCCTCGACGTGGCCCTCGGTGTGATCGGCGACCCCGAGCTGCTGCTCCTGGACGAGCCGACGACCGGTTTCGACCCGGCGGCCCGGCGCCAGTTCTGGGAGCTGATCCGTCTGCTCGCCGACGAGGGCACGACGATCCTGCTCACCACGCACTACCTGGAGGAGGCGGAGGCCCTGGCGCACCGGCTGGCGGTCGTCGCCCGGGGCCGGGTGGTCGCCGAGGGCACCCCTACCGCGCTGCGGGACCGTTTCGGCAGCGAAGCCGTCGTCGAGTGGACGGAGACGGACGGCAGCCGGCGCCGCGAGCGCACCGACACGCCGACCCGGACGGTCGCCGAGTTGGCCCGGCGCTTCGACGGTGAGGTCCCGGGGCTGCGGGTCGGCCGCCCCACCTTGGAGGACGTGTATCTGCGCCTGACCGGGCAGGAGGACGCTCGATGACCACGACGGCCGTACGACCCAGGACCCGGGCCGCCGCTCAACGGCTGCCCGGCGCCTGGACCCTCGGACTGCACCGGGGTGTGCTGGAGATCAGGCAGTTCTTCCGGCAGCGCGACCAGGTGGTGTTCACCTTCGCCTTTCCGGTCGTCTTCCTGTTCCTGTTCGCGTCGATCTTCCACGACGACGTGGGCGTCAAGGGGGTCACCGCCTCGCAGCTGTATGTGCCCGCGATGATGGCCTCGGGGATCATGTCGACGAGCTTCCAGTCCCTGGGGATCTCGATCGCGGTGGAGCGCGACGAGAAGGTGCTGCGCAGGCTGCGTGGCACGCCGATGCCGCCGGCGGCGTACTTCCTGGGGAAGATCTGGCTGGTTCTGTTCACCGGCGTCCTGGAGACGGCGATCCTGCTGCTCGTCGGCACCACGCTGTACGGCGTGGACCTGCCGTCGGACGCCGGGAGGTGGTTCGACTTCGGCTGGATCTTCGTGCTCGGGCTGACGGCGTGCGCGCTGCTCGGCATCGCGATCAGCTCGGTGCCGAAGTCGGGCAAGAGCGCCAGCTCGGTGGTCGTGCTCCCCTTCCTGCTGCTGCAGTTCATCTCCGGTGTCTACATCTCCATCGCCGCCATCCCGCGCTGGATGCTCGACGTCGGCGCGCTGTTCCCGCTGAAGTGGCTGTGCCAGGGGTTGCGGGGCGTGTTCCTGCCCGATTCGGCGCGCGTCCTGGAACAGGCGGGGAGCTGGGAGTTCGGGCGTATCGCCCTGGTGCTCGGGGCCTGGTGCGTCGGAGGATTGGCGCTGTGTCTGCTGACCTTCCGGTGGAAGAGCCGGCGCGACGGATGACGGAACTGCGCCGGGCGCTGGACGCGCACGCGTGGGACCGTTCGATCGGGCTGTGGGACGCGTACTTCGCGGTCGCCTGGGTGGCCACCCTGGCGTTCGTGTGCGCCGCGGACCATCCGGGGTGGCCCGCGCGTGCCGCGGCGGGCGGGCTGCTGGTGGCGCTGGTGCCCTGGTACGCGGTGCTGGGGCGCGGGCTGCTCCAGGAGGACCCGCCCGACGAGCGGCGGGCCCTTGTATACCTCGGTGGGGCGATGGCGCTGTTCCTGCCGTCGGCGATCCTGGCCGACGGGATGCGGCTGGTGTCGTTCGCGCTGATCCCGCAGTGCTTCATGACGCTGCGCACACGCTGGGCGCTGACCGCCGTGACGGTGATCAATCTCGTGCCACTGGCGGGCTGGGCGCTGCTGTGGCACCCCAGTGGCAAGGACCTGTTCTCCAGTTCCCTCTTCGCCGCGGTCACGCTGGTGTTCTCGGTGGTCATCGGCGGCTGGATCATCCGGATCATCGAGCAGAGCTGGGAGCGGGCCGAGCTGATCGCCGAACTGGACGCCAGTCGGCACGAGATCTCCCGGCTCTCGGCCGCACACGGGGCGCTCGCCGAGCGGGAGCGGCTCTCCCGGGAGATCCACGACACGCTCGCGCAGGGCTTCACCAGCCTGCTGATGCTGGTGCAGGCGGTGGAGGCCGAGCTGGAGCACGACGTGCCCCAGGCCCGCCACCATCTGGCGCTGATGGCCGAGACGGCCCGGCAGAACCTCGCCGAGGCGCGGGCACTGGTGGCCGGGGGCGCGCCGGCCGACCTGGAGGGGGCCTCGCTGCCGGACGCGTTGCGGCGGCTGGCGGCGCGGCACGACGCGGAGCTGGAGGTCACGGGGCCGGTGCGGACGTTGCCGGCCGGGCCGGAGGTGGTGGTGCTGCGGTCGTGCCAGGAGGCGCTGGCCAACACGCGTAAGCACGCGGGGAGTTCCGCCTCGGTCGCGATAGCGCTGGCGTACGCCGACGACACGCTGACTCTGTCCGTCCGGGACGACGGTTGCGGTTTCGACCCGTCCGCGCCGACCGGGGGCTACGGTCTGAGCGGGCTGCGGGCGCGGGCCGCCGGGGTGGGCGGCACGGCGGAGGTCCGCAGCGCGCCGGGCGAGGGCACGATCGTCACCGTGCGGCTGCCCGTCCTGCCCGTGCTGCCTGTTCTCGGGGGTGCCTCATGATCCGGATCGTCCTCGCCGACGACCATCCCGTCGTCCGGGAGGGGCTGCGCGCGATGCTCAGCGCGGAGCCCGATCTCGAAGTGGTCGCGGACGCGTCGAGCGGGCCGCAGGCGGAGGCGCTGGCGGCCGAACTCCGGCCGGACATCGTGCTGATGGACCTGCGGATGCCGGGCGGCGGGGGCGTGGACTCGATCGAGCGGATGGCTCAGGCCGGGCTGCCGTGCCGGGTGATCGTGCTGACGACGTACGAGACGGACCGGGACATCCTGCGGGCGGTGGAGGCGGGCGCGGCGGGCTATCTACTGAAGGACCTGCCGCGGGGTGAGCTGGCGGAGGCGGTCCGTGCCGCGGCGCGCGGCGAGACGGTTCTGGCGCCGTCGGTCGCGGCCCGCCTGGTGGACCGGCTGCGGGCCAGGCCGGAGCGGCCGAGGCTGTCGGAACGGGAGACGGCGGTGTTGCGGCTGGTGGCGGAGGGGTGCACGAACGCGGAGATCGGGCGGCGGCTGTTCATCGGGGAGTCGACGGTGAAGACGCATCTGCTGCGGGTCTTCGGGAAGCTGGGGGTGGATGATCGGACGGCGGCGGTGACGAGTGCAATGCGGCACGGCCTGCTCGACTGAGGGGTTCCGCCCCCGCGGCTCCGCCCCGCACCCCGTTCGGGCCCACCACCGGGCCCCGGCGCCTCGAACGCCGGAGAGGCTGAAACGCGGCGACCGGCGAAGAGGCTGATCTCTCCACCGCCGGTCACCATGATCAGCCCGTCCGGCGTTTGAGGACGAGGCCGTTCAGGCCGAAGCGGGCGTCTGGGGGCAGCCCCCAGGGACGGGAAGGGTAGGGGCGCCGGGGGCGAGACCTCCGCGGCCTCCGCCCCCGGAGGGGTCAGCCCAGGCGGGACTCCAGTTCCGCCACGATCTCGTTGACGGCGACCGCGACCTGCTCCCCGGTCTCCATGTCCTTCAGCTGGACCACGCCGTCCGCGAGGTCGCGCTCGCCGGCCACGATCGTGTAGCGGGCACCGCTGCGGTTCGCGTTCTTCATCGCGCCCTTCAGGCCCTTGCCGCCGTAGGCGAAGTCCGCCGCGACGCCCAGCTTCCGCAGCTCCGTGATCTTGGCGAACAGGACCCGGCGGGCCTCCTCGCCCAGCGGGACCGCGAACACGCTGGTGGACGCGGGGAGTTGCAGCTCGATGCCCTCCGCCTCCAGCGCCAGCACCGTACGGTCGACGCCCAGCGCCCAGCCCACCGACGGCAGCGCGGGGCCGCCGATCATCTCCGACAGGCCGTCGTAGCGGCCGCCGCCGCCCACCGCGGACTGCGAGCCGAGGCCGTCGTGGACGAACTCGAAGGTCGTCCGCGTGTAGTAGTCCAAGCCGCGGACCAGCTTGGGGTCGTCCTCGAAGGCCACGCCCGCCGCGGTGATCAGCTCGCGGACCTCCTCGTGGTAGGCCTTGCACGCGTCGCAGAGGTAGTCCCGCAGCAGCGGCGCGCCGTCCAGCTGCTTCTGGACGGACTCCCGCTTGTCGTCGAGGACCCGCAGCGGGTTGATGTCGATGCGGCGCCGCGTGTCCTCGTCCACGTCGAGGCCGCGCAGGAAGTCCTGGAGCGCTGAGCGGTACACCGGGCGGCACTCCTTGTCGCCCAGGCTGTTCAGCAGGATGCGGAAGTTCCTGAGGCCCAGCGAGCGGTACGCCTGGTCCGCCAGGATGATCAGCTCGGCGTCCAGTGCCGGGTCCTCCGCGCCGATCGCCTCCGCGCCCACCTGCGAGAAGTGGCGGTAGCGGCCCTTCTGCGGGCGCTCGTAGCGGTAGTAGGACCCCGAGTACCAGAGCTTGACCGGCAGGTTGCCCGCCTTGTGCAGGTTGGCCTCGAGGGCGGCGCGCAGCACGGACGCCGTGCCCTCGGGGCGCAGGGCCAGCTTGTCGCCGCCCTTCGTCTCGAAGGCGTACATCTCCTTCGTCACGATGTCCGTGGACTCGCCCACGCCCCGCGCGAACAGTTCCACGTTCTCGAAGCCCGGTGTCTCGATGTATCCGTAGCCGGAGTTGCGCAGCGGGGCCGCGATCGCCTCACGGACGGCCAGGTACTTGGCGGATTCCGGCGGGATCAGGTCGTACGTGCCCTTGGGGGCCTTGAAGGTGCTCACGGAAGGTCTCTCGTCACATTCCTCGTCGGGGAGCGTCCTGGGCTCCCTGGCCGGCGGCCACCTGCCGCAGATACGGGTTGGTGGCGCGCTCACGGCCGATGGTCGTCTGGGGGCCGTGGCCGGACAGCACCACGGTCGAGTCGTCGAGCGGCAGGCACACGCGGGCCAGCGAGTCGAGCATCTCGGCCATGTCACCGCCGGGCAGGTCGGTGCGTCCGATGGAGCCGGCGAACAGCAGGTCGCCCGAGAAGAGGATCGGCGGGATGTCCGCCGCCTCGGGCAGGCCGAAGGTCACCGACCCCTTGGTATGGCCGGGCGCGTGCGCGACGGAGAGCTCCAGACCGGCCAGCCGCAATGCCGTGCCGTCGGTCAGCTCCTCGACGTCGTCCGGCTCCCCCACGGTCAGCTCGCCCATCAGCGGCATCCCGATGGAACGCCCGAGCGCCTTCTCCGGGTCGCTCATCATGTACCGGTCGTCGGGGTGGATCCACGCCGGTACGCCGTGCGCGCCGCACACCGGGACGACCGAGGCGACGTGGTCGATGTGGCCGTGGGTGAGGACGACCGCCACGGGCTTGAGCCGATGCTTCTTCAGCGCGTCCTCGACTCCCTGGGCGGCCTCGTGGCCGGGGTCGATGATCACGCACTCCTCACCCGCGGCGGGGGCGACCAGGTAACAGTTGGTCCCCCAGGCCCCGGCGGGGAACCCGGCAATCAGCACGATCGTCCTTCGTTGTGTCGTACGGGCGTCACTGGCTGTGGGTCAGAGCCTACCGGCGCTGCCGATTCCTCAGCGAACCCATATACGGTACGGGGCACACGCATGCGGTCGGCACACCAGACGCACGCGTACCGGTCGGCGGACGAGACGCATGAGGAGAAAACCCCGTGGTCAGCCAGGAACAGCGGCGGCGACAGCTCGCCCGGGAGAAGTTCTTGCGGCAGCAGCAGCGGCGTACGGAGGCGCGGCGCAAGGCGCGGATGCGCAATTCCGTGATCGCGTCGGTGCTCGGCGTGTTGCTGGTGGGCAGCGTGGTGTCGTACACGGCCGGGGTCTTCAAGAACGACGACAAGAAGGCCAACGCGGGCGCGGAGGTGTCCCCGAGCGCCACCCCGACCGGCAAGGCGCCGGACCCCTGTGCGAAGCCCGCCCCGGGCAAGGTGAAGTCGCTGAGCTGGAAGAAGGAGCCGGCGATGACCATCGACACGTCGGCGAAGTACACGATGACCCTGGCGACCACGTGTGGTGACATCGGCATCGCGATGAAGACGGCCGCGGCCCCGCACACCGTGAACTCGTTCAACTTCCTCGCGGCGCAGGGCTTCTTCGACCACACCAAGTGCCACCGGCTCACCACCAACGGCATCTACGTGCTGCAGTGCGGCGACCCGAAGGGCTCGGGCATGGGCGGCCCCGGCTACACGCTTCCGGACGAGAACCTCAAGGACAAGAGCCTGAAGGGGAACGTCTATCCGGCGGGCACGGTCGCCATGGCGAACACCGGGCAGAAGCACACCGGCGGGAGCCAGTTCTTCCTGGTGTACCAGGACAGTCAGTTGCCCCCCAGCTACACACCGTTCGGCACCATCGACGCCGCCGGCATGAAGGTGCTGAAGAAGATCGCGGCCGCCGGCGAAAGCACGGGCCAGGGCGACGGAGCCCCGAACGCAACCGTCGTGATCAACAAGGCGACGATGACGAAATCCTGAACGTCAACAGCTGAATTTCGGTCGCGCGGGATGCGGACAGCCGCCCCGCCGGTCGCCTATGTTGGCCGTGACGAAACTGTGGACGATGCCCGGGGGCGCTGAGGCTCCCCGCAGGCATCATGTGGAGGAGGCGCTGTGAGCAGCGACCCGTGGGGCCGCGTCGACGAGACGGGGACCGTGTACGTGCGTACGGCCGACGGCGAGAAGGTCGTCGGTTCCTGGGCGGCCGGCTCCCCCGAGGAGGCGCTGGCCTACTTCGAGCGCAAGTACGAGGGCCTGGTTGTCGAGATCGGCCTCCTCGAGAAGCGCGTGCAGACCACCGACCTGTCGGCGAAGGACGCCATGGCCGCGATCGACCACCTGCGCGAGCAGGTGGACGCGCACCACGCGGTCGGCGACCTGGACGCGCTCCGGCAGCGGCTGGACAAGCTCGTGGAGACCGTCGAGGCACGCCGCGAGGAGCGCAAGGCGCAGCGGGCCAAACAGTCCGACGAGGCCCGCAAGGCCAAGGAGGACCTGGTCGCCGAGGCGGAGCAGCTGGCGCAGTCCGACCAGTGGCGGGCGGCCGGTGAGCGGCTGCGGGCGCTGGTGGACACCTGGAAGGGGCTGCCGCGGCTCGACCGGAAGTCGGACGACGAGCTGTGGCACCGCTTCTCGCACGCGCGGTCGGCGTTCTCCAAGCGTCGCAAGGCGCACTTCGCGCAGCTGGACGCGCAGCGCGAGGAGGCCCGCAAGACCAAGGAGAGGCTGGTCGCCGAGGCCGAGGCGCTGTCGGGCTCGACGGACTGGGGGCCGACGGCGGCGCGCTACCGCGAGCTGATGGCCGAGTGGAAGGCCGCGGGCCGCGCCCAGCGCGAGCACGAGGACGACCTGTGGAACCGGTTCCGCGGTGCCCAGGACGTGTTCTTCGCCGCGCGCAGCGCGGTCTTCGCGGAGCGGGACGCCGAGCAGGCCGAGAACCTCAAGCTGAAGGAGGAGCTGGCCGAGGAGGCGGAGAAGCTGCTGCCGATCACGGACCTGAAGGCCGCGCGGGCCGCCTTCCGCTCGATCAACGAGCGCTGGGAGGCCATCGGGCATGTGCCGCGGGACGCGCGGGCCCGGGTCGAGGGCCGGATGCACGCGGTGGACCGGGCCATCCAGGAGGCCGAGGAGGCCGAGTGGCGGCGTACCAACCCGGAGGCGCGAGCGCGCGCGGAGGGCCTGACCGGTCAGCTGCAGGCGGCCGTGGACAAGCTGCGCGCGCAGATCGAGCAGGCCCGGGCGGCGGGCAACACCTCGAAGGCCGAGAAGCTGGAGCGCGAGCTGGAGGGCCGCCAGGCGCTCCTGGACCAGGCCCTCAAGGGCCTGCAGGAGTTCGGCGGCTGACAGAGGCTGACAGAGTCGATCGGCAAGGAGAAACGGGCTCCCGTACGTCGGTACGGGAGCCCGTTTCGTATGCTGTGGCGCCCGCCGGTTACGGCCGGCGGGCCGAGGTGACGCGGTAGACGTCGTAGACGCCCTCCACGCCCCGTACCGCCTTCAGGACGTGACCCAGGTGCTTCGGGTCGCCCATCTCGAAGGTGAAGCGGGAGGTGGCGACGCGGTCGCGGGACGTCTGGACGGCCGCCGAGAGGATGTTCACATGCTGGTCGGACAGGACCCGGGTGACGTCGGAGAGCAGCCGCGAGCGGTCCAGCGCCTCCACCTGGATGGCGACCAGGAAGACGGAGGACTGGGTGGGCGCCCACTCCACCTCGAGGATGCGCTCGGGCTCGCGTGACAGTGACTCCACGTTGACGCAGTCGCTGCGGTGAACCGATACGCCATTACCCCGTGTGACGAATCCGATGATCGGGTCGCCGGGGACGGGCGTACAACAGCGGGCCAGCTTGACCCAGACGTCCTCGACGCCCTTGACGACCACACCCGGATCGCTGGTGGCGCGCCGCTTGCGGCCACGGCCCCGCGACGGCGGAACGGCCTCGTCGATCTCCTCGGTGGCCGCCTCCTCACCGCCGAGTGCCTGGACCAGTTTCTGCACGACGTTCTGAGCCGCGACATGGCCCTCGCCGATCGCCGCGTACAGGGACGAGATGTCCGGGTAGCGCATCTCGTGGGCGAGGGTGACCAGCGAGTCGCCGGTGAGGATGCGCTGGATCGGCAGGTTCTGCTTGCGCATCGCCCGCGCGATCGCGTCCTTGCCCTGCTCGATCGCCTCGTCGCGCCGCTCCTTGGAGAACCACGCCCGGATCTTGTTGCGGGCACGCGGCGACTTCACGAAGCCGAGCCAGTCGCGGGAGGGGCCCGCGCCGGGCGCCTTGGAGGTGAAGACCTCCACCAGGTCGCCGTTGTCCAGGGTGGATTCCAGCGGTACGAGGCGTCCGTTGACCCGAGCCCCTATCGTCCGGTGGCCGACCTCGGTGTGGACGGCGTAGGCGAAGTCGACCGGGGTGGCGCCGGCCGGCAGCGCTATCACGTCGCCCTTCGGGGTGAAGACGAATACCTCGTTGCGGGACAGGTCGAAGCGCAGGGACTCCAGGAACTCGCTGGGGTCCTCGGTCTCCTTCTGCCAGTCCAGCAACTGCCGCAGCCACGCCATGTCGTTGATGGCGTCCTTGTCCTTGGCGCTCGAACGCGGCGTGTCCGTACGCACCTTGGAGGCGCCGGCCACGGCCTCCTGCTTGTACTTCCAGTGCGCGGCGATGCCGTACTCGGCGCGGCGGTGCATGTCGAACGTACGGATCTGCAGTTCGACGGGCTTGCCGTTGGGGCCGATGACCGTCGTGTGCAGCGACTGGTACATGTTGAACTTGGGCATCGCGATGTAGTCCTTGAACCGCCCCGGAACCGGGTTCCAGCGGGCGTGGACCGTGCCCAGTGCCGCGTAGCAGTCGCGGACGGTGTCGACGAGGACGCGGATGCCCACCAGGTCGTAGATCTCCGCGAAGTCACGGCCGCGGACGATCATCTTCTGGTAGACGCTGTAGTAGTGCTTGGGGCGGCCGGTGACGGTCGCCTTGATGCGGGCGGCGCGCAGGTCGGCCTGGACCTCGTCGGTGACGATCGCCAGGTACTCGTCGCGCTTGGGGGCGCGCTCGGCGACCAGGCGGACGATCTCGTCGTACATCTTGGGGTAGAGGATCGCGAACGCGAGGTCCTCCAGCTCCCACTTGATGGTGTTCATGCCCAGCCGGTGGGCGAGCGGCGCGTAGATCTCCAGGGTCTCGCGCGCCTTCTTCTCCTGCTTCTCGCGCTTGAGGTAGCGCATGGTGCGCATGTTGTGCAGGCGGTCGGCGAGTTTGATGACCAGGACGCGCGGGTCCTTGGCCATGGCGACGACCATCTTGCGCACAGTCTCGGCCTGCGCGGCCTCGCCGAACTTGACCTTGTCCAGCTTGGTGACGCCGTCGACGAGGAGGGCGACGGTGTCCCCGAAGTCGCGGCGCAGCTGGTCCAGGCCGTACTCGGTGTCCTCCACCGTGTCGTGCAGCAGGCCCGCCATCAGGGTCGCCGGGTCCATGCCCAGCTCGGCGAGGATGGTGGTCACGGCGAGGGGATGCGTGATGTACGGGTCGCCGCTCTTGCGCTTCTGGCCGCGGTGCCAGCGCTCGGCGACCTGGTAGGCGCGCTCGATCTGGCGCAGCGTCGAGTTCTCGATCTTCGGGTCGTTGCTGCGCACTATCCGCAGCAGCGGCTCCAGGACCGGGTTGTACGGGTTGGCGCGCTGCACGCCGAGCCGGGCGAGGCGGGCGCGGACGCGGTTGGAGGAGCCGGAGCGGACCGGCGGGGGCGGCGTCGGGCGGACGGCCGGGGTGCGCTCGGGAGAGGCCGGCTTGGGGCGCGGCTGCTCGGCCGCCTGGTCGGCAGGCGCGGACTGGGCGTGCTCCACCGTCCCGTGCGGGGCGTTCGTCGCGCTGCGCGCGGGGGTGGCCGCGGCCTTCGACGCGGGGTCGGGCTTGGCGGCGGTCAGTGGCTGGGCCTCGTCTGGCAAGAGGGCTCCTCGTGCGCGATCCGGGTCCCCCGGTCAGGCTCCGGAGCACCCATGGTAGCGATCCCGGGCTCCGGGCTCGCCCCCAGGCCGCAGGGACGGCCTGCTATGGGAGAAACGCACGAGGCGGGCCCCGGATTCCTCCGGGGCCCGCCTCACGGTGTCCTGCGGCCCGACCGAGCCTTGAACGCAGGTGCACGGCTCGGGGCTCAGATCTGGAGCAGTGCCTCCAGCGGGGCGCCGGCCAGGGCCGGCTCCAGGCGGGCCCGGCCGCCGAGGAAGCCCAGCTCCATGAGGACCGAGACGCCCGCGACCTCGGCGCCCGCCCGGCGGATGAGTTGCAGTGACGCCTCGGCGGTGCCGCCGGTGGCGAGGACGTCGTCGACGACCATCACGCGGTCGGAGGCCGACAGGTCCTCGGCGTGCACCTCGATCTCCGCGGAGCCGTACTCCAGGTCGTACGCCTGCCGCAGGGTCGCTCCGGGCAGCTTGCCCGCCTTGCGTACCGGGACGAAGCCGACGCCCGCGCGGACGGCGACCGGGGCGCCGAGGATGAATCCGCGCGCCTCCAGGCCGACGATCTTCGTCGCGCCGTGCCGCACGGTCAGCTCCGCCAGCGCGTCGGTGAGGGCGGTGAAGGCCGCAGGGTCCGCGAGCAGCGGGGTGATGTCCTTGAACATCACTCCCGGCTCCGGGTGGTCCGGCACGTCCCGGATACGGCTGAGCAGGAGTGCCTGTATGTCGGTCGTCTCGGTCATCGGCGCTTTCCGGAGGGTCGGCCGCGACCGCGGTTGCGGGACGCGGGCTGGCTGCGCTGGCCGACGACGGCCGGTGCGGCGTCGTCCTGCGGCTCGTCGGCGCCGAAGTCGCCCTCGACCGCCCCTTCGGCGGGCTCCGCCTCGGTGGCCTGCGCGCGCTTGGCGAGGACGCGGCGCTTGAGGGCCTTCATCTGCGGCTCGCGCTCCTTGAGGTCGGCGACGAGCGGGGTGGCGATGAAGATCGAGGAGTAGGCACCGGCCGCGAGGCCGACGAACAGCGACAGCGAGATGTCGTTGAGCATGCCGGCGCCCAGGAAGCCGCCGCCGATGAACAGCAGGCCCGCCACCGGCAGCAGCGCCACCACGGTGGTGTTGATGGAGCGGACCAGGGTGCTGTTGATCGAGCGGTTGGCGACGTCGCTGAAGGTCCAGCGGGTCTGCTTGGTGATGTCCTTCGTCTGCTCCTTGAGGCTGTCGAAGACGACGACCGTGTCGTAGAGCGAGTAACCGAGGATCGTGAGCAGACCGATCACGGTGCCGGGCGTGACCTCGAAGCCGACGAGGGCGTAGATGCCGGTGGTGATCGTGATGTCGTGGATCAGTGCGACGAGGGCCGCGACGGCCATGCGCCACTCGAAGGCGATCGCCAGGTAGATCACGACCAGCACCATGAAGATCGCCAGGCCCTCCCAGGCCTTGTTGGCGATCTGCTCGCCCCAGCTGGGGCCGACCAGGTCGGCGTTGATCTGCTCCGAGGGGACGCTCAGCTCCTTGGCCAGGGTGTCCTTGATCTGGTCGGACTTGCTGGTGTCGATCCCCGCGATCTGGATGCGCAGGCCGCCCGTGCCGAGCTTCTGCACGACGGCGATGTGGCCGGAGGCGTCCTTGGCGTAGGTCTCGGCCTGGGTCACCGAGACGCTGGTCCTCGGCGTGGTGAAGACGGCTCCGCCCTGGAACTCGATGCCCATGTTCAGGCCGCGCACCACCAGTCCGACGATGGCCGTGATGGTGATCAGGATCGAGACGCCGTACCAGATCTTGCGCTTGCCGACGAAGTCGTAACCGACCTCGCCTCGGTGGAGCCGGGCGCCGAGGTTGCCGAGCTTCGACATCTCTCACGCCTCCTTCGGGTCGACGGGGGCGGAGGGACGACGGGTGCGCCGCAGGGGCGGCTTGGCTCCGAGGCGCTTGGGGTCCAGCCCGGACCAGCTGTGGCCGCTCGCGAAGAACTGCCGGCGGGCCAGGATCGTCAGCAGCGGCTTGGTGAACAGGAACACCACGACCACGTCGAGCAGGGTCGTCAGGCCGAGCGTGAAGGCGAAGCCCTGGACCTTGCCGACGGTGACGATGAACAGCACCGCGGCGGCGAGGAAGGACACGAAGTCGGAGACGAGGATGGTGCGCCGGGCGCGCGGCCAGCCGCGTTCGACGGCGGGGCGCAGGGAGCGGCCTTCGCGGATCTCGTCCCGGACGCGTTCGAAGTACACGATGAACGAGTCGGCGGTGATGCCGATCGCGACGATGGCGCCGCACACGGCGGGCAGGTTCAGTGCGAAGCCGATGGTCGGGCCGAGCAGCGCCATGATCACGTAGGTGAGGATCGCGGACACCACCAGGGACGCGACGGCGATGGCCGCGAGGCCGCGGTAGTAGACGACCAGGTAGATCACGACCAGGGCCAGGCCGATGGCGCCGGCGATCAGACCGGCGTGCAGCTGCTCACCGCCGAGCGCGGCGGTCACCGTGGTGACGCTCGACTCCTTGAAGGAGAGCGGGAGCGCACCGTACGACAGCATGTTGGACAGGCTCTGGGCGTCCTGCTGGGTGAAGCTGCCGGAGATCTCCGCGTTGCCGCCGGTGATGGCGGTCTGGACGTACGGGTGGGAGACGACCTCGTCGTCGAGGACGATCGCGAACTCGTTCTGCGGGGTCGTCTTCTGCGAGAGCTGACCGGTGATGTCGGCGAACTTCTTCGCGCCGCTGGAGTTGAAGGTCATCTGGACCTGCCAGCCGGCGGCGCCCTGCGTGTCGTAGACGGCCTGGGCCTTCTTGATCTCCGTGCCGTCGACCGCGACCGGGCCGAGCAGGAACTTGTTCCACACCTTGCCGTCCTTGCCACAGGCGACGGTGGGCTCACCCTTCTTGGCGCCCTTGCCGGCCGTGGCGCGCTGCTCGGGCTTGGAGCAGTCGAGGGCGGCGTACTGGGCCTGGAGCTTGGCCGCGTCACCGGAGGCGGAGCCGGTGCTCGCGGACGCCGTGGCGCTCGCGGAGGGCTTGGTGGAGGCGGCGGCGGACGCGGAGCCGCTCGCGGAGGGGGTGGCGGTCGCCTTCAGCGCGTCGGTGACGGGGCGGCCCTGCGAGGTGGCGGAGGACGACGGGCTCGGGGAGCCGGACGTCGCCTTGCTCTTGCTCGCCGAGCTCGACGGGCTGGGCGAGGCGCTGCCGCCCGCGCTGGAGCCGGGGCTCGGGCTCGCCGAGGCGCCGGGGCCGGAGGCCTCGCGCTGCAGGACCGGGCGGAAGTACAGCTTGGCGGTGGTGCCGACCTGTTCCCGGGCCTCCTTGGAGTTCGTGCCCCGGGGGATGTTGACGATGATGTTGCGGTCGCCCTGGGTCTGGACCTCCGCCTCGGACACGCCCAGACCGTTGACCCGGCGGTTCATGATCTCGACCGCGGTGTCCATGTTGGTCTTGTTGATCGCGTTGGGCTGACCGGGCTCGTTGACCGCCGTCAGCGTGATGCTGGTGCCGCCGGCGAGGTCGATGCCGAGACGCGGGGTGGTGTGTCCGGAAGCGAACATTCCCCCGGTGAGCGCCGCGATGGCGATCAGGATGAGGGCCAGCGAGCGCCCTGGCTTGCTCGGGGCGCTCGCGCTTCGGCCCCTCTTCGGTGCTGCCACCTTCTCGTACTCCCTCTCGAGCCGCCGCGCGCGGGGTCAGCGCACGGGCGGCCATGCCATTGTGTCGGGATTCCGCGCGAAAACCGCACAGCCCGAGCCGGGACGCGCCGATCACGCGCCCTGGCCCGGGGTGCGGTCACTTCTCGTCGGACTCGCCGTCGGTCTTCTTCGGCTCTGCTTCGTCGGCCTTCGCGTCGGTCGCGGCGTCCGCGTCCTTCTTGCCGAGGTCGACCTTGTCGTCGGAAGGGCCCGAAGAGGCGTCGGCGGCGGGCTCGTCGGTCTCGGTGAGGGAGGAGGCGTCATCCGGCACAACGGCGCCGTCGGCCTTCAGGTCGTGCTCGATGCCGTGGACGATGCGGTTGTACTCGTCGTCGGTCAGGACGGCGCCGATCGCGTTCTTCGCGAAGAGCAGCTCAACGCCCGGGCCCGCGTCAAGGAGGACCGTGTCGTCGTTGACCTCCTTGACCGTCGCGTACATGCCCCCGATCGTGCGGACGCCGCTGCCGGGCTGCATGTCGTTGCGCATTTGCGCGGCCTGCTGCTGCTTGCGCTTGGCCGAGCGGGTCATCAGGAACATGGCCCCGATGAGCACGATGAACGGGAGGAGGGTCACGATATTCACGGGACGGAATTTCCTTCGCACGACCGCTCGATCGGCGGCCTGGTGGATGGGGGTGTGATGGGCGCCGCCCGCGAGGGCGGCATCGGCGGAGTCTAAGCGAGTCCGCACGCAAGGAACAACGCTCAGCATGGCACCCGGGTTCCTGCTGGTGCGAGTCCCGCGCCGTCACGCCCCGAACAGGTCCTGTTGTCCGTTTCCCCCGGTCGTCCCGCGTGGCGCGGTCAGCCCGAGGTGCGCCCAGGCGGCCGGTGTCGCCACCCGTCCGCGCGGGGTGCGGGCCAGCAGACCCTCCCTGACCAGGAACGGCTCGGCGACCTCCTCCACCGTCTCGCGCTCCTCCCCCACGGCCACGGCGAGCGTGGACAGGCCGACGGGGCCGCCGCCGAACAGCTTCAGCAGGGCCTCGAGGACGGCCCGGTCGAGGCGGTCCAGGCCGCGCGCGTCGACCTCGTAGACGGCGAGGGCCGCCGCCGCGATCTCACGCGTGATCACTCCGTCCGCCTTGACCTGGGCGTAGTCCCGCACGCGGCGCAGCAGCCGGTTGGCGATACGGGGGGTGCCACGGGAACGTCCGGCGATCTCGGCGGCGCCCTGGGAGTCGATGTCCACGTCGAGCAGGCCCGCCGAGCGGTGGATGACGCGCTCCAGTTCGGCGGGCTCGTAGAACTCCATGTGCGCGGTGAAGCCGAACCGGTCGCGCAGCGGAGGCGGCAGCAGACCCGCGCGCGTGGTCGCGCCGACCAGCGTGAACGGCGGTAGTTCCAGTGGGATGGCGGTGGCTCCGGGGCCCTTGCCGACGATCACGTCGACGCGGAAGTCCTCCATCGCCATGTACAGCATCTCCTCGGCGGGCCGGGACATGCGGTGGATCTCGTCGAGGAAGAGGACCTCGCCCTCCTGCAGGGAGGAGAGGATGGCGGCGAGGTCGCCGGCGTGCTGGATGGCGGGGCCGCTGGTGATGCGGATCGGGGCGCCCATCTCGGCTGCGATGATCATCGACAGGGTTGTCTTGCCGAGGCCGGGGGCGCCGGACAGGAGCACGTGGTCGGCGGTGGCGCCGCGCGCCCGTGCCGCGCGCAGCACCAGGTCGAGCTGCTCGCGGACCTTCTCCTGGCCGATGAACTCGTCCAGGTCCTTGGGGCGCAGGGCGGCCTCGACGGCTTGGTCCTCACCGTCGGCGACAGGGCCCACCAGCCGCTCGGAGGCGGGGGTGTCGGTCGTGTCGTCCCAGTTCACTCACGTACTCCTGGCTCAGCGGGCTCGGTTCAGGGTCTGCAGGGCCGCCTTGAGGAGGGCACCGACCTGGGGCGTGCCCCCCGCGGCCTCGGCCTGCGGGGCGACCGCGGCGACCGCCTCCTCGGCCTCCCGGTTGGCGTACCCGAGGCCGACCAGGGCGGCGTGCAGCTGGTCGCGCCAGCCGGAGGCGGCCGGTGCGGCGGCGGCGGGCGCGCCGACCGGCTCGCCCAGCCGGTCCTTCAGCTCCAGGAGCAGCCTCTGGGCGCCCTTCTTGCCGATGCCGGGGACGGCGGTGAGCGCCTTCTCGTCCCCGGTCGCCACGGCACGGCGCAGGGCGTCCGGCGAGTGCACCGCCAGCATCGACTGCGCCAGGCGCGGGCCGACGCCGCTCGCGGTCTGCAGCAGCTCGAAGACCTGGCGCTCGTCGTCGTCCGCGAAGCCGTACAGGGTCAGCGAGTCCTCCCGGACGACCAGGGACGTGGCCAGCTTGGCCTGCTCGCCGAGCCGGAGCCCGGAGAGCGTGTTCGGCGTGCACTGGACGGCGATGCCGATGCCGCCCACCTCGACCACCGCGGAGTCCGGGGCGAGGGCGGCGACCGGGCCGCTGACGAAGGCGATCATACGGTACGGCCTTTCGTTACGTGCTTCGATGCGTGCAGGGCGACGGCCTGCTGGAGTCGGTTCTGCGCGGGGGCGCGCCAGATGTGGCAGATGGCGAGGGCGAGGGCGTCGGCGGCGTCGGCGGGCTTGGGCGGCGCGTCCAGCCGCAGCAGCCGGGTGACCATCGCGCCGACCTGGGCCTTGTCGGCGCGCCCCGTGCCGGTGACAGCGGCCTTGACCTCGCTGGGCGTGTGCAGGGCGACGGGGATGCCGCGGCGGGCCGCGCACAGCATGGCGATGGCGCTGGCCTGGGCGGTGCCCATCACCGTGCGCACGTTGTGCTGGCTGAAGACGCGCTCGACGGCGACGAATTCGGGCCGGTGCTCGTCCAGCCACTGCTCGATGCCCTGCTCGACGGCGACGAGGCGGTGGCCGAGGTCGGCGTCCACCCGCGTGCGGACGACGCCGACGCCGAGCATGGTCAGCGGCCGACCGGGCACGCCCTCGACCACACCGACACCGCATCGCGTCAGCCCCGGGTCCACCCCCAGCACGCGCACGTAACCCCTCCCGTCGATCGCCTGTTTGTGCAGGCTATCGGGCGGCACTGACAACGACCGGCAAAGCGACGGGCCGACGGGAGTGTCCCGTCGGCCCGTCGAGCCCAGCGGTGGCGTTACGCGCCGACCTTCTCCATGATGTCGTCGCTGACGTCGAAGTTGGCGAAGACGTTCTGCACGTCGTCGCTGTCCTCGAGCGCGTCGATCAGCTTGAAGATCTTCTTGGCGCCCTCCTCGTCCAGCTGGACCTGCATGGTCGGGACGAAGTTGGCCTCGGCCGAGTCGTAGTCGATCCCGGCCTCCTGCAGGGCGGTACGGACCGCGACCAGGTCGGTGGCCTCGCTGATGACCTCGAAGTTCTCGCCCAGGTCGTTGACCTCTTCGGCGCCCGCGTCGAGCACGGCGGCCAGGACGTCGTCCTCGGTCAGCTCACCCTTGGGGACGATCACGACGCCCTTGCGGTTGAACAGGTACGAGACCGAGCCCGGGTCGGCCATGGAGCCGCCGTTGCGGGTCATGGCGACACGGACGTCGGAGGCCGCGCGGTTGCGGTTGTCGGTGAGGCACTCGATGAGCACCGCGACACCGTTGGGACCGTAGCCCTCGTACATGATCGTCTCGTAGTCGGCGCCGCCCGCCTCCAGGCCCGCCCCGCGCTTGACGGCGGAGTCGATGTTCTTGTTCGGGACCGACTGCTTCTTCGCCTTCTGGATGGCGTCGTAGAGAGTCGGGTTGCCGTCGGGGTCCGCGCCGCCCGTCCGGGCCGCGACCTCGATGTTCTTGATCAGCTTCGCGAAGAGCTTGCCGCGCTTGGCGTCGATCACGGCCTTCTTGTGCTTCGTCGTGGCCCATTTAGAGTGGCCGGACATCTGCCTGTCTCCTTCGCGTAACCCATCTCTGCAACCAACTCCCCCAGACCTTAACGGCTGGGAGACCCCCGGAGATCCTACAAGGACTCCGCTGCCCGGTTGGCGCGCACCATGTCGACGAACAGGGCGTGCACGCGGTGGTCGCCGGTCAGCTCCGGGTGGAACGACGTGGCCAGGGCGTTGCCCTGGCGTACGGCGACGATGTGGCCGTCGTGTTCCGCGAGCACCTCGGCGTCGGCACCGACGGACTCGACCCAGGGGGCGCGGATGAAGACGCCCTCCACGGGGTCGCCCTCGACCCCCTTGACGTCGACGGCCGCCTCGAAGGACTCGTTCTGCCGTCCGAAGGCGTTGCGGCGCACGATCATGTCGATGCCGCCGACGGTCTCCTGGCCGGAGCGCGGGTCGAGGATCTTGTCGGCAAGCATGATCATGCCCGCGCAGGTGCCGTAGACGGGCATGCCGTCGCGCACGCGCGCGCGGAGGGGCTCCATCACTCCGAAGAGGATGGCCAGCTTGGAGATGGTGGTGGACTCGCCGCCGGGGAGGACGAGGCCGTCGACCTCGGCGAGCTCTTCGGGGCGCCGCACCGGCCTGGCCACGGCGTCCGCCGCGGCCAGGGCGATGAGATGCTCCCGTACGTCGCCCTGGAGGGCCAGGACGCCTATGACGGGTGCGTCAGTCATGTGATCGTGCAGTCCTCGTGCTGTTCCTGCGGTTCCCGCGGTGACTCACCAGCCGCGGTTGGCGTAGCGCTCGGTCTCGGGGAGGGTGTCGCAGTTGATGCCGACCATGGCCTCGCCGAGGTTGCGGGACGCGTCCGCGATGATCTTGGGGTCGTCGTAGAAGGTGGTGGCCTTCACGATGGCGGCGGCGCGCTTGGCCGGGTCGCCGGACTTGAAGATGCCGGAGCCGACGAAGACGCCCTCGGCACCGAGCTGGCGCATCAGCGCGGCGTCGGCCGGGGTGGCGACACCACCGGCGGAGAACAGCACGACCGGGAGCTTGCCCAGCTCGGCGACCTCCTTGACCAGCTCGTACGGGGCGCGCAGCTCCTTGGCGGCGGCGTACAGCTCGTGGTTGTCCAGGCCGCGCAGACGGGCGATGTCGCCCTTGATCTGGCGCAGGTGGCGTACGGCCTCGACGACGTTGCCGGTGCCGGCCTCGCCCTTGGAGCGGATCATCGCGGCGCCCTCGGCGATGCGGCGCAGGGCCTCGCCGAGGTTGGTGGCGCCACAGACGAACGGCGTGGTGAAGGCCCACTTGTCGGAGTGGTTGACCTCGTCGGCCGGGGTGAGGACCTCGGACTCGTCGATGTAGTCGACGCCGAGGGACTGCAGGACCTGGGCCTCGACGAAGTGGCCGATCCGGGACTTCGCCATGACCGGGATGGAGACGGCGTCGATGATGCCCTCGATCATGTCCGGGTCGGACATGCGAGCCACCCCGCCGTCCTTGCGGATGTCGGCCGGGACCCGCTCCAGGGCCATGACGGCGACGGCGCCCGCGTCCTCGGCGATCTTCGCCTGCTCCGGCGTGACGACGTCCATGATCACGCCGCCCTTGAGCTGCTCGGCCATGCCGCGCTTGACGCGGGCGGTGCCGGTCTCGGGGGTCTGGGGGGTGGAGAGCTCGCTGGACACGGGTTTCGACCTCACTCGAAAAAGACGGATTTCTGCTGGACCGAGGAAACGGGACGGGTACAGGCCACCGCAAGGGCCAATGGTGAGCCGGTGGATCGTTTTGTTCCGGGACGGGCCTTAGGGCTTGCAGATCATCAAGGTGTTGCTTCCCGTCCCGTGGCTCGTTGGTGTGGTATGCGCATCCCGGACGAGATCCGTGCCCAACTCGCTGTGA